>NC_022524.1:3639166-4312500 GCF_000473245.1 Bacillus infantis NRRL B-14911
AATATAATAGCCGCCGGAAGCAGCCATGGACCCCATTGATATGTACACAGGCTTTTTCGCTTCCTTCTGGATTTCCACGATCTTATCATGGATCTCCGAGCTTTCCACTACACCGCCACCCGGGGAATTCACGCGAAGAATGACCGCTTTCACACTATCATCCTCTTTAACATGGTCCAGCTTTTTCATGAAAGATTTGTGGTTATAGCCGGGACTGGCAAACAGTGAGCTGGCATCTCCTGCATCCTGGATGGTCCCATCTACATTCAGGACGGCAATTTTCTTTGAACTGCTGCCCGGTTCAATGATTTCTTCAGAAAATGCTTCATCAACTGGAAACATATCCGCAAATGTGCTTTCGGCATTTCTAAATGCGAAAGTCGACAGCACACTAGTAATAATGGAGAAAAACAGCAGTGCAGCGGCTATTCCAAGAGCCGCCCATCTTTTCCCATTCATATCTTCTCCTCCTTTTTTTCCTTTTCCAAGTGTTAATACGCAATAACTTTTAAAATGTTTCAAAAACATGTACACTGATGACAATAAACGTTATTGCCGCAAAATACCAATCATACGCAAATATTATCATTTTGAATGGGAGGAATGAAAGTGACGCGCCGAAACTTATATTTTTACCATAAGAAAGATTCTGAAATGATGGAAAAAGCAGGCCATCTTTATGAGCTTGCCGAAAAATACGGCTTTACCATAGTCAATGACTTTAAACAGGCTAATATCATTGTGAGCATTGGCGGTGACGGGACATTTCTTCAGGCGGTCCGCAAGACCGGCTTCCGCGAGGACTGCCTGTACGCGGGCATCTCTACGACCGGCACATTAAGCATGTACTGCGATTTCCATATTGATGACACATCCAAGATGGTTGAAGCGATGGCCAATGAGCAGATTGAAGTCAGAAGATACCCGACGATGGAGATAAAGGTGGATGATGAATCCTCCTTCTATTGCCTGAATGAATTCAGCATCCGGTCTGCGATCATCAAAACATTTGTTATGGATGTATTTATCGATAATCTCCATTTCGAAACCTTCAGGGGCGACGGGATGATTGTCGCAACTCCGACAGGCAGTACAGCCTATAATAAATCGGTCAATGGCGCCATCGTTGACCCTATGCTCCCTTGCCTCCAGGTCAGCGAACTGGCATCCCTGAACAATAACCGCTACAGGACACTGGGTTCTTCATTCATCCTGAGCAGCGGCCGCAGCCTGACCCTCAGAGTCATCCAGGACGGCAATGACCATCCGACAATGGGAATGGACAACGAAGCACTAAGCATCCAGCATGTCGAAAAAATTGAAGCCAAACTGAGCGGCAAACAAATCAAGACTGTCAAACTTAAGGACAACTCCTTCTGGGAAAAGGTAAAGAGGAGTTTTCTATAAAAAGGCCAAGATTGTCTGAACAAGTCATGTATCCCAGGAGCCGGTTGGAATACATGACTTCCTTTTTTTTTCACACTTATGTATCCCAGGTGCCTGATGGAATACATGACTTTCTTTTTTTCTCCAGCCCATAACATCAAAATACAGTTCGTCCCACAGCCAAAAAGGCTCTTTGGCCGCTCCTGCCGAGGGATGTTCAAATTAGAAAAAGGAAGAGGCCGCTGCCTCTTCCTTTTTACATCCCCAGCCCTTTTCCATGCTTCCATTTCATATTGGCAAATAATTTCGTTCTGGACAGCGAGTAGACGGTCAAAGCAAGCCAAATGAACAAGAATGCAACCAGATGGGTCTTTGTGAATTCTTCACCATATACGAAAATGCCGAGCAGCAGTGTCAATGTCGGGGCGATATACTGCAGATAACCCAGCATGGAAAGCGGTATTTTCTGTGCCCCTTTGGCAAAATACAGAAGCGGGATCGCAGTGGCTGCTCCTGCACCGATCAGCAGGAGATCCGTTCCTGTGGAAATGGCCAGGAAGGACTGCTTTCCGGCTGCAAATAAATAAATCAGATATCCAAGTGCCAATGGCATGACAACCATCGTTTCGAGCGTCAGTCCAATGGCAGATTCCACCTTGATCAGTTTCTTTGCCAAACCGTAAAGGCCAAAAGATAAAGCAAGCACAACCGCAATCCATGGAAAACGTCCATAAGAGAGGGTCATGATAAGCACACCCGCTGCAGCCAGCAGGAAAGATACTGCCTGCACAGAGGAAAGCTTTTCTTTTAAAACAACTATTCCCAGAAGGACACTGACCAGCGGGTTGATATAGTAGCCAAGGCTTGCTTCAATCATTTGGCCGGAATTGACTGCCCAAATGTATATGAACCAGTTGCAGCTTATGAGCAAGGAAGCAATTGTCAGAGCGAGCATTTGCTTCTTGTTGTTCCGTATTCCTCTCAATGTCCGGACAAAATCCGGCCATTTCCTGGTCAGGACAAGTACAGCCAGCATAAAGATGAAGGACCAGAAAACCCGGCTGGCCAGGATTTCATCAGCACTCACATGATTGAGAAGCTTCCAGTAGATCGGCAGGATGCCCCATATCAAATAAGACAGCCCTGCGTACAGGGCCCCTTGTTTTACTTCAGTATCTGTCATTGTTGGTTAGCCTCGATTCTTTCTAATATCGAAATAATTATAAAGCCAAAAGAAAAAAACTGGCAACCTATTCGTTTTAGCAGGATTCGCTCGTTTAAATCTGTCCGCGCTTATAAACGGTTTTTCCTCCTATTACTGTCTCATTGACTCGTGTACGGAGGAGTGCCTCCGGATCTTCTTCGAATATATTCCGGTCAAGGATTGTGAAATCAGCAAGATATCCTTCCTTGATCATTCCCCTGTCAACTTCATGGCAGATTGCATATGCGCTGCCTTTTGTATATAAGGAAACAGCTTCGTACATGGATAATGCCTCCTCTTTGATATAGGCAATCCTCCCGGGGTCATCGCTGCTGGTTCTTGTAACCGCCGAATGGATGCCGAGGAGCGGGTCAGCCTGCTCGATTGGCGCATCAGATCCGCCTGCACATGGGATGCCTTCATCAAGCAATGTTTTCCAGGCATAACAGTAATCCATATGCTCTTCACCGATCCTGCTGATGACCCACGGAAAGTCAGAAGCCAGGAATCTTGGCTGTATATCCAGTATAAGAGGAAGCTTTTTTGCCCTTGAAATGAGTTCTTTCCGCAGTATCTGTGCATGAATGAGCCGGTCCCTGCCTTTTCCTTTCAGCGGGTATTTTTCAATGCTGTTCAGTGACATTTCAAAAGCCCTGTCACCGATGGCATGTATGGCCACCGGCATATCCAGCTCCCTGGCTTTTTTCAATAGCCCGTCAAGCTGATCCTGTGTAAAAATAGCCACTCCTGAGGTTGAAGGATCATCCGCATACGGATGGCTCAGCAAAGCAGTCCGGCCTCCCAATGCCCCGTCTGAAAAAATCTTCATTGCACCGAATTCTATCCACTCATCTCCGCCAAGATAATTTCCGCCCTCAAGCTTCATGTCATTGATTACCTCGTGATGGACGAGCAGGTGGGCCCGGAAAGGCAGTTTATCTTCACCGATGACCTCCTTGAAAGTCCTATAGGTCCCATGGAAACCGCCATAATAATTAAGATCCTCAGTATGTGCCCCTGTCAGGCCCAGTGCGTAGGCATCCTGGATGGCTGCACGCATTGCCGTCTCCAGATACTCCTTTGAAGCACCAGGGAGAATAGAGAAGATCAGCTCCTGTGCCTGGTCCTTCAGCAGGCCTGATGGAAGGCCTTCTTCATCTTTTTCAATGACTCCCCCTGGAGGGCAAATGGTTTCAGGGGTAATTCCGCCTGCTACCAATGCTTTCGAATTGACTGCAATTGCGTGCCGGCAGATCCTTTTCAGGCAGACTGGATGTCCAGGGACTGCTTCATCAAGCTCCTTTGCCAGAATGGGGGCAGGGATGTCCCATAAATTTTCGTTCCAGCCCTCGCCAATGACCCAGCTGCCTTTTGAAAACTTCCCTGCATACTCTTTAACTGCCTCCAGCACTTGCGATTTTGAGGTATAACCAGACAGATCAAGCCTTATCAGCCTCTCCCCATGCCCAATCAAATGCATATGGCTGTCCACAAAACCGGGCAGCATCAGCCTTCCCTCAAGGTCCCTCATTTCAGAGGGTTTTACCGAGAAGTTTCTTTTCAAGTCTTCCAGCGGCCCTGCCCTCAGGATCTTTCCATTCTCCGTCATAACCGCTTCGGCTTTATGCCCTTCTTCCTGAAGGGTATATATATGTCCTCCATGCCATAGTGTCCGCATCTTCTTATTGCTCCTTTTCTTCCTAATTCTGCACATAAAAATCCTCTGTGCCTGCTGATCTGATTATATCTTCTTTCGGGACACAAAAAAACTGAGCTTTAAAAAAGCTCAGCGAAATCTTTTTTATAGAGGATCTCCCAGCTGGATACTAGCTGCGGGCAGCCTCCTCCATTTCTTTTTTCCTCAGCTCTACCCTGCGGATCTTTCCTGAGGTGGTTTTTGGAAGCTCTGAAAGAAACTCAACCCTGCGGGGATATTTATAAGGGGCAGTCAGCTCCTTTACATGCTCCTGCAAGGTATTAATGAGATCCGGCTTATCTTCCGCGATGCCATCCTGCAGGACGATAAATGCTTTGACGACTGCTCCGCGGATTTCGTCCGGGCTGGCCACGACGGCACATTCCTTGACGTACGGATGTTTGACAAGAGCATCCTCCACCTCAAACGGCCCGATTGTATATCCGGAGCTGATGATAATATCATCTCCCCTGCCTTCAAACCAGAAATACCCGTCTTCATCCTTTTTCGCTTTGTCTCCGGTCACATAATATTCACCCCTGAATTGCATGGCGGTCCGTTCAGGATCCTTATAATAATTTTTAAATAACGCAGGGGTTTCAATATGGACGGCGATATCCCCCACTTCCCCAGGTCCGCATGCCTTTCCATCTTCATTGATGATCTCAACAGAATTGCCGGGAATCGGCTTTCCCATCGAACCAGGCCTAAGCTCCATCCCTTTTGTTATGCCGACCAGCAGGGTGTTTTCCGTCTGGCCGTATCCGTCCCGCACTTCAATATCAAAATGCTTTTTGAAAGCATCAATCACTTCGCGGTTAAGCGGCTCTCCGGCTGAGACTGCACTATGAAGATCCGGGAGGCTGTATTCAGCAAGATTGTCGACCTTTGCCATCAGCCTGTATTCTGTCGGGGTGCAGCAAAGAACATTGACTTTATAATCCTGAAGGAGTGCAAGATATTTTTTCGGCTCGAATTTTCCTGAATACACCAGTCCTGTTCCCCCAGAACCCAGCACAGAGAGGAAAGGGCTCCATATCCATTTCTGCCAGCCGGGGCCGGCAGTGGCCCAGACAGTATCCCCCTCCTTGATGCAAAGCCAGTTGGGCCCGGCGGCACGGAGATGTGCATATGCCCAGCCATGTGTATGTACAACTCCCTTAGGATTGCCCGTGGTACCGGAAGTATAGGACAGGAAAGCCATGTCGTCCCTGTTTGTTCCAGCAGTCTCCATGATATCAGAGGCTGCCTCCATCTTTTCATCCAGCGGAATCCAGCCCGGCACAGGCTCTCCAATCACAAATTTAGGCAGCGAAGCAGCTTCCGTAACACCTGCAAATTGCTCTGTAAACGGCGAAAAGCATACAATGGCTTTCACATCGCCATGATTGATCCTGTATTGGATATCTTTAGAGCGGAGCATCTCTGAGCAGGGAATGACTACCAGGCCCATTTTAAGTGCCGCTATGTACGTCTGGTAAGCTTCTATAAGGCGCGGGACCATGATCAGGACTACATCCCCCTGCCTTAGGCCGCTCCCAAAGAAAACGTTTCCAATTTTATTGGCATTGGACAGGAGTCTGGAATATGTAATTTCCTTTCTTTCTCCTTCCCCGCTTTCCCACAGGATGGCAGTTCTTTCAGGAGCTTCTGCAAACTTTTCCATTTCAGAGACCAGATTATATTTTTCTGGCGCCAGCAGATCTTCACGCTTCATGTTATATGTCCTCCTAATCTGAAATTGTATCCTTATGGTTTATTATACATAATTTTTTAAAAATTTAAAAATGTATAACGAAAAGTAAAGGAGCAGGCTGTCAGCCTGCTCCCTTGTAGCCATATTATTTATTTTTCGATTAGCGTTGGAAACCTCCAAGCTGTTGTTCAGCCATTTGAACTAAACGCTTAGTGATTTCTCCTCCTACTGAACCGTTAGCACGTGAAGTTGTTTCAGCGCCAAGGTTAACACCAAATTCAGTAGCGATTTCGTATTTCATTGAGTCAAGAGCTTGCTGTACGCCAGGTACTAGAAGCTGGTTAGAGTTGTTGCTGCTTGCCATGTGATCTCACCTCCTTGTGAGTTTAGAATGTGTAGAATCACATGGCTTCATACAAATTTAAATTGGTAATGTTTTCATCATCCCGTTCGAATTTTCATTCTCCCTAGAAAAGATCGTCCTCACTTCCACTGCCTGCTTCATACGGCTTGATGTGAATAGTTTCAATATGCTCCACAGCTTTTGCAATAAGCGCATCAAAATCAACAAAACTTTCATAATATGCTGCTTTATCAAGCTTGGGCTTCGTTTTTGGAGAAGCCGGGACAAATACGGTGCAGCAGTCATCATATGGCAGGATGGATATGTCATGGGTGTCAATTTCCTGTGCAATCTCAATAATATCGGTCTTGTCCATTGTTATCAGCGGGCGCAGTACCGGTGTGCTTGTCACTTCATTAATAGCGTACATGCTGTCCAGTGTCTGGCTTGCAACCTGCCCGAGGCTTTCACCGGTAATGACTGCGAGCCCGCCATGCTTTTCCCGGACGAGATCCGTAATTTTAAGCATCAGCCTTCTGGTGGTTGTCATCGTATAATTTTCAGGCACCTGCTTTTGGATGAGCTGCTGGATTTCCGTAAAAGGAACAATGTGAAGGACCATCTGCCCTGTATATCCCGCCAGCTTTTCTGCCAGGTCAATCACCTTTTGCTTCGACCTTTCGCTGGTGAAAGGAGGGCTGTAGAAATGGACGGCTTCTACATCAAGCCCTCTCTTCATGGATAAATAGCCTGCGACGGGGCTGTCTATGCCGCCTGACAGCATGAGCATCGCCTTGCCGCCTGAGCCTGCCGGCATCCCTCCGGCTCCCTGGATATTTTCGCATGAGAGATATGCGGCTTCCGGCCTTATCTCAGCCTGGAGATTGATATCAGGCTGTTTCACATCCACTTTCAAGCCTTCCATATTCTTCAGGATATGTGAGCCAAGTGCATGGTTCAGTTCTCCGGTGTCAAGGTGAAAGCTTTTATCCGCTCTCCGCGCCGATACCTTGAAGGTATCTCCATCCTTGTATACCCGTTTTAAAAGTGCCAGGGCAGCTTCCTTGATTTTTTCTATATCCTTTTCCGTTTTTACAGCAGGACTGAAGGATTGGATGCCAAAAACCCCTTTGAGCTTCTCGATGATCTCGTCCCCATTTTCACCGTTAAGCTGGATGAACATCCTGTCCCTCTGGCCTTCGATCCTGACGGCTGGGTAGCTGTGCAGAACTTTTTTAATGCTTTTTTTCAGCTTCTCGACAAACTTCCCCCTGTTTCGGCCTTTTGTTGAAATTTCTCCATAGCGGATTAATATGCGGTCATAATTCATTTATTTCATTACCTTCCTTAACTTTTTCGCTGTTTCTTCAATTGCCTGCAGCACAGCTTCTGCTTCCTCTGCTGTATTATCATAAGAAAGGCTGATCCTGATGCTGCTTGCTGCATCCTCCTCAGGAATGCCCATTGCCAGCAGTGTCTTGCTGACTGATTTCTTCTTCGAGGAACAGGCGCTGGTGGTGGAGACATATATATTTTTTTCCTCAAGGCTATGCACAAATACTTCTGCCTTCAAGCCTGGTGCAGAAAAATTAAGAATGTGCGGGGCCGAGCCTTCAAGCGGTGTATGGACAGAGATCCCTTCAATGGATTCCAGTCCTTCCCTCAGCAAACATTTAACCCTATTAAGCTGCTCCAGTCCGATCCTGTGCCTCTCAAGGCTGATTCTGAGCGCCTTGGCCATACTGACAATTCCAGGTACATTCTCTGTACCGCTCCGCTGGTTCCATTCCTGGCTTCCGCCTGAAAACAGCGGTGAAAGCTTGACGCCTTCCCTGATGTAAAGGACACCCGTGCCCTTTAAACCGTGGAATTTATGGGCAGAAATGGTGCAAAGGTCTATTTCATTTTCTTGAAAATCAAGCGGCACCTTTGCAATTCCCTGTACATGATCCACATGGAAAAGCACTTTCGAATAAGACTTGAGCATTTTGCCGATTTCAGCAATCGGCTGAATGGTGCCAACCTCATTATTAACATGGATAACACTCACAAGAATTGTATCATGGCATAGGGCAGCCTCTATGTCCTCCGGCCTGATTCTCCCATCCTCGTCTACAGGGATATACGTAACGCGGAAACCGAGCTCTTTCAGCTGTTCAAAGGCTTCTGCCACTGACGAATGCTCTGATTCAGTCGTAATAAGATGGCGCCCCCTGCTTTTATGCATCATGGCAGTCCCTTTTACAGCCAGATTATTGCCTTCGGTTCCGCCCGAAGTAAAGAAGATTTCCTTCTGGCCGGCTCCCAGGAGCTCGGCAATCTGCAGCCTGGCTTGTGACAGGAGCTTTTCTGCCCTGCCGCCGATTCCATGCAAAGATGAGGGATTGCCAAAGTAATCTAAGGCCACCTTATTAAATGAATCCAGCACTTCTTTATATGGTTTAGTGGTTGCACTATTATCAAAGTAAATCATGGGTCTTCCCCTTCCTTGAAAAACCGTTTAGCCAATAGTAAATCTTATCATACTGGGACAATGTTTTCATCTGCATAATCTTTTAGTTTTCTTTTGGAAGCAAAAGCAGAACAGAGGCAACAATAAAAATCTGAATGTTTTGACTGTAATTCCATTCGACAAATTTCTCACTTCCTGTGTTAGTATGTTAAATGTTCTAAACATTTCGATAGACAGTCATGGAGGTTTGTATGAATAATAAGAGCCTATCCAGCAGGGAAATAATCGCAATAGGACTGATGCTTTTCGCTCTTTTCTTTGGCGCAGGGAATATGATTTTCCCTCCATATCTCGGGCAGGAATCTGGTGTCAACATGGGAAAAGCCATCATTGGATTTCTCATAACCGGTGTCGGCCTCCCGCTTTTGGGAGTCATCAGCATAGCCAAAGCTGGTGATCTCCGAACGCTGGCTGGAAGAGTCCACCCTTTATTCGGGGCTGCCTTTACATTGCTTTTGTATCTGGCCATCGGCCCGCTATTCGGGATTCCGCGGACCGGAACCGTTGCCTACGAAATTGGCATCACTCCGTTTTTGCCTGATACCGTTCCTAAATATGGGATGGCGCTGCTTTTTTATACCATTATCTTTTTTACCGTCACAGCTTGGCTTTCAATGAACCCTTCTAAGCTTGTAGACCGGATCGGAAAATTATTTACTCCGATTCTCCTTGCTATATTGGCCATTCTGGCTGTAAAAAGTATAATCACCCCTTTAGGTGAGCCAATGGCTCCAAAAGGCGCATATGCCGAGACCCCTTTCTTTAAAGGATTTATCGAAGGCTATTTGACCATGGACGCTATCGCCGCCCTTGTTTTTGGCATAGTTGTGATTGGTTCAATAAAAGAAAGAGGCATCAGCAGTTCAAAACAGATTGCAAAAATATGCATCTATTCCGGACTTATTGCTGCCGCTGCCCTTATGCTCGTTTACCTTTCGCTCGCCTACATCGGGGCATCCGGTGAAGAATCTATTGGATTCCAGGATAACGGGGGAGCTCTTCTTTCCGCCGCCGCTTCCCGTCTTTTCGGATCTTTTGGCGCTGTCATCCTTGGGCTGGCCATTACTTTTGCCTGTCTTACCACTTCTATTGGACTCGTCTCATCCTGTGCGCAATATTTTTCAAAAGTTGTGCCAAGCATATCTTACAGGTCATTTGTGCTAATTTTATCCTTATTCAGCATGATGATCGCCAATATCGGCTTGACACAGCTCATTTCTGTATCTTTGCCAATGCTCACGATGATCTATCCGCCCGCAATCGTACTGGTATTGCTTTCTTTTCTGCATCATGCCTTTGGAGGCTCCAGAGCTGTATATGCAGGAGCCCTGATACCGGCGGGGCTGATCAGTACCATTGATGCAATAAAGGCAGCGGGGGCAGATACCCGGATTTTTTCAGACATGCTGGGATTTCTTCCTCTCTATTCAGAAGGACTCGGCTGGGTCATTCCGGCCGTTGCCGGGGGACTGCTCGGCCTGCTCATTGCCGGAAGGGGCAAAAAGACAGCAAAATAGCCTGGCCAATTATTTTCCTAAAATAAAAAACCAGATCTGCCAAAGCAGATCTGGTTTTTTATGCATTTTCTTTTTCGCCGATCATATCTTCTATTCTTTTCAAAGCTCCTGGCTCAATCTCTTCAATAGATGAGGCGGCCTGCTCCAATGCCTCTTTATAATTGTAGTTCCTGAATGAATCCTCCGCTTCCCTCAGTGCTTTAGCGATGGAAGGATATTTGCTGCGGTACCTGTTTCCATACTGGATCACCTTTTCAGCCAGCTGGACGGTTTCAATCATTTCAGCCGTGCTGTCTGCAGCTTTATCAACTGTCATGACCGCTATTTCCAGATACTGCTGGACAGCAGGTATATCAAGGGGCTTCTCATCAAGCTTCTCAATGACATTTTGAATGCTTTCCTTCGTATCTTCCATTAAATACCGGTAGTTTTGGGACAGTCCCGGTATATTGCTCTTTGATACGAGCCTGATGGTTTCAGACAGCTTTTTGCTGATTTCCTTTACCTTCTCCCGTGCCGCAAGCTCGTCCTTCCTCAAGGCCTGCAGTTTTTCGGCAAAATGCACCTGCTCTTCTGACAGTGCTTCCAGTTCATTTTTAATATATTCCAATTCTTCACCAAGTACCGAATGGGCTGAGCTTTGATTGCTGATTTTATGCTCAAGTATTTCGAAGCGTTTGAAGAGCTTGGTCAGCTTCGTTTCCAGCAGGCTGTGTGTTTCCTCGTCCTTTTCCTGGAGATGGTAGCTTTGCTGTACGATGCCGAGCTCTTTCTTCAGCATAAAGTTTGCATCTTTGGCATTGTACAATTCAGTACGGACCTTTTCATCATGCGATTGGATGAACTTCCTCGCATACACTTCTTTTTCAAGCAGATCATAGAGCGCATCGATTCTCTGCTTGATATCCTCAAGGCCCTCATGCGCTTCACCGGTCTCTCCCCGCTCAATCATGGCGAGATATCCTGCAGCCTCTTTTTCTAATGACTCAGTTTCCTTGTCCACTTCTACATGTTCAAGCATATATCCCTGCTGCTCCATTTCACGGAAGCCTTCTCTCACCTCGAGAAGCTGGGATGGGATATTGGACCCGGCATCCACCAGCAAATCGGGGATAGCTTCCATTTTCTTTTGGATGCTGTCCAGCTGGGTCTGGATGGTCAGGACAATTTCCCTGGCCTGAAGATAGTCGCCGTTTGCTGTCCGGTCCTCAAAGTCCTGGAACTTCGCAAAAGCTTCATCAAGCTGGATGCCCAGGATGGTTTCAGCCTTTCCATAAGTATGCCGGTGGGCAAGCAGCGCCTTTTTGCATTCCCTGTACAGATCTTTGAGTCCGTCGATCTCGGTGCGGTTTTTTTCTTCGCTTCCGACCAGCTCATTGATTTCAGCAAGAAGGGATTTGATTTTATCCTCTATGCCTGCAAGGCTTTCCTCGATTGCCTGCTGAACTTCCTTTGCCTTCTTAAAGCGGTAGCGGTCGATATATTCCTCAGCATCAAACAGCAGCTCCTCCACTCCAGGAAGCTGCCCGGTAACGATATCGTCCCACTCATTCCTCCAGCGTTCGAACAGCTCCTCTGTCTGGCCAGTCATATTCAGCTGCTTCACTTTGGACATTTCGTCGAGGACCGGCCTGTCCGTTATGTCCATTTTCCAGCCTTCCAGCCGGTCTATTTCTTTATAATATTTCTTTTTCATTAGATAACCCGTCAGAAATAGTGCAATCACGATCACTATTCCTCCAATTATGTATTCCATTGAAAGCCCCCTGTTCTGCTGCCGAGCTGATAACTGATAGATATATGTAAAAAAAACTTGAAATATGCAATTCAATGTTTTTATGATACCATGTAAACGACAATTTTTGACTATTAATTTAATTTTTTTTGAGAGAAACTTGCTATTATAACCCGCTTGCCGTTTTTGTGCAAAACCCGGGATTCAGAATTGACTGATCCAGTGCTCCCCAATTGAAGCATGAACTTGCTTTCCCTCCAGAAAACTGGAACCTGACGTCTTTTAGCCCGGCACCTATAATTGAACAATACGTTTTGCCGCATTACAAATAATTCGCATTTTTAAATTTCGACAGAATGGAGCGATGCCCTATGCTAAGGGATGGACATATACATACACCTTTTTGCCCCCATGGTTCGAAGGATGCTTTTGAAGAGTATATCGACAGGGCCCTTTCGCTCGGTTTTGCAGAACTGACCTTCACTGAGCATGCCCCGCTCCCCGATGGGTTCACAGACACAGCCCCTGCACGGGACAGCGCCATGCAGGCAGATGATCTGGAAGCCTACTTCGAGGAAATCAGCCGTGTAAAAGCTCTCTACAAAAATAAAATCAAGATCAACGCAGGGCTTGAAGTGGATTTTATAGAGGGTTTTGAAAAAGAAACAGGCAGCTTCCTCTCGAAGGTCGGGCATCTTCTGGATGACAGCATTCTTTCGGTCCACTTTTTGTATTATGATGGGCAATATGACTGTGCAGATTACAGCCCGGACGTCTTCTGTTCCATGATCAGCCGATACGGCTCCACAGAGGCTGTTTATAGAAAATATTACGAAACGGTCAGAAAGTCGATAGCAGCTGACCTGGGTCCATATAAACCAAAGAGGATCGGCCATATTTCACTGATCCATAAATTCCAAAAAAAATATCCTGCCGGCTTTGAAGACAAACAGGAGATTTCAGATATCCTTCAGTTGATGAAACTCCACGGATACGCACTGGACTGCAATGGGGCCGGCACCGCAAAACCGCTCTGCCGGGAGCCTTATCCTCCGGAATGGGCAGCTTCGATGGCCAAGTCCCTTGGCATTCAGCTCGTCTATGGTTCGGATGCACACCAGGCGAAAGAACTGAGTCAGGGCTTCAGCAGTTTCCCCTTTGAAGGCTAATTGGCCATGACGACTTCCCTTGCAGCATGTTCCAGGACGGCTCCGTCAATCCAATTATAGATTTCAATTAAGTATTTATCTGCGAAATATCTTTCGTTTGGAAAAACGTGAAGCACCTCTGACACATACTGCATATTTAAAAATGGCATCGACAACAGCCCTTTAAACTGGATGATTAAATAACTGGGGTGCTGAGAGCGGAATTCCTTCGCTCTCATCCCGATTTCAAATACTTTATTCAGATAATATTTTTCCTTCATCAAATATGTCGACATGATTTCCCTCACCACCTGGGAATCAAGCGAAACTTCCCTCAGGATAAACCTGGTCAGATGAATATTCCGGCTATGATACATCAGGATATTTTCTGAAATGATCTTCAGGGCAGCCGCTGCTCCCAGGTGCAAGCAGGAAAAACCCTTCTCTATTTCGGCAATATATCCCTCAAAAAATTCCGTGAAACAGTGTTCCAGCAGACCATGTTTATTGTGAAAATAATAGGCGATATTGGCGGCATTCACCTTAGCTTTCGCGGCTATATCACGTATGGATGTACCGGTGAATCCGTTTGTATTAAAAAGGGAAATCGCTGCAGCAACAATGGCATCTTTCGAATTTTTTTTCATCATCCTACCTCGCTTCTTAAATTCCCATTGGCACAACGCAATATGGATGGATATACAGGGACTGGACAGCAGAAAGTGATCAACCTCGCATATCTGTGCAATTGCCTTTCTTAATTAAACATTCTTTTTATTTTCCGGTTGTCCTTTTAAAAAATATCGACAAAGTCTCCTCTTTTTCACCCGGATTTGATAGAATGAATAATAATTCTCGGAATAGTGGAGGGAAACACGTTGTTTAAAGTCGAAACATACAGCGAAGACCGCAAAAAAAATTACGCATTATTAAATAAACAGCTCCATGCTCTTTTGGAGGGCGAACCAAACCGCATTGCAAATCTGAGCAATGCAGCAGCACTTCTGAACCAATTTCTTGATCGCATTAACTGGGCCGGCTTCTATACCATGGAGGGCGGGGAACTGGTACTCGGTCCTTTCCAGGGACTCCCGGCCTGTGTAAGGATCCCGCTTGGAAAAGGCGTCTGCGGCACTTCTGCCCAGAAGCGCGAGACATTGCGCATTGAGGATGTCCATGCATTCCCTGGGCATATCGCCTGTGATGCAGCATCCCAATCAGAAATTGTAGTTCCCATCATAAAGGATGGAGAAGTATTCGGTGTCCTTGATATTGATTCTCCTGAAAAGAACCGCTTTGACGAAATCGACCAGCAGGGCCTCGAAGACTTTGTTGATACACTTGTCAAACATCTATAAAACAGCAGCAAAAAAGCCTGTTCCTTTTGGAATCAGGCTTTTTTTTCTGCTATTTTTACAGCTTCTGTCCGCCGGCAGATCCGTTAATAGAGTAGCTTACCGTGATATCTGCATTTAAAGACTTTGAGACAGAGCAGTATTTATCCTTTGAAAGCTTGATGGCCCTGACCACTTTTTCTTCCGGAAGCTCCCCTTCTAACGCATAGTGGATGTGGATATCGGTGAACCTTTTCGGATGCTCTTCAGCCCTTATCCCTTTAATGTCCATATGGAAGGAAACTGGCTCAAGCCGCATCTTTTTCAGGATGGACACAATATCAATTCCCGTGCAGCCTGCCGCCGCGCCCAACAGCAGCTCTGTCGGCCTTGCCCCGGCATTCTCTCCCCCGGCTTCCCCGGATGCATCCATCACAATTTTATGGCCTGAAGGTGCAGCCCCCGCAAACGCCATGTTTCCAGTCCATGTTACCGTCATATCCATGATATATCCTCCTTTTTGGTCACAATCTTTCTTTTTATATTCTTCCGGCAGAAGGTCGGGGGCATTCAATTATTTTTGCCGCTGCTCTGTAAAGCTCCATTCTTATTCTATTGAAGAAAAGGCCTGCTCCAAGTCATCCCGGATATCTTCCCATGCTTCAAGGCCGGCAGACAGCCTGAGCATAGTGTCCGTTATCCCCATTTCCTCCCTCGTTTTCGGCGGGATCACCGAGTGTGTCATGGTGGCAGGATGCTGGATAAGGGTTTCTGCATCTCCCAGGCTTACAGCAATTTTTATGAATTGAAGCTGGTTCATGAACTTTTGGGCCGTCTCCTTCGTGCCAGTAATTGAAAAAGAAAGGATCCCGCCTCCGCTCCTCATTTGCTTTTGCATGACAGGATAATCTTTATGCTGCGGATCGCCAGGATAATAAACGTCCGTTACTTTTGGATGTCCCTTTAAATATGCGGCCAGCTTTTCCGCGTTGCTGGTATGGCGATCCATCCTGACCGGCAAAGTCTTCAGCCCCCTCAAAAGAAGCCAGGCATCAAATGGGGAAATAACACCACCGATATCCTTTTGGGTTGTAAAGGAGATTTCATCCATCAGCTCTTTCCTGCCCGCAGCAATGCCGGCAATCACATCTCCATGCCCGCATATATATTTAGTTGCACTGTGGATAACAATGTCGCAGCCCAATGACAGCGGATTTTGCAGATACGGCGAGCAGAAGGTATTATCCACTATAACCGGGATTCCCTTTTCCCTGGCAGCCTCCACGGCCATTTCCAGATCAACGAGTTTCATAGTCGGATTGATTGGCGTTTCAATATAAAGACAGGCAGTCTCCGGCCTGATTGCCCCCAGCAGCTGCTCCTTTGATTCCATCAGAGAAAAATCATGATTGATATTGTATTTCTTTTTCATCAGCTGAAGAAGGCCAAAGGTACACCCATACACTCCCTGTGAGCATAATATATGATCCCCTGCCTTTGTCAGGGCAACCAGCACCGCTGAGACGGCAGCCATCCCCGAACTGAAGGCCAATGCAGCCTCAGCCTGCTCGAGGGCAGCCATCCTTTCTTCAAGGACAGAAACAGTCGGATTGCCGAGCCGTGAATAGATATATCCTTCTTCCTCTCCAGAAAACCTCCGTTCTCCCTGTTCTGCATGATCGAACACAAACGTGGAGGTTTGAAAAATCGGGGGTGCCAGACTCCCTTTAAACTCACGGGCATCATATCCTTCATGAATCACTTTTGTCTCGAACCGCATATTCTTTTTCTCCATTGTGTATCCCCCTTGATTGAAAGCGTTTACAATATTCTATATTTACAGGATATGTTATTTTTCAGATTTTGCAAAGCAATTTGAGTGCTGAAAGAAAAGGAAAAAAGACAGGCTTGGCTGGCCTGTCTTTAAAGAATGCTGAATCCCTGGACCACAACCTGGTTTTTTCCGGATTCTTTTGCTGTATACAAAGCTTTATCAGCCCGCTTGAACAGGCGCGAATATGAATCCTCCCTTTCCACATTCCAGTGGGACACCCCGCAGGAAATGGTAACAACGGGATTCGTACTCTCAGAGACCTTCCTGACAATCCGTTCTGCAATTGCAACGCCCGTTTCCAGGGAAATAGAAGGCAGATAAACGGCAAGCTCTTCCCCCCCCCATCTGGCGGCAACATCAGTGCTGCGGATGCTGTTCACAATAATCCCGGCCACCTGGACAATGACTTCATCACCGACCTGATGGCCGTATGTATCATTGACAGATTTGAAATTATCTATATCAACCAGGATAAAAGCACCCTCAGCATCCTCGCTTAAGGACTGATGTATCCTTTCATCCAGATAATTCCGGGAATAAAGCCTGGTCAGGTGGTCTGTGACGACCATCTTTTCAAGCTCCTCTCTCAGCATTGAGTTTGTAAGGGCCAAAGTGGAATGGTGAATCAGGGACTGAAGAAGCTTAAATGTCTCAAATGAAAAATGATAAGGATCACGGTGCAGGATAAGGGCAAATCCTTTCAAGACACCAGACTGGGACATCGGGACCGCCATGACTGATTTGAACTGCTCGGCCAGGGCATCGTTCTGGAGGTCAAGCTCGCCAATGAACAGGCTATCCTTATCCTGCCTGATCTTTTCTTTAATATATTTTATATAGATGCCGGATTCCCTTGTCCGGAAGAAAGAAGTGCTTCCTTTTAGAATGCTGACCTGTTCGGATTCTTCAGATAAAAGGACAAAGCCTGCCTCTTCCGCATCAAATGACTTGATGATCTGTTCAGCCATATAGGTCATTGTTTCCGTCAGCCGAAGATTGGAATTAAGCTGGTGCGAAGTCTCATTTATTAGCTGGAGGTCGGCAATCAGCCTCTTCGACTGGTGATACAGCTGGGCGTTCTCAAGTGCACCGCCTGCCGTATTGGCGAGGATGGAAATGAATTCGACTTCGCTTTCAGGAAAGACCAGTGCATTCGGCGCAATGACCTGGAGCACGCCATATACACCCTGCTTTCCTTTTAGAGGGGCATAAAGGACAGACCTCTTCTCCGAAATCGAATCCTCAAACTGAATGGCGCCTGTGACATATGCCTGCATGGCCGCAATATTCTGACTGTCATATTTAAGATCTTTTAAAGGGAGATCCCCATGGCTGTTATTGTCATGGGACAGCATTAGATAATAGGTAAAGTCAGGATATACTTCCTGAAGGGTTTTAATGATCTCTCCGAGAACAGCATCCATATCCATTGAGGAATGAAACTGCTCTGTAACGCGAAAAAGCTGCTTGTAGCGCTTTTCCCTGGCTGAGATCCCCCCGAGTTCCCTGGCCTTCATAATGAAGGCGGCACAGGCAGCGCCGAGCTCCCTAAGGCTTTCTTCAGTCAAGGGTTCCGGCAGCCCGTTCAGCTCAAGGATTCCCAGATCCATTGACCTGGCAGAAAGCGGAACCTGGCAGCACGCGGAACCCCTGAGGCCCGCTTTCCCTGACGGCTGTCCATCCTGCCCATATCTCCCAGCTGAGGAATCTGTACTCCTGACGGTGCCTCCGGGATCCCGATAGCAGGCTTCGGAGGCTTCAGCAGACTCTTTGACCGCTTCAAGCATTTGCACAATTAAAGAATCAGACTGAATAAATCCGTCATCTGTATCAATCAGGTCAAAAAAGCGGCTTTTCAGGCATAATATTTTCTGGCTTTTGAGCATTTCCATATTCATCACCCTATTTACCCAGTTCATATAGGCATTCTCATATAAATGCCGTTTTACAGCGTCCTGCCGGAGGCAATCCTCAATCCTCCATCAAGCAGGATAAGCCATGAAGAATGATCGGCTGTGAGGGCATGGATGCTCTCCGGCCTGCCTGCTTCATTGAAGGCTACTTCATATTGGCCCTCCGTTTCAAGAACGGTATGATTTGAAGTCTTCCTTACTTCAAAAGGCTCGCCATCCGATGTGATGGTGCCCCGAAGGCCCGGTTCACGGTCCTGCACTTCCAGGTCCCGATCCAGATAAACCCAGTCTCCATCCAACTCAGCCCAGAACCCGGCACCGTCACGATCAACCGCCAATTGCTCAGAGGCATTCTCCAGGGGTGCAGATTTGATCAGGCGAAACTTAAAATCATTGTCTTTTTCTACCTCATAAAGGGCCAGCACATGGTCCTCTTTTTTTTCATCATATAAAACAACGAGGGGGTCGCCTTCGGCAGTGCCCTCCTTTATGACCAGGGCAAGCGGGCTCCCTGTCCCGCTCACTGGCTTAAAATACTGGAAGTACATGGCAGCAAGGGCCACGACAGCAAATGCCAAAGCCAGAAAAAGGCGGACGTTTTTTTCCTTCTTCGTTTCTCTCAATTTCATCAACACTTTTACTAGAATTAATTAAGACTATTATACCACAGGAAAATTCTCCCCGTTATGATATGATAAAAATATTTTCCAGTAAATTGCCCTCTATGCCTGCATAATGAGATAATAAAAAGGATGAGGCAGGAGCACTTATTCCAGGAAAAGCAAAACATGCCTTGACATAAACTTTATAAAAATTATATAATATCCTTTGTGTAAAATATCGCAGCAAATGTGACACTTTAGGTGATCATTTTGTTCCTCAAATAAGGCACCGCTTCCCATCTCTTTTGAGGCGGAAAGCACGGGTTTGAGCCCAAGATGCCGGTAAGCATGGCGTTTTAGCCTTTTATTCGAAGGGGTACTGTGTAACCCGCTGCTGCTAGGGCGAAGGTACATGAAAACAAAATGAGCTTAATGATCGTACGCATCTGTTTTTATTTTACAACAAAATAAAAACACAAGGAGGAGTCATTCATGGCTCGTTATACAGGTCCAAGCTGGAAACTATCCCGCCGTCTTGGAATTTCTCTAAGCGGAACTGGTAAAGAATTAGAAAAGCGTCCTTACGCTCCAGGACAACATGGTCCAAACCAGCGCAGAAAAATTTCTGAGTACGGTTTACAATTACAGGAAAAACAGAAACTTCGCCACATGTACGGAGTTACTGAGCGTCAATTCCGCAACCTATTCGACAAGGCCGGCAAAATGGCTGGTAAGCACGGTGAAAACTTCATGGTTCTTCTAGAATCACGTCTTGACAACGTTGTTTACCGTTTAGGTTTAGCTCGTACTCGCCGTCAAGCTCGTCAGCTTGTAAACCACGGCCACATCATCGTTGACGGAGGACGCGTTGATATTCCTTCATACCGCGTTCAGCCTGGTCAAACGATCACATTGCGTGAAAAGTCACGCGGTCTTGACATCGTTAAAGAAGCAATCGAAGTAAACAACTTCGTTCCTGACTTCTTGACTTTCGATGCTGACAAACTGGAAGGTTCATTCACTCGTCTTCCTGAGCGTTCTGAACTTCCTGCTGAAATCAACGAAGCTCTTATCGTTGAATTCTACTCTCGTTAATCGGGAAAAGCACAAGAAAGCACCTGCCTTTTGGCTGGTGTTTTCTTTTTGCTATCTAAACAGAAAGGTCCGCCTCCTGCTGGAAGCGGACCTTTCTGCGGTTTAATATCTGATAAGGAAATATTTCTTTTTGCCTCGGCGGATGATTGTGAACTGGCCTTCAATGCGGTCTTTTTCTGTAAGTTCATAATCTGTTGCTGTAATTCTTTCCCCATTTACATAGACGGCGCCGTTTGATACATCTTCCCGGGCCTGGCGCTTGGATGGAGAAATCTTGGCAGCCGTCAGCAAATCGACGATGCCATTCTCTTCGCCTGTCGGCTCATAGGATGGCACATCCTTGAAACCTTGGGTGATTTCTGATGCTGTAAGGTTTTTGACATCGCCGCTGAACAGTGCGGCAGAGATTTTGATTGCCTGTTCAAGCGCTGCTTCACCATGGATCAGCTTTGTCATCTCTTCAGCAAGCGCCTTTTGCGCTTTGCGGAGATGAGCTTCCTCAGCAAGCGAATTCTCAAGCGCCTCTATTTCTTCCTTTGGAAGGAAAGTGAAGTACTTCAGGTATTTGATGACATCGGCATCAGCGGTATTGATCCAGAACTGATAGAACTCATATGGAGAAGTCTTTTCAGGATCGAGCCAGATTGCCCCGCTTTCCGTTTTGCCGAATTTAGTGCCATCTGCCTTTGTTACAAGCGGAATCGTAACACCATAGCCTTTGGCACCTTCAGGCATCATCTTGCGGATGAGCTCAAGCCCTGTCGTGATATTGCCCCACTGGTCACTTCCGCCGATCTGCATTTTGCAGTTATGCTTCTCATAAAGATGAAGGAAATCCATTGCCTGCAGGATGGTATAAGTAAACTCCGTAAAAGAAATACCCGTATCAAGACGTGAAGCGATAGTATCCTTTGCGAGCATATAATTGACACCGACATGCTTTCCATAATCCCTCAGGAATGTAACAATGTCCATGGAGCCTGCCCAGTCATAGTTGTTGACCATAAGGGCACCGTTCTCACCCTCGAAGCTGAAGATTTTCTTCAGCTGCTTCTGGATGCTGCTGACATTATGCTGGATGGCTTCCAGCGTCTGCAGTTTGCGCTCCTCGCTCTTTCCGCTTGGATCTCCGATAAGTCCTGTGGCACCGCCGACAAGCACAATCGGCCTGTGGCCTTCATTCTGAAAACGGCGCAATGTTAAAAACGGCAGCAGATGGCCGATATGCATGCTGTCAGCCGTCGGGTCAATCCCGCAGTATAGCGAAATCTTCTCTTTTTTCAGCAGCTCCTCTGTTCCCTCTTCATCTGTCTGCTGGTAAACAATGCCTCTCCATTTTAAATCCTCAAGCAAACTCATCATTCTTCCTCCATTCATTTCTTTAAACGCCGGCAGCCTCCGTCGGAAAAAAACAAAAAAGCGCCCCTGCAAATATGCAGGGACGCTTGACAGCGCGGTACCACCCAAATTGAGGACACAGCTGTCCTCCGCTCTTTTCCTGATAACGGTTCAACCGTCCATTGCTACTACTGCATAAGCAGATTCACAACAGAAGCTCCGGGAGGTAATTCATCCTTCTGCATGCACCGGCTCACAGCACCCGCCGGCTTTCTGAAACAGAGACAGAAGCACTACTCATTCCCATCAAAGCAGCTATTCAAATACATAAGATAATACAAAAGTTTTACCATAAAGAAAGGGGGTGTGTCAAATCGAAATGCGGAAAAGCCTTGTTCAGCCCCGACAAGCATAAGACGATCAGGACGGAAGGTTGTTCTTTAACCTTCTGGCCTGATTGGCTTATGACTCGAGGGGCTAGGCTTTGGAGCTGGACAATTTGAAATGCGGAGGCGACTGTTTAGAATTAAGGAACGCAGGCTAAAAACGCCACGTCCTGTGGAACGCCTGCATGACCCGCGTCCTGCGGGCCCAGCATAAGGCGCTTTGGAATTGAAGGCGTTCTTTGCCTTCGGTTCCAAAGTGACTTATGACTCGAGCACCTAGGAGCCGGAGCTGGACAATCGAAATGCGGAAAAGCCTTGTTCAGCCCCGACAAGCATAAGACGATCAGGACGGAAGGTTGTTCTTTAACCTTCTGGCCTGATTGGCTTATGACTCGAGGGGCTAACCCCCTAACCAGGGCACCCTGAACTGCAGATATTTGCGAGTTTTCAACTATATTTGCGGGTTTTTCAATATATTTGCGACATTTCTGATATATTTGCGAGTCTCACCATATATTTGCGAGTTTCCCCATATATTTGCGACCTCCTTTTAAGCAGCCTCCCTCCATATTAAAAAACTTACAAATCTGCCGCCTGATAAAAAAGGAAATTTCAGAAAAATGTCAGTGCTTGTCAAATGGCGCCTGGGTTTGTGCTATAATGTATGTGGTTTTGGGGGTTTATAAAATGAAGGGGGAAAAACATAATTTGAACAATAAATTCAGGTCCTGGCTAAGCCTTTTTACAAATAAAAAGACAGTAAAAGGCGCTTCTATTACCTATCAAGTCGTGTGGAATTTAACTCTTCTGTTCATTATACTCGTTGTTCTCGGAGGAGCTTTTGCAGGAGGAGTGGGTGCCGGGTATTTTGCCTCCCTGGTGAAGGATGAGCCGATCCGTTCCTATGAGAGCATGAAGAAAGATATATACAATTATGAAGAAACATCAGAGCTTTATTTTGCCGATAATGTCTACCTCGGAAAGCTCCGCACAGACCTTGAGCGGGAGGAAGTAAAGCTTGAGGATGTATCAGAATATCTGAAGGACGCAGTCATTGCGACAGAGGATGAATATTTTTATGAGCATGATGGTGTTGTGCCAAAAGCAATTCTGCGCGCACTCTACCAGGAAGTATCAAACAGCGCTGTACAAAGCGGCGGAAGCACCCTGACACAGCAGCTGATCAAGAATCAGATTCTGACAAATGAAGTGTCATTCGAGAGGAAGGCAAAAGAAATCCTGCTCGCGCTCCGGCTCGAAAAATTCTTTGATAAAAAAGAAATCCTTGAAGCCTACCTGAATGTGTCAACATTCGGGCGCAATTCATCCGGCCGGAATATCGGCGGCGTACAGGCAGCAGCAAAGGGAATCTTCGGGGTTCCTGCCAAAGACCTGAATATTGCCCAGTCCGCTTTTATCGCCGGTCTTCCGCAGAGCCCTTTCGGATATACCCCTTTTACAAACAAAGGGACCGTCAAAGAGGATCTGGAACCTGGATTGTCAAGAATGAAGACCGTTCTGAAACGGATGTATGACGACGGAAAGATTTCCGATAAAGAATATCAGGAAGCTCTTGCTTATGATATTACCAAAGATTTCGTTCCTGCAGGCTCAAGTGCGGTAGAAAAATATCCTTGGGTCACATTTGAAATTGAGGAGCGTGCAGCCGAAGTCATGTCCAAGGTGCTGGCTGAAAAAGACGGCGCAATGGAGCAGTACAACAGTGACGAAGAAACCAAGCAGCGATACCTCGCTCTGGCTGATAAGAATCTGCGCCAAAACGGCTACAAGATCCATTCAACCATCAATAAGGAAATCTACGATAGAATGCAGCAGGTAAAAAATCAGTATCAGCATTACGGTCCTGATAAAGCCCAGAAGATGACTGATCCAGATACCGGAGAAGAGGTAAGCATCATGGAACCGGTCGAGGTCGGTGCTGTCCTCATCGAGAATTCTACCGGAAAGATCATCAGCTTTGTGGGCGGCCGTGACTATAAGAAAGAAAAGCTGAATCACGCCACACATGCGGTCAGGCAGAACGGCTCTACCATGAAGCCGCTCCTGGTTTACGCACCTGCCTTTGAGCTTGGAAAAGCATCTCCGGGCACCATACTTCCAGATGTGCCGCTGATGCTTGCACCTGGCTTGAATAGGCCATGGCCAAATAACTATGATTTGCGCTATACCGGACTTGTAACGGCAAGATATGCTCTTGCGAAATCTTATAACGTACCTGCCGTCAAGCTATACAAGGATATTGTCGACCAAAGGCCGGCAGAATACCTGAAAAAAATGGGCTTTACCTCGCTGATTGAACCGGATTATACGAACCTGTCCACTGCTATCGGATCTCTTGAAAACGGTGTGACCGTTGAAGAGAACACTAATGCATTCGGGACTTTTGCCAACAGCGGCAAATTCGTTGATGCCTATATAATTGATAAAATCACTGACAGAGACGGGAATATCGTTTACCAGCATAAACCTGAGCCTGTTGAGGTCTTCAGCCCGCAGACGGCATATCTTACTTATGATATGATGCGGGATGTCATTAACAGCGGTACAGCCACTTCTTTGAAAAACAGACTGAAATTCAGTTCTGACTGGGCCGGGAAAACCGGTACAGGCAATATGTTCCATGATGCATGGTTTGTAGCGACAAACCCGAATGTTTCTTTCGGCATCTGGACAGGATATGACACGCCCAAGTCATTAAAAACAGGCGGCATGAGCTACAGCATGCGGAATATTTATCTTTGGGCAGATCTGATGAATGCAGCCTACGATGTAGCCCCGGATCTCGTTGATCCGAGCGAAAGCATCAAGATGCCAGGAGGGATTGTCAGAAGATCCTTCTGCGGTGTATCCGGCCTTCTTCCATCCGAAGCCTGCTCACAGGCCGGCCTGGTGGAGACAGACCTGTTTAACAGCAAGTATGTACCGACCAAAACGGATGACAGCCTTGTGAATGGTAAATTCGTCCGCATTGGCGACAGAAAATATCTGGCGCTTGATTCAACGCCAGCCGAATTTGCTGAATCAGGGCTTATCCTTAACCCTGATTATATTGAAAAGCTATTTGGCGTGAATGTGGATCCTGGCCAGCTGATCCCGCAGAAGGACAGATGGTCTAAAGTTCTCGTTCCCCAGGATAAAATCGAGGATAACGGCAAAACACCTTCCGCTCCATCAATCAAAGCTTCAGGAAGCTCCATTGTATGGGGGCAGCATCCTGAATCAGATGTGATCGGCTACAGGATCTACAGCGGCGGAGCCAAAGTCGGCAGCGTGAGAGCTGGCTCTGGCCTTTCATTCAGCGGCGGCAATGGTTCCTATTATGTCACGGCCGTCGATATTGCCGGCAGGGAATCAGGTGCATCAAACACGATTCAGATCGGCCAGGCCGCTCCGCCGGTGACGGATAAGCCGAAGGAAACGAAGCCGTCCGATCCTCCTGGAAATAAACCAGAGGAAAAGCCGGAAGACAAACCGGATGAAGAAAAGCCTGCTGAAAATGAACCAAACCCAGATGATGGAGGTCAGGATGAAAGCGGCAGTGAATAATATAACAAAGGGAGAAGCCAATATGGCTTCTCCCTTTGTGTTAATCTTCCATTGTCGATAAATCGCCTGTAGGCAGATCCAGTTCCCATGCTTTAAGGACCCGGCGCATGATTTTTCCGCTCCGTGTTTTTGGAAGCTTGTCGCGGAATTCGATTTCGCGCGGCGCTGCATGAGCGGCCAGGCCTTTTTTGACAAACTGGCGGATATCTTCAATCAATTCGTCAGACGCTTCATAGCCATCTCTCAGTGCAATGAAAGCCTTGATGATTTCCCCGCGGACAGGGTCCGGTTTGCCAATGACCCCAGCTTCAGCGACAGCCGGGTGTTCAACAAGCTTGCTCTCTACTTCGAATGGCCCTACCCGCTCTCCGGAGGTCATGATGACATCATCAATTCGACCCTGGAACCAGAAATAGCCGTCTTCATCCATATAAGCTGAGTCACCGGAAACATACCAGTCTCCAGGCATGAAATAGGATTGATATTTCGGTTCGTTATTCCAGATCGTCTGCATCATGGACGGCCAGCCTTTTTTGATGGCCAGATTCCCCATCCTGTGAGGCGGAAGGATATTTCCCTGATCATCCACAATGGCGGCTTCTACGCCTGGTATCGGCTTGCCCATGGATCCCGGCTTGATCTCCATGCAAGGATAATTACAGATCAGCTGTGCACCGGTTTCAGTCATCCACCATGTATCATGGATTCTCAGATGGAAGACCTTCATTCCCCATCTGACAACTTCAGGATTCAGAGGCTCCCCGACACTTAAAATATGGCGCAGGCTGCCCAGGTCGAAGTTCTTCACCACTTCGTCTCCTGCACCCATCAGCATACGGAAGGCTGTTGGCGCACTGTACCAGACCGTCACTCCATATTCCTCGATCATTTTATACCATGTTTCAGGATTGAATCGCCCGCCGACAATAACATTCGACGCACCAGAAAGCCATGGAGCAAAGATTCCATAGGAAGTCCCTGTCACCCATCCAGGATCAGCCGTACACCAGTAGACATCCTCTTCCTGCAGATCCAGCACCCATTTGGCTGTCTGGTAATGCTGGATCATAGCGTTATGTACATGCAGGACTCCTTTTGGCTTCCCTGTGGAGCCGGAGGTATAATGAAGGATCAGCCCATCTGTGCGTTCCACCCACTCTATCCCCAGCTTTGTGCCGGCCTCGGCGAATCTTTTATTAAAGTCGATAAACGGGCCATCTTCTTCTATTCCATCCCCAACCAGGAATACAGTCTTCAAATCTGGAAGCTCATCCACCGGCACCCGGCCAAGCAGCTCTGGCGTTGTGACCAGAACTTTCGCCCCCGAGTCTTCAAGGCGGTCGCGGACTGCTCCTTCCATGAACGCTTCGAATAAAGGCCCTACAATAGCCCCGAGCTTAATGGCTCCAAGGACAGAGAAATACAATTCAGGCGAACGCGGCATGAAAATAAAGACGCGATCCCCTTTCTCGACATCACCATAATTTTTTAAAACATTGCCGGCCTTGTTGGAAAGATCCTTCATTTCCTTGAAGGTATACTTCTCTTTTCTTTGGCCGTCCCGGTAATATAATGCCACTTTGTTTTTCCGGAAAGATTCTGCATGTCGGTCTATGGCTTCATAAGCCATATTGACTTTCCCGGTCTCGCTCCACGAAAACTCTTTTTCCGCTTCCTTCCAGTCAAATTGACTGTACAGTTCGTCATAGTTTGCCAGATTGAAATTCCCCTGGACTGCTGGCAGCGCTTCCACTTTCATTTGCATGCTCCCCCTTTTACAATGTTTGTCATTATTATAGTACAAAACATTTCTTTTCTCAATTTTTAAAATATTGCAAGCGATTGCGGTTAGCCGATTTAATACTTTTGTCATACAGGAAATATACGAAACTTCAAGATTAAATATTTGCAATTTATTGATAAAATAGTTTGGAAGCGCTTTTACCGCTGTTTTTTATGTATAATAGGAGTACAACTGAAATGCAATGATTTTTTGGTGGTGAATCGATGGAACATACAATGACTTATAATGCGAAAGAATTGAAGACAGTTAAAGGGAGCCTGATCATCGAGGGTCCCGTCCCGTCAGAAAAATTGGCACAGTATGAGTTTCACGAGGACCTGGTCGCATTCCGCCCTCCGCAGCAGCAGCATAAGGCCCTGATTGAAATCGCGTCCCTTCCGGAAGGCAGGATCATCATCGCCCGGGACGGGATGACGATTGTCGGCTATGTGACCTATCTGTACCCCGATCCCCTCGAAAGATGGTCGGAAGGCAATATGAAAAACCTGATAGAGCTGGGAGCCATTGAGGTGATCCCGAAGTTCAGGGGTGCAGGCACAGGAAAAAGCCTTTTGCAGGTATCCATGATGGATGATTATATGGAAAATTATATTATCATAACGACAGAATATTACTGGCATTGGGACCTTAAAGGGACAGGATTGAATGTGTGGGAATATCGCAAGGTAATGGAAAAAATGATGAATGCAGGCGGGCTCGAATGGTATGCCACGGATGATCCTGAAATCAGTTCCCATCCGGCCAACTGCCTGATGGCAAGGATCGGCAAAAGGGTGGACGCTGAATCCATCCAGAGATTTGACCAGCTCCGCTTTATGAACCGATTTATGTACTAGCCTTTTCTATTTCTCTAGTTAAGGGGGAAAATCTCCATGATTGTAGAAGACATAATGAAAGTCGATGTTGCCGCACTCTCTCCTGACCATTCTATTGCAGAAGCCCTCAGGCTTATGAATGACAGGAAAATCCGCCATCTTCCGATCATAGATTCGGAGCGCCGGTTAGTCGGCATCATTTCTGACAGGGATATCCGCGATGCGGCTCCTTCCATTTTCCAGCTGGATGCCGACAGGAGCGAGCTGGGCAAGCCGCTGAAGGCAATCATGAAAACAGATATCATCACCGGCCATCCGCTTGATTTTGCGGAGGAAATTGCAGCAGTGCTATATGAACATAATATTGGCTGCGTCCCAATCGTGAAGGAAGGGACACTGGTCGGTATTGTAACGGAAACGGATCTGCTTTATACCCTGGTGGAGCTGACAGGCGCCAACCAGCCAGGTTCCCAAATAGAAGTGAGGGTTCCGAACAGGGCCGGCGTTCTGTCAGACCTGACAGAGGTTTTCAAAGATCGCAAGGTCAATATCCAAAGTGTCCTCGTCTACCCTGACAAGCAGGATGAACAATTTAAAATCATTGTGCTCCGGGTCAGGACCATGAATCCGCAAACCTTGATATCAGACCTGAAAAAGGCCGGGCATCATGTGCTGTGGCCGAATGGCCAGGGGATGCTGCCATGACCCGCGACAGCATTTTTATTTTTTCAGAGGAGCTGCTGAACTATAAGTTCAATCCCCAGCATCCTTTTAACCAGCTGAGATTAAAACTTACACTTGATCTTCTTCAGCAGGCCGGAGCAATTGATGCCGGCAGCATCATTCCGCCCAGACCTGCTTCCGATGAGGAAATATGCCTTATCCATGATCCCAATTATGTACAGGCGGTGAAGCTGGCAGGCCAGGGCAAGCTTCCGGCAGAAATGGCCGAAAGCTATGGAATTGGTACAGAGGATACTCCGATATTTGCTGATATGCATGAAGCAAGCTCCCTGCTTGTCGGGGGAAGCCTGACTGCGGCAGATTATGTAATGGAGGGCAAAGCGCAGCATGCCCTCCATCTCGGCGGAGGCCTTCACCACGGTTTCCGCGGCAAAGCTTCGGGATTCTGCATTTATAATGACAGCTCTGTTGCCATAAAATATCTTCAGGAAAAATATAAAGCCCGTGTCCTGTATATCGACACTGATGCACACCACGGTGACGGTGTTCAATGGGCGTTTTATGATGATCCTGATGTGTGCACCCTGTCTATCCATGAAACAGGCCGCTATCTTTTTCCAGGGACCGGCAATGTCAATGAAAGAGGGCAGGGGAAAGGGTATGGCTATTCTTTTAATATCCCGGTGGACGCTTTTACGGAAGATGAATCATGGCTTCAGGCTTACCGCGATTCAGTAAGAGAGATCGCCGACTTTTTCCGCCCTGACGTCATTGTGACACAGAATGGCGCCGATTCTCATTATTTGGATCCGCTTACACATTTATCTGCGACCATGAAAATCTATCGTGAAATTCCTAAGCTGGCCCATGAAATAGCCCACCAATATTGTGATGGAAGATGGATTGCCGTCGGCGGAGGCGGCTATGATATCTGGCGGGTTGTGCCAAGGGCCTGGGCCCTGATCTGGATGGAGATGACGGGAAACTCCAATTGCTATGGGAGATTGCCGGAGGGATGGATTAAGACTTGGAAAGATCAGGCTCCGGTAGAGCTGCCGGAAGAGTGGGATGATCCTGACAATCTGTATCCGCCCATCCCGCGAAAACCTGAAATAACCGAGAAAAATGCCAATACAGCAGCCAAGGCTCTGTATCCTATCCGGAATAAGACACATTCTGAATCCCTCTAGTCTTTCCGGCAAAAAATCCTGCAAGCCATGCCCTTTGTCCAAGCTCATCCTTTCAGTTTGCATACAATATGCTGCGATGCTTTCTATGAAAGGAGATATGCAAATTGGGGAAAATGAGGACTCTCTCCACAGGTGTCCTGCGCAAAGAGCCAGGGACAGTGGCTGCGGTTATCAATCTGGCCAATACAGGGCAAAGCGGGCAGGAAGTGACTGTGGAAGTATGGAACTGGTCGTCCTATTCAAAACCGGCAAAGCTTCCCGTCCTGATTGGGAAGAATAATGCGGTGATGTTCCCGCATAAGCTGGAATCTGAGAAGCTGGCGGTCATGTATACAAATCTTGCTGGTGTACTTTTCTATGAAATCCGGATTATCGGCGGCGATGAAGTTATAGCGAATTGCTTTGGCAGGAATGCCAGCCTTGCTGCCCAGGAAGGAAACACAGTTCTTCACCAGCAGCTTACGCCAATAGGCGGGAATGATGATGGCAAATTTGAGTTCAATTTAGAATCCTTGCCCTGGCCATGGCTGCTCTCGGAGTTTGGAAAGAACTTTCTGGACAAGAAATAACAAATGGAATAGAAAAAAGGCTGTTTCTCAAGAAAGAGATACAGCCTTTTTCCTATTCCTATGAATCTGTATTTTCCTCATAGCGGGGATCTGAAATGATAACTTCAACCCGCCGGTTCTTTTCAAGATTTTCCGCCGAATCATTCGGGACGAGCGGCCGGGTGTCTCCGTAGCCAACAGCAATAAAGCGTTTGCTGTCAACGCCTGTGCCTGCCAGATACCTGATGACACTGCTTGCCCGCGCGGCAGAAAGCTCCCAATTTGACGGATATCGGTAGGTGGCAATCGGCCTGTTGTCCGTGTGCCCCTCTACCTTGACTAGGTTCGGCATACCGACAAGCAGTGACCCCACCTTATCCAGAAACCCGCTGTTCCTGTCGATGATTTCAGCTTCACCTGATTCAAACAGCACCTGCTCTTGTAGGACCAGCACCACACCGCGCTCTGTCCGGTTGGCCACAATAACATCCTCAAGGCCGTTCTTTTCAAGATAGCCTTCCACTTCCTGCAGAAGGTTCTCCAGTCTCTCCTCTTCCTGCCTGTCCGAATCCGGCCCCTGGTTCACAACATTCTTGTCATTTTCCGAAGGATTTTCAAATGGAATGATTGAAGGATAAAAATCCATGAACTGCTTGTCCTGGAACGATTCAGAAACGGCCTTGAATTTGACAATATCAATCTGCGACATAGAAAATAACAAAATGAAGAATACGAGGATAAGAGTGACAAGATCAGAAAATGTCACCATCCACTTTGGCGCACCCTTCGGCTCTGTTCTCGGTCGTCTGTTAATCGCCATATTCTAGGCCCTCCGCTGATGCTTGAGCCTCATACTTCTCTTTTCTTTCCTGGGCAGAAAGGAAAGCGCCCAGCTTTTCTTCCAGCAGCCTCGGGTTCTGCCCTGCCTGTACACCGAGAACGCCTTCAATGACAATTTGCTTCAGAAATACTTCCTTCTCAGTTTTCAGCAGAAGCTTGGCTGCCATCGGCAAAAAAACAAGATTGGCCAACAGCGAACCATATAAGGTCGTGAGGAGGGCAATTGCCATGTTCGGCCCAAGGCTTGCAGGATCATTCAGATTCTTCAGCATCAGTACAAGCCCGATGAGAGTCCCGATCATCCCCCAGGCAGGAGCATATTCTCCTGCTTTTTCAAGGATGCTCCTGCCCTTCCGGTGCCTTTCCTCCATGGCCGCAATCTCGGCATTCATAATATCATTGATCACATCCGGCTCCAGCCCGTCGACAGCCAGCAGGACACCCTTCCTGATAAAAGGATCTTCCATCTGTTCTATCTCGGTTTCAAGGGACAGCAGTCCTTCCCGGCGGGCCTTGTCCGATAGCTTGACAAATACATCGATGATCTCGGCCAAATTCTTTTCATCATTTGAAAAAGATTGGCGGACCACTGTAAAGGAATGCTTGATGTCCCTCAATGGAAAGCTGACCAGCAGGCCGGAAATCAGTCCGCCAAGGATAATCAGCATAGAAGCGGGATCCACAAAAGACAGGAAGCCGCTGAAGCCCCCGTTTGTCATAATTCCAAAAACCAGCATTGCAAAACCGATAAACAAGCCAATCGGTGTAAGAGTATCGAGCTTTCTCATAATTCCTCTCCCTGGTTAGCTTATAATCCAATAACACCTGAGAGCAGAATCCCCTGATCCTGGCATGAAGGATTCTGCCCGCTCTCTTTTTATATCGGCATTATTATTATTTTGTTGAGTCTCGATATTCAATCCGGTGAGGCAGGACGACAATGTTTTCCGTTACTTTCTCTTTGTTCATATATTTGGTCAGGAGGCGCATGGCAACCGCCCCGATATCATAAAGCGGCTGGACGACGCTCGTAAGCTGCGGCCTTACCATCAAAGCAAGGCGTGTGTTGTCTGAGCTGATGACTTCAACGTCGTTAGGTACAGAAAAGCCTTTGTCCTCTGCACCATGGACAACACCCAGGGCCATTTCATCAGACCCGGCAAAGATGGCTGTCGGCTTTACAGATGCCTCCATCAGCTTTTCAAACGCTTCGATTCCGGAATCATACGTATAATCTCCTTCTGCAACCAGCTCTTCCCTATATTCAATGCCTGCTTCACTGAGTGCCCTTTTGTAGCCGGCAAGCTTTTTCGCTTCATTGATCGGTTCATGCAGCGGCCCGATGGCAATGCCGATCTCCTTATGGCCTTTTTCAATGAAAGTCTGTACCGCATCATAAGCGGCCTGCTCGTAATTGATATTAACAGAAGGAATTTTCTCTGATTCCTCAATGGAACCGGCCAGAACGATCGGTACTGGGGATTTTTCGAACTCATCCACATGTTCAGCTGTAATATTTCCGCCCATGAATACGATCCCGTCCACTTGCTTGCCCAGCATAGTATTCAGCAGGTGAAGCTCTTTATCTTTATTCTGATCAGAATTGCTCAGGATAATATTGTACTTATACATCGTTGCAATATCCTCGATGCCCCTTGCCAGCTCTGCAAAGAAGGTGCTGGAAATATCCGGGATGATGACGCCTACAGTGGTCGTTTTCTTGCTGGCAAGTCCCCTGGCAACGGCATTTGGACGGTATCCAAGCCTCTCGATGACCTCAAGCACTTTTTTCCTTGTTGCAGGTTTTACGTTCGGGTTTCCGTTTACTACACGGGAAACCGTTGCCATTGAAACATTTGCTTCACGGGCAACATCATAGATTGTTACATTCATTTAAAACACTCCTTTTTCACTTGAACATTCCTCTTTTACCACACTGTCTTAGCCAGTATCCTTTGCCAATCAGCTTTATTAATAAAAGGCTTTGTTAAACATTGCTGTTAAATTTTAGGATCATTTCAACTGTGCTGAAATCGTGTGAAACAAAGTTTCGCACGCATGAGCCCGAAATCAACAAGGTACACTAACACAGCCTAATAAAAAGAAAAATATAAATTGATTTGGCCATGCATTTTTTAAGTTCATTACTTATGTTGTCCTGATATCCCAAACAGTAACGCAATTTTCCTGTTTGTGAATAACTAAACTTGTCTAATTATGTCTTTAATCATACGACAGACAGGCGTTTGCCGCAATGTAAAGCCCTTTTATTTTACAAAAAAGCGGCGATTTATTCAAAGACATCACTCCGTAAATGCCAAAACCTCTTTATATTTTATGCAAATGACCTTCCCATCAAAGAAAAGGGCTCTCCTGAAAAAATCAGAAGAGCCCTTTTTATATAGCCGGCAAAGGAATATCCCTGTATGCTCTGCCTTATACTTTTACAAAGGAAGAAGCCTTAAGCTGTGCCATGAAATCGTCAAACTGATTCAGGTCCATCTGCTGTGCTGAATCCGAGAGAGCCACAGCAGGATCAGGGTGGACTTCGGCCATGACGCCGTCTGCACCGATTGCCAGTGCTGCTTTGGCAGTTGGAAGAAGCAAATCCCTTCTTCCGGTAGAGTGGGTGACATCGACCATAACAGGAAGATGCGTTTCCTGCTTCAAGATTGGAACGGCAGAAATATCAAGCGTATTGCGTGTTGCACGTTCGTATGTGCGGATGCCCCTCTCGCAGAGGATGATCTGCCCATTGCCCTGAGCCATGATATATTCAGCGGCATTGATGAATTCTTCAATGGTAGCCGCAAGGCCCCTCTTAAGCAATACCGGTTTATTGGCTGCACCCGCTGCTTTCAGGAGCTCAAAGTTCTGCATATTCCTTGCACCGATCTGAATGACATCCAGGTATTCTGAAGCTGTTTCAATATCAGCAGGATTGACTATTTCACTGATAACAGCAAGGTCATATTCATCTGCGACTCTCTTCAGGATTTTCAGGCCTTCAAGTCCCAGCCCCTGGAAATCATAAGGAGAGGTTCTAGGCTTATAGGCACCGCCGCGGAGAAGCTTCATGCCCTTGGCCTTTACTGCTGCCGCAACTGTAGCCACTTGTTCATAGGACTCGACAGCACATGGACCAAAGACAAAATGCGGGTTGCCGTCGCCGATTTTTTCGCCTCTTAAATCGACAATGGTATTTTCCGGCTTTTTCTTCCGGGAAACAAGGAGCGCTTTGCGGTGGTCATCTTTCTGCAGTTCAAGCCCTGCCTTAAAGATTTCCTTGAACAGGTGCTCGATCGTTGAGTTTTCAAACGGCCCCTCGTTATGTTCTTTAATGGAATCCAGCATTTTTCTTTCACGGACAGGATCATAGCGGTTAACACCCTGAGTTTCCTTAACCCTTCCAATTTCCTGAACAAGGCTTGCCCTCTCGCTGATCAATGATAACAGCTGAAGATTGATTTCCTCTACTCGTTCGCGCAGCTGATCTAATTCTTTATTGCTCATCATGTCCCGTCCCTTCTCTTTGGCTGAACCGAAGTATTGCGCCCTAAATTAGCATCCGCAACGGTTCTTCTTTATCGGCCTGTTAAAATATGATACATTTTTTATAATTAGGGATTATTATATATGAATTAACTGCCAATGTCACGTATTTTTTCTTTATTAATTAAACGCTTTTAAGCATTAAAGAAATTTACCTATGGAGATAGGCTTAAGTTTCCTCTATCCTGTAAAAGAAGGTGCATCCCTTGCTTAAAAATAAAATATTCGCCCTTGATATCGGCACCCGTTCAGTGGTCGGAATCATCCTGGAAGAACAGGACGGGCAGTTCAAAGTAATAGATATCCACACGAAAGAACATAAAGAACGAGCCATGCTTGATGGACAGATCCACGACGTCATCTCTGTATCCAAAATCATCGCTGAGATTAAGGAAGACCTTGAAGCAGCCCATGGCCCCTTAAAAAAGGTCTGCGTCGCAGCTGCCGGAAGGGCCCTCAAAACTAAAAGGGCCCAGGCATCCGTCAATATCACCGGCAAGCCAATAATCCAGAAGGATGATATCCTCCATCTTGAGCTGAGCGCGGTTCAGCAGGCGCAGGCAGAAGTAGCGGAAGAGCAGAAGTCGGATAAAAGCCATTATTATTATTGTGTCGGATACTCTGTGCTGCATTACAGGCTGGATGGTGAAGAAATTGGCAATCTCATTGACCAGCAGGGAGAAGAAGCTTCAGTCGATATTATTGCAACATTCCTTCCCAGAGTGGTCGTTGAGTCGCTGATTTCTGCCCTCCACCGTGCCGGCCTTGAAATGCAGGCTCTTACACTCGAGCCTATTGCCGCCATCAATGTCCTCATACCGCCGTCCATGAGGAGGCTGAACGTTGCGCTTGTCGACATTGGGGCGGGTACTTCTGATATTGCCCTTACAGATTCCGGAACCGTTATTGCATATGGTATGGTCCCTGTTGCAGGGGATGAGATCACTGAGTCACTCAGCGATCAGCTTCTTCTCGATTTCCCTTTGGCTGAAGAAGCAAAACGGAAACTGCTTGATCACAATACGATTAAAACGACAGATATTCTCGGCTTTGAAACAGACTGGGACAGTGAAGATATTATTTCACAGATTGAACCGGCAATCGAAAAGCTTGCAGATTCGATTTGTAATGAAATTCTGCAGCTCAATAATCATAAATCTCCCAAGGCCGTCATGCTTGTGGGGGGCGGGAGCCTTACGCCGCGCCTGCCCCAAATGGTTGCAGCCCGCCTGGAACTCCCGGAGAACCGGGTTGCCATCAGGGGGATTGATGCAGTCGCTTCCCTGGCCTTCGCCGACCATATATTAAAAGGCCCTGATCTTGTTACGCCGGTTGGGATAGCGATAGCGGCCTTGCAGTCTCCTGTCCAATACAGGACCGTTTATGTAAATGATCTGCCTGTCCGCCTTTTTGAAGTGAAAAAATTGACTGTGGGCGACTGCCTCCTTGCTGCCGGGATCAAAATGAGCAAGCTTTATGGAAAGCCCGGCATGGCCAAGATTATATCCTTGAATGGCCTAAGCATCACGATACCTGGAGAGCACGGCAATCCGCCTGTTCTGCTGCAAAATGGCTCTGCCTGTTCTTTGGATGACGGAGTCAAGGATGGAGATATGCTGACAGTTGCCAGGGGCGCTGACGGAAGAGCATCTTTTCTTAAAATTAAGGACCTGGTCGATACCATTCCGGATAAAAACGTGATCGTCAATGGGAAGGACTATAGTGTCAAAGCAATCATTTCCAAAAACGGTATAGCAGCGTCTTCGGAAGATTCTGTGGAGGACCGCGATAAAATTGAGTGCAGAAGTGCTGACAGCATTGAATCGGTCTTAAAGACTCTTAACCTGGGGGACTTATTAAAAAGCATAAAGCCCTTCCATCTGAGGATTAACGGAAAAGAAACATACATTCCCTCTCTTTCTGGAAGGCTGACCCGAAATGGGATTGATGCCAAACCTTCAAGCGGCTGTGAAGATGGGGATGTGATTGAAGCCGCGGGAAAACACCAGGCGACAGTGGCCGAGCTGGCTGAAAAGAAGCAGCTGACACTTACGCGGAAATTGCCTGTATTCTTTAACGGCGAGCGCATTACCCTGACAAGGGATGCAGCCGAGGTTTGGCGCGAAGATGTGAAGCTGAAAGCTGAGAATATAATCAGGAGCGGGGATTCAATCCAGATCAGGAACCTCCCTGAAGAACCTTTTATTTTCCAGGATCTTTTCACCTATGTTGAAGTAAAGCCGCCCGCTCATGCAGCCGGCAGCTTTGAACTAATGAGGAATGGAAGGAAATGCTCCTTCCATGAACCGGTAAATGCTGGGGACACCCTCCATATCCACTGGCCTGAGCACATTAAAGTAAAATAAATTAAAAAGGCCGTCCCTTTACCGGAACGGCCTTTTGGTGTCAGCTGTTTTCACTTACAGCCTTCGCCAGTGAATCTTCCGTTATTTTCCAGTGTGATGCATGCCATACAACATCTTTGTTCAAGAAAAGAATCGCCTGAGGGGATTCATGCTTAATATGATATTCCTCAGCCACATGATTGGAGACAGGGCGGGCATCCTGTACAGTTAAAAAATAGGCAGGAACGCTGCTGTTAGAAGACGTGAAGCTTTCATACTCTTCATAAGCCGCCTGGCTTACAGGGCAGGTGGTGCTGTGCTTCAGTAGAAATGCCGGGCTCTTTTCTTCTAAAATGCTATTAAATTCTTCGATTGAATGTATTTGTTTCATCTTATTTCCTCCTGAAATAAAGAATGCGGCAGAGTCATTTTAACACTCCACCGCCTGATTTCCTAATTATCGGTATTTCATTTCTGTTTCATCAAAAGCGTTCTTTGTTTCCTCCAGCTTCTGCTGTATGCTTTCCCCATCCTCTTCTGAAAGCATTGCAGCTGAGCCGGAAGGCACTGTTTCAGTGAACGCCTCCTCTTCTTCGCTGGAATCCTCAGATTGGCTGCCGGCCTTTCCTGACATGCCCTTTACCTTTTCAACCAGGCCTGAAGACTGCTTTGAAACGCTCTGAGTAAGTGTGCTGGTCTTTTCTTTGGCTGCTGATGCCAATTCAGAACCTTTTGTCACAGCTGTCTCTTTAAGATGGCCAGTTTTCTCCTTCAGCACCGCAGCCTGCTCATTCAGGTCTGTCCTCAGCTCTTTCCCTGTCTTAGGGGCAAGGAATAATGCTGCCGCAGCACCCACCATTCCGCCGACCAGGGCACCAATCAGAAAATCCTTGGAATTAATATTATCTTCCTGCCTTGTCTCGTTTGCCTGCGTAGTCATTCTTTCATTGTAAGCCATGTGGGATCCTCCTACACTTCCTTTAATATTTTGCTCTTTCTCTTTCCCGGGCTCTCACAGCCGCTCTTTCTACTGCTCTTTCTGCGGGCGGTATATCCTCAATATGGTTCTGGAGCGGAGAAGACTGCTGTTTGCGAATCTTCCACTTATCTTTTAGCTCAAGGAATACATTGCTCCATTGAACCACCTGGGAGATTTTATCCTTATTCTGTTCAACCTGCGTATTGACCGATGAAGAAATGGATTGAATCGTCCCATTGAACTTTCTGACAGAATCTCCGACATCCCTCACCGCATTGACCACTCCATTAAGGCTTTCCGACTTCTGCTGAATGTCGCTCGCAAGGGCATTCGTCTTATGAAGCAGAACAGTGGTCTCACGGGTTACACCGTCCAGCTGCTGTTCAAGCCCATCTAAGGTAGTTGACACACTATCCAATGTTGTCGCCAGGGATTTCAATGTTCGGGATAGGAAAATGACGAGCACTAAAAAGGCTACTGCTATTAAAGCCACGCTCAAATATAGAATAATTTCCAAAAGAAGCACCTCCATGATTGTTATATATTTATTCTATTACCCGGGGATAGGCACCCTAAACCAGGGCCGTCCTTGTAAGTAATTCCATCAGCCGGCCTGAATCTCCTGCTTTTTGCGGCATTTAGCATTATAATTGCAGGCTGTGTTAAACATTGCGGCTGATATTGGGGATCATTCAGCCAGATATTCTTCATGGCTAAAAGGCGCTTGTAAAGCAGATGAGTTTCACAATGAGCCAAAAATCAGCATGAACTAAAAAGCTGATGCAGATTGACTATGTACGAAAATATTATATCCATCACCATGGAGCTTTTGCAAATCCCCACAGGCACAACTGCCAGTATAATCATTTAAAGCAGAAAAAAGCTTTTTCGGGTACAATAATAGCTGTACGAAGAAATGAAGGAGGAATCAGGATGAAAGATCCCCGGATTCAAACATTGGCAAAAAATTTAATTAATTATTCAGTGCGCCTTCAAAAAGGTGAGAAAGTTTTAATTGAAAACTTTGGACTTCAGCGCGAACTGGTTACTGCACTTGTCGCTGAAGCCTATGCAGCGGGCGGCTTCCCGTTCGTGCTGCTGAAGGACCAGCAGGTCGACAGGGCGCTCCTGCTCGGCGCGCAGGATGAGCAGTTCGATATGATGGCTGACTTTGAAGCAAACGTGATGGGCAAGATGGATGCTTATATTGGCCTTAAATCTGGAGATAACATCAATGAACATGCCGATGTGCCGGATGACAAAATGAAAATCCACGGCAGCACGATCGGTAAGAAAGTCCACAGGGAAATCCGCGTGCCAAAAACAAAATGGGTTGTACTGAGATATCCTAACTCCTCAATGGCACAGCTTGCGAAAATGAGCACAGAGGCGTTCGAGGATTTCTATTTTAATGTCTGCAATCTGGATTACGGCAAGATGGACAAAGCGATGGACAGCCTTGTGGAGCTTATGGACAAAACAGACAAAGTAAGGCTGACAGGCCCCGGGACAGATTTGACCTTCTCCATTAAGGATATTCCGGCAATCAAATGCTCTGGACAGATGAATATCCCTGACGGCGAAGTCTATACGGCTCCTGTGAAAGATTCTGTTAACGGCGTGATTACATATAATACTCCATCTCCTTATCACGGATTTACTTTTGAGCATGTCAAGCTTACCTTTAAGGATGGAAAGATTGTTGAGGCGTCAGCAAATGATACAGACAGAATCAACAAGATCTTTGATACAGATGAAGGCGCCCGCTATATCGGGGAATTCGCCATCGGCGTGAACCCTTATATCCTCCATCCGATGCAGGACATTCTTTTCGATGAGAAAATTGATGGCAGTTTCCACTTCACGCCAGGGCAATGCTATGATGAAGCCTATAATGGCAATTCATCCAATATCCACTGGGATATGGTCAATATCCAGCGTCCGGACTATGGCGGAGGGGAAATCTACTTTGACGATGTCCTGATCCGGAAGGATGGAAGATTCGTCATCCCTGAACTCGATGCGCTGAACCCTGAAAATCTTAAATAAACAGGAATAAAAGCGCAAGCTCCTTGATCACCTTAAGAAACGCAGACTAAGAACGCCACGTCCTGTGGCAACGTCTGCATGGCTCCCATGCTGGAGCCCTCAAGACGAACCTCCCGGAAACCTTTTTGGGTTGTTTGGCTAGTGACCTGGGCGCAGCTGCTGGACGTGGATCAAGAATTGAAAATTATACACAAGTCTTACAATTTATAAATTCCTTAACAGCAAAAAAGGATGCAGCATGAGCCTGCATCCTTTTTCTTATGTAGCCAAAAGGCCTTTCCGGAGAGCGCCAGGAGACAGCCTGCCCAACGCTTCTGCACGGAACTTATAAAGTGCCCTCATATGCTTCCTGGAATTTCTGGATGTCTCCCGCTCCCATAAAGAGGATGACACTGTTTTCGTGCTGTTTCAGCGCACTTGTATCTTCTTCTTTCATGATTTCCGAGCTTGGGATCCTGTCCTGAAGATCTGTAATGGTCAGCTTTCCATGGTTCTCCCTGGCTGAACCGAAAATATCGCAAAGATAAACTTTATCAGCTTTATTAAGGCTTTCGGCAAAGTCATCCAGGAATGTCTGTGTCCGGGTAAAGGTATGAGGCTGGAATACAGCCACTATTTCTTTTTCCGGATATTTCTGCCTGGCTGCCTCGACCGTCGCGCGAATCTCCGTCGGGTGATGAGCATAGTCGTCAATGATAACCTGGCTTGCCACTTTCTTCTCCGAAAATCTTCTTTTCACTCCCTCAAATGTCAGCAGGAGATCTTTGACGATTTCAGAATCAATTTCCTCATAATGGCAAAGTGCAATAACGGCCAATGAATTCAGTACGTTATGGTCGCCGAACTGAGGGATTGAGAAAGTATCATAAAAGGTGTTGCGCACAAAAACATCAAAGGTTGTTCCTTCCGTGCTCTTGATGACATTTCGTGCCTGGAAGTCATTTTCCTCCCCAAATCCGTAAAACAAGACAGGAACTTTTGCCTGGATCTTTTGCAGCTGCTCATCATCGCCGCATGCAAAAATACCCTTATTCACCTGCCATGACATCTCCTGGAATGCAGAGAACACATCATCAATATTGGCGAAATAATCAGGGTGGTCAAAATCTATATTCGTCATGATTGCATAATCAGGGAAATATGAAAGAAAATGCCTTCTATATTCGCAAGCTTCAAAAACGAAATATTCAGCATCGGCATCCCCTCTGCCCGTTCCGTCCCCAATAAGGAAAGAAGTCGGTTTTGCTCCCTTCATAACATGGGCCAGCAGCCCTGTAGTGGAGGTCTTGCCATGCGCCCCAGTAACAGCTACACTGGTGAACTTCTTCATAAAGTCCCCAAGGAAGCGGTGGTAGCGGACGATCGGAAGGCCCAGCTTCATGGCTTCCTGAATTTCTTCATGCGTATCCGGGTACGCATTGCCTGCTATAACGGTCATTCCAGGCTGTATGTTTTCCTTTTGGAAAGGAAGGATCTTTATTCCTGACTGTTCAAGCGAAATCTGTGTAAAAAAACGCTTTTCTACATCAGATCCCTGAACATGATAATTCATATCATGAAGGACTTGAGCCAAGGCGCTCATTCCAGACCCTTTTATACCTACAAAATGGTAAATAGTCATATAAAGAACCTCCAACTGTCGTCTATCTGTAACACAGTATATGATATCTGACTATAAATTGCTCATATATTCATTACGGACAAACGTTTCCTGCATAAGCAGATTAAAGTATTATATCATCTTTCAAGCACAAAAACTATGTAGCACAACACTCCGGCTGGCGGCAGGGGCGGCCTGAACGGGGTTCGGCCGGGATCGCATGGCTAAAATTGGCAAAAATCAGCGTGAATAGACTCACATATCACCAATGAACAGGAAGGCCACGGCAGTCTTTTTTAGAAAAGGCCTATAGGCCATACCTTCCCGAACAGCCTCATTGTAACTCTCCACAACAGCGTCTGTATTGTCCATTGGAAAAGCAGGGCCAAAACAGAAGGTCCGGGAGAAAACGGGTATGCACCTGATGAAATAGGAGCGCCCCTCCTCAAGGCTGATGCTTTCCGCGGCTTTCAGCTGAAGCTTTTCCCCGGTCAGAATATCATAGGCAGCAAGTATTTCTCCTTCTGCCCTTTCAATCTTTACAGGCTGGAGGACAGAGCTGAGGAAAAGCGCTCCCTGAATGAGATCTGCCTCGGCTAATTGGCCGGTATTCCGGCGGAGGAAAAGGTTAAACATCGTAAAGCCCCTGATGCTTATATAATCGAATAAGAACCAGTCCTCAAACACTTCTTCCTGTTCACTGCTGAATGGGATTCCGCCCGGCAGGCCGGCTGCTTCCCGGAAAATATGGCGGGCACGGACCTTTTCTCTTATGTTCGCATTCACCGCAAAATCCTTCTGTGCTTTCCGGTAAAGGGCCAGCGCGTTCTCTTCACCCTTAGCCTGCTTCTGTTTGCGGTAGGCTTCCAAGTCTTTAATTGTATTCTCCATATCCGGGTGCTCCCTCCAATTCCCCAGGGCCGAAAATGAATTAAAACTCTACTTTTTCCAGCCGCGGATTCGGCCTGTAGCGCCTTCCTGCTTTTGCAGCATGCTTACCATTGATCAGAACATTATCTCCGGTGAAGCCGATATTGATCTTCAGCAGGCTGTTGCCTATGCCGTAAGTATCGACTGGCACACCGTTTTCTTCAAATTCCTGGATTCTCATTTCATTAAAGCCGCCGCTGACAACAATTTTCACATGATTATACCCTTCGTCATCCAGCGCCTTCCTTAATGCAAAAATCAGCTCCGCATTAACGCCCCGTGGATCAAAGGTCCCGAGAAGATGCTGATTCCTCAGGAAATATTGGTCGATCATTGTCCTGGAGGTATCAACACGGACACCCTTCAGCTCATCGCCGAATTCCCTCGCAACTTTCAGGGAATCTGTTATAGCATCATTATTATAATCAACAAGCGCAATCAGGGCATCCTCAGGGTATGTCTCCTGATATGCCTTGGTTGCTGCCACCAGGTCCCCGTCAAACATCTGGATAAGGGCATGCGGCATTGTTCCCATCCCCTGCTTGCCCCACCATTCGTTCATGGCATGGGTAGCCTGGGCAGTCGCTCCGCCTATATGGGCGGCATAGCCGTCTCCGGCCTGGGTGATATAATGGTCATCCCGGTCACCCATGAAGATGACCTGTTTTTGCCTGCCTGACGTTCCTGCTGCCTTGACCGTGTTATACACATTAGTGGCAACTGACGTTCTCCTCGCAAGGATGCCGTCAATGATCCCCTCAAGATAGCCGAAGCTCTGATAGGGCCCGGTAATCGTCATGACCGTTTCGAATGGGCTGATTTTATCTCCATCTTTCAAAGAAAAGATTTCCAGCTCATCCGGATTTTCGGCGAATGTATGGATCAATGCAATCACTTCATCGGTCCCGCAAAGGACAGCATGATTTTTCTGGAAGAATTGCATGGTCACGATATTGTCTTTGTGATATTTCTTGACAATCTCCCGTGTCTTTAAGAAATAGACAGCTGAAAACCAGCCGTCTCTTACTCTTTCATCAAATTTAAAGGTCTTATTTGTAAGCCGCTTGATCTTGCCTTGAATCTTTAGCTCAATTTCTTTCATCCTAAAGCTCCTCATACCAAATCAGTTATAACTACCGTTATTTTAGTATTCTTTACATGCATGTAAAGAATACCACGTATTATAGCATTGTACTAGTGTCTTGCATGGCCTCGAGGTCTGTTTCCGTGATCAGCACATCACGCGGCTTGCTTCCTTTTGCCTCAGAGATATAGCCGCAGTCCTCCATCATGCCGATCAGCCTTGCAGCACGGTTATAGCCGATCTTAAAGCGCCTCTGGACACTTGATGTCGATGCGCTGCCCTGATCGACAACATACTCGCACGCCTCATAGAAAAGCTCATCTTCCTCCTCGGTTGCCTGTGCTTTTTTCAGGAGCTCTTCCTGTTCAAATAAATAATCCGGCTTGCGCTGGCTCCTCGCATGGGCGACGACTTCATCAATTTCTGCATCGGAAACATAAGTTCCCTGAAGCCTGACCGGCTTGGATGAGCCATTTTCCAGGAAGAGCATATCCCCTCTGCCCAAGAGCTTTTCGGCACCGCTGATGTCGATGATGGTTCGTGAATCGACCTGGGAGGATACAGAGAATGCCACCCTTGTCGGGACATTGGCTTTAATCAGGCCAGTGATGACATCGACAGACGGCCTTTGTGTGGCGATGATCAAATGAATGCCGCATGCCCTCGCCTTTTGGGCGATCCGGCAGATTGCTTCCTCAACATCTGCCGGGGACATCATCATCAGGTCAGCAAGCTCATCAATGACAATGACAATGAACGGAAGCTTGTCAGAATAGCGTTTATGCTGTTCAGCCAGCTGATTGAAACGGTTGATATCCCTGACACCTGCGTGTGCAAACAGCTCATAGCGCCGCTCCATCTCTTCCACCGCCCATTTCAGTGCTGCAGTGGCGGCCTTCACATCTGTAATGACCGGGCTGACAAGATGAGGTATCTGGTTGTATGGAGCAAGCTCGACCATTTTCGGATCGATCAGCAGAAGCTTCAGCTCATCAGGCGATGCTTTATAAAGAAGGCTGACAAGGATTGAGTTGATGCAGACGCTTTTTCCGGATCCGGTTGCACCGGCAATCAGTCCGTGAGGCATCTTCCGCAGATCAGTGACGATCGGGCTTCCCGAGATGTCCAGCCCAAGGACTGCAGTCAGCGGCGATTCTCCGTCCCTGAACACAGGCGTATTGATGATCTCGCTGATCAATACCGGCCTGCTCTTCTGGTTCGGTACCTCAATTCCGATGGTATGCTTGCCCGGGATCGGCGCTTCCATACGGATATCCCTGGCGGCCAGGCTGAGCTTAATATCATCAGTCAGGTTCGTGATTTTATTTACTTTAACTCCGGGCTCCGGCTGAACCTCAAATCGGGTAACAGAAGGCCCCTGGGTTACATTAACAACCTTTGCCCTGACATTGAAATTCTTCAGTGTCAGATTAAGGAACTCTTCCTGCTCCAGCAGCCACTCCTCATTGTCCTCAGGAATGACTGGAGGGGCAAGCAGGCTTTTTGCCGGAAATTCATAGGCCTTGTATTTCGGATCTTCTGCCGGCTGGCCATACTGATGGAATCCGTCCAGTTCCTGTCGCGTCCCTGCTTGTGTCTGTTCAGCTGGCTCTTCAGCCTGCTGATGGAATTGTGCTGGTTCTGCCGCTGCTGCAGTTTCATTTGGCTGTGGAGCATAATTATAATCAGAAGCGAGGGCATTATCCTCGCCGCGTCCCTGTACATTTGTATTTGCAGGCGCTTCATTCCCGATAACTTCAGCTGAGACAGCCGGCGGCGTTGCTTCTTCTGTATTTTCCCGGGTGACAGGCATTTGCTTCACAGCGGTATTTTGTTCTTTTTTCTTCTGCTCTGCAATCCTTCTGTCCTGCTTCAGCATAATCACATTGAAAGGCAGCGGTGATCTTGGCTTCGGCTTCGGCTCTTCTTCTGCCCGGGGAGGAATGTCCTCACGGGTTTCCCCGGCCCTTCCCTCTACAGTTTCCGGCTCCGCCTCATCCAGCAGCAGGGCAGACGCTGCTTCATGCTGGCCGGTTATCTGAGTACACTGTTCACCTTTGACAGATCCTGCCTGGAGTTCAGCATTTTTTTCAGCATGGTCTCCGGATAGTACTGCTGCTTCTGTTTCTTTATCAATTTCATTCTTATCCGGCAAATCTGCAGGATCGTCCGCAGGTTCCGGCACTGCTTCAAAATTAAGTGGAGCCGGCCCGGTTCCCGACGGGTTATATGGGATATCCTTGTTATATTCTTCAGTATCTATTCTATTTGGCTCAGCGTCTTCATGCAGGATTGTATCGCTGCTGTTAACCAGCGCTTCACCTGCATTTTCATCTTCCGCCTCATCGGGCTCAAAGTCTAATTTGGTGGCCGGGGCAGTACTATATCCGGCCTCAGGAGTGCTGCTGTCCATTACTTCAGGGTTACTGCTGGTGATCCCTTCAGTCATGCCATCCAGCGGCGGGGTACCGTCGAAAGGTTTGATGCTGCTGTCAGCTTCAATTCTGCCGGCCGGCAGCTCTGCATATGAATCGCCACTTTCAAGCATCTCCCTCTCCTGCCCTGCTTCTGTTGTCACGACAAGTTCGTCTTCGTCCGCTTTTGCAGAAAAAGCTTTTTCAGCAGCTGGATTGGAGAGGCCGCCCGTATAGGTGTCAGCATCCGTTACTTTAGCAGGACTCTCTTCTGCACTGCCTGGCACGGCAGAGGCTTCTTCGTATCCTACCCTTAAATCAGGGCTGATGGTTCCTTTCAGGTCAGAGATGCCTTCCGGCTGTTCTCCAGGCACTGGCTCTGGCGGATTATTCACAGTATTGCTTTCTTTTTCCCGGCCTCCATCAAGGACCGTTTTCTTCAGAAAATCAATATCATCGAAAAGTGGCGCGTTTTTCACCTGGTCAAAGCTATTCATCTCATAGACTACTGATTCTTCCTTTTTCTTCGGCCGTTCGAACCCGTATATCGGGGAAGGAATTTCCGTTGGCCTGAAGGGGCGCCGGTGGCGGTTGTCTATCGGCGGCTCGCTCTTGCTTTTTTGGGAAGGCTTCGAATAAGATTCATGCTGCTCCGGCTGCCGTTTATTTCTTTTTTCTTGACTATCATTCAGCGGGCCGGCCTTTCCCCGCCCATGCTTCCAGGTTTCTGCCGCCGGCTGCTCCCTTTGGCTTCTTCGCGGATTATGTCCAGGATTTTCCGGCTTTTCTCTGGGTCTCCTTTCCTTTACCGGTGAGCCTTCATCAGGAATAAGCGGAAATCTGAACTGACCCTTAGGGTACTGGTAGAGGATCCTGGCCTCCATCTCACGTCCGTCTCTGTCTTTTTTCGGTTTTGCCGGTTCTATGTACGGCTGCTCTTCTTCTGTTTCTTTATACTCGTCTTCATTATTAAACACTCGGAATAGTTTTTTTATCCAACTCAATATCAATCACTCTTTCTTAAAGGCTGTTTAGGCAAAGCTGTCGGTGTATGGGGATGCTCAAATTTCTGGTACAAAAGCAGAATAACCCTTAAGATTCTATGAAAAGGGCAGCTTATTCTTCCTACCCTTTTATTTTATCAGCTATTCATAAAAATTCGAGTTAAAAAGAGAGAATGAGCCTTTTTATAGGCTTTATGGGTAAAATTGCCACAGTTTCCCTCATCATGCTTATACTTTTGGCATAACCAGTTTAACATCGGGTTTACAACTGTTACAGGCAGTGTAACCTGCAGGCTTTTCCCTGTCTATCAGATATAAAAAAGGACCACATTTCGTGATCCTTCCCCTGTCACTTTTTCTTATTTTTGCCGAGAATGAAAATCGGCTCAAGTTCCCCGTTTTCATAAAGAAATGATAATGCCGTAATCGGTACCCTGCCGCTTGCAAAGAAGCTCATGTTCATCTGGGCGAGGATATCATAGCCTGTATTATTCCGCACATCCGCTATGATCAGGACGTCCTGATGGGGAACGGCAAGTGCCATCTCACCGGTTATCTGCTGCTCCATGCTCTTCAGAAAAGCTTCATTGAGGATGCGGCTCGCATCATAGCCGTCATTTGCGTTCAAAAAATAAAAGATATTGCCGGCCACTTCGTCCTTTTTAATCCCGGTTGACAGGGACCTGACATTAAATAAGGCAATCTCCCTGATCCTTTCAGCTGTCCAGCCCTCTTTTTCCATGAGCGCTGAATCAATGAGCCTGTAGGTTTTGCCCTGGTCAAGGGCATAATAGATCCTCGTTTCTGCTGTATGTTCGTCAAACAGGAACAAGATTCCTTCTTCAGATTCCTGCGGAAAAGAAGTTGACCTGATGACAGGGAAGATATTTTTTTCATGGCCTTCAAGCCCGGATTCTCCCGACATGGCCCTGAGTCCTTCTTCCACATAATAGGCCACCTCTTCAATCGCCTTGTCCTTCTGCTCCTGCCATTTAGCAATGATGCCAGGCAGCGAAATGGTGATCCCTTTGCCCGTCCCTTTATTTTCAATCCGGAGGGTATCCTTTTTTTTATCAAATTCGAAAGACCGGTTATCAGCATCCAGCCTCTTCATTAATTCATCCTTCATTTTCCTGCTGTCCATTTTCATCCTTTTTCCCTCCTTAACGGGAAATTTCTGCAGTTTCCATTGTACAATAGAAAGCCCTCCATCTCAAAGAAGACGGAGGGCAAAAGATATCAGCGGCTGAGGCCGGCGATGAAATTCTCGATTTCTTCCTGTGTTTTCCTATCCTTGCTGACAAAGCGGCCTGATTCCTCTCCATCCCTGAAGGCAATGAAGCTCGGGATGCCGAAGATATCAAGCTGCCCGCACAGATCAATATATTCATCCCGGTCTACATATACAAAGGTATAATCGCTGAACTTTTCTTCTACCTCTGGAAGGATCGGTTCGATGATGCGGCAGTCAGGGCACCAGTCTGCTGAAAACATAAAAATATGCTGCCCCTCATTTTTCATTTGCTCAAACTGTTCCATTGATTCAAGCTTTTTCATTTCTTTTTCCTCCTGTCTGGATCAGCATATCGTCATGTTTGATCCAGCCTTTTTTCCTCATATACTCAGATAATAACAAGCTTATTGCGGCTGGTCCAACAAAATGCAACATGACTATTTTCAGGAAGACAACCGAGCTGAATCCCATTGCTGTCACAGTCATGATCTGCCCGACAAGGCCAGCTGTCCCCATTCCCGCACCTGCCGCATTGTTCTCGAGAACAAATAAAGTGGTACCAAGCGGTGCAAGAACTGCACCCGCAATGGTCGGCGGGAGAAGGATCATCGGATTCCTGATGATATTCGGCACCTGCAGCATTGAAGTTCCAAGTCCCTGGGCAATGAGGCCGCCTACTTTATTTTCCCTGTAGCTGCTGACTGCAAAACCGACCATTTGGGCTGCACATCCAATTGTTGCCGCCCCTGCTGCAAGCCCGTGCAGATCAAGCATCAGCGCAATGGCTGCACTGGAGATAGGTGCTGTAAGGGCGAGGCCCATCAGCACTGCCACAATGATTCCCATTAAAATCGGCCTTTGCTCCGTCCCCCACATGATCATGCTTCCAAGACCCTTTAACAGGAAGCTTATTCCGGGTCCTATCAGCGCTGCCGTTCCATAGCCAGCCAATATCGTAACAAAAGGCGTAACAATAATATCGATTTTCGTCTCCTTGCTGACAAGCTTTCCAATCTCCACAGATATCAGGGCAGCTGCAAAGCTCCCGGCTGGTCCGCCCAGCGCGGCCCCTGCTGCCCCGCTTGCAATCGCAGCGAACAGTACCAGCGGCGGCGCATTCAGCCCATAAGCAACAGCAACGCCGATTGCCGGCCCCATAAGCCCCATCGCGAGCGTCCCCATTTCTATGAAAAAACTCCCGCCATATCCTGCCGGCAGCTGCTCTCCCACCGTCTTAATGATCAGACCTATAATCAGAGAAGAAAACAGGCCTAATGCCATGCTGCTCAATGCATCTATAAAGTAAACCCTCGCAGACAGGCTGACCCCTTTTCTCTTCACAAACTCTCTCATTTAAAATCCCCCGTTCATTCTTCATTGTCATGTGTCAAGACAGATGTTACAACCTATATTGTAAGCATGTACAATGTAAAAAGGAAGAAAAATATACCCGGAACCTTCCTAGTATGGGCGCTTTCTGTTATGAGAAACCAGATTTTCCTTTTGTCCTTAGAAAAAACACAAAAAAAAGCAAAGGGACACCCCTTTGCCTGCCTATTTCATCCGGACGGAATTGACGATATCAATCATCATTGAAGCATCTGCTTTCAGGCTGGAGGTCTTTGTTTCCGTTGTGATCTTGACCCCATCAGCTCCGACAATCAATTCGCTTCTGTCATCATCCAGCTTTTTAATTAGAATAAATCCGAATCTGCCATCATATTGGAAGGTTTCATCCACCTCATAGCTTTCGTTCTGAAGTTTCGCAGACTTATAAACCACCTTGCTGCCTTTGCCCTCATTCTGGTTATAAAACAGGATATATGTTTTGCTTCCATTTTTTAAGATTAGATTGTTTGGGCTCTCTTCTTCAACCTCGACACCAAAAGGCAAATAATAATCTATCTCTTCATTTTCATTATTTGCATCCTTGGGCTTTTGGGTGAAAGCTGTCTCCGCTGCCTTCTTCGCTGCTTTCTGCTCCTCTTGGAAGGATGCAGAACAGGCGCTCAGGAACAGAACGGAGCATATCATTAGCAAGGCGGCGATGCTGATTTTTTTCATACTATTTTCCTCCCTGCTGGAAAAAATATCGTCCTTTTCTATCATAACCGTCTTTTTAATTATCTGACAACCCCTCCTGCCGGTTTTTCAGGCCTGCGGACGGTTTGTTATTAACAGAAGTGGTAAAATGTAAGATATCTACCAAAGAGGAGGAAGTATGATGGAATTGACAGTTTATCTGGCAGGCGAGATTCATACAGACTGGAGGGGAGAGCTGAAGGAAAAAGCAAAAGCCCTTCAGCTTCCGGTCCATTTTGTCGGACCGATGGAAAACCACGAGCGCTCTGATAAGATTGGGGAAGAAATACTTGGGGAACAGCCGGGCCCTGTTTACCTCGACCAGGCTTCTTCAAGCATCAACAATCTGCGGACCCAGCTGCTGATGGAAAAATCCGACCTGGTCATTGCGCTGTTCGGCGAGCAGTATAAGCAATGGAACACGAGCATGGATGCCAGCACTGCCCTTGCACTGAAAAAGCCGCTGATCCTGATCAGGCCTGAAAAACTGCACCACCCGCTTAAAGAACTCTCACAAAAAGCAAACGCAACAGTCGAAACCGTTAATCAGGCAATCAAAATTCTTTCATATGTCTTTGAAGAAAACTGAAATGCGGAAGCGGCTTGCTTAATACAAGCTGGGGAGAGGCGTCAACGCATCTCCCTATTTCTGTTCCGGTACTCCAGCTGCCCGGCGAGCAGCCTGACAACATGCGCGAACATTTCGGCCCTGTCGACCCTGCCATTTGTGAACACACCGATGGCGCCTTCTTTTTTCCGGATGTTTTCTTTTTGGGCATATTCATCCATGACAGGCCCAAGCTCTCGGCCTGCGAGCAGCTCTTCGGCAATTTCCTGCGGAAGGGGAATTCTGGCCCCTCCAGCGACAATTGTTTCTTTGCCTTTTTGCGCAAGCGCCCCCCAATTGCAGAGAAACAAACCTGCAGCTGTGTTCTGAACCCCTCCTTCCAGACCGATTCCTATATCGCCATCTCCTTCTTTCAGTGCAAGCTCCGCTCTTTGTACAGCCCCTTTAATCGTTTCATCATCTGTAAAAGGCTGGTCACTCACACCGGAAGGTACATCCACAGAATCGACTTTAAAGCCGCTTTCATTGAAAATGGCTTCCACAGCACCTATTTTCGCCGGATTTTTAGAACCTATTATAATTTTCATAAAGCTGTTCTCCTTTTTCATTGCTGCAATCTATATTGCCCCATTTTGACCCATTGAAAAGAGGCAGCACTGCTGCTGCCTCCGGGCTGTTGTTTTTACGCGTTCTCGCGGATGGATGCGACAGTGGCTTTGTCGCAGGATTTAACAAGCTTGACCAGAAGCTCTTTTGCTGCCGCATAATCATCCACATGGATAATGGAAGCGTGAGTATGAATATAACGGGAGCAAATGCCGACTACCGCACTTGGGACTCCTTCATTTGAAGTGTGGACACGCCCTGCATCTGTTCCGCCCTGGGAAACAAAATACTGGTAAGGCACATTATTCTTCTCAGCTGTATCCAGCACGAATTCCCTCATGCCGCGGTGCGTAACCATGGAGCGGTCCAGAATGCGAAGCAGCGCACCTTTCCCAAGCTGGCCGAATTCCCTTTTGTCGCCTGTCATGTCATTCGCAGGGCTTGCATCCAATGCAAAGAAAATATCAGGCTTGATCATATTGGCGGCTGTCTGCGCACCTCTCAGCCCGACTTCTTCCTGGACTGTCGCCCCGGAATAAAGGATGTTCGGCAGCTTTTCGTCTTTCACTTCTTCCAGAAGTTCGACCGCAAGCCCGCATCCATAACGGTTATCCCAGGCCTTCGCCATGATTTTCTTTTCATTTGCCATTGGCGTAAACGGACAGATAGGGATGATCTGCTGGCCGGGCTTAATGCCGATCTTCTCTGCATCCGCACGGTCATCTGCACCGATGTCAATCAGCATATTTTTAATATCCATTGGCTTGCTGCGCTTGGCTTCATCCAGCAGGTGCGGAGGGATGGAACCGATGACGCCTGTGACCGGGCCATTATTGGTCATGACCTGCACCCTCTGGGCAAGCAGGACCTGGCTCCACCAGCCGCCAAGGGTCTGGAAGCGGATCATGCCGTTATCGGTGATGGAGGTAACCATGAAGCCAACCTCATCCATATGGCCTGCTACCATCACAGTCGGGCCTTCCTCATCTCCCCTTTTTACTCCAAATACTCCCCCAAGCTTGTCCTGGACCACTTCATCAGAATACTGGCCAAGCTGCTCTCGCATAAACTTGCGGACTAAATGTTCATTCCCCGGCGCTCCCGGCAATTCTGTCAGTGTTTTAAAAAGCTGCAATGTTTTATTGTTCATTGTACCTGCTCCTTTAATGGGATTTATATCATTATTATGTATACAGTTATTTTACAGAACTTTCTTACCTCTTACCACCTTTTCCTCCTAGCCGTCCCCCAGATATGGTTCCATGTTCTTTCACTTTATGTGAATTCCTTTAATATATCCGGTTACATTTGGTAGAATGGAATAAAGAACAACAATGATGGAAAAAGACGGAGGGGCAGATCATGAACTGGAAATCATTTTTGCTTGGTGTTGGAGTCGGAGCAGCAGGCGGCTTGGCTGTGAAGGAATTAATGGCAGATAAAACCGCGGTTTCTCCAGAGAAAGCACTTGACCAGGCTAAAGCCGCTTTCAAGAAAAATGGCCCGATCAGCGGATCATGGATACATATGCAGCCTGAACCTTATGAGAAGCATGGGCTTAGCTATAATGTCTATAAAGGCGGCATTTCAAGGACAGCTGATGGAGAGGTATCTCAATACGAGTTTGTCGCAGACAGCCGCACCGGAACGATTTTGGATGCCTATCCGCTGTCTTAAAGATTGCAAGCTAAAGGCCGGATTCTTTTATCCGGCCTTTAGCTTGCCTTTATCTGGTGCGTTTCAGCTCTTCCTTCAGCTGTTTATCCCCGTCCCATTTCACCGCCCGGAAATAGGCATCATGGTAAAACGTAAACCATGCATCCCTGCTGATTCCGTACTCAAGCCATTTCTGCTTCGCAGCGATTGAATCCATCGGATAATCGTCAAAGGCAAGAACCCATAGAACATTCTGGTGGGCATGTGTCGGCATGATGTCTGCCATATGAACGATTGTTTCCCCTTCTTCCTCGATGAGAATAATGGCATGTCCATCACTGTGACCGCCTGTGTGGACCATTCTCACTGGACCGAAGCTCCATTCATCTTTGAATGTGATCACCTGGTCCTCTATCCCGCTCCAATTTTCTTTCCAGTATGTATTCCTGGACCGGATGTTCGGATTGCGCATCTCTTCCCACTCGGTTTCCGATACAATGATTTTTGCATTGGTGAACACTGAAACAAATTCTTCTCCTTCAAGTCTGGTAAGGCCGCATGCATGGTCGAAATGCAGATGGGTCATCAGTACATAGTCGATATCCTCCGGGCTGAGGCTAAGCTCTCCGAGGGATTTTTCAAGACTGGATTCTTCTGTCACTCCGTAGTTCCGCTTTTGCTTTTCGTTAAGCTTGCCTGAGCCAATGCCTGTTTCTATGAGCATCTTTTTCCCGTTAGCTTCCACAAGGATTGGATCTGTTCTAAGCTCGATCTGGTTATTTTCATTGCAGGGATATTTCTTTTCCCACAGAGCTTTTGGGACAACGCCGAACATGGCGCCGCCATCCAGATGTGTGACCCCGCCGTTGAGCCACGTGAGCTTGACTGTTTTTAATTTTAAGGTTTCCATTTGGACACTCCCTTTTTCAGCAGATTGTATGTATACCTGTCTTGTTCATTTTATCATTAGGAGTGGAGTTGGTGGAATATTTAGTCTTTTTCGCTTGCTTCTTGAGATAAGTTTTCTGCTTTTTACTTAGCTGTTAATTTCCGTTCCAGGCACTTCGCTTTCCGCGGGGCGGAGTTGAGCCTCCTCGCGCTTGCGCGCTGTGGGGTCTCAACATTTCCGCTATCTCCCACAGGAGTCTGCGTGCCTTCCACTCCAATTAACAGGTTTTCAAACTTTTATGATTATGAAAACCAAGCCTTTTTGTTTCCAAGGCAATTTATCCCAACTTAATTACATAGATAGAAAAAAACAAAAAGAGCACGAAATATCCGTACCCCTTTTGTCTATACCAGCGCTGCCGGCCAGGACAAGCGCTCCATAATTATTGATATCTCACTTCAGAGCGGTAGATTCTGCTGCCTCTGCCGGAGAATTTTTCTTCGTATTCGGTCATGATATTGCCTTCATAGTCGCTGTTGTGAAGGTCGAGGCTGACGTAAGTGAGGAGGAGTCCGTATTCGGAGAAGCTTGTAAGTGAATATTCGAACAGCCCCTGGTTGTCAGTCTTGAAATGGATTTCTCCTTTATCGACAAGGATGCTTTTGTAGACATCAAGGAAACTTTTGAAAGTGAGCCTTCTTTTTTCATGACGGGTCTTTGGCCAAGGGTCTGAGAAATTAAGGTAAACCCTGTCTACGTCCCCTTTATCGAAATACTCAGCCAGGTTCTTGGCATTGGCATTCATCAGCTTAAGGTTTGGAAGCTCTTCTTCAATAAGCTTATCAAGGGCAGTCACGATGACGCTTTCTGCCAATTCTATGCCGATATAGTTGATATGAGGATTGGCCTTTGCCATCCCTGTGATGAATCGGCCTTTCCCTGTTCCAATTTCTATATGGAGCGGCTGGTCTTCTTCAAATACTTCAGCCCATTTTCCTTTATGCTGAATCGGCTCCAGGATGACATACTGCGGATGCTGCATTAATTTATCTTTAGCCCAAGGCTTGTTTCTTTGTCTCATGAGGACACCCCTAAATAATAATATCGTTCAAACAATACCATGCCTTCCCTATCGATGCAACCCTCGTTCAGGAAGGATCGGGGAGCATCCGGCCGCATATGTAAGGGCACTGTCTGTTAAAGCGCGTTCATCTTATGTTACCGGAAATATCTCCTGTATATCAATCGAAACCGCGTTTTTCATTTATATGATGTTTTGTTAAGGTTTTAAGAGTGTACTCGAACGGAAAAACCCGAGCCTGAAATGCTTTTCCTTCAGGCATCAAAAGGAGCTGGAAATATACATGGGAAAATTGATTGAGACAGGATTGGAAATGGCCGTCCTTTTAGTTATAGGCATCATGTTCCTTGGCTACAGTGTGACTGTCTATCCGTATGAGAAGCTTAGGAACAGAAAATGGACTCAGAAAGTCAGATCAAAGAGACAGAGCCTTTATATCGGAAAGCCTGTCAACCATCTATAAAAGATAAGCTGATGAATAATAAAAAAAAGGAATTCACATGATAAATGTGAATTCCTTTTTTTGTTGGTGCCTCAATCCCATTCATGTACAAATAGAAAGGATGCTGAATCATATGCCGCTGTGCCATACAGATCAACTAACCCTGCTGAGGGATATATTAAGCAGCCATCAGACAGACTGCTGCGGGTCGGTTTCAGAGTGTGAACAATTGGAGCGCTTGGTAAAATCCCTCATGGTCAATGCAAATATCGGCCAGGAGGTAAGGACAGTACTGGAGCAGATTTACAGCTACAGCCAAAACGGCGCCGGCTCTTCCAATCTCGACGGCCATATAGAGCTGCACCAGCAGGAGCTCTCCCAGTGGGTAGAGAGCATTGACCAGCTTTCCTAGCCTAGGTCAAGCTCCTTGATGAACTGGATCCACTTATCCATTTCTTCATATCTCCCCTTGCTTTTATGCCATTGAATCGATGTCAAAGTCTGGGCAGCCACATACCATTTCATGCGAAGGGCAAGGGAGGATGTTAATTCCATTCCATACCGCTTCAGCCAGGAATGCCATTTATCACGGGGGATGTACCAGTATAAGAGCATCCCGAGATCAATGGCAGGGTCGGCAATCATTGCCCCATCCCAATCAATCAGATACAGCTGGTCGTTCTCTGTGAGCAGCCAGTTGTTATGATTGACATCGCAGTGGCAGACGACCATATCTTCACAGAAGATATTCCCCTTCTCCTTTTCAAGGAACCCGAGGGCTTTCCTGACAGCATCCAGTCTGCGGATTTCTTCATCCAGCTCTTCTGTGACCGCGTTCAGTATTGCCTCTGGCTTCAGGGGAGATTTTCCCAGCCTGCTAAGCATCCCAAGGAGCGGCCTGGAGTCATGGATTTTCTTGAGAAGCCTGGCTACCCGCTCATCTTCCATATCCCCCGGCTTCAATTCCCTTCCGGCAAGCCATTGCTGGGCTGTTATGACGTCCCCATTTTCAAGCCTTTTTGTCCACACAAGCTTTGGAACAATTCCTTCTGCTGACAAAACAGCGAGAAAAGGCGATGAATTCCGCTTCAAGAATAATTGCTGCTCTTCATGCTGGGCAAAAAACGCTTCACCTGTCGCTCCTCCGGCAGGAACTATCTCCCAATCTTGTCCGAATAAATGTTCCAAAATTGTTCACCTACAATGTTTTTCTGCAAATTAAATGCGAGTAAGGAAAGTGCAAGGCCCGCATCTCAGCCAGGCCTTTTACAGTCTCCTATCTATATATGCGGAACTGCAAAGAAAGCAAAGCCCGCTCCTGTCCATTCCGCCGCTAATTGATTAAAGGACTATTGTATAGAAAAGCAAAGTAAAATAAAAAAAAGCTATTGAAGCAAATGTCCTGCAATAGCTATCTTATAAATTTTATCTCTTAGCGTGTTTTCTAGTCAAGTCAATCAGAGATAAAAACAGTATTTTATTATAATGATTTCTTTTTCAATTTTTATGGTTTGATCCCGATTCAGCTTCGGGCGGGCAAAAGGGCAGCTTCTTTCACCTTCTGGCAAGGATCAGCAGGCTGCATGGGGCAATTATTGCAGCGCCCGAATTCACAGTATTTACCGGTTCTGCACCCGCCCTGTCTCCGTCCGCCAAAACTTCCCATTCTCCATCAGCAGGGAACTTCCGCTCTTCCCGGGAAGGATTGAAACATACCCTGATGGAATCATAGCCCCCGAATTCCCTGATATCCTGCAGCTCGAATGCAATCATCGGCTCTTCTGCCTGGATGAACTGCATATGCCTCCTGATCAGGTCTGTGCTGTGAAAACGGAAAGCTTTGATGTTCTTCCTTATGCTAATCAGCCCTTTTATATAGTCCACATTATCCTGATAGTGAAGCCGGCGCTCCCAATCAAGCCAGTTGACCTCATTTGGGGACCGATAGCTGTTGCCGTCCCCATTTTTTGTCCTGAAGAACTCCTGTCCGCTGTGAAGGAAAGGAATTCCCTGTGCAAGGATGACCATTGCCGTCGCAAGCCGGTGGTGCTTCTCCTTGAATTCCTCTCTCTCTTCAGGGAAACATGCGCCAAGCTTATCCCATAGTGTATGGTTATCATGCGATTCGGCATAGTTCACAGACTGCCCCGGAGAACGGAAGAGAGGCTTAGCCTTTTTCCCCATTCCGATGCTTCCGGCAAGAACCTGTTTCGCATCCTCGCGGTAATGTGCATTTCCCAGTGCATATCCTTTATCATAAATATTGAATGTACTTCCCTTAATAGAATCCCTGAACCAGTCATTGAACTGGCCGATCCTCTCGAGCTTGCCCTGGTTGCGCAGATTGGCCTTTTGTTCCTGCGGGAGAGGAGTGTTAAGGTCCCACCCCTCCCCAATGATGAGAATATGCCTGCCGGCTTCATCTGCAGCTTTCCTGACCTCCTGCATCGTCCCGACATCCAGGATTCCCATCAGATCAAAGCGCAGCCCGTCAATTTTATATTCATGCAGCCAGAACTTCACGGAATCGACGATGAACTTCCCTGCCATCTTCCTCTCAGAGGCAAAGTCATTGCCTACCCCGGTTCCATTTGATGGCATCCCGAACTCATCGTGCCGGAAGTAATAGCCTGGTACAAGCTTTTCAAAATCGGATGATTCCCTTATATAGACATGGTTGTACACAGCGTCCATTATGACCCGCAGGCCCTGGGAATGGACAGCTGAAATCAAATCCTTCAGCTCAAGGATCCGCAAATACGGGTCTGAAGGATCCTCGGAGTAGCTGCCATCAGGTGCGTTGAAGTGGAGCGGGTTATAGCCCCAGTTATAATCTGATTTTCCCCCGAGCTCATCCACCCCCGCAAAGTCGTGGAAGGGGAGGAACTCGATATGGGTCGCCCCCAGCTCCTTTACGTAGGAAAGGCCGGTCGAACAGCCCTCCGGCCCCTTTGTACCCAGCTCTGCCGCACCGCGGTATGTGCCTTTTTTATCCGCGCCGCTCCCGGGATGGATGGTAAAGTCCCTGATATGGGTTTCGTATATAACCGCATCTGTATCATGTTCCAGCTCCGGAAGCTCAAGCTCAGGCATCTTTATTTTCCCGGGGCTGGCAACGACGGCTTTCTCCCCATTGGCTGTAAGCGCGGCAGCATATGGGTCTGCAGCCTCCCGCCACTCAAGATCGATGCATACCTTGTAAGAATAGGCATGAAGTTCAAGATCTCCCTCGGCACAATAGGACCAGACACCGTAATCTCCTCTTTCCATTGCATATTCCGTGATACCCTTCCCTGGCTCTTCTAACGACAGCCTGGCTTGAGTGGCGGTAGGGGCCCATAGCTTGAACACTGTCTGTTCTTCTGTATAAAAGCACCCCAGGCTCCCGCTATAATAATATTTTTCATCAAATGCCTCTGTCCGGATGACAGATCCAATCTGAAGGTCTGTCTTCCCCCCATGTTCATCATGGATCCAGCAGGTTGTTCCGAGATCCAGATCACCTTCGAAGGTGCAAATATATTTAATCTCCTCTTCCAGTTCCTGCTGTTCTTTAATAAAGAGCTCCTTCTTCCCTTCCTGGCCTGAAAGAGCAAATTCAGAACAGCTGCCATTGTAATAAGAACGGGGAAGCAGGATGGCAATGATATTCAATTCATCAAGGTATGCATGGTACATCCGTTCCACTGTGATCATCGTCTCACTCCGCTTCTATTCTCGGCTTTCCTCCGAGTACTTCCTTATTACCTGTAATACAGGCTGCCCCAAACCTTGCCCAGGGCATTTTTTAAAGGGTGTCTTAACAGCTATTCACACGAACGAGCCCAAAATCAGGATGAATTACTACAAGACCTTTTGATAATTGCCCAGGCATGTATTTAAGATCATGTGCCTTATTCAACTTCTCCCCATTCCGGGCGTTTCACACAGGTTGTCTGGCAATATTGCAGGAGGATCTGCGCGCTTTTAAGCTGGATATGCTTGATGGGGGACGTGTTTTTCCTCATAGCTTCAAACCACTCCTCGAATCCGCGCTTCTCAATCAGCTCCACCCCATATGGTACATTCGGATAATCAAAATAGCCTTTCCGGCTTACTAATACTTTATGTACCGGGAAATCGATTTCATACATTTGAAAAATGCTCTTTACAATTTTTTCTGTCCGGTCCAGGGCGATGAGCGGATTCAGTATTTTCTTTTCTTCCTTCCCTGTCCTTTTTAACCAGAAATGCTCCTTGGAACCGATGAAAACAGCCTGCTCATCTTCTTCCATAAAGGAAAGGCAATAGGCCCCAGTCGGGGTAATAAAGACCGATTCTGCCTCTACAGGCGCTTTTTTCAAACGGAATACCGGCTTATAAAGAAGCAGATAGGTGTCCGGAAAACGCTGAAGGAGGAAGCGGAGCTCGGGGTCATAGAAAAAGGATCTCTGAACAAATGATTTTTCCATGATGGTCGAGCTCGCCCACTTCATTTGAAATCTAAAAAGCTGATCCAGGAATTGCTGCTTCAATTCATCTGCCGTATCCGGCCTTGAGGCAAACTGCGGATCAAAATCGAGCTTCTCTTCCACTGCCTTTTCAGGAACCGGCTCAGCGTCCTCTGACTTCCTCTTCAGGCTGAATATTCCCTTAATCCTCTCTGACAGGGGCTGTTTCTCTTCCAGCTTCCAATCATCCTCTGCTTGTCCCGGTTCAGGGCCGAAAAACCGACCATCGTTATTTTCCCATGCGTCCAAAAGCTGTGCCCACCGCTGCTTCTTCAGTCGGACATATCTGGAAGGATATAAAAAGATATCCTGTTCATAGCGTGAAATATAATCCTGTAGCTTTATTAACTGTCCCATTCCCTCTGCCTTCCTTGTTTCCTTGTATTTTATTTCAGTGTATAAACCTCGATTGCTTCGTATTTAGGACTTCTATCCATATGCGTCTGATATAAAACCACTTCTGCGGCAGGAAATGAGATTGTCTCTGTTAAAACAGATTCATTTCCCAAAAGGTCCGGCTCAAAAGGGCTGCTGCCTGCCCACTTCCTTGCCAGAGTGATATGCGGCTTAAATGGCCGGGTCTCCAGCTGAAAGCCTGCTTCCTTACAGGCATCAAAAACTTTCTTCCTTACCTCGGCAAGCCTGGGCTGGGCTGCTGTGTCCGACCAAAAGATCCTGGGCTGATCCGGCTTTCCGAAGACGCCAAACCTTGAGGTGGATAGGCTGAAAGCTTCCTCTTCCTCAAGTGCCTTCCTGACAAGCCTGGCTGCATGCTGCAGCTGATCCTTCCCTGCATTTCCCAGAAAGGCCAGCGTAATATGATAATCCTGATAATGGACCCATTTTTGAAATTCAAGCATTCCTGCTGCCGCTTCGCATTTCAGCTTCAGCTTTTCTTTGGCATCGTCAGGAAGCCGCACAGCAAAAAAATAATGTGTTTGCATCAATAAAACGCCCTTTCCACGACATTTCTATTTATTTTAACAAAATTTGCACAGCCGGGAACAAAAAGCTGCCGGAAAATCCTTAAGATTTGATAGCCTTCCCACCTTTTAGGTATGATTATGGAGCAGAGCATTAAATGAAAATCATTTAGTTTTCCCTCCTTTTGCATGAGATTTGCTGAAGGAATGCAAAATAGCTTTATTATTATTTTTAGAAAGGAAGAGTTTTATGAAGGTTGTAGACAACCTGTCTGACTTGATTGGCGACACGCCGCTCGTGAAGCTGAACAGGCTGGCCCCAGAGAATGGAGCAGCCATTTATGCAAAGCTCGAATTTTACAACCCGAGCAAAAGCGTCAAAGATCGGGCAGCTTTTAATATGATCATTAAAGCAGAGGAAGAAGGAAGGTTGAAAAAAGGGTCAACCATCATTGAGCCTACAAGCGGGAATACCGGGATCGGCCTTGCGATGAATGCTGCTGCACGCGGCTATAAGGCCATTCTTGTTATGCCTGACACAATGACACTTGAACGGATCAATCTGCTGAAAGCGTATGGGGCGGAAGTGGTCCTCACACCAGGTGATGAAAAGATGCCCGGATCAATCAAAAAAGCGCTGGAGCTTGCAGAGGAAATCCCGGACAGCTTTGTCCCGATGCAGTTTGATAATGAAGCAAATCCCGATGCCCACAGAAAATCAACCGCACTTGAAATTATTGATGGGATGGAACAGATTGGAAAGCCCCTGTCTGCTTTCGTCGCGACTGCAGGCACAGGCGGAACGATCACCGGAACCGGAGAGGTGCTGAAAGAGAAATATCCGGGTCTTGAGGTCCACGTTGTTGAACCGAAGGGCTCTCCAGTCCTTTCAGGAGGCAAGCCCGGCAAGCATAAGCTTGTAGGCACCAGCCCCGGTTTTATCCCTGAAATCCTTAATCAGGATGTTTATGATGAAATCCACCAGATCAAGGACGAAGAGGCTTATGACACAACAAGGAGGCTCGCCAGGGAGGAAGGCATCCTTGTCGGCCCTTCCTCAGGGGCAGCCTGCTTTGCGGCCATCGAAGTCGCCAAAAAGCTCACACCCGAAGATGCAGTCGTCTTCATTGTGTGTGATACAGGAGAAAGATACCTTTCCAGCGACCTGTTCCGTTTTGAGTAAGATAGTATAAATGACGGAAACAGCTTTATATGAAAAAACCGGCCATGCCTCCTGATCTGGAGTGCCTGGCCGGTTTTTTTCAGCTGTTCAACGCACCTGTTTGAATGCTTCCGCATTCCTTTTCAATTTTTTCGAGGAATAGGCCTTGCAGCTTCTGCGTCAGCTCTCCTGGCTTACCGTTCTTCACAGGACTGCCGTCAATCCCGATGACCGGCATCACTTCAGCTGTTGTGCTGGAAATGAAGATTTCATCTGCACCAAGGAGCTCATCAATCGTGAATGCTTTTTCCTCAAACGGAATATCATTCTCATGGGAAATCTCGAGCACTTTTTGCCGTGATATCCCATTAAGAATGAAATGGTCAGCCGGATGTGTCACCAGTTTATCGCCGCTTACGATGAAGATATTAGATGAGCTGCCCTCGGTCACTGTATGGCCCCGATGCTGGATGGCTTCAAAGCACCCAGACTGGGCTGCCTTCTGCTTGGCCAGCAAATTGCCAAGCAGGTTAAGGCTTTTAATATCGCAGCGGAGCCAGCGGATATCTTCAGTCAGTATTGCCTTGATCCCCGATTTCATATTCTCCTCCGGCCGCGCAGCTTCACGGGTATAGGCTACGAAAGCGGCAGGGACTTCACTGCCCGGAAAGGCGTGATTCCTTGGCGAAATGCCCCTTGAATACTGAAGGTAGACTGTTCCGAAACCAATTTTGTTCTTCCCGATCAGCTGTTCCAGTTTCGTTTTTAGCTCTTCCTTTGTAAAACCAGGGTTCAGTCCGATCTTTTCACAGCTTTCAGACAGCCTGTTCAGGTGTTCCTCAGCTGTAAACATTTTGCCGTTATATACCCGGATTACTTCATAGACACCATCGCCAAACTGATAGCCTCTGTCTTCAATGTCAACCTTGGCATCTTTGCGTTCAATCAATTCCCCATTCAGGATTGCATATTCCACTTTCGTTCCTCCCCTATACAATATTCAGCCTGTTTCTTTTATTTTGCCAGCTCATAAATAGCCTGTGCATAGATGGCTGCAGCTTTTACAAGGTCCTCAATAAACATATATTCATCCTTCTGGTGGGCAATGTCCTCCCTGTCAGGGAATAATGGACCAAAAGCGACACCGGCCTTCAGGGAACGGGCATACGTTCCTCCCCCGATCGAGATGAGCTTGGCCTCATCTCCAGTCTGCTCCTCATACACTTTTTTCAGCGTCTGGATCAGGAAAGTATCCTCATCCACATGATGGGGCTTGGAATCTGTAAAGTTTTCGAGGCGGAACCCTTCTTTTCCAGCAGCAGCCATGACCGTTTCCTTGGTTAAAGCCATATCATTGGTGACAGGGTAGCGGAGATTCAATCCAAGCCGTCCGCCTTCTGCCTGTGAATAGCTTATCTTTCCAAGATTGATGGTCAGGTCGCCTGTGATATCGTCAGAGTAGGCCGCGCCCAGCTGCCTGCCGCGGGAATCCTTGAAGAAATAGCGGTCAGCAAAGCTGAAAAATTGGGCTGCCTTTGAATCGATTGAAAGCTCTGACAGGAATTTAGCTAAATATAAGCCTGCATTCTTCCCGTTATCAGGCTCCATTCCATGTGCAGAAATTCCTTCAACCTCAAGAATCAACTCACCATTATCCACATGATAGCTGCCTTTCAGGTCATGCTGCTTCTGGAAATCTACAAAACGCTGCAGCACCTCTGTCTGTTCATGATGGACGAGCAGGGATGCTTTGGCATAGTCAGGGACCATGTTGTATCTTCGGCCGGACTGGAATGAAGCAACTTCTGCCTTGACATCGCCATCCTGATTTTCTGCTGTGCTTTCCTGAACAAGGTCAAAGTCGGAAATTCCTTTTTCTGCATAGATGATCGGAAAATCAGCATCTGGGGCGAAGCCGATATCAGGCATCTGCTCGTGCTTGAAATAATGGTCCACACAGCGCCAGTCGCTCTCTTCGTCCGTCCCGACGATCATCCGCACTTTTTTGCTCAGCGGCAGCCCAAGCTCCTTGACTATTTTCATAGCATAATAAGCGGCCATTGTAGGCCCTTTATCATCCAGCGCCCCGCGTGCAAAAATCTTTCCATCCCTTATTTCTGCAGCAAAAGGATCGCTTGTCCATCCGTCACCTTCAGGAACAACATCCACGTGGCAAAGAATCCCGACGATTTCTTCTCCACTCCCAAACTCAATATGTCCAGCAAGATTGCCGGTGTTTTTCACGGAGAATCCGTCCTTGCTGCCCAGCTCCAGCATAAAATCAAGTGCTTCTTTGACTTCTTTTCCCAGAGGGGCATCTTCAGTCGCATTCTCTTCATCAAGAATGCTCCTGATTTGCAGAAGCTTCTGGGTATCAGCCAGGAAAGCCTGCTCACGTTCTTCTATTTCTTTCTGCCAATCAATGTTTTTCATACAAATCCTCCTTATGTACATTCCAAAAGCAGACCGGCTGCATCCGGAATAATTAAACCAATTTCGCTCTTCCATTATAAATCATTTCAATGGAAAACCTTAAATCAAAGAGAAAGGCTGCCAGCAGGCATCTGGCCTGTCAGCCAAAGTCCTCCCGCTGCCGCCAGTATAACAAGAATGATGGACAGAAGAAAGAGAGCCCATACCGCTTTGGTCCTTGCCGAAAAATACGCATCTCTTTCACCGTATTTTTTTGTGAGGGGGTGGGAGATCGTGATTTTTCCCCAAACCATCTGCAGCCAGGAAAACATCATGATGAGGAAGCCGATGGCTATAAGTGTTTTTAACCAGATAGGCGGAATGATGACGATCGCTGCCACTGCAGGTGATATGATTTTTAAATAGTTTCCCCAATAAGACGGGTTGCGCAGGAATACTTTAATGAAAACTTCCAGAAATCCGGCAGAGACCGTCCTTTTTTTAAAGATCCTTTTTGATTGCCTGAACAAAAAAGGCTTTTTTCTTACTGCGGAAGGCGAAGGCATCTCTACCTCATAGGAAAGCTGGAAAATTAAGCCTGTATATTTGACTCGTTCCTCCCTCTCAAATGCCGCTTCAGTATCAAAGGTATGTGTTTTGGACAGATTCCTATTGTATAGGAAGCTTCCCAGGGCAAGCAGCAGAATAGCCGACATATTAAAGGCCAGCAGATTTCCCCCGAGCCACAGGGCAAAAACCAGCTGGACCATCCAGCTTAACAGCACAAAGCTTGCAAGACTGAATAGTATCCTTAAAAGCTTCCCTTCTATCTTCCTCAGATTTTGCTTCAGCCACATAATAAATACTCTGCAGGAAAAGAAAAACAGGAAATAAGAAACGGCATATAGCATTGTAAAGCCGTAGTGCCCTATTAAAAAGGGAAGCAGCAGAATGGCTATGAAGGCTGCCTGGCATGCTCCAGCCAGAAGAGAATAGAAAAAAGCTCCTTTTTTAAGGCCGAAATAAAGCTTCCGGTTTTTAATTAGAAATACCTTATCTGCCTCCTGGATAAAGGTTCGGTAATGGCCGCCCCATGAGGCAATATAGCCTGGAAGGAACAGGAAAGCTGCCGGCACCATTAAAATCCACCCGGGCATTTCTGTCCACCAGGATCTGTATATGAAAAAGGAGATGACTGCTGCAGGAACCGCCAGATAAAGGATGATGGTCCAGTCCGCAATTGATCTGAAGACGCTGTACTGATATTTCCATTCTGCCGAAAGCCTTTTAAAAAGGAGCCTGCTGCTAGTCATTTACATGCTCCTCTGAATACATATGGAAGCAATCGAACAGCGACCCGCCCGGCAGGCCGCATTGCTGCCTGATTTCATCCATGGTCCCTGATGCCGCGACCCTGCCTTTATTAATGATTATAAACCTGTCGCAAACCTTTTCGGCAGTGTCCAGAACATGGGTCGACATCAAAATGCCTGCACCCTTTTGGCGCTCCTTTTCGACTGATTCCAGGAAAAGCCTTGTTGCATTCGGATCCAGGCCGATGAAAGGCTCATCAATGATATATACAGAAGGGTTGATGATCAGAGAGAGGACCAGCATGGCCTTCTGCTGCATCCCTTTTGAATATGTATGGGGATAATCATGTGCATAGTCTGCCAGCTTATACAGCTCCAGCAGCTCTTCCGCCTGCTTCCTGTATTCCTGATCGCTGAGCCCTTCTACTGCAGCGATGAAGTCGAGATGCTCCCATAATGTAAGCTCGTCATAAAAGATGGGCCGCTCGGGAACATAAGAATATTTGATCCCCTCTTTAAAAACGGTTTCTCCTTCTGTATAATCCATTAGGCCAAGGATCGTTTTGATCGTAGTGCTCTTTCCCGCACCATTCGCCCCGATCAGGCCGATCAGCTCTCCTGAATGGACTTCAAATTGAATATCCTGCAGATATGGAGCCTCTTTGCTGTATCCCGCCTGTTTTATTTGCGCTGTTAATAGTTTCATTGTTTTCCCCCCGATATATATACGGCGAAGAGAAGGAAAAAGTTTCCTTGGTCAATCTGCAAGATAGATTGCATCACCTGTTCGGATCGGACCTGTACGCACCACTGAAGCATAGACGCCGAAATGATTGCTCCTTTCTTTGGCAACCATTTTCAGAAGGGCGGCATCCTTACCGGCATCCTCCGGATCGACTGTGATGATCTGGCATCTTTCACAATGACGCTTAATCATGATAGCGGATCCTCCGCTGCCGATGATCAGCTTTTTCCCAAACCAGCTTTCTTCTGCAAAGGGAACAGATCCTTCAATATCAAGGATAATATTGGCCCGGAAGCGCCGGTGATCAACTTCTCTGCCCCGCATTTCACCGAGCTTTCTCAATGAAGCGGCGGAAACGAGCTGCAGATGCTCCTCTTCTATTGGACCTAAAGGTATACTCTTTGGCGAGTATTGAATCTGCTCAGTTTTTTTGCCTGTGAGGCTTTCTAAATAACCTGCTACGCGGGGATCGCCCCATTTGGCGCTACTTCCGTCAGGCATTCTGATGATGACTGCCGGAAACATGTTATCCTGTTCCTTTCCTGCAAAACGCGCTGAAAATGTGGCCATCTCGGGAGCCTGGGTAATGGTCAGGAATTTCCCGGGCCTCGACGTGTCCAGGAAAGCATGGCTCCTGTCTCCATATAATCCGTAAGACATCAGCCGCGTCTCTGCCACACTTTCACCGCCAAAGGATTTGACAGGGTGCCTGATGATTTCTTTAATCGTTCCCACCTTCATATCTCTCTCCCCTTTCCCGCTGTTTTTTTCCATATTATAGCACGGTGTTTGTTCAGACGGCAGACAACGCTTACTCGATAAACTCATGGTAAGCACCAAAAAACGCTGCTGAACTCTTCAGCAGCGTTCATTTCTTATTCATAATAAGGCTTAAGCACTTCCAATACTTCAGGGTTTCCGTATTCCTGAGCGTAATCATAGGCTGTAAGGCCCTCTGCATCTGTATATAACGGATCTGCCCCATATTCCAGAAGCAATTCAGCCATACTGGCATCATCTGCAAAAACCGCGCTCATTAAAGGCGTTGTGTCATAGGCATCCACTGTATTTGGATCAGCTCCGTGTTCTGCCAGGAGCCGGGCGGCATCGGCCTGTCCGCTGTACACGGCCCAGTGCAGGGCAGTTGAGCCTTCACTGTCAGCAGCATTAATGTCAGCTCCATTCCCAATCTGGTTTTCAATAGAGGCGAGGTCACTTGTCTCTGCAGCCTCCATCAGAGGCGTAATTCCTTCCACTTCTTCTACTGGTCCATCAATTGGCATATCTGAGAGCATATCAAGATTTTCGATTCCTTTTAAGCCAAACCATAGCCCTGTTCCGGCAAGGGCCAGAAAGAGCACAGCTGCGATAGAACCAATCCAGACAGTACTTCGCTTCTCTTTAAGCACCAGTGCCGTTTCCGGGGCAAAAAACTGTGCCAGTGCATGCAGCCTTTTCGGAAGATGCGGATGAGTGGAAAGCTTCTCATTCAGCCATATGAAAATGCCCTGCTCCGACTCGATCTGTTCCATATAGGTTTCCTGGTCGACCTTCTTATATAATTCTTTCCCGATGGCAAGCATTGTCAGCGCATTCCTGGAAGCTTCATAAGACTCAGTATAGTAGGCAGCATAGCGGTCACAGGTATACTCGCAAGCTCTTAAATACGCATTTCCCAAAAATGGCACCCACAGAGCAGGCAGCAGGAGGAAGCTGACTGTCACATGCCTTCGTTTCAGATGGGCAAACTCGTGTGCCAGTACAAACAATACCTCCTTCTCCGCTTTCTGCTCAATCAATTCAAAAATACCAGAATACAGCACCACCATATTTTTTCTGAAAAACCTGGATGCAAAAGCATTGAGAACCCCTTCGGATTCCACAATATAAATATCCGGGACTTTCGCAAGCCCCATCTGCCCGGCCACTGAAACCGCCTTTCCATACAGCTCTGGGAATTGCTTTTCCCCAAGCTTTACACCGTTCCTGCGGATTCCGGCCATCATCAGCCCGTGGAGAATGATGGTGGCAGTCAGCAAAATGGCCAGCATGATAATGCCAATAATAGTTATAGATAATAGCAAATACGTAAGGATGCCGAATAAAATGACAAAAGCAAAATAGAGACTTTCTTTTCTGTGTACGAGCTGTTCACGCAACGAATGATTCAAATAATTCCATCCCCTTCGGTTATCTGCATAAATTACTCATTGATTATAATGAATTTCCCCATTTGGGAATACAGGTAAATAGGCCCATTAAAAAAAAGCTGGTAAACACATATGCAGATACTTAAATGCATAGAGATGTAAAGAGAGCCAGGCATCATGCAAGTTTCTGATCAGGCAGGCACCAGTATGGAAATGGAGCCAATTTCAACCAAAATGTGTTAATCTTTTGTAAATTCAAGTATTAAAGTAGCATTATCAAGCAAGAAAGAGTACAATTATTGTAGAAGTATGACATCTAGAACATTCTTTAATGATTAGAAAAGGAGTTGTCTGGGGAAAAGAAAACTACATACCTTGAAGACATGTTTCTTCATCGAAGCTGTCGGTTGCAGGAATTTGCCAAAGGTTTGAAAAAAGGATAGGGAGTGGTTCTTTGAAACCTTCGACTAACCGGATGTTAAACCGCATTAAAGCCGTCTACATGTTTATTTGTAAGCGCGGAACTGTAACAACTCAGGAGCTTGTAGAGGAATTTGGTATTACTCCTCGCACCATACAACGAGATTTGAATGTCCTGGCCTATAATGATTTAGTCATCAGTCCGAGCAGAGGAAAATGGACGACGACGCAAAGAAAAGTTAAATTATCATCGTAAATACAGTCTCCCGGGCTCGGGGGATCCATAAACAAAAAAATCGCCCTTATCAGGCGATTTTTTTGTTACTTCACTTCATATTCCATCAGAGACTGCAGCTCTTCCTCTGTCAGCTCCCTGTACTCACCAAGCTCGAGCGTCTCATCAAGCCGCAGCGGCCCCATCGAAAGCCTCTGCAGATATACCACTTTCTTCCCTACAGCTTCAAACATTCTTTTGACTTGGTGAAACTTTCCCTCTGTGATCGTCAATTCGATATCAGACCGTTCTCCGGACTTCAGGATATTGAGCTCTCCCGGCTTTGTCGCATAGCCGTCATCCAGGATGACTCCTTTGCGGAAGGCAGTGACATCTTCTTCCGTCACTTCCTGGTCTATGACTGCAAAATACGTTTTCGGCACATGCTTCTTTGGGGAGAGCAGGCGGTGGGCCAGCTGGCCATCATTCGTAATCAAAAGCAGACCCTCCGTATCCTTATCAAGCCTTCCGACCGGAAAAGGTTCAAAGATCAGATCCTCTGCCTCAAGGAGATCAATGACCGTTTCATCTCTGTTATCTTCTGTTGCTGAAATGACGCCCGGCGGCTTGTTCATCATCAAATAAATAAATTCCCTGTATTCGACGGTTTCTCCGTTTATACGGATCAGATCTTTTTCAGGATCGACATGCTGCTTGGCATCTTTGATCTTTTCATCATTGACGGTCACCGAACCGTCCTTAAGCAGCTTTTTTACCTCTTTCCTGCTGCCGTATCCAAGATTGGCCAGCACTTTATCAATTCTCATCCTTCTTCCTCCTTAAAAATTTCAGTCCCGGGACCACTGCTTTTATCATAGACTGTACTATCTGGTTATTTACCTGAGTATAGTAGAACTTTTTACAAAATGAAAGGAGCGCTTCTTATTCACTATTTTCCCGTCTGCCCTTATCCCCTGCACCCTGTCTTCCGTACATCTCCTTCTTTTTTATCCCAGGGAGATGCCCAGATTCTGCAGCGCGTCATCGAGCTTGAACGCACCGTCGAGCAGCTTAACAAACAATGCAGCCGGTTCAACAGGAGGCTGAACCGCATTGAGCGCAGGCTCGGGCTCGGTGGATCCGCCCCAATCTACTATAATCCGGAGCTCTAGCACCCCTTCACGGAAAAAAATGAAAGGCCCCGCTTCGTGCTGCGGCGGCCTTTCGTTTGGCTTTATTAAAAGCGGAGGCGGAGCTTCTGTTTGATTTTCTCCACTCTTTGTCCAAATAGGAAATAAACAAGCCTTGTTCTGAAGGCCAAGTAAAAATAGATGGCTGCTCCAATGCCTGCACAAATGAAAATGATGATCAGCGACTGGATGGTAGAAGCCGGAGACAGGAATAATGTCAGCAGTTTATAGGATACTGCAGTTCCGGCAAACATGAATGCCGTGAACAGGATGATCAGCAGGCTCCTTCTGACGACCAGGCGGAATGGATATTCTGCATAGGTCCTGATGACATATAAATTGATCAGTATGGCTGCAGTGTATCCAAGGGTTGTAGCCAATACTGCTCCCTGTGTTTCCATCAGCTTGATGAGCGGAATATTCAGGCTCAGCTTGACGAGCAGACCGACAAGCAGGCTCAGAATCGTGAATCTCTGTTCATTGATGCCCTGCAGGATCGCCGCTGTAACGGAGAACAAGGAAAACAGCATCGCCACCGGGGCATACGTTCTCAAAACCTCTGTACCCAATTCCTTATGCTCGTAAAAGACAGTGAAAACCGGCTCAGCCAGCAGTGAAAGCCCCGCTGCGGCAGGCAATGTAAGAAAAAGGAGCACCTGGAATGTCTGGTTCAGCTGCTTGTTCAGGCTCATACGGTCATTATCTGTGAACGCCTTCGTTATGGCAGGGACAAGCGTCAGTGAAAAGGCCGTTGCCAGCGACACTGGGATGATCACCAGCTTATGCGCCTGAAAGTTCAGCACCGCCAGTGATGACTCAGCCTGCCCGGCAAGGCCAATTTCTGCCATCGCCCTGTTGAATGTGAGCTGGTCAATGATTTGAAACAAGGGGTTGGCAAGGCCGACAAAGATAAATGGTGCAGCATATATGAGAATTTCTTTATACATATCCTTCAGGGAAATATCCATCGTCCCTTTGTCTTGAAGGAGGAGGTCATCCAAATGGGATTTCCGTTTATACCAGTACCAGAACAGTACCGCAAGGCTGCCAATTGCTCCTATGAATGCAGCAAAAGTTGCCACGCTGACAGCTTTGACCAGGCTTCCGCCCATCCAGTTCAGGACAATATAGGCACCGGCAAGCAAAAAGACAATGCGGACAATCTGTTCAACAACCTGTGACACGGCAGACGGTCCCATCGATTGATGGCCCTGGAAGAATCCTCTGATTAAACTCATGAACGGGACAACAATCAAAGCAAAGCTTACTGCCCTGATGACAGTAATAACATCACTGACACTGGAGTCCAGATCAGAGTCAGGAATGAATAATTCTGCAAGGACCGGGGCCGAAAAATAAAGAATTAAAAATGAGAAAATCCCGCTGCAGAGCATGACGACAAGGCCGGACTTAAAAAGCTTTCTGCCGACAGCATACTCTTCAAGGGCATTATACTTGGCGATAAACTTGGAAACAGCAAGGGGGATCCCCGCTGTAGCAATGCTGATAAAAATCGTATACGGAACATAGGAGTACTGGTATAAAGCACTTCCATGGTCCCCTACAATCCGGTAGAACGGTATCACATAAAACAGGCCCAGAACCTTTGAAATAATGGTTCCGAGGGTTAAAATAAAGGTACCTCTTAAAAGCTTAGATGACATATAATCCCTTCCTAAAAAGAAAATCTTGCTTCATTCATCCATGCGGCCGGCATCATGCCGCAAGACCGCCAATTTTATCAGTTTCTGTCGAAATGTAAACACACTATTAGTAGTTTACCCTTCTTTCGCCCCCAAAGCTACTAGATTGCCGGGCGTCCCACCAGAAAAATACGCAGATCGGGCAGGCCCCGCCAGATTAGACGTGTTCCCCCTGAATAAATTTGCCTTTCCCTTCCGTTTGTACTAATGTTAAAAAAGCAAAAAGTAAATAAAGTTGGTGAAAAAATGTACGATGTAATTGTAATTGGAGGCGGTCCATCAGGCCTGATGGCTTCGATTGCGGCGGCAGAAAAGAGAATGAAAGTCCTTCTTATCGACAAGGGAAACAAACTTGGCAGAAAGCTCGCCATTTCAGGCGGAGGCCGCTGCAATGTTACGAACCGCCTGCCCATCGATGAGATCATAAAGCATATACCCGGCAACGGCAGGTTCTTATACAGCGCATTTTCTATTTTCAGCAACGAAGATATCATCAGCTTCTTCGAGGATATGGGCATCCAGCTGAAAGAGGAAGACCATGGCAGGATGTTCCCTGTCACAGACAAGGCCCAGTCGGTCGTTGATGCGCTCCTTTCAAAAATGAAGGAGCTCCGTGTCGAGGTGAAAACCGATTCACCGGTGGAGGATATTTCTTATGGGGAGAATGGGCATACAGTATTTCTGAAAAATGGAGCAAAGTATGATGCCAGGTCGCTGGTTATTGCGGTGGGAGGCAAGTCAGTCCCACATACCGGTTCTACAGGGGATGGCTACGCATGGGCGGAAAAAGCCGGACACACGATCACCGATCTGTTCCCGACAGAGGTGCCTGTCACTTCTTCTGAGCCATTTATAAAAAATAAAGTTCTGCAGGGGCTCGCTCTCAGGGATGCAGCTCTAAGTGTCCTGAATCCTAAAGGCAAGCCCCTTATCACCCATAAGATGGACATGCTCTTCACCCATTTCGGCGTAAGCGGCCCTGCCGTCCTGAGATGTTCGCAGTATGTGGTGAAAGCGATGAAGAAGTGGGATCTTAAACAAGTCGTATTAAGCCTTGATGCTGTTCCGGACCGGAAGGAAGAGCCGTTATTCCAGGAAGTGTCCTCCATCATAAAGGCTGATCCAAAAAAGAGCATTAAAAACATCCTGAAAGGACTTTTGCCGGAACGCTACCTGCTGTTCCTGCTCGATTGGAATGAAATCGATCCATCTGCTCAGGGCGGGACCATTTCGCATGAAAAGATCCGCCTGTTTGTAAAAAGCTGCAAGGCATTTCAATTTAAAGCCGATGGCACCCTTCCGATTGAAAAAGCATTCGTCACTGGCGGCGGTGTATCCACAAAAGAAATCGAACCGCAGACAATGGCCTCCAAGCTGATGCCCGGCCTCTACTTTTGCGGTGAAATCCTGGATATCCACGGCTATACCGGCGGCTATAACATCACCTCAGCGCTGGTGACAGGCAGGCTTGCCGGTTCCAATGCAGCAGAAGCTGCGTCCTATTAAAAAAACGGCCCATCTGTTCAGGACCGGTAAACAACCATGGCGGAAAAGCAGTAAATTTGTTCTTCTTCCTCTTCCTGGATGGCTGCAACATTATATTTAATATCGATCAGCCTGTTTTCATCAATCCGTTCCAGGAAATGGTTCATATCCTTTTCAAGATCTTTTTCATGCTCATGGTCAAAGAGCTTCACTTTAATCAACTTTGTCCCTCCTCAATTGCTTTTTTAAGAGTATGGACGAAATATTCAGAAACTATAACCATGATAAAAAGCTGCCTGCGACAGGCAGCTTTCTTCTTTACTTCGTTTCGCCTTTCCATTCGAGCATTCCGCCAGCCATATTGCGGACTTTATAGCCCTGGTCCTGCATGTAATAGCAGACGTTCTCACTGCGGCGGCCGGAGCGGCAGATGAAAATATATTCTTTCTCATCATCAAAATAGTCCATATTGGCAGGAATATCTCCCATCCTGATATGCTTGGCGCCGGGAATCATGCCCTGCTCCACTTCTTCGTCTTCCCTTACGTCTACAAGCTCGAGCTTCTTGCCTTCCTTCAGCAACTGTTCCAGCTCTTCTGTTGTGATAATTTCAATATTTTCCATCTATGACACCCTCTCATTAATTCGTCTACCCAATATGATTAGTATAAACAAAGGAAGTAAAATAAGGCAAAAAACTGGTTCCATTGATGACAGTTTCTATCGCAATCATCTTCCCTGCCTTAAAAAATCCCCCGTTTCTCGCTGAAACAGGGGATTCCTTGCTTTAGTTGGCTACAATATTAACAAGCTTTCCTGGGACGGCAATGACCTTGCGGATTGTTTTGCCATCAATCTGCTCCTGGATTTTATCATCATCCATTGCAATCTGCTCCAAGGCTTCACGTCCCGCATCAGCAGGCACCATTAGCTTCGCTTTAACCTTGCCGTTGACCTGGATGACGATTTCAACTTCATCATCGACCAACTTGGCTTCATCATAAGCAGGCCAAGCTTCATAAGAGATAGTGCCGCTGTGGCCAAGCTTCTCCCAAAGCTCTTCTGCGATATGAGGGGCAATCGGCGACAGCATTTTAACAAAACCTTCAATATAGCTTACCGGCAGTGTCTCTGCTTTATAAGCTTCATTGATGAATACCATCAGCTGTGAAATGGCTGTATTGAACCGCAGCCCCTCATAGTCTTCTGTTACCTTTTTAACTGTCTGATGGTAGGCTTTTTCAAGGCTTGATTCCGGCTCTGCATCCTTTATTCTGCTGTGCAGGTTTCCATCAGTGTCAATCAGCAGCCTCCAAACACGGTCAAGGAAGCGGCGGGCTCCGTCCAAACCGTTTGTTGACCAGGCAACAGAGGCTTCGAGCGGCCCCATGAACATTTCATACAGGCGCAGTGTGTCGGCCCCATGTGACTCGACGATTTCATCCGGATTCACTACATTGCCTTTTGATTTGCTCATTTTTTCATTGTTCTCTCCAAGGATCATCCCCTGGTTGAACAGCTTCTGGAACGGCTCCTTGGTAGAAACCACACCGATATCATACAGGAACTTATGCCAGAAGCGTGCATACAGCAAGTGCAGAACCGCATGCTCGGCACCGCCGATATAAATATCAACCGGAAGCCATTCTTTCAGCAGGTCGGCATCAGCGATCGCATTTTCGTTTTTAGGATCGATATAGCGCAGATAATACCAGCAGCTTCCCGCCCATTGCGGCATTGTATTGGTCTCACGGCGCCCTTTTTTGCCTGTTTCAGGATCTGTCACATTGACCCACTCATCAATATTGGCGAGCGGTGATTCTCCTGTTCCGGATGGCCTGATTTCAGTTGTCTTCGGAAGCATCAGCGGCAGCTCTGATTCCGGTACAGCAGTCATTGTGCCGTCTTCCCAATGAATGATCGGAATCGGCTCTCCCCAATAGCGCTGGCGGCTGAACAGCCAGTCGCGGAGGCGGTAAGTTACTTTCTTCGTCCCGATGCCCTTTTCTTCAAGCCACTCAATTGCTTTGGAAATGGCTTCTTCCTTCTGAAGGCCGTCAAGGAATCCGGAGTTCACATGCTCCCCGTCGCCTGTATACGCTTCTTTTTCGATATCTCCGCCTGCGACAACTTCCTTGATCGGCAGGCTGAATTCCTTCGCAAACTCATAGTCGCGCTCATCATGCGCAGGAACGGCCATGATGGCCCCGGTTCCATAGCTTGCAAGCACATAGTCGGCAATCCAGATCGGCATTTTTTCGCCGTTAACAGGGTTGATGGCATAAGCGCCGGTAAATACGCCTGTTTTCTCTTTCGCCAGATCTGTACGCTCAAGGTCGCTTTTGCTCTTCACTTTTTCAAGATATGCTTCGACCGCCTCAACCCGGTCTTCAGCCGTAATGCTTTCAACAAGAGAATGCTCTGGTGCAAGCACCGCATAAGTCGCACCAAACAGCGTATCAGGACGTGTTGTAAAGACGGTGAATGTTCCTTCATGGTTCTCAATGCTGAAGGTTACTTCTGCTCCTTCTGAACGGCCGATCCAGTTCCTTTGCATGTCCTTCAGGCTTTCCGGCCAGTCAAGCTCTTCCAGATCCTCAAGCAGCCTGTCGCCGTAAGCCGTGATTTTCAGCATCCACTGCTTCATCGGGCGGCGCTCTACCGGGTGCCCTCCGCGCTCACTCTTGCCGTCGATTACTTCCTCATTAGCCAGGACTGTTCCAAGTGCCGGGCACCAGTTGACAGCCACTTCGTCAATATAGGCAAGCCCTTTTTCATACAGCTTAGTGAAAATCCATTGTGTCCACTTATAATATTCCGGGTCCGTCGTGCTGATTTCCCGGTCCCAGTCATATGAAAATCCAAGCGATTTGATCTGGCGGCGGAATGTATCGATATTTTTCTTCGTGAATTCTGCCGGATCATTGCCTGTGTCTAGGGCATATTGTTCTGCCGGAAGCCCGAAAGCATCCCAGCCCATTGGATGGAGTACATTATAGCCCTGCATCCTTTTTACACGGGACAGAATATCTGTCGCTGTATATCCTTCCGGATGCCCGACATGAAGTCCGGCGCCTGAAGGATACGGGAACATATCAAGCGCATAAAAATTGCTTTTTCCCTTTTCCTCGCCCATTTTAAATGTTTTATTGGCTTCCCAAGACTTTTGCCATTTCTTTTCAATCTCCCTGTGATTGAAGCTCATTGTGCTTTCCTCCTGCATAATATGAATTTTTCTTTTGGGGAAAGGTTTTGCCGGTCTGCTTTACAGCGAAAAAGACCATAAAAAAACCCCTCATCCCAAAACAGGGACGAGAGGATATGTATTCTCCCGCGGTACCACCCACATTAGCGGCATTGCCGCTCTCTTCATTCATCCTTAACGCGGAAAACGGCAGGCATTACTGTGGTTCACACCTGCAACTCCAAGGCGAGTTCATGACAGTCCCGGCTGGCTTGCACCTCCCGCCAGCTCTCTAATGAGCGGAACTACATCATTACTATTCCTCATCATAGTTTTTGCTTTAAAATATATAAAGCTATTGTATTAAAATTCTCCTTTGTATGCAAGTATGCTCTTCAATTAGAAAAGTTATACTTTTCAATGTATGCAAAGGCTGTGCTCTCGTGCAAACAGCTTCACTATTCTTTGTGATGGCAAATAAAAGACGCAGCAGCCTTGCCGGCTGTCTGCATCTTTTCATTGCATTGTGTATCCCCCGTCAATAACAACGGCCTGCCCCGTTATGCCTCTCGCATCTTCTCCTGCCAGGAAAAGGGCATAGGCGGCAACTTCTTCTACTGATAAAAGCCTTTTCTGGGGAACCAGAGGATAAAGTACTTCTTCGAGTACCTTTTCCAGCGGGACTTTTCTTGTAACTGCCAGGTCCTTCAGCTGATTTCGGACAAGCGGGGTATCCACATAGCCCGGGCAGATGCTGTTCACGGTGATTCCATAGGGCGCAGCTTCAAGGGCAGCTACTTTTGTCAGCCCGATGACCCCATGCTTGGCGCTGTTGTAGGCCGCCTTCCCTGCAAACCCGACCAGGCCATTGATCGAGGCCATATTGATGATCCTTCCAAAGCCCTGTTTTTTCATAATCGGCAGACTATGTTTGATGGCAGTGAAAGGAGCCGTCAGCATGACCTTAAGCATAAACTCAAATGTTTCTGTCGGAAAATCTTCAATCATGGATACATGCTGAAGTCCCGCATTATTGATTAGTACATCTAATCCCCCAAATTCTTCAACCGCAGAATGGATGGACTTTTTGATTTCTTCTTCAAGTGTCACATCGCATCTCAGGCCCACTGCCCTGAACCCTTCTGCCCTCAGCTGCTCTGCAGCTTTTTCAACCTGTTCTTCCTGAATATCTGTCAGGACAAGATTTGCTCCTTGCCTGGCAAAGTTTTTTCCTATCTCATACCCTATCCCCTGGGCAGCCCCGGTGATAAGAACTGTTCTTCCTTGCACCATTTCTTTTCTCCTTCCATAAAGGAAAGGAAGGGATTGGATAAATCTCTTCCTTTCCGAAAAATGTTATATGCCCAGTCCAAGCGAGAATAAGAGGATCGCCAATGCCAGGCCGAGCAGAGGTACGATGACGGTCACAATGCCGACAGCTCCATACGCATCCTGGTGGGTCTCTCCGCAGATGGATCTGACTGTGGTAACCACATAGCCGTTATGCGGCAGGGAATCCAGAGCACCTGATGAAATGGCCGCTACACGGTGCAATGCTTCTGGGTTGACTCCCATATCCATATAGTGCGGCGCAATCAGCGGCAGGGCGATTACCTGGCCTCCGGATGCGGAGCCAGTCATCCCGGCGATAACACTGACCGCGATTGCTCCTCCGATCAAAGGGCTTCCGGGGATATCTGTCATAAAGTCGACCGCAGTCTGGAACGCAGGCACTGCCTTGGCCACCCCGCCGAATCCTACGACCGCGGCGGTATTGCCGATGGCAATAAGCGCTCCAAGCGTCCCCTCGGAAACAGCATTCCAGAAATTCCTGAAGTACTTCCTGTTTAGCAGATAAGTAGCGATGACTCCTCCCAATAAAGCAATGATAAGTGCGGATTGTGCGAGTGAGTCATGAAAAATAAAGGCAATGACCAGCACGACTGCCAAAGGCAGGACTCCCATTACAGGATGCGGAAGTTCTTTTTTCTCGGCCACCGGATCTGTTTCCCTGGAAATAAAGGATTCACCCTTGCTGACGGCTTTTGTAATGATCCTTTTCAGCCACCAGTAGCCGAAAATCATCATGAAGACTGCGACAATAAGGCTGACCTCCCAGCCAGCGTACGGGGATGTACCCAAGTGTTCAATCGGGATCCAGTTCTGGATTTCAGGAGATCCCGCAGAAGTCATAGTGAAGGTGACCGACCCAAATGCAAGGGCGGCCGGAATGAAGCGGCGCGGAAGATTGGCCTGCTTAAAAAGGCTCAATGCCATCGGATAAACGGAGAAAGCTACAACGAACAAACTCACGCCACCATAAGTCAAAACCGCACAAGAAGCTACTATTGCAAGGACAGCGTATTTCATTCCCAGCTTTCCAACAATCAATTCAGCGACACTGTCGGCTGCACCGCTGTCTTCCATGACTTTTCCAAAAATGGCGCCAAGCAGGAACATCAGATACCAGGATGTTACAAACCCTGAAAAGCCCGACATATAATTTCCTACCAGGTTGGCCTCCCCCTCGCCCGCCAGCTGCGGAAATAATGGCATCCCGCTCAACACGGCAACAAACAGAGCTGAAAGCGGCCCGACAACAAGCAGGTTCATGCCCCTCATCGTCAGGAATATCAGGAGGGCAAGCCCACCTACCAATCCAATCATACTAAGCATTCGTTTTCCCCCTTATTTATCTCCTTATTTGAAACCGTTTACATTTAAATGGATAACACCCTCCCTTCTTAAGATTTTGTCTGCCCATATTCCAATGCAAGATATGTGCCAAGTGTCCGAATAAGCAGCAGCAGGTAAAGGAGGCTATTCTGCGAATTTTTTTCCGGATTTCCGGAAAAAAAGTTTTTGCCTATAAAATTTGCGGAGGTTCTGGATTACTAGATAATCGCCTTCAATAAACAAGCAAGAGAAATCTTTATCTTCTTTTCAAAAAAAAACAAAAGTCCGGAAGACCGGAATATTTTCCGATTTTCCGGACTGCTAGATTTCCAGCCCGTATTTTTTCACCTTTTCATAAAAAGTCGACTTGCTGATGCCCAAAACCTTAGCAGCTTTCAGCTTATCATCTTTATACTTTTCCAGGCTCTGCGCCAGGACTCTCTTCTCTGTCTCTTCAAGGATTTCCTTCAGTTTGCTCGTCCCAATCGGGAGAATGGCCCTTTCCCGCAAATATTCTGGAAGAGACCCTTTCCGGATTCGTTCATCACTGGTCAGGTAAATGGATGCTTCCATCACATTTTCTATTTCCCTTATGTTTCCCGGCCAGCTGTAGGCCTGAAAAATCTGGCGCACCTCTTCATCAATGCCCGTTATTCTCTTTCCTGACTTTTTAGTAATTTTGCCTGTAAAATAGTCGACCAGCTCTTCAAGGTCTTCCATTCGCTCTCTAATGGGCGGAATGAAAAACGGAACTACATTTATTCTGTAAAACAGATCCTCCCGGAACCGTTTTTCTTCCATCATTTTCTCCAGAGGCCTGTTTGTCGCGGCGATGATCCGGACATCGACTGAGATAGGCTTAACAGAGCCCACTGCCTCGACTTCACCTTCCTGAAGGGCGCGAAGAAGCTTAACCTGCATATTGAGCGGCATATCGCCGATTTCGTCCAAAAATAAAGTCCCACCATGCGCCAGCTGGAACTTCCCTTTTTTCCCGCCCTTTTTCGCCCCGGTAAAAGCTCCTTCCTCATATCCAAAAAGCTCGGATTCAAGGAGATGCTCCGGTATCGCACCGCAATTAATTTTGACAAAAGGCTGATGGCTCCTGGCGCTGAGCTGATGAATGCTGTGGGCAAAAAGCTCTTTTCCTGTCCCGCTTTCACCCCTGATCAGAATGGATATATCGCTGGAAGCGATCATTTTGACTTTTTCCTTCAGGCTGGCAATCTGCTTTGATTTCCCCAAAATATCCTCGAGGCTGTATTTCACCCCGCTGTCGATATGCTGGATATAATGCTGGATTTTATTCAGCAGGCTTTTGACATGGCTGTTCATCTTCATCCATTCCTGTGTATCGCGGAAAAAGACGGTTCCGAATGCGCCGATGATTTCTCCTCCTGACATGATCGGCATCCTGTTGGCAATCATATAATTCCCTTTTATATACTGCAGATCTGCCACTTCTTCTTTCCCGGTCGAGGCAACGATATGCATTCTTGTATTTTCGATCACTCCGGTCACATGCCGGCCGATTACTTCATCGCGTTCACAGCCGATAAACTCGCAATAATTGCGGTTGATATAGATGATTTTGCCTTCCTTATCGACCACTACCAGCCAGCCGAAAGCATTTTCAACAATCGTTTCCAGGATCTCGTATGGAAGCTCCATTAATGTTTTATTCATCTGCTTCTCCCTTTAACTCTAATCTTACTTTGAATTTTATCACATTTTTCTGATAATAAAGGAGGGAGGATAAAAAATTGGGACAAGCTGGTTTGGCATTTCCTTTTGTATACCCTTCTCTAAAAGAAGGGTTGGCGCAGTCATGCAGTCTGTTCATTTCCGTTCCAGGCACTTCGCTTTCCGCGGGGCGACGCTGAGCCTCCTCGCGCTGCGGGGTCTCAGCATTGCCGCTGCAATCCCGCAGGAGTCTACGTGCCTTGCACTGCAATGAACAGGTTTATTTAAACTTTGATGGCAGTTAGAACCGCTTTGGAAGAATTCAAGTATAATTTCCCCCCATCTTATCGCCTGCCTTTGTAAATAAATACTTCACAGAACAATTGGACAGATTGAATGTCAGAAATGTGGGTGAAACATGGAATAGCACAACCAAATAAAAAGCGCCGGAATCCGGCGCTTAGGATGCACGAACAGTCATTTCTTCCGACTGTTTCAGCTTTTTATCATACATGATGGTTGTAAAGATGGAAATGACCAGCAGTCCGATCAATACGGAGAACAGCATGCCCATCCCATTTAAATCTACAAGGATTCCTCCAAGAAGCGGGCCGATCATCCGGCCGCCGGTCGCCGTACTGTTGACGATTCCCTGGTAGAAACCTTCCCGCCCTTTTGGGGCAAGATCATTGGCGATAGTCGGCACAGCCGGCCAAATGAGCATTTCACCGATTGTGAGAATGACCATGGAAGCAATGAATGCAGAGAATTGCTCAGCAGAAGCTGCCAGGGCAAATGAAACGATGAATATGATGATCCCGGTAATGATCTGTGTCTTCAGATTCTTGCCGATTTTTTTCAGAATTACATTTAAAAACGGCTGTCCAAGGACGATAAGTGCTCCATTGATTGTCCACAGCAGGCTGTATTGCTTCAGGGAAATATTGATTTCCTGTGTATAAGCCGCAATCGTGGACTGCCACTGGACATAGCCGACCCAGCACAACAGATAGCCGGCACAAAGGATCAATAATGCGTACAGCTTGGCATGGTTCTTGATCCTTTTGTTTTCTTTCAGGACAGATGTCTGGTTTCCGGAAATCGTCTGGATCCCTTTATACCCAAAGACAGCTATCAAAAGGAAAATGATATACATCAGTGCATTCGCAAGAAAAATCAATTGGAAGGAATAGGAGGCGACAAGCCCTCCAAGAGCTGCTCCAACCGCGACACCCAGATTCTGAGCTACATAAATGGCGTTGAACGATTTCCTCCCGCCTTCCTTCCAGACCGAACCGGCCATGGCATACATGGATGGAAAAACAATCCCGGATCCGAATCCGATGACAGTCAGGAAGATCACATAATGCGGCCATCCATGCCAGATGGTAAGGCCTGTGAGAGCTAATACTGTAATGCCTATTCCAAGGAGGATCGATTTATATCCCCCGATTTTATCAAAAAGATATCCGCCGTATAAATTTCCGGCAACACTGGCTGCAGAATTGAGCATCAGCACAATCCCCGCAACCGACAGCGACTTGCCCAGATGGTCGTGAATGTAAATGGCATTAAGAGGCCACAAAAAAGAAGAGCCTGTTACATTCACCGCCATCCCTATAATTAAAAGCCAGAGGGCACGAGGCATGAAAAACGCTCCTTTGCTTAAATAATATTTCGAACACCAAAACAATTCTAGTGGTTTTTACCCTTCCCTGCAATAGAAAAGTTTCATGTTTTTTCGCCTAAACTTTCCAGGGATTGAATAAAAATAAACAGAAGAAAATATCGTCCTGCCCAGCAGCTGTTTTTCTCAATGGATAACAGGCGGAAAGCGTGTATAGCATGTGGGTTTATATTCATTTTCCATCTAAAAATAAAGGAGGAGTTTTCATGCCAAGGGCAGCCATCAGCGATTACCTTGAACTGTATTATGAGGATTCAGGAACCGGGACACCGGTCATTTTCATACATGGCGTCTGGATGAGCAGCGCTTTTTTCAGAAAGCAGCTCGGAAGGATTTCCGGGGCGAGAACCATTGCCGTCGATATGAGGGGGCATGGGAAATCAGGCAAGCCGCACTCCGGCCATACCATTTCTTCATATGCCAGGGATCTTCATGACTTTATGGAAAAGCTTGAGTTAAAAGATGTGGTCCTTGCCGGCTGGTCAATGGGAGCTTTTGTCGTCTGGGAGTATATTAAGCAGTTCGGGGAGGAACATCTTAAGGGAACGATCATCGTTGATGAACTGCCTTCTGATTTCAAGTGGCCTGATTTTCCAATGGGTGCGTTTGATATGCCTGCCCTTATCCATTTTATGCAGGAGATTCAAAATAACAGGCACGGGTTTGTGAGCGGATTCCTGCCGCTAATGTTCAAAGAAACCATTGCGGAAAGAGATTTTGAATGGATGATGGATGCTGTTACCGCAATGCCTGAATCGATCGCTTCAAGCATCTTGTTTGATCAATCAATCGTTGATTACCGTGCGCTCTATCCCACCCTGAAAAAGCCGTCCCTGCTCTGTTATGGACGGGAGGAAAAACTGATACCTGTCGCGGCTGGCCAATATATACAGGAGCACAGCACTGATTCTGAGCTGGTCATCTTTGAAGACAGCTGCCATTGCCCTTTCCTTGAAGAAGCTGATTTATTCAATCAAACGGTTGAAGGCTTCCTTGCCAGGCTGGGATAATAGGTGAAGCCGGCTCATTCTGGATGAGCCGGCTTCTTTTTATGAAAGCTGTTCAGGCTCAGGATGCTGCTTCGACTTGATGGGCTGGCTCCCGAGATTTTTTTCATATTTCTTTTTTGATTCTTTTACAGGATCATAATCCCTGCCAAGCTCAATATCCTGGTTATTGATGCCGTTTCTTGTCTTTTGTTCCGGATTATTCTGCTTTGAACGTTTTTTCATCATGCTTCCCCCTTAATGCCTGAGCAGTGTCATGCTGTTCTGAAGCTGCTGCAGCTGAAGCCTCATCCTGTGGAGCTGCTCCCGCTGCTGTGCATTGGCGCTGTGGGCAAGATCAGCCATATCATTGAAGGCAGCCTCAAGCCCCTGCATTGCATCTGTGTATTCATGATTATTGAAGTGTTCCTGCATGCTTGCCTGCTGGTACTGCTCGTTTGCATTTCTTATCGCATCTTCACACTGCTGAAGAAATTGTTCTACAGATTGACGGGTAGCCATCTTATACCCTCCTTATAAATCAGTGGAGAAGCTTTAAGCTTCCCTATTAGTGTGTTTCACGGGGACATTTCTATCACAGACATAAGGCGGGAAATCATGGCAGACCACTCCCATATCGAGCTGATTGGCAATTTTGCTCTGTTAAAAAGTGCTGTTGAATTTGGGCTCATTCAGCTAGATAATTATCTGCCAGTTTTTCAGCACAGCTCAAAGGCATGTAAACTTTTGCCTCAGACGAATAGCCCAAAATCAATAAAGTAAATACCGCATGCCCCTTCAATTTAATTTATGGTAAAATCCATAATAGAAAAGCGGATGCCCCGCGTCCATTAAAGGAGGTGTCTGACATGAATCAGGCCAATCCTTTTTCATTTGCCTCAGACAATAAAAGATACCATACGTGGAATTACCATCTCCGCCAGGTTTTTGGCCATAAAGTCTTCAAAGTGGCTCTTGATGGAGGTTTTGACTGCCCGAACCGGGACGGTACACGTGCCTTTGGCGGCTGTACTTTCTGCAGTGCTGCCGGCTCAGGCGACTTTGCCGGCAACCGGGCTGATGATCTGGAAAACCAATTTAATGAAATTAAACAAAAGATGCATCATAAATGGAAAGATGGCAAGTATATGGCTTACTTCCAGGCCTTCACCAACACACATGCACCTGTCGAAGTATTGAGGGAGCGCTACGAAAAGGTGCTTGCCCAGGAAGATGTTGTCGGCCTGTCGATAGCGACACGCCCGGACTGCCTTCCAGATGATGTTATCGAATACCTGGCTGAACTGAACGAAAGAACTTATCTATGGGTAGAGCTTGGCCTGCAGACAGTGCATGAGGGTACTGCCCGGCTGATCAACAGGGCGCATGATTATCAGTGCTATACTGACGGTGTCAGCAAACTCCGCAGGCATGGCATCCGCGTCTGTTCGCATATCATCAATGGCCTTCCGCTTGAAACGCCGGACATGATGATGGAGACGGCCCGTGAGGTGTCCAAGCTTGATGTTCAGGGAATAAAAATTCACCTTCTTCACCTCCTGAAAGGAACACCGATGGTCAAGCAGTATGAGAAAGGGATGCTTGAATTTCTCTCCCAGGAAGACTATGTCCGCCTCGTCTGCGATCAGCTTGAAATCCTTCCTCCAGAAATGATTATCCACCGGATAACGGGGGACGGACCGATCAATCTTATGATTGGCCCTATGTGGAGCGTCAATAAATGGGATGTCCTCAATTCCATTGATGCAGAGATGAAGCGCCGCGGCAGCTGGCAGGGAAAATATTATACACAGCCTTCTGAAACCGGTGCTTTACAGTAAGTCATGTCCGCATCAGCTGCACCGGAAACGATCGGTGCAGCCTGTTTTGTCTTAATAGCTTATACCTATAATACATACAGTTATGCAATTGGAGGTTTGTCATGAAACTTGAGAGAATTCTTCCCTATGCCCGGACCATCCTTGAGAAAGCGGTAAGTCCCGGGGATATTGTTGTAGACGCCACTCTTGGCAATGGCCATGATGCCCTTTACCTGGCCAATCTGGTCGGGCCGAATGGGCGGGTATATGGGTTTGACATCCAGGAACAGGCTATACATAATAGCAGAATCCGCTTATCCGGACATGGCATGGAAGAGCGCGCAACCCTTTTCCACAGCGGCCACGAACAGCTCCTGGAATGCATACCGCCTGTCCATCATAAGAAGATTGCTGCGGCCATCTTCAATCTGGGCTATCTGCCGGGAAGCGACAAAACTGTGGTTACCCGGCCGCGCACAACCATTTCTGCAATTGAACAGCTCCTGGAAGTCATGCCAGCAGAAGCTGTCATCGTCCTGGTGATCTACCATGGACATTTTGAAGGAGCGGTTGAAAGGGACTATCTCCTGCGATATGTTAAAACCATTGAGCAGGAGCGCGCTCATGTCCTGCAATATCAATTTATCAACCAGGCCAATAAACCGCCTTTTATTATAGCCATCGAAAAAAGATGAAAGCCTGCCGCTGTGCAGGCTTCTTTGTTTTAGCGCTGCAATGACGGGAGGAAAGACTTCGGGGTGCAGGCCGGGCAGGTTTTAATGCCTCTTTTATCCAATAAAAAAAGCGCTGACCTGGGACAGCGCTTTACAATGCAATTTTTAAAAAAGCAGCCTGGCTAATCCAGCGGGCACCCATTTTTGCACAGTCCGATAGGCCCTTCCATTCACATAAAAGAAATAGCTGACCGGACCGCCTGTTTTTATGATATGGCGGGCCAGGCGGCGCACATGCTTTTGCCTGCGCACTTTTTCATCGGAGAGATAAATGCCGAGCAGCCCCCTGTTGATGAGCCGGTGGAAGCTTTTGTGCGGCAGGCCTTCAATATGCTTATCCGCCTCGGCAATAAAGTGCTGCAATCGTGCAAAAAGCTGCTGTTCATCCTGATAATAGAAGCAGAAATTCAAATCTCCTCCCTCCAGGTCTTCCTCCTGGTCGATCAGGTAATCGAGGAGGATATGAAGTCCCTGGATATAAGGAAAATAGCCGCGGCGGATTTTTGCTGCATCCTCCTCGGCAAATTCATCAGACAGGGCGCAGGACACAAGACTGAAAATCCCGAGTGTAGAGCCTGAACAGGCTGAAAATTCATACCACTCCATTTCAGGAACAAGTCCTCTGTATTCTGCATGCCAATTTTGCAGCCTATTGACCCGTTCTTCGGGACAGACATGTTTATGGATCTGCAGATCGGAGTAATAGCGGCAAAGCTCCTTTAAATAAGAGCGGATGCTTTCATAATGCCTGCAGCCCCTCAGCATCCCCCGGCAGGCTCCGGCCAATTCTGCGAGATAACCGCCGTCCTCTTTCTCCTGCCGCTCCCGGTAGTAATCACCTGATCCCGGCTCCAGGGAAAGGGCATCTTCCATAGCCTCATGAAGGGCGGAGAAATCAGCAGGATCCTGGGAGGTGCTTCTGTCACAAAGATTGTCCAGATAATCGCTTACCGTCTGATAGGCGACAATGAACCGGACAGCCTCCTTATACCGGTCCTTGGCCAAAAGGGCCATGATGGCGCCTCCCTCGCAGTGGAAGGCTTTATGGCCGATGCTTGCCAGCGCCTGCTTTCTAAGCTCAGGATCAGGGATGTTCCCGGCCCTTTCCCTCCAGTACGCCAGCTCGCGGTGGACTTCAGGGATGATTTTTTTATATACCTTTGTCATTAAAGGGATTGGCATGGAAGGTACAGTCATTTCAACACCTCTTATACAAGGTAGCCGAGCGTTTTCAGCTGGCTGTCGACAAAGTCCTTGGCATATTCGAAAATTTCTTCCCGTTCCGGTTCATTGAAGATTTCATGATAGCATTTAGGCCATTCCTTGAACCTTTTTTCAGACAAGGGCGCCTGATTGAACCAGTTTTTAACCGTCGCTTTATTGACAATCTTGTCCTCCCCTCCCTGCATAACAAGCATGGGGATATCCTGTGTCTTTTCCTGATTTTCAAAAGCGAGCTTAATGGCATGGACCAGCTCCCTGTACCATCTGACAGACACCTTTGTCACATAAAGGCTGTCATTCAGATCTGCCTCCTGGACATCCTTGTTTCTTGTGGCCATTTCAATCGTCAGTCCGGAACTCATCCTGAGGCTCGGCGCCACTCTATTAAGTCCGTAAGATAAAAGATTCAGCATACCGGATGGCTTTTGAATGAGCCCTAGACATGGCGAGGACAAGATGATCCCTGCCAGATTCATCCGTTCTTCCTGAAGCAGCCTGATTGACGCCAGGCCTCCCATGCTGTGCCCCAGCAGAAATACCGGCAGTTCAAACTGATAGGCAGCCTGGATCCAGTCCTTAATCTCAAATATGTATTCATCAAAGGAGTCGATATGGCCTCTTCTTGATCTGGTTGTCATGCCCTGGCCGGGAAGATCGCCCATAATTACATGAAAACCGGATAAACGCCACATTTCGATAAGCCAGCCGTATCGGCGATGATGCTCCATAGCACCATGGACCATAACGATCACCGCTTTAGCTTCACCTTCAGCTTCCCATTTCCACATAGTCTTCCTCCTGTTAGTACACAAATTTTCTACTAGCATTATCCTATAATCTGAAGCTGTTTGCCAAATGGCAGCTTCGCCAGAAAATACAATCTCCTGAAAAAAATGGCGGCTTGCTCCGACAAAAAATGATAAAATCTAACTATTACAACTAGGGAGTGTATAAAATGATCTACCCATATAAAGGGAAATTCCCCCGCATTTCGCCGACAGCGTATATCGCTGATTATGCGACCATCACCGGGGATGTTGAAATTGGCGACGAATCCAGCATCTGGTTCAATACGGTTATCCGCGGCGACGTAGCCCCGACAATCATCGGCAAAAAAGTAAATGTGCAGGACAATTCCGTCCTTCACCAAAGTCCTGGCAACCCGTTAATCATTGAAGATGAAGCGACCATCGGACACCAGGTCATCCTTCACAGCTGCATCATCCGCAAAAAAGCGCTGGTCGGCATGGGGTCTATCATCCTCGACAATGCCGAAATCGGGGAAGGCGCCTTTATCGGGGCCGGCAGCCTGGTAGCTCAAGGCAAGAAGATCCCGCCCAATACACTTGCATTCGGAAGGCCAGCAAAGGTAATCAGGGAACTGACAGAAGAGGATATTAAGGATATGGAACGGATCAGCCGCGAATATGCCGAAAAGGGCCAGTATTATAAGTCGCTCAAAGACTAGAAGGCGGCTGCATAACGGACAGGCTAGTTACTTTATAGTTACCCTATTGGAAAAAACTTATGCTTATCAGCCAAAAGCGGCTGAATGGGCTGGAACACGATAACACAAGGTGGTGCAAATGAATTATCTCTTTATTGTTATTCTATTGCTGCTGATCTTTTTTCTTTCTCTTCTTTTAAAAGCAAAGAAAGGAAAGCGTCTCTTCAGCCCTTTTATTCTATTTATCTTCATTGCTGTACTCCTTGCAGGGGCCATAGCCATTGACCATAATCAGCCAGGTTCGCCAGGCGGTATTGCAGACCGGATCAAGTCCTGGATCAAATCTCCTTTGACATCGGCGAGTTCCTTTTTGGACAAGACACTTGACCGGCCTATCATAAAAATCAAGGATGAGGTGCTGCTTGACGCCCCTGTTCTGCATCAGCTCCCTGAGCTTCCGCGGGGCTGCGAGGTTACTAGTCTCAGCATGCTGCTGCAGCATGCCGGGGTTCAGGCAGATAAAATGACGCTCGCAAAGGAAATAGAAAAAGAACCGACTCCCTACAAAAAGGAGAATGGCAAAGTATATTACGGCCATCCGAACGACGGCTTCATCGGTGACATGTATTCCCTTGATGGGCCAGGTCTTGGTGTATACCACAAGCCGGTCAAGGATCTGGCCGAAAAGTACCTGCCCGGCGAAATAATTGATTTGACCGGTTCTGATTTTACAGAGCTGAAAACGCATCTATCAGATGGACAGCCTGTCTGGGTGATTACGAACACGGCCTATCAGAAATTGGCTCCGGATTATTTTCAGACATGGGAGACGCCTAGCGGGCCGGTTAAGATCACTTATAAAGAGCATTCTGTCCTGATTACAGGATATGACTCTGGATACGTATATTTTAACGATCCGCTCACAGGAGAGAAAAATAAAAAAGCACCCATTGATGGCTTTGAAGAAGCCTGGGTGCAGATGGGAAGACAGGCAATTACCTATCTTTCCCGCTAGCCTTTCATAGGCTGAAAGGATGGTTCGCTGATCAGTTCCTTTTCAAATGAATATTTCTTTTCGACATACACATCATGCCAGAGCATAAACATGAGCACAGTCCAGATTTTCCTGCTGTTGTCTGCTTTATCCTGGCAGTGGTCTTCAAGAAGCTTCAGAATATAGTCTTTATTAAGCAAATGATCCGTGCTGCTTTCGCGGATTATTTTTTTTGCCCACCCGTTCATCTCGTCCTTCAGCCAGTGGCGGATCGGGACAGGGAAGCCAAGCTTTTTGCGGGTTAGCACATGGTCAGGCACAACGCCCTCCGCCGCTTTTCTCAAAATATATTTGGTCGTTCCATTGGCCGTTTTCAGGTTTGTCGGAATCCTTGAAGCTACATTGAATACCTCTTTATCAAGGAATGGCACGCGAAGCTCAAGGGAATGGGCCATGGTCATTTTATCAGCCTTCAATAGAATGTCGCCGCGCATCCAGGTGTGGATGTCGATATACTGCATACGGTCCACAGGATCATAGCCCTGGCTCTCCGCATATAAAGGCCTTGTGATATCTTTATAATCGATGCCGTTCTGGTAGACGCCAAGCAGCCTGCGCTTTTCTTCTTCAGTGAACATTTTTGCATTTCCGATATATCTTTCTTCCATCGGAGTCACGCCGCGTTCAATGAAGCTTTTGCCTTTCATGCCCTCAGGCATCATCCTGGCAATCAGCCTCAGGAAAGCTTTCCCGACCTGCGGTATTTTATTGAACATTTCAAGCGACTGGGGCTCACGGTAAATATTGTAGCCGCCGAACAGCTCATCCGCACCTTCGCCTGAAAGGACAACCGTTACATGCTTGCGTGCTTCACGGGCAACGAAATATAAAGGCACACATGCCGGATCTGCGAGCGGATCATCCATATGCCACATGATCCTAGGCAGTTCATCCATATACTCCTGCGGTGTGATCACATAGCTGATGTTTTCAACACCCAGCTTATCCGCTGTTTCTTTGGCTACATCAATTTCGCTGAATCCGTTCCGCTCAAAGCCGACAGAAAATGTCTTGATATTCGGATGGTATTGTTTTGCAATGGATGCAATGATGGAAGAATCGATGCCGCCGGACAGGAATGAACCAACCGGTACATCGCTTCGCATATGCATTTTAACAGAATCGAACAGGACGTCTTTTATTTCTTTCACAAATTCCGGCTCAGACTTTTGGACAGGCTGGAAGGAAGCCTTCCAATAGCGTTTGATGTCCATCGGAGAACCGATTTTCTTTGTGAAATAATGGCCCGGTTCAAGTTTATGGATGCCAGCGGACATTGTTTCCGGCTCCGGAACAAACTGGTACGTCAAATAATGCTGAAGGGACTCATAGTTAAGGACGTCATTTTCCAGCGCCATCAGGATACTTTTCTTTTCAGAAGCAAAAAATGTTTTCCCATCATTTTCGAGGTAGAAGAAAGGCTTGATTCCGAAATGGTCTCTAGCCCCGTATAAGGACTGCTCCTGTTTATCCCAGATGACAAATGAGAACATGCCGCGGAGTTTTTCAACCGCTTTTTCCTTCAGGTGGCTGTATAGCGCGATGATTACTTCTGTATCTGAATTGGTCTCAAATGTAAGGCCTTCTTTTATGAGCTCTTCGCGAAGCTCCACATAGTTATAGACTTCGCCATTGAAAATGATCCAGTATCTCTCATTTTCATAGGTCAGCGGCTGATGGCCGCATTCGATGTCAATGATGCTCAGGCGGCGGAAGCCGAACTGGATATGTTCATCATTGTAATAGCCTGCATCATCAGGCCCCCTGTGGGTAATGATATTATTCATATTTTCAAACTGCTGCTTTTGCGCATCGTTCAGAACTTGCGCATTTTCATGGACACAGCCGATAAAACCGCACATTATGTAGTTCACCTTCTTCAATTTAGTCAAAATCCCATTCCGTCTGAAAAAAACAGCGGAAGGCATTCATGCCGGTGCAGTGCTTGCCCGGCCAGCCATAATCTGCCATATCACACATTAATCCCAAAAAACATACTCTCTAATACTACCACTAAACCTGAAAAAATGGCACTATCAACATGAAAAACAGGCAGGGGAAAAATTAGGCATTTACAAGAATTATTCACAGATCAGCAGACCGTTAAACGCTCTATCCCTTTAGACGAAATATAAAAGCGGGAGCTGCATATTTCAGCACTCCCGCTTTTTTGTTCTTATAAGGATTATTTTCCAGCCTGCTGGCGCAGTGTATCTGCTTTGTCAGTGCGCTCCCAAGGAAGATCAACATCTGTACGGCCGAAATGTCCGTAAGCTGCAGTCTGCTTGTAGATAGGGCGGCGCAGGTTCAGCATATTGATGATGCCTGCCGGGCGAAGATCAAAGTTATCGCGGACAAGGTCGACAAGCGTATCTTCGCTCACAGTTCCTGTTCCGAATGTATCAACAGAAATGGAAACCGGCTGCGCTACCCCGATGGCGTAGGCAAGCTGCACTTCAACCTTATCAGCAAGGCCGGCAGCGACGATATTCTTCGCTACATAGCGGGCTGCATAAGCTGCTGAGCGGTCAACCTTTGTAGGATCCTTGCCGGAGAATGCGCCTCCGCCGTGGCGTGCATATCCGCCGTAAGTATCAACAATGATTTTGCGGCCAGTCAAACCTGCATCCCCTTGAGGTCCGCCGATAACAAAACGGCCAGTAGGGTTGATGAAGTATTTTGTATTTTCATCGATCAGTTCTTTTGGAACGACCGGATTGATGACATGTTCTTTCAGGTTGCGCTGGATTTGCTCCAGGCTGATTTCAGGATGGTGCTGTGTGGAGATGACAATGGTATCGATGCGTACCGGCTTGTCGTTCTCATCATACTCAACAGTCACCTGTGTCTTGCCATCCGGACGCAGATACGGAAGAATTTCTTCTTTGCGCACTTCTGTCAGGCGGCGTGATAATTTGTGCGCCAGGGAAATCGGAAGAGGCATAAGCTCTTTCGTTTCATTGCAGGCAAAGCCGAACATAAGGCCCTGGTCCCCTGCGCCGATCGCTTCGATTTCTTCATCTGACATTTGGCCTTCACGCGCTTCAAGCGCCTGGTCTACACCCATTGCAATGTCAGCTGACTGCTCATCAATGGAAGTCAAGACAGCACATGTTTCGGAATCAAAGCCGTATTTAGCACGGGTATAGCCGATATCCTTGATTGTTTCGCGGACAAGCTTAGGAATATCAACATATGTAGATGTTGTAATTTCACCTGCAACAAGGACTAACCCTGTTGTAACAGATGTTTCAGCAGCAACGCGGGCATTTGCGTCTTTTGCTAAGATAGCGTCTAAAATTGCATCAGAAATCTGGTCACAGATTTTATCCGGATGACCTTCAGTAACTGATTCAGAAGTAAACAAACGGCGTTTATTTGACATCTGATTTCCTCCTTATTTATAAGAATAGAGTGAGGTTCTTATCCGGCGCTACACCTTATTCTTCCCCTCGGATTGATACGGTACTCATTCCCTAAGTAGTATTGAATAAACATGGAGTTTTTATCCCGCTCTCGCGTATGCATTGCTTCACAATCTGCATAACCGGCTGGTTCCATCCCCCGGTACGTGCATTCTCAGGCAAGTGCTGAAAAGGCAGGTCACCGCCGATGCAGAAAACCGGTCAAAGGCATTATATATAAGCCAGGCACAATAGAAATTGTATGATTTTATCCTGTTAAATGCATAGCCCTTGTAAATCAGCTTTATGCAAAAACTTCCATAATATGCAATTAAAAGACATCCCTCAAAATGCAAAATAAAAAACCTTCCCAAAGTGAAAAGGTTGAAAGCAAAATGATTCGCGCCTTTCACTCTTATCGTTCAAGGAATCTTCCTTGCGTCAGGTTAGCACCTTTGCTAAAAACAGACCATTGCTGGCTGGTAATTTGAACCGTTATGCTCTTTTCAGCATATATCCGTTTTCAAAAGCATCATTAGCAGGTTGCTGGGTTTCATCGGGCCTGTCCCTCCACCAGCTCGGGATAAGAGAGTATCCGTTCAAGGTAAAATCATAACGTACAGATGTAGCGGCGTCAATCATTTTCTCCGCTATAGCAAGAAGAAATTCATCCTGCACCTGCAGAAAATCCGATATGGAAATTAATCACAGGGAACAGCTGCCGTCCTTGCATTTCTTCCTAAGCAGTTTGTGTCTGTTCCGTGCAATCCACCGGTATACCGGAACCCCGGCAGCAGATGCGAAAGGAAGGTGCATAAAGAGCCCGAGAACGAAGGTCAGGGGGAACAGCAGCAGCAGCCTTCTTACTGCATAGAAACCTTTCAGGACCTTTTTTTCAGGAGTTATAATATGAAGCTCTTTCCTCAGCTCCCTGCTGCTGAACTGAATTTCTCCATGCTCCTGTTCATATTTCTGGAGTGAAACCCAGTCTACCCTGTGGAGCAGGTCAAGCTTTTGGAAAGATTTTTTTGTCATCTGGCAAAGCTGGCAAGTATTGTCGTAAAGGGCCATCGTTTTCACATTACCATCTCCCGCCTGTAAAATCGTGCTTTTTATTAAATTTTACCATACCTTTCAATCAATATAGAAGCAGTGTAAACTTATATCTATATAATATATGTTTCATTATAAATAATGCCTCTTCTGCTTAGCTGCAGGAGTTTCCCCCGCCTTGGCAAGCCCCCTTAATTTCTGTTGTGCAAATAATATGCCGCAAAGTTCGGAAAGAATTTCTATCTTCTTGAACAATTTGTGACACCTTTCACATTCTATTGAATTACCCTTTAAAATTGCTTATGATGATAACAGATTGTGAACTATGTAACATATACACTATTATTATGTTATTAAACTTTCAGCCATTGAGAAAGGGGCTTATCCATGAAAAAGAAATATTCTTTGCTTTTAGGAATATTTACAATCATTACTATTCTATCAGGCTGTGAGCCGCTGATGGTGCTGGATCCCAAGGGGCCTCAGGCCGCCGTCCAGGCAAAAGACATCATCCTGTCAACGGCAATCATGTCTGTCATCGTCCTTGTGGTTTTTGCCATGCTTGCTTATATGCTCTATAAATACCGCTCTTCAAAGCAAAGCAAGGATTATGAACCGCCGCATATTAAAGGAAATCTTCTGGTCGAAGCGGTCTGTGTCGGTATCCCCGTCCTGATCGTCATCTTCCTATCGGTTGTATCCACACAAAGCAACTATAAAGTGGAATCAGCACCTACAGGATACGGCGACAAAGAGCCTTTAGTCGTATATGCATCATCTTCTAACTGGAAATGGCATTTCAGCTATCCAGAAGAAGATATCGAAACAGTCAACTATCTATATGTACCGACTGACCGCCCGCTTGAATTTAAGCTCTATTCATACGGACCGATCACAAGCTTCTGGATCCCTCAGCTTGGCGGACAAAAATATGCCATGGCTGATATGGTCAACACATTGCACCTGGGAGCAGATGAACCCGGTGAATATATGGGGCGCAATGCCAACTTTAACGGAAAAGGCTTTGCTGAAAATACATTCAATGTAACAGCCATGCCGCAGGAAGAGTTTGACCAATGGGTTGATGACGTGAAAGATACGGCTGAGCCTCTTACGGAAGAAAAATTCAATGAACTGCTTGAACCGGGGCATCTTGGACAGTCAACTTATACCGGAACACATCTTGATTTCATGCCCGCACCTGAAGGCGAGCATGGCGGCCATAACCATGGTTCCAGCTCTGACAGCCATGATGCTGACTCAGATCATGAACATATGGATATGGAAGAGGACGGATCTGGCGACAATGGCCACTCAGAACATGAAGGCCATTAATAAGAACAGACCCGCTACCCTAGAAAGGAGTTTAAAATCCTATGGAATTCTTTGAACGTTTTGCCATTCCGCATCCCAGCCCTGTAATCTATGCGTCAATGGTTGCTATAGGTTTAACGGTTATTGCCATCATTGCAGGCTTGACTTATTTTAAAAAATGGGGCTATCTGTGGAGAGAATGGCTGACAACAGTCGATCATAAACGGATTGGGATCATGTATCTGATTTCTGCCCTGCTCATGCTTTTCCGAGGCGGCGCAGATGCCATCATGATGCGTGCCCAGCTGGCTGTGCCGGACAATACCCTCCTTGACGCACAGCACTATAATGAAATTTTCACAACGCACGGAACAGTTATGATTCTGTTCATGGCAATGCCATTCATCATGGCTTTCATGAACTTTGTTGTGCCGCTTCAAATCGGGGCACGCGACGTTGCTTTCCCTAAACTTAATGCACTCAGCTTCTGGCTCTTCTTCATGGGTGCCATGCTGCTGAACATCTCATTCGTTATCGGCGGTTCGCCTGATGCCGGCTGGACTTCCTACTTCCCTCTTGCAGGGACTGAGTTCAGCGAATCAGTCGGAACCAACTATTATATGTTCTCACTGCAAATCGCTGGTTTGGGTACATTGATGACCGGTATCAATATGGTAACCACCATCCTCAGGATGCGTGCTCCTGGCATGACATTGATGAAAATGCCAATGTTCACATGGTCATCACTTGTTGCCAGCATCATTATCGTATTTGCTTTCCCTGTACTGACTGTTGCTCTTGCAATGGGATCTCTTGACAGATTATTTGCCACCAACTTCTTTACGACCAGCAATGGCGGTATGGATATGCTGTGGGCAAACTTCTTCTGGGTATGGGGACACCCTGAGGTATACATTCTGATACTTCCTGCTTTCGGTATATACAGCGAGATCATCTCAACGTTCGCACGCAGGAACCTTTATGGCTATAAATCAATGGTAGGATCCATGGTGATCATTTCACTCTTGTCCTTCCTTGTCTGGACCCACCACTTCTTTACAATGGGCCAGGGAGCTTTGACAAACAGTATTTTCTCTATTACAACCATGGCGATTGCCGTGCCGACCGGAGTTAAGATCTTCAACTGGCTCCTGACGCTCTGGAAAGGGAAAATTACGATTACGACGCCAATGCTTTATTCCCTTCTCTTCATCCCGATTTTCACAATCGGCGGGGTAACAGGTGTCATGCTCGGAATGTCGGCTGCAGATTACCAGTATCATAATACAATGTTCCTGGTTGCCCACTTCCATATGGTTATTATTCCGGGTGTAGTTTTCGCGATGCTTGCCGGTTTCCATTTCTACTGGCCGAAAATGTTCGGCTACATCCTGAACGAAAAGATCGGGAAGCTGACTGCATGGATTATCTCCATGAGTACACTCCTTGCTTTCATGCCGATGTTCTTCTCAGGATTGGACGGACAGGCGCGCCGCGCGTACACTTATTCTGAAGCTACTGGATACGGCATCTGGAATATGCTTTCCTTTATTGGAGCTGCAGGGCTTGCTGTCGGATTCGCCCTGATTGTATACAATGTGTATTACAGCACACGCTATGCTTCAAGAGATATCGGTTCAGATCCTTGGGATGCACGTTCCCTTGAGTGGGCGACAAACACACCGGTGCCGGTATATAACTTTGCCGTACTGCCTGAGGTGAAGACTTCTGAAGGCCTCTGGGATGCGAAGAAACACGGACACAACCTATTCCCTGGCAAATATGAAGAAATCCATATGCCGAATAACAGCGGCTTGCCATTTATCTTAAGCTGCATCTTCTTTGCATGGGGCTTCTCCTTCATCTTTGCTATGTGGATTCCAGTCATCATCACAACGATCGGAATCTTTGCCTGCATGGCAGTATGGTCGTTCCAAAAGGATTATGGCTACCATATCCCGGTTAAGGAAATCGAAAAAACTGAAAATGAAACTAATATGCGGGGTGCTAACTAATGAAAATAGATCACTCGCTGCCGCTTGAATTTAGTACTGAAGAAAATAAGACAAAGATATTGGGATTCTGGATTTTCCTTGGTGCGGAAATCATGCTTTTCGCAACACTCTTTGCCGGATATTTTACCTTGGTGGACAGGACCGGAAGCGGTCCGTCTGCCGGTGAAATCTTTGAGATCTCACCTGTTTTGATAGAGACATTTGTTCTTTTGACGAGCAGCTTTACGATCGGGCTGGCGATTCATGCCATGAGGCTCGGCAATAAAAAAGCGATGCTTGCATTCTTTGGGATTACCATCCTTCTTGGACTTGGATTCCTGAGTGTAGAAATATACGAGTTCATACACTATGTCCATATCGGTGCAGGACTTCAGACAAGCGCCTTTACAGCGATCCTGCTCACTACACTGGGGACTCACGGACTCCACGTTACGTTCGGGATTTTCTGGGGACTGGCAATCATGCTGCAGGTGAAAAAACGCGGATTGAATCCCCACACTGCCAATAAGTCATTCATCTTTTCACTGTATTGGCACTTCCTTGATGTTGTGTGGATCTTCATCTTCAGCTTCATTTACCTGAAAGGACTGATGTAAACAATGAGCGAATTATTTCCTCGCAAACAAGTGATGGGCTTTGTATTCTCACTAATCCTGACAGCAGTGGCCCTCATGGTTTACTTCTTTGACATGTCCTATGCAGTCGGGCTGACGATCCTTGTTATTACGGCATTCATACAGGCTGCACTGCAGCTGGTCGTATTCATGCACGCAGGAGAATCAGATGACAAAGGAACGATTTTCACCAATATTTATTATTCGATCTTTATAGCCCTGGTGACTGTGTTTGGTACATTGCTTACCATGATTTGGGGTTATATGTAAAACTAAAAGCGGAAGCGCCTTGCTTTAACCATAAAAAATAGGAGCGTCAAATGGCGCTCCTATTTTTTTTTGCCTTATAAATGAAGGCTGTTGATTTGCGTTCCAGGCACTTCGCTTTCCGCGGGGCGACGCTGAGCCTCCTCTTTGCTGTGCTCCTGTGGGGTCTCAGCATTGCCGCTGCAATCCCGCAGGACGTTGAATCCTCTTCCTCGATATTTCTTCGCACGAGAAAAATGCGCATGCATTTTATGAGGAGTCTACGTGCCTTGCACTCCAACCAACAGGTCTAATTAACTTTTTTGCAGGTTTGATTCCGGCATTTCATTAATCCATTACTGTACCTCAGAATAAAGATTGGCTCATTTCGTAAAGGGTCGTTGCTTATTCTTATAACCAAGAACAGTTTACATTTTGTGGTATTACTTTATGAGAGGCTTATTCGAATGATTGAGCAGTTTAGTGAAGGATTGGTTATAAAAATCTGGAAGTCTTCCCGTTACTTGAGTGGCCAGCAAGCCATAAAATAAGCGGAGATTTTCCGGTTAAGGGAAGCGAAGTTGCCCTTTTTCCTGTTTTTTGAGTTGATAGCCGGAATTTCTCCGTCTATTTGAGCTATTTTTAAAGCTTTTTAGAAATTAGGGGGAATTCATCCACTTATTTTACAACCTGTCACTGATTCCCACATTCAGGTCCGGGAAGGTCTGCTCTTTTGAACGCCCCCCGTATAAATGAGGACTGCTGATTTGCGTTCCAGGCACTTCGCTTTCCGCGGGGCGAAGTTGACCCTCATCGCGCTCCGCGCTGTGGGGTCTCAACATTTTCGCTGCAATCCCGCAGGGGTCTTCGTGCCTTCTCCAATCAACAGGCTTACTTAACTTTTTGTGCTTTCGGGTTCCGGCGATTTATTGCCATTACTATACCTAAGAGAGATAAGGAAATCAGAACATCAGATCTTAAGTGGCACCTAGAAATCAAAAAGGGGACTGAAAAGCTTTTTCAGTCCCCTTTTTCCTGCAAAATAAAAGGAGCGTCATCCGACGCTCCTATTTTTTGTGCTGTACTGTCAGTCTGCAGCCTTCTGTTTTTTCGAGCATTTCTTCTGTTGCTTTAAAGAAGATGCCCATGAGGAAAATGAAAACTGCTCCTATGACCATTCCGATTCCGATAGGAGTCAGTAAGCTGGAACCGTTTGCAAAAAATCCAGCCAGAAAAGTGAGAATTCCAGCTGCCAGGATGGCTCCGCCGATATTTTTGGTGAAGATTATAACCTTTTGATTGCTGTTCATGCTTATCGCTCCCCTTTTTTTCCTTATTATCCCTCTTCGTTCACCATATTGTCAATATATATTCACGAAATATCCCTTGACTTTGTTATTTTTTTACCCTTAACAACAAAAAATTATGCAGCTTTCCTCTCAGAATAGGTGAATTGTTACAATTTCTTGTTAACACAAGGAAAAAAGTTAAATAGTATAGATTAATAATTTAAATGTGTTATACTATTTTTGAGATGTAATCACTTTCAAAAACAAATTGGCAAAGGAAGGTATTCATCAGATGAATTCTGTAAGCATCCCAAACGAACTCAGCACCCTATTGCAAGGCCAGAATATTCAAATGCAATTGTCTGTACCCCAGCTTGTGGAAAAAGTACTGAATAAACAGGAAGGCGTCCTGACGGCAACTGGTGCAATCTGCGCCACAACCGGAAAATATACCGGCCGGTCGCCAAAGGATAAATATATTGTTGAAGAAGCATCCGTGAAGGATAAGATCGACTGGGGACCAGTGAACCAGCCTATTTCCGAAGAGATCTTTTCCAGTCTTTATACTAAAGTGATCGATCATTTAAAAGATAAAGAAGAAGTTTACGTGTTTAAAGGTTTTGCAGGAGCCGACACAAAGCACAGGCTTCCTATTCAAGTAATCAATGAATATGCATGGCACAATCTTTTTGCCCATCAGCTTTTCATACGTCCTTCTGAAGAAGAGCTGCTCGAACATGAAGCTGCCTTCACTGTCATTTCCGCCCCTGATTTTAAAGCAGATCCGGCTATTGACGGGACACAGTCCGAGACGTTCATCATTGTATCCTTCGAGCGCAGGACTATATTGATTGGCGGCACGGAATATGCCGGGGAAATCAAGAAGTCGATATTCTCTATCATGAATTATGTCCTTCCGGAAAACGGCATCCTGTCTATGCACTGTTCGGCAAACGTCGGCACAGAAGGCGATGTGGCCCTTTTCTTCGGGCTGTCCGGAACAGGGAAAACGACACTTTCCGCTGATCCAAACCGCCGCCTGATCGGAGATGATGAGCACGGCTGGTCATCAACAGGAGTTTTCAATGTCGAGGGTGGATGCTATGCAAAATGCATCGGCCTGACACGCGAGAAGGAGCCGCAGATTTTTGACGCCATCCGCTTCGGATCTGTCCTGGAAAATGTCATCGTCAATCAGGAGTCACGCCTTCCTGATTATGACGATAATACATTGACAGAAAATACCCGTGCGGCCTATCCGCTCCAGGCTGTCGACAATATCGTCGATCCTAGCGTCGCCGGCCATCCGAATACGATTATTTTCCTGACGGCGGATGCGTTTGGGGTACTGCCTCCAATCTCCAAGCTTTCTAAAGAGCAGGCCATGTACCATTTCTTAAGCGGCTATACGTCAAAGCTTGCCGGAACTGAGCGCGGCATCACTTCCCCGCAGGCCACATTCTCAACCTGCTTCGGGTCACCGTTCCTGCCTTTGCCGGCAATGAGGTATGCTCAAATGCTCGGCGAGAAAATCAGCGAGCATAATGCCAACGTCTTCCTTGTCAATACAGGCTGGACAGGCGGGGAGTACGGAACAGGCAGCCGCATGAAGCTTGCCTACACACGCGCAATGGTTCAATCTGCTTTGATCGGTGAACTGAATCATGCTGAGACAGCAAAAGATGAAATCTTTGGCCTTGAGATTCCGCTTCACGTGCCTGGTGTTCCTGATGATGTCCTTCAGCCAGTAAAAACATGGGCAGATCCGGAAGCATATGCCGAAAAAGCAAAAGAGCTTGCCGCCCAATTCAGGGCCAATTTCAAAAAATTCACAGACGTACCGGCTGAAATCGAGGAAAAAGGCGGTCCTTCAGAGGCCTGACTATTGATTAAAGCCGAGATTCTTTTAACAGTGAATAGGTAAAAGCAGCAAGCCGTGCCCGGAATCCTGGCACGGCTTGCTGTTCTATCCATATTTCTTTTGATGGGCTTTTTTTAGTTCCAGGTACTCCTGGTCCTCTCTGAACAGGTTCCATTTTTCCTTAAAAATACGTGCCGACTCCGCTTTTTCCTCATCAAGGGTCCTTTCCTTTACCTCCCCATCATCATCATACTTGCGTCCGCCTTTATAATTCGCATACCGCCTTGCACGCGTATAACCCATCTGAATGAATTTACGGCTCATGTCCATGCCGGGAAAATCTCCTTTTTTCTTATACTCCAAATAAAGCTGATAAATCTTTTCCGATGACTCCTTTGCAATCTCCGGCGTCCGGAAACGCCAATGGGGAAGAATTTCACTTTTATATGGTTCGACCAGCAGCACCCCCTGCTCCCCTCTCCCAACCCTGTATTTCTCCGGATTTTTGCGGAAATCGATCTGTTCAAAGTCCATTTTATAATCAAATGCCACTGTTATCATCTCCCTGCTTATCCATTCCTTTTCAGCCAGGCTTCAAAACAACATGCAGCAGTTTGCCCTCTTTTAGATTCTGTAATTGGATAGAAAGCTTAAAAATTCCCTCTGCTTTGAATGGCTGTACCGCATGATTGCATAGGCAGCTGCTTCCGGCAGCTGTATATTCCTGCACTCTACCTCCAATAGCCGTCCTTCCAGAAGCTCCCGCCTCACAGTCGACTCAGGCAGGAAAGATACACCAAGGCCTTCGGCTATAAAGCGCTTGGTTATATGCGTCTGCGACACCCGCATCATTTTCACGCGGGGATAACGAATCTTTACCGCCCTGCAAAGCTGGTCCCAATAGCCTGGGTGGTTATGTGTCAGAAGATAGGCAGACAAGAGAACCTCTTCTTCATCAAGGGGCGGGGCACTTTCCGAATCTCTCCCGTCATGTCCGGCGACAAGCATTACCCTGTCATTGTATAGAAGCTCTGATATCATTTGCGGGTCAGCGGCCGGAAGACATGAAAGGCCAATATCCACAACCCCCTTGCTGACAGCTCCTTCTATATCGGACGAATCAGCGATGACGACTGAAATCTCGACCTCTGGATGCTGTTTTATATAGCTTTTCAGTACATATGGAAGGATGGTATCAGCAACAAGCGGGGAAATGGCAATATTCAGCGATGAAGTGAACCCCTGTGAAATGGACTGCAGATCTTCGAGACTTTCCTGATGGACAGCCATCAGCTTCCGGCAGTGTTCCAGATATCTTCTGCCTTCTTCGGTCAGTTCCACCTTTCTGCCTCCCCGTTCAAAAAGAGCTGCCCCGGTCTCTTTTTCCAGCTGCCTTATATGAACTGTAACAGTAGGCTGCGAGATATAAAGCAGGTCTGCCGCTCTCCGGAAGCTGCCAGTCTCTGCCGCTGCAATAAATGTTGTCACCCAGCTTAAATCCATAGCTCCACCCTTCCTGATTAATTTTCTTAATCATTTCAATTAAAAATAATTAATTTTCTTAATAATTAATATTTTATACAATGAAAGCAGATAAGGAAAGGAGAATGAGAATGATTGCTAAAGGATTAAAAGGAATCCTTGCTGCTGAAACCTCCGTTGGCCATGTGGATGGATTGAAGGGACAGCTGATTTACCGGGGCTATGAAATCGGAGAACTGACCAGGAAGTGCTCTTTTGAAGAAGCAGCTTTCCTGCTTTGGCATGGCCGCCTGCCCGCCCGCGGGGAACTGGACGATTTGAAGACTGAACTCCACTCATTCAGGGCGATTCCTCCGCATGTGGCCAGCATTATAACAGCCATGCCCGTGTCTTTCAGCATGATGGACGTGTTAAGAACCGCTGTATCCTCACTTGGAGGAAGCCTGGAAAAGCCAGCAGTAAGGCAGGCTGTCCAGCTGACCGCTCTCATACCAGTGATGATCGCTTTCAGGAGCCGGCTGCTGGAAGGGAAGCAGCCGGTAGATCCTGAACCCTCTTTGGGCCATGCTGCCAATTATCTTTATATGCTGAAGGGACAAATCCCTGAAAAGGCCCATTCAGAGGCTTTGGAAACGTATCTGCTTCTTACAATGGAGCATGGGATGAATGCTTCGACCTTTTCAGCAAGAGTGACTGCATCCACAGAATCAGACCTTATTTCAGCCATTACTTCAGCAATCGGCACAATGAAAGGCCCGCTTCATGGAGGGGCTCCATCAGGAGTGATAGAGCTGCTGGATGAAATAATGGAGCGGGGAGATGCAGAAGCTGTCATCAGGGAGAAATTGGAGCGGGGGGAAAAGCTGATGGGGTTTGGCCATCGCATATACAAAACGCTGGATCCGCGGGCAGCAGCATTAAAGGATAAGCTTCAGCAGTTTGCCGGCCATGATACATGGCTTGATATGGCGCTGGTAACGGAACAAACAGCATTGAGGCTTCTGGGGGAATATAAGCCGGGCCGGTCATTATATACAAATGTCGAATATTACGCAGCAGCCATCATGAAAGCCCTGAAGATGGATTCCTCCCTCTTTACACCTACATTCACTGCTGCCCGGATAGCAGGCTGGACAGCACACGTAATTGAACAGGCCGACAACAATGCGATCTTTCGTCCAGAGTCGCTGTATATCGGTCCGCTTCACTAATCTTTCCTCTTCGGCCGTTTACAAAAAATGAACAGGCCTCCATCACAGGGGCCTGCCTTTTTAGTTAGTCGAATTCAGTGCTACCAGCTGATAGGTGATGCGTGTTTTTCCATCTCGCATTTCAAGCTTCCTGATCAGGGCAGTTCCGCTTAGATCAGCTTCTTTTGTTTTGCGGACTTCTACGGGGATGTCCAGCGGATAAATCCTGTAGCCTTCTTTTTCAAGAGTAAAATAATTGTCTTCAAGCCTGGTTTCCCTGCCCTTTGTCACAATCATTGTATTTAATTCCAAAGGCATTCCCATAGGATATCTCTCCTTCATTCTCTAATCTACTCTTATAGTACAGTATTCAGCCTGTTTTTTCATCCATGCAGTTAAATCGGAAACCACCCTGCGGTTGACAGCCGGCGGGAAGTAGTGGGTATATTCGTTGAAATACCAGCTCTCGACCGGCTTCCCCAATGCCTTCAGCCGCTTTTCAAGCCTGTAGGCGTGCTCGACAGAAACATTGTGGTCCTTAGCTCCATGAATGATCAGCACGGGAGGCCCCATATCCTCAAGATGATAGAGGGGGGTCCTGCTTTCGTACCGTTCAGGATATTTAACCGGTGTTCCCCCAATTACCCGCTTCATCATTCTCCGCAAATCCTTCCTCTCCACATACGTCAATGCCATATCGCTGACTCCGCCCCATGTAACGACAGATGCCGCTTCAGGATGATGGATGGCTGCAAGGAGCGCCATGACTCCTCCCCTGGAAAAGCCAAAAATATGGACTTTATCTACACGGGGATGATTCTGAAGAAGGCGGAAGCCTGAAAATGCATCTTCCCTGTCTTCACCTGCAAAATCTTCATTCCCTTCCCCTCCCTGGTTTCCCCGGTAAAATGGCGCAAATACAATAAAACCTTCTGAAGCAAATTGGACAATCCGCCCCGGCCTGACTTTCCCCACATTTTTGATTCCGCCCCGCAAATAAAGGAATCCATCATATATCTCCCCATCCTTCGGCTCTGCCAGCAGGCCTTTAATCTTTAATCCCCCGGCTGTATAAGTGATAAGGCTCAATTCAATGGCAGGGTTTGGGGAAGGATAGCGCTGCCTGTCTATAATCATTTCTTCCATCAATTCTCATCTCCTTAACCCTGCAGAATAATAGGCACAAAGCCTTCCTTTAAATTTCCGTTCCTGGGCATTCACACATTTTTTTCCCAAATCATACGATAGCTTAGATAAGAACACACACCTTTACACACGGGAGGCAATAGCATGAAAAGAGCTTTAAAAATAGGTTTTTCTTTGCTGGCTGTATTTGTACTGCTGGTGCCGCTGGCGGCTTGCGGCAAAGACGAAGTCCAGACTGTCAGGATTGCGGAAGTTACCCGTTCCATCTTCTATGCTCCCCAATATGTTGCCATTGAAAAGGGATTTTTCAAAGAAGAAGGCCTTGATGTCAAACTGACAACCACCCCTGGCGGAGATAAAACGATGACAGCCCTTCTTTCGGATGGAGCAGATGTGGCGCTTGTCGGATCGGAAACCTCCATCTATGTATACGGCCAGGGCACAAATGATCCTGTCATCAATTTTGCGCAGCTGACACAGACAGATGGAACCTTCCTCGTATCCCGGGAAAAGATCGACGACTTTACATGGGATCAGCTGAAGGGGAAAACCTTCCTTGGCCAGCGCAAAGGCGGAATGCCTCAGATGGTAGGGGAGTTTGTATTGAAGAAGCATGGAATTGATCCCCAGGAAGATTTAAACCTGATCCAAAATGTAGATTATGCCAATATCGCTCCAGCCTTCGCTTCAGGCACAGGTGAATTCGTTCAGCTTTTCGAACCGACTGCCAGCGTGTTTGAAAAAGAAGGCAAAGGGCATATTGTCGCCTCCTTTGGCACAGAATCCGGTCATGTACCTTATACCACCTTTATGGCAAAAGAAAGCTATATGAAAGAAAACAGTGAAACGGTTGAGAAATTTGCCCGTGCAATCTATAAGGCACAGCAGTGGGTTGATTCGCATGAGCCCCAGGAAACTGCTGAAGTAATCCAGAAATATTTCGAGGACACTGACCTTGACATCATCGAAATGGTAGTGGACCGCTACAGAAGCCAAGGCTCGTTTGCAGCTGATCCTATATTGGATGAAGAGGAATGGAAAAACCTCCAGGATATTATGGATGAGGCCGGCGAACTTCCAAAACGGATTGATCATGAAACATTAGTTAATACAGAAATTGCCGAAAAAGTGATGAAGTAGGCAAGGCTCTGAATTAAAGAAACGGAGGGTGAAAAATGGACTTTCTCGAGATTGAACAGATCAATCATACTTATTTTACCAAAAACACTGCAAACACGGCCCTCTCTGATATTACCTTAAGCATTAAGGAAGGGGAATTTGTCTCCTTCCTTGGCCCAAGCGGCTGCGGAAAGACTACGCTTCTGTCCATTATTGCAGGCCTTATAGAACCCTCAGAGGGCAAGGTCTCTCTTGAGGGGCGCCCAGTCAATGTTTCTGAACGGAAGATCGGTTATATGCTCCAGCAGGACTATCTGTTCCCCTGGAAAACAATCGAGGAGAACATCTTGATCGGCTTAAAGCTTGCAGGAGAAGACACCGGAAGCAAAAGGGATTATGCTTTCAGCCTGCTTGCTGAAATGGGATTATCCGGTGTTGAAAAACAGTTCCCCAAACAGCTGTCGGGAGGCATGCGCCAGCGGGTGGCCCTGGTGCGCACCCTTGCTGCTGAACCAAAGCTGCTGATGCTCGACGAGCCCTTCTCCGCCCTTGACTATCAGACTAAACTGAAGCTTGAAGACCTTGTCTCAGGCACGCTGAAAGCTTTCGGAAAAACGGCCATCCTTGTGACACATGATATCGGCGAGGCCATTGCCATGAGCGATAGGATATTCATGTTTTCCCCTCGCCCCGGAAGGCTCCATAAAACCTTCCACATCCCGGATGAACTGCGGAATCTCAGCCCTTTTCAGGCCAGAAGCCATTCTTTATATTCTACATTGTTCCAGACTGTATGGAAGGAGATGGAGTCCCTTGAGTCAGAATAACAGGATTGAAGCCCTGCATCTTGAATACAAGAAGGGGCTGAGAAGCGAGAAAAGGCGGGTCCGCTTTTTTCAGCTGGTCATATTCGCTTTCTTTTTTGCCGGCTGGGAGATATTCAGCAGGAACGAATGGATTAATCCGCTGATTTTCAGCTCGCCATCAAAGGTATGGGAGCTGTTCCTGTCCAAGCTGAGCGACGGCTCTCTCCTGGCCAACCTCGGAATCACCCTTTCGGAAACTGTGTTCGGCTTTGTCCTGGGAACCTTCCTTGGCACATTGCTGGCTGCCATTCTCTGGTGGTCTCCTATCATCCAGAAAATACTGGATCCGTATCTTGTCATACTGAATGCCATGCCCAAGGTTGCTCTCGGGCCAATCCTGATTGTTGCCCTCGGTCCGAGCTTTACATCCATCGTCGCCATGGGCGCCATCATATCAGTCATTATTACAACCATAGTCGTTTATACATCCTTTAAGGAAGTGGATCCCAACTATCTGAAGGTGCTCCAGACCTTTGGCGCCACCAGGGCCCAATGCTTTAAGGAAGCCATCCTTCCAGCTTCCTTCCCTGTCATCATCTCCACATTGAAGGTCAATGTCGGCCTGTCCTGGGTCGGAGTGATTGTCGGAGAATTCCTGGTTTCTTCAAAAGGACTTGGCTATATGATCATTTACGGGTTCCAGGTATTCAACTTTACGCTTGTCATGCTGTCGCTCCTCATCATCGCTGTCTTTGCCACTATTATGTACCAGCTTGTGGATCTGCTCGAGAAAAAGCTGATTAAAAGCTGAATGTTGCCAGCCTAGGCGTTTCAATTTTCCCCTGCCCTTTAATGGGGCTGTTGATTTGCGTTCCAGGCACTTCGCTTTCCGCGGGGCGGCGCTGAGCCTCCTCGTCGCTGCCGCTCCTGTGGGGTCTCAGCCTTGCCGCTATCTCCCACAGGAGTCTACGTGCCTTCCACTCCAATCAACAAAGTTTTTAAAAAAAATTGGGTCAAGGTTGCAGTCTGCTTATATTTATTGGTAAAACGTTTATGTTAAAAACTAAAAAAATGAAGCGGGAAAGCACCGCAGCAGATACCGACTTGCCGGCTTGGGAGTACCCTCCGACCGCCAATTTTGATGCACTTGCCAATCGGAAGGCTGTTGCCCTTCAAAGCTGTCCTTCCACCATTTCAATGCTCCTTTTTACCACGTCATCCTTCATGATAAAGCTGAAGCGGCTGTCCATCCTCTCCGCCAGCAAATCCCCTTTAAATAGAACCGGTCCATCCGTCTCCAGATAAGAATCCTTTTTCTCCAGCTCTGCTGCATGCCCCCAGTAAATGGCCTTTACAAAAGACAGGCCATCCAGCTTTACCTCATATTCGCCGATAAACAGCAGATCATCAAGCAGGGCTCCTGTCTCTTCCCGGACCTCTCTCCTCGCTGCCTCTTCAATCGTTTCTCCCGCTTCACATTTTCCGCCCGGGAACTCCCAGCCCCTCTCCTGGTGATCCGTCAGAAGCCAGCTATCTTCATACCGGCATATGACAAGGACATGCTTTGCTTTTTCAAGGAATGATCCCTTCTGGAAAGACAGTCTGACAGTCCCCCCATTGTAATCTTTGAAAACTTCCATTCAAGTCCACTCCTGTTTTCCTTTTTCTCTATTATAGAAGAAGCTTTCAGCAGGAAACCACTTTCGCAGCGCATACAGGTAAATTTTTCATATAAAAACAGATTAAGCTCTTCCTAAATAGGGAAAGGACCTGTGAATCCATACAATTTTCCTATGAAACTCGCAGTGGATACATAAATATCCCTGTATAGGGCGTGTTATAAAGGGAGGGAGCGTAATCAAGATATTTATATTTAGGCTTAATGGACCATATTAGGCAATTCTCGAAACTTTTCGGCAAACCGTCCGTAAAAAAGATAACAAATACTAACAGAGGAGTGTATATTTTGAAAAAAATTCTATCATTAGCAGCTAGCCTTATCCTTTTATTCATGCTGGCAGCATGCAACCAGACGGCTGCCCCTGTCAGTGAGAGCAATAACTCAGATGAAAATGGCACGGCTGCAGAAAATGGCGAAACAGCAGAGAATGAATCTGACCTTACGCTTGAGGAAGTTTTGGATAAAACGACAGAGGCTTCAGAAAACCTAAATAGCTTTTCGGTCGATATGACAATGGATCAGATGATCAGCGCCGGCCAGGAGGAAGAAAACATGAATATCAGCTCTGATATCCAGATGGATGTCGTTACAGAGCCAATGGCCTTTTACCAAAAAACGGCCATGTCCCAGGACCAGTCCGGTGAAACTTATGAGACTGAAAGCTATTTTACTGAAGAAGGCATGTTCATGTATGACCCTGCTGGAGAAACATGGATGAAGTTTCCCAAAGAAATGTCAGACCAGCTGATCCAAATGTCCGGTCAGCAGACAAATCCGGCTGAAGAATTAAAAAAGCTGCAGGAATTTACAGATGACTTCACATTTGAACAGGACGACAATCATTTCATTCTCAAACTGAAAGCATCAGGAGAAAAATTCACTGAACTTATGAAAGAAACAATGGCTGATACACTGCCGCCGGAAATGGCTGCTGATGAAGAAGTATTTAACAATATGAAGATTGAAAACGTCGATTACACCATTCTGGTTGATAAGGAAACTTTCTATCCTTCATCACTGAATATGGATATGACTATGGAAATGGCAGTTGAAGGGCAGACAGTCTCACTCAATCAAAAAATCGAGGGCAAATACTCAGACTACAACGAGGTAAAAGAAATCACAATCCCTCAAGAGGTTTTGGACACAGCAGTTGAAATGGAGATGTAAAATAGCAAACATAATCGGGGCGGGGAAAGATTTCCTTGCCCCTTTTTTGTATTTTATTGTGAAAAGTCTTTTTACCTGCATAGGGCATCGTGCGCTGAAGTTCAACTAAAAAAATCCTTCCTTTAATGGGGCTGTTGATTTGCGTTCCAGGCACTTCGCTTTCCGCGGGGCGGCGCTGAGCCTCCTCGTCGTACCTCCTGCGGGGTCTCAGCTTTGCCGCTGCAATCCCGCAGGAGTCTACGTGCCTTGCACTCCAATCAACAGGGCTTTGAAATAAATTGGGCAACTGTACCCCGCAGGCCAGACAGGAAAACAGATCCAATGAAAAGACTTGACTGTTAGAAATATATTCGTAAAGCACAGTAGTAACAAGATACTTCTTATACCTTCCTCATTCGCCTGAAACGAAGTATAGGAAACTTTTTTAATTTCTCCCCCCAAGAATACCCATCTCATCAATATGCTTCCTGGCTTCTTCATCCCCAAGCTCATAAATCATTTTGTATGCCCCAGCCAGGCCTTCATCATAGGCATCATTCTCCCGGTCATAATGATACTGGACATACGGAACATGGGCACGGAAGAAATTCTGCCAGTCAGTTGAGTGATTCTGGTCAAAATACTCCCTAAGCCTGGTGATTTCTTCGTCATTGGCCTCTATTTTAAAATTCCAGGGCGAACTGTCCGAACTCTGGGATATTTCTCCGCTGGCAACGCTTATATAATACACTTTCCTATTTTCCATCCTGGTCATCCCCTTTTTATTTCCTTCTTATCTTTGTTTCCCTCAAGGAAGGCAATTTTATTCTCGGGGAATACTTTTCATAATGAAGGGTATTTACTAAATATAATATAGAAAGACTGGCGGGCAGGATTTTTCCTGGCCGCCGCGAATATACATTAGCAATCCATCTTGAGGAGGTGTACCATATGAAAATTGTTGACGAGCTCTACGAATTGTACCGCGGAAAGCTGACAGGGGATGAGGAAGACATTGATATGCTTGCATTCGCTTTTCTTGAGGAAATGAGCTATGATGACCTTCTTTCCCTCCTGAAGGAAATGGATAAGCAGGAGCTTTACAGCCTGATGGGCCTTTATTTAATCGAAAGCCTGAAGGGCAAATTTGCCAATGAGGACTACGGCCAGGAAAGGCATCCGATATTTCCTCAGCGGAATATTCATTAATTTGATACATAAATAGAGAAAGGAAAAGCCAGTATCATATTCCAGGCTGCTCCTTTCTCTTCTTTTTTTGCATACCAAAAAAGCATCCGGCAGCTGCCGGATGCTTTTTATCCTTATCCTAAGAATGCTTTGAACATCCAAATATGCTTTTTCAAGCTCTGCTTCACAGACAGCAGCATATCCGCTGTGCCCTCATCATTTGCCTCTTCAGCAATTTCGATGGCACTTTGCAGTTCATCCTCCATCTTGATGAAATCATTGCAGATGCTCCTGACCATATCCTCTTCTTTTTCAGAGCCTGACGCTTCTTCAACAGAAGCCATTTCAAGGCATTCCCTCATCGTAGCAACAGGGCTGCCTTCCAGGGCAAGCACCCTTTCAGCAAGAACATCGATATGTTCATTTGCCTCGTTGTACAGCTCCTCAAATTTTTCATGAAGGGTAAAGAAGTGGCGGCCCTTTATGTACCAGTGGTAATTATGGAGCTTTACATATAATACCGTCCAATTGGCCACCTGTTTATTAACTGCTTGTACTAATTGATTTGACATACTATCAACCTCCCTTCTTTATAGTACCCACCCTCCGTTTTTTAAAAACATGCTGCTGCTTTTTTTATGAAAACCCACCAGGCCAATGTTTCATGATAAAATACGAATGTTGGAAAACCCGCGATTATCAGGCAATTTAAAGGGAAAAATACAGAAGCATGTGGGCAGCTGTTCTTCCCGTCTATTCAAAAGGAGGGAAATCATGTATATCATTTTAATTATCAGCATCATTATTGTTTTAGTCGTACTGCTCCTGAGTGTAGTCACAACCTCCAAGGCTTATACGTATAAACATACCGTCGATCCAATTGAGAACAACCCCCACCTGAAAAATGAAGAGGGGGAAAATACAGAAGCAGAGCAAACAGAGACAGAAAACAAGGCTTAAACAACCTATTCTAATTACCATTTGAAACGGTGCATAAGCGGCCGGCACTATCCTATTATTGATGCCGGCCGTCAGACTGCTGGATGCAAGCGGTTTTGCCTTAGCAGGGAGAGTGTTTTTTCATGGATGTTTATTCGATATTTATCAGTCTGATTTTTGTGCTGAATGTGATTTTTGCCATCATTGTTATTTTCCTGGAGCGGAGGGACGCAGGAGGCACCTGGGCGTGGCTGATGGTCTTATTCTTCATACCGATTCTTGGTTTCATCATGTATTTCCTGTTTGGCCAGAACCTTGCGCGAAGGAAGATGTTTCAATGGGAGGACCGGGAAAAGGTCGGCATAGATGAAATGATCAGACAGCAGGTTCAATCAATTAAAAATCAATTGTTTTCCTTTCGCAATGAAACCATCAGGGACAGCTATGATTTGATCTATATGCATTTGATCAATAATGAAGCCGTCCTTACCCAGGATAACGAAGTTGAGATATTTACCGACGGAAGGAAGAAATTCGATTCTTTAATCGGCGATATAAAATCGGCACAGGATCATATCCATCTGCAGTATTATATTTTTAAAAAGGACAACCTCGGCAAAGGGCTTGTTTCCCTTTTAACCGAAAAAGCAAAAGAAGGAGTAAAGGTCAGGGTCCTGTATGATGAATTGGGCTCCAGAGGCGTGACTAAACGTTTCTTCAGGGAGCTGCGTGCAGCCGGAGGGGAAGTGGAAGCTTTCTTCCCGTCAAAGCTCCCTTTTATCAATATCAGGGTCAATTACCGCAACCACCGGAAGCTTGCCATCATAGACGGCAAGATTGGCTATGTGGGAGGTTTTAATGTCGGAGATGAATATCTGGGACTGGATCCTTCCTTCGGATATTGGAGGGATACCCACCTGAGGATTACCGGAGAGGCTGTCCACGCTATCCAGACAAGATTCATCCTTGACTGGAACCAGGCGTCACACCGCCATGATATCCATTATCATACCCGGTATTTTCCGGAAAGCGCCGGCAGCGGAAATATCGGGATCCAAATCGTCAACAGCGGTCCTGACTCAGAATGGGAACAGATTAAAAATGGCTATATCAAGATGATCAGCTCGGCTAAGGAGAGCATTATGATCCAGACGCCGTACTTCATCCCTGATGCGAGCCTGCTTGATGCACTTCGGATTGCTTCACTTTCTGGGGTAAAAGTAAAAATCATGATTCCGAATAAGCCGGACCATATGTTTGTCTATTGGGCAACTTACTCATACATCGGGGAAATGCTGAAAACCGGAGCAGAAATTTATATTTATGATAATGGTTTCATTCACGCCAAAACCATTGTGGTCGATGAAAAGATTTCTTCCGTCGGTACAGCCAACATAGATGTAAGAAGCTTCCGGCTGAATTTTGAGGTCAATGCCTTTATATATGATAAAGAGGTATCCGGCCAGCTTGCCGGCAAATTCCGTGATGATATTGAACTTTCCAGCCTGATGGATGCAGAGCGCTACAGCAAAAGAAGTTTTTACATCCGCCTTAAAGAATCCATATCGAGGCTGCTGTCGCCCATTTTATAATAGCTGACAGCAAAAAAACCGGCATTATGCCGGTTTTTGCGCACTGCGTTCTATTAAGCAAATACTTGCTTCAGATCTTCCTTGCTTTGATCCAGCCAGAAGCGCATAAGACGCTTTGCCCCTTCAAGGTCATGTAGCTTGGCCTGGCCGCACTGTTTTTCGTTTGCAGCCGGAATTTCAGTGATCTCAAGAGCATCCTTTAATGTATCTTCAAGCAAATCAATGATTTCTTCCACTGTCGGCTCCCCGCTGACAACAAGATAGTAGCCAGTCTGGCAGCCCATTGGAGAAATATCAATAATATCGAAATGATCGTATTTCTCTGCATGGGTACGGATATTAAAAGCAAGCAGATGTTCAAGCGTATGGATGGTGTCCGGCTTCATCGCCTGCTTGTTTGGCTGGCAGAAGCGGATATCGAATTTATTAACAACTCCGTCACTTCCCACTTTGTGGACACCGCAATGTCTTACATATGGAGCTTTAACGGCATTATGATCTAATTCAAAGCTTTCTACTGAAGGCATGTAATCACTCCTTATAAGTCTTAATTTCAATTATAACGCAAAAGCCGACTATTTTCATCAAATTAATATAGAATAAAATTCCCAGTCCGTTACCAGCATAACTATGCATGCAGATGGACTCTTATGATTCCAAAACAGTATAATCAATAATTATGATGTAGAAAGGATGAGGCAGTACATGCTTCAAAAGATGATGATCGGACTGATCCGTTTTTATCAGATTGCCATTTCGCCCCTTAAGCCGCCGTCCTGCCGTTTTTACCCGACCTGCTCCCATTATGGCCTGGAGGCCGTCAAAAGATTTGGCCCCTTTAAAGGGGGCTGGCTTGCTGTGCGCAGAATAACCAAATGCCACCCATTCCATCCTGGAGGCTTTGATCCTGTTCCTGAGAAAAACGAGAAATGACTATTGCCCGTACCCGTCAACCACCAGGTCCAGTTTTCCTGTTTCCGGATTGATGACAAGGCCATGGACCGGTACATCCTTCGGCATGAGCGGGTGCTTTTTGATCATATCGGCGCTGTGGGCGACACTTTCGCTTACGGAGCTGAATCCCTTAAGGAACTCTTCTACATTGATCCCTGAATATGCCAGCGTTTCAAAGGCAGACTCGTCCACGCCTCTCTTCTTCATTTCTTCAATCACAAGCTCCGGCTTGATGGCGCTCATTCCGCAGTCATGATGGCCGATGACGAAAACTTCGTCCGCCTGCAGCTGATAAACAGCCACCAGGATGCTTCGCATGATGCTGCCAAACGGATGGGCCACAAGCGCACCTGCATTCTTGATGATTTTGACATCCCCATTCGCAACATTGATGGCTTTTGGCAATAACTCAAGCAGCCTTGTGTCCATACATGTCAGGATCACCATCCGTTTATCGGGAAACTTTGTTGTTGCAAACTCCTCGTAACGCTTATTTTCAACGAAATCCTTGTTATGGTCTAATATTTGCTGTAACAGTTTCATAATATCCTCCTGTAGGCTTTATAATGATTCACTACCTTCTAGCATACATAATCCCGTTCTCTTAGACAAAATTTTTCCCTTGCTTTTCACAGAAAAATTTTGTAAGATTACTTAGTAAAATCGTAACGATTACGTATTATATAATCAACATTAAGAACATATGATCATGTATCACAATCAAATCGAAATAAATACGGTTTACTTATGAAAGGCGGTTATTATGAGAAAGTTAATCATGCTCCTCACCCTATTGCTGCCGGTCAGCCTTTTTCTGGCAGGCTGCGGGGACGGAAATGCAGACCAGGCGGAGGAAAATACAAAAAATCAGCTGAATGTGTATACAACGGTATATCCGCTCCAATATTTTGCGGAAAGAATTGGCGGCAGCTATGTAGATGCCCAAACCATCTATCCTCCGGGAGCTGACGAGCACACATTCGAACCCTCGCAAAAGGATATGATGGCTCTTGCCGATTCAGATCTGTTCATTTACATCGGCCTTGGCCTTGAAGGATTTGTGAGCAAAGCCGAAGGCACCCTCGAGAATGAGAATGTAACATTGCTGGCGGCAGGAGAAAATATTGATATGGCCGGTACAGAAGATGGGCACGCCCATGAAGAAGGAACAGAAGCGGAAGGCCATGAAGAAGACGGACACAGCCATGAAGATGATGGACACAATCATGGCGATGTTGATCCTCACGTATGGCTTGATCCTCTTTATGCTGCCGATCTGGCTGAAGCTATTAAAGATGAGCTGGCAGAGAAGATGCCGGAGCGCCAAAAGGAATTTGAAGAAAATTTCCAAAAGCTTGCCGCTGAACTGGATTCCCTCCACCATGAATTTAAGGAAACTATTGATTCTGCAAAACATAAAGAAATCATTGTCTCCCATGCAGCATACGGATACTGGGAGAAAAGATATGGTTTAGAGCAAATCAGTGTTTCAGGTCTCTCCACATCCAATGAACCAACACAGAAGGAATTGGAAAACATTATCAAAACAGCCAGGGAGCACGGCTTGAACTATATCTTTTTTGAACAGAATGTAAGCTCAAAACTGACGGAAATCGTCCAGAATGAAGTTGGCGCCAAATCGCTGCAGCTTCATAATTTGTCTGTGCTGACAGATGAAAATATCGATAATAAAGAAACCTACTTTACCCTGATGGAAAACAACCTGAAAGGGATAGAGAAAGCCTTGAATAATTAAGGATACAGCAGCAGGTAATATTCCTGCTGCTTTTTTATATGAGCGAAATTCACCTGTCATTTTCTTTCTGTTTTCAAGGAAATGTTTACATATTCCAGAATGAATCGCAGACACTATGTAAATGGAAGAATTGGCGAAAGGAAGATAAATATGAATGACTTGGTAATTGCGCGCTCTCTGTTTGGGACAACAATGGGTTTCCATATTATTTTCGCGACAATCGGCGTTGGGCTTCCGCTGATGATGCTGACAGCAGAGCTTATTTATCAGAAAACAAAGGACCATGACTATGTCATCATGGCGAAGCGCTGGACAAAAGCCTTTGCTGTCCTCCTCGGAGTCGGCATTCCGACAGGAACCATTGCGGGCGTTCAGCTCTCCCTGCTTTGGCCGGGCTTTATGGAAGTGATTGGGCGGGTTATGGCCCTTCCGTTCCAGATTGAGATTTATGCCTTTTTCATTGAAGCATTGTTTATGTCCATTTATGTCTATGCTGCTGAACGGATCCCTCCGTGGATGAGGATTTCGAGCCTTGTCCTCGTTGCACTCGGTGCATTTGCTTCTGCTGTCCTGATAACAAATGTCCATGCCTTTGAAGGGACACCGCAGGGCTTCAGGATTGAAAACGGAGAAATTGTAGACATTGATCCCTGGGCAGCCTTCTTCAATCCAAGCTTTCTCGTGACAGCAGGCCATGTGGCTGTTTCTGCCTATACAACAGGCGCCTTTGTAGTCGCGTCTGTGGCTGCTTTTAAGATGCTGCGCAATAAGTTCGGGACAAGGGTATATGATTTTCATAAAAAAGCACTCATGCTGAGCCTGATTGTCGGCGGCATTTTCTCATTGCTGACTGCCTTGAACGGCCATGCTTCCGCCCAGTATCTCCATGAGTACCAGCCGGAAAAACTCGCTGCCGCGGAGGGGCTTTTTGAGACGCAGTCACATGCCCCGCTTGCAGTCGGAGGCTTTACCGACCGGGAGACACAGGAGGTAAAATGGGGCATTGAAATTCCATGGGCGCTCAGCTTTCTGGCAGGAAACAGCTTTGACACAGTGGTCATCGGCCTGAACGATTTTCCGGAAGAATTGTGGCCGCCGCTTTTTGTCCATACGCTCTTCAATGGGATGGTGGCCATAGGCAGTCTGCTGATCCTCCTTTCCTTTGTAGCGTTTTTCTGGAATAAATTCTTAAAAAAAGACAGGTTCCCAAAAATATTTATGTGGGCGTTTGTGCTGTCCGGCCCTGCCGCTGTCCTCGGGATTGAATTCGGGTGGATTTTCGCCTGCACAGGCAGACAGCCCTGGACAATTTACCGGGTCCTGTCAACTGAGGATTCGGTAACGACGGCCGGGAACCTTGGCATCTTATTTGTCCTTTTTGCTGCCGTTTATGTCATTCTCGGACTGACGGTTGTACTGGTGCTTCTGTATTATTTCAAAAGAAATACGGTACTCGACGATATCAACCGGACCAAGGAAAAGGGAGTCCCGCTGTATGGCTCCAATACATAAGGGGTGAGAAAGCATGTCAGATGCTCTATTAGCCATCACAATCCTGTGGGGATTTGTATTCATCTATGCTGTCATGGCAACGATGGATTTCGGCGCCGGCTTTTGGTCGATGGTCTATATGAAAAGGACCAAAACAAAGGCCACTAACATCGCCAACCGCTATCTTTCCCCGACATGGGAAGTGACGAACACTTTCATTGTGGCACTCGTCGTTGCAATATACAGCCTGTTTCCGGGCGCAGCTTACACATTGGGCACCGTGCTGCTTGTACCTGGGAGCATGATCCTTTTATTGCTGGCCATCCGAAGCGCATTTCTTGTGTTCTCGAACATTGCGAGTGACTATAAAAAGCCGCTCACCATCATATCCGGGATTTCGGGGATTCTGATTCCCGGCCTATTGATCAGTGTGCTGCCGATTACACACGGCGATTATATTGACTTTTCAGATGGCGGCCAGTCGCTTAATCTGGCCAAGCTTTTCACAAGCCAAAACGAGTATGCCTTTTTCGGCTTTGCCGTCAGCAGCACTCTGTTTCTTTCTTCTCTTCTTCTGGCCGATTATTCCAAGGCAGCGGATGAAATGGATGCTTACTATGTTTACCGCCGGGATGCCCTGATGATCGGGCCCGTATCGCTCTTAATGGGTGTTGTCATTATGCATACCCTCAGCCTTGAAGCTGCCTGGCTGTATAATAAAATGATCGAGGATATGCCCATTCTGATGCTGTCAGTAGGTTTATTTCTACTGGGAATCCTGGCGCTGCTCCTGCCTTCATTTACAAAAAAAGGGACGAAAGGAATCCCAAGGCTTGCTGTCATCGCTGTCACACTGCAATATTTGGCAGCCAGTTTTGTTTACGGAAAGGCACATCTCCCATACATGGTCTATCCTGAGGTCACCATTGAATCAGGGTTTACAGACCCCAATTCATTCAGGGCCGTGTTTGCCACCTATATTGCAGGCTTTGCCATTCTTTTCCCCGGTTTTGTCTACTTCTGGAGCCTTTTTATGAAAGACAAACGCTACCTGAGGCAAAAGGGCAGCAAACAGCCGAACTAAAGCTTCCCTTTTTCTGTCACGTATTCCCACCAGCCGGGCAGCAAAAGCTAATGCTGTATCAAATACTTTAAGGAGTGGATACAGATGGCACAGGATGTACTATGTGAAGTAAACAACTGCACCTACTGGAAAAAAGGGAATAACTGCGGCGCCGACCAGATTTATGTTGTCAGCCATCATGGCGAACAGGCCGAGAACAGCCATGAAACGGACTGCAAAACCTTCAAGCCGCATGAATAGGAAATGTAAAACGCCAAGCCGGGAAATTTGTCCTGGCCTGGCTTTTAAATAGTCCATTCTCCTGTAACCAGCGCAGACAATTTCAGCTTGCCTTCTGCATCTTGCTGAAATACCAAGTACAGACTCCTCCAATCCATCCCTCCATATTTATCTGTTCCATTCTGATAAAACTCTACCGTTTTTGAATCAGGAAAGACTTCTTTAATATTATTCTTCGTGTTGCCTCTCTGCTGCACATCCCCCAATATGATCTGATCCGGCTCTGTAAATCCTTTATACCGGTCAAAATAAGCCTGCGGCACCGACCGGATGGGCTTGCCGCTTCCATCATGGTATCCCCACAAATATTCTTTTTCAATGCTGCTTAGATTCTCCATCTCTTCATTAGACAAGACGACTGCATCGCTTTCAATAAATTCGTATGGTGAAATCAACAGACCCTTCTCTTTAGAGACGTATTCTGAGATTGCGCCGTAGTTTTCATTTTCCAGCGCCTTCACAATGCTCTTTGCCATTTCTTCTGCCGATTGTTCAATTGGCTCATCATTTTTTTCATGCTCTTCTACCTGACCTTCCTTTCCGCCTTCTGGCTGCTGTCCATTTACATTCCCAGGACTGGCTGTTTCTTCCACGGCACCTGCTTCTTCCTTTGTACCATCCCCTGACCCGCCTTCTGAACATCCGGCTAAAAGGGCAGCAAGAAGAACAGCAGCAGTTAGTTTATGCACCATAGATTAACCTCCTTTCTGTTATCTATATTATTCTCATTCACTATGCCGGGTTATGGTAAACATGAGTTGTTTGAGGATAAAATGGGGAGCAGACTAAAGGAATTGGGGAGTGTATTAATATATAATCCTGCGGTGAATATTCCTTTATATTCAAAGTTCAATTCGTGATTTGCGGGAGTTCAATTTTTTAATATTTGCGTTAAACTGACCCGCCCTATAATCAAAATCTATAAAAGGGCAATCCCCGCCCAGCCAAAAAAGGGCGACTTCCCGGACCTGAATAAGGGAACCGGTGACAGGTTGAAAAATAAGCGGAAGAATTCCCCCTAAATTCAAAAAATCTCTAAAAATAGCTTAAATAGACGGAGAAATTACGGCTATCGGATCAAAAACAGGAAAGCGGGCAACTTCGCTCACCATAACCGGAAATTCTCCGCTTATTTACACCCACCAGTGCCATATTAAGCATCCTAACCAGAGAATCTCCGCTTATTTTAAGGCTCTATGGTCACTCAAATAAGGATAAGACTTCCTTTTTTATCTTTCCATCCAATCAAAAAATCAACAACAGACCTTAACAGAGCCTTATATTTAAAACAGACACTGCCATTAAGCAAGTGCCTGTTTTTTGAGGTTTAAACGAGTGACACAGCTTCTTCCTTCAATGTCACTTCCGCCAGCCTGCGCCTGTTTATTTCAAAGCCTATTCCCGGCCCCTCAGGAACATTTATAAAACCATCCTCCACAGTGACTCCGGGCGTGATGATATCTTGTTCCCAGTAGCGCTCAGAGCCTGATATGTCCCCTGGTATCTCAAAACCCGGCAGTGAAGCGAGAGCGATATTATGGGCCCTTGAAACGCCGAATTCAATCATGCCGCCGCACCATACCTGAATTCCATTCTGCAGGCAATAATCATGGATCTGCTTAGACTCTGATAATCCGCCGACCCGGCCGGGTTTAATATTGATCACTTTACAGCTGCCAAGCTCTGCTGCCTTCCTCGCATCACGGAAAGAGACAATGCTTTCATCCAGGCAGATCGGGGTGCTGATGCTTTTTTGCAGGACACTATGGTCGATAATATCATCATGGGCAAGCGGCTGTTCAATCATCAGCAGCCTGAATTCATCAAGTGCCTTCAGCCTGTCTTTATCCTTGAGCGTATAAGCGGAATTGGCATCGGCCATCAGGTCGATATCCGGATATTCTTTCCGGATAGCTGATAACAGCTGCAGATCATGTTCCGGACTGATTTTCACCTTGATGCGCCTGTAGCCTTGCTGAAGAAATCCTTCGATCTGCAGGAGACTTTCCTTTACGGTTTTTGCACCCACAGCGACACCAGAGCCAATCATGCTTCTCGTTCCTCCCAGCAGAGAATGGAGCGGCGTTCCTTCCTGTTTGGCCTGGAGGTCCCATAATGCTGACTCCAGTCCCGCCTTTGCCATCTGGTTTCGCCTCACAGAGCTGAACAGGATGTGAGCATCTTCCGCCTTCAGGCCGGGATTCTCCTTCAGCAAAGGAATGAGAAAATCCTTGATGACATGATAGCATGTCCTGACAGTCTCTTCCGTGTACCAAGGAGAAGAAAAAGCAACCGCTTCTCCAAATCCGCTCAATCCGTCCCTGTCTATCAGCTCGATAATAATGGCTTCCCTGCTGCTGACGGTGCCAAGATGGGTGGAAAAAGGCTTTTTCAGCTGCATGCTGATCACATGCAATACAGCCTTTTTTATATTCATGATTCTTCTCCGCCCTTCCCCAGCATGGTGCGCAGCTCTCTTCGCAAAATTTTTCGCGATGCATTCCTCGGAATTTCTTCAACGAAATAGCAGGCTTTCGGTACTTTATACTTTGCCAGCCTTCCGAGGCAGAATTCCTCGATTTCTTGAGATGACAGTTCTGCACCATTCATGGTCTGGATGAAAGCAGCCGGCACTTCTCCCCAATCCGGGTCCTTCACACCGATGACACCTGCATCAGCAACCGCAGGATGTGAAGTGAGCACTCCCTCGATTTCTGCCGGGTATATATTTTCCCCGCCGGAAATGATCAAGTCGGATCTCCTGTCAAGTACATAAAGAAAACCTTCCTCATCAAGCATGCCGATATCTCCTGTGTAAAACCAGCCGTCCTTCATCGCCTTGGCCGTCTCCGCTTCCCTGTTCAAATATCCAGGTGTGACATTAGGTCCTTTAACGGCAATTTCACCAGCCTGGCCTCTTTCTGCTTCCCTGTCTCCCTCCATGATTCTCAGTTGGGAAGGAAATAACGGCTTCCCGGCCGAACCGAGCTTTGAGAAGCTGTATTCAGGAGCAAGTGTCACGATTTGGGATGAAGTTTCAGTCATGCCATAGCTTTGATAGACTGGCAGACCCTTTGCCGTGCATTTTTCGAGCAGATCGCGCGCAGCGGGTCCGCCGCCAAGAAGCATGCAGCGAAAATGAGATGGCAGTCCGTTATCTCCAATTGAAGCAGCAAGCCTTGAAAGCATTGTGCTGACGACAGACATGATCGTCACCTTTTTCTCCCGAATGTCCGTTATGATCTGCTCCTCGCTGAAAGATCCGTGCAGAACGACGGGGATTCCGTAGATCAGGCTTCTCATCAGGATGGAGTAGCCGCTGATATGGAATAAAGGGACGGCGCACAGCCAGCAGTCATCTTCCCTGACGCCAAGATTGAAGGCTGATCCCGAGGCACTCCACCAGTGGTTTCCATATGTCTGAAGAACTCCTTTCGGATGTCCGGTCGTCCCGGAGGTGTACATGATGGTGCACACCTGATCCAGCGAAACTTCCTCCACCGCCATAATGGCAGCTGAAGGCTGTTCAGCGAGCACCTCCTTCATCACCAAGCTGCAGCCATCCAGTGACAGCTCCCGGGCTTTATCTGTAAATGCTGCCTCTGTAATCAGAAGCGTAGCATTGGAATCTGCCAGCTGCCAGCCGATCTCCTCAGCAGTCAGCCGGTTATTCAGGATAACCGCTGTGGCTCCCAATAGCTGAAGGGCAAGCAGGATGAAGACAGAATCAGAATGATTTTTCAGGAGCACCCCGGTATATGAGCCCCTGACTGCCCCTGCACCAGCCAGCTTTCCGGCCACCTGGGAGGCTGCATCGTATAATTGTTTGAAAGTATAGGCATTTCCTTCAAAATAGAGGGCGTGCCTGTCCGGTGTTAAATCGGCTCTTTTCTTTAAAAATTGCGGGAGAAATTCACCCATTGGCTTCACCTTCCTTGCATATCCAGCGTTTTAAAATGCCATAGAAAAACAGCCTGATGGTTTGCCATCAAGCTGTTTTTATTATCCTATTAATCAAGGGAAACGCGGGAATTGCCCAAAGTCCGGCTTGCGCTTTTCTTTGAACGCATCGCGGCCTTCCTTCGCTTCATCTGTTGTATAGTAAAGAAGCGTAGCATCCCCGGCGAACTGCTGAATTCCAGCCAGTCCGTCTGTGTCTGCATTGAACGCTGCTTTCAGGAAGCGGATGGCTGTCGGGCTCTTCTCAAGGATTTCCTCGCACCACTGAATTGTTTCTTCTTCCACTTTTTCAAGCGGCACAACTGTATTGACAAGCCCCATATCAAGAGCTTCCTGTGCGCCGTATTGACGGCATAAGAACCAGATTTCGCGGGCTTTCTTATGGCCGACGATTCTTGCCAGATAGCCTGATCCGTACCCTGCATCAAAGCTTCCGACTTTAGGGCCTGTCTGTCCGAAGACCGCATTATCAGCAGCAATAGTCAGGTCACATACGATATGAAGGACATGGCCTCCACCGATTGCATAGCCTTTTACCATCGCAATGACAGGCTTTGGAATGACACGGATAAGTCGCTGCAGATCCAGGACATTCAAGCGCGGGATTTCATCTTCGCCCACATATCCGCCGTGCCCGCGGACCTTTTGGTCGCCGCCGGAACAGAATGCTTTCTCCCCTGCACCAGTCAGGATGATAACACCTACGCTTGCATCATCGCGCGCATAAGCAAAAGCATCAATCAGCTCCATTACGGTTTTCGGACGGAAGGCATTATGTACTTCTGGCCTGTTAATTGTGATTTTAGCAATTCCGTTGTAAGTTTCGTATAAAATATCTTCATAATTGCGTCCAGCAATCCATTCTACAGTCATAACGGAATCCTCCTTTTTATAATTTCTGCAAAAACTCACTTACTATTGTACCAAACTTTTCTGGTTCTTCCACATGTATTGCATGTCCGGCTCCAAATACAGTCTCCCATTGGCATACTGGAATCAGCTTGGACATCCTTTCAGCCAGTGTGCAGAATTTTATATCCTCAGAGCCTGTGACCAGAAGGGTGTCTGCCTTTATATGCGGGAGCTTGCCCCACCAGGATGGCTGGGCCCCTGTCCCCATCCCCCTCAGGCTGAATTCAAGTCCTTCGGGGCTGTTCTGAAGCCGCTGCTCCCTGATCTGCATTTGGACATCAGCCGGCAGCATTTTCTGCGTTTTGAACAAAGGGATGTTTTCCCAGTAATCAACGAATGCTTCAATTCCGTTCTCTTTTATGTATTCCCCAAGCCGCTCATCCTGATTACGCCTATTCTTTCTTTCTTCAGCAGTCTCTAATCCAGGCGAAGCACTCTCAAGGATCAGCTTTCTGACTTTGCCGGGATATAGGGCGGCAAATGACAAAGCCAGACGCCCGCCCATTGAGTAGCCCAATAGATCGGCCTTTGGTATCTGCAGCGATTCCATCAGCTCATGGATCATCCGGGCAGCTGCAGTGACAGTATAGCTTTCTTCCGAAGCAGGCATAACAGTGTCTCCGTGTCCGGCGATATCTATGGATATGAGCATGTATTCTGATTTCCAGCAGGGAATGAATGGGTCCCAGGTGGAACGGTCGCCTGTGAACCCGTGAAGCAGGATTAGAGGAAAACCGCTGCCTTCTATTTCGACATGGTAGGAGCCTCCGCCGCTTACAAATTTCATTCTTATTCTCCTTTTAGGAACAGGTTTATTTCCCGGGAAACACGATTCCACAATTCTCGATGCTCAGCAAGGTTTTTGTCCCGGTTTGTCATTATTTCGGTTACCTTTAGGCTGTGATCACCATAGCCCTCTTTAATGGCACGCTCAAATTCTTCCCAAGTTTCAGCGCGGTCGTATTTCGCGCCGTAAAGCTTTGCCGCATGCTCAAAATCTAAATCCAAAGGCGTGCCAAAAAGGAGCTCAAAATTCTTTTTCTCGCCTGCCTGGGGCAGGAATGAGAATATACCGCCGCCATTATTATTGATGAGCAGGATATGGACATTGATATTGTGGAGCTTTGAAGCAATCAGGCCATTAAGGTCATGGAAAAATGTCAAATCCCCCAGCACCAGATAAAGCGGCTGAGAATATAAGCCGGCACCCAGTGCAGTGGAAATGATTCCATCGATTCCGTTAGCACCCCTGTTGCCCATCGCGCGAATGCTTTTGTCATTATTATGGAAGAAGGTGTCGAGATCACGGATCGGCATGCTGTTTCCGACAAACAGTGTACTCTCATCAGGCAGTAGTTCTGCAAGCTGGAGGAACAGCTTCCCCTCGCTCATCTCTATAGCCGAGCCGGCCTCTGCAAGCACCAGCTTCGTTTTTTCATTAACCTCTTTCCATAGCGCACTATATTCGCCCCCAGGCTCCCTGCGACCAGCAAAGCTTTGTACCTTCTCACAAAAGAGGGCCTCACTGCAATAGACCATCTCTGAAGAAAGCAGGGACGGGTCACGCCAGCCTGCACCGCCATCGACAACAATTTGCCTGCTATCTTTGTTTTCCTTTAAGAATATGGTGAGTGCCTTTGAGACAGGCATCGATCCGAAGCGGATTACCACATCCGGATTCAGGGCTTCTTTCGCTGCATCTGTCCTCAGGAAGCTGTCATATCCGTCAATAACAAGCGCTTTATCATGCTTGCCGCTTCTCAGCTGTGAGAGCGGATCCGCTAAAATCGGAAAATCCAGCGTCTCTGCCAGCTTGACCACTTCAGCTGCAAAGCGGCTGTCTTCATGGGGTCCGCAAATGATGATGCCTTTTTGGAAGGATGAGAGGTCGTCTGCCATCTCTCTGAAAACAGAATCCGGAAGAGCAAGCTCCCCCTGCTGGATGGAAACAAAACCCTCAGGCCTTTCCCGGCTTTCGAACAGATTTTCATCGAGCTTAGGTATAAGGGGCTCGCGAAAAGGAAAGTTGAGGTGGACAGGACCGGCAGGGGCCTTCACTGACTCTGCATATGCCCTGGCACATACTGTCCTGGCATATCTGATCATTTCATGTGAGCTCTCGGGCGGAGCCATTTCTGCAAACCATTTAACATGCCCGCCGTAAAGGTGGATCTGATCGATTGCCTGAGGTGCTCCTACATCCCTCAATTCATGAGGACGGTCTGCCGTCAGGACGACGAGCGGGACTCTCGAGATCTTTGCCTCAACAACAGCCGGAAAGTAATTCGCCGCGGCTGTCCCTGAAGTACAAAGCAGTGCAGCCGGTCTGCCTGATGCTTTGGCGATTCCGAGGGCAAAGAAGCCGGCCGAACGCTCATCGACGTGAATATGCACATTGAGTTCCGGATGTTCCGCCATAATCATGGCCATCGGCGTAGAACGGGATCCCGGGCTGACAACAACGTCCCGGACACCGGTTTTGGCCAGCTCCGAGACAAATGCAGCAATATAAGTTGTTAATGCTTCTTGATGATTCATTCTGTTAGTCCTCCCAGAGCTGACCGCATAGGACGGAATTTGATCTTGGTTTCCATGAATTCGCTCTCAGCGTTTGAACTCTCCACGATTCCGCATCCGGCAAATAAAGAAGCCTCATTTCCCTGAAGAAGGCCGGAACGAATCGATACAGCAAATTCTCCATTGCCGCTGTAATCAAGCCAGCCCAGCGGCCCCGCATAATAGCCCCGGTCAAGTTCCTCAATCTCTCTGATCATATCCACAGCTTCCTGCTTGGGCAGTCCGCCGAGTGCAGGGGTCGGATGAAGTTTGTCAACCAGCAGGAGCAATGAAGCTTCCTCTTTCGTCATCCCCTCCACTGGTGTGTACAAATGCTGGATATGCTTCATTTTCATTAGCCGGGGCTTTGAAGGAATTATAATCTCCTCGCAGGCTTCATCCATGGCCGTTTTTATCATTTCAACCACATACTGATGTTCTATGAGATTTTTTTCATCCGATAATAATGCCTCCCCAAGTGCCTGGTCATCCGCAGGAGTCTTTCCCCTCGGAATGCTCCCGGCAAGGCAGGTCGAATAAAGGCTTTTTCCTTTCTTTTTAACAAGCCGTTCAGGGGAAGCCCCGATAAAACAGTCCCCTTGGGATTCAAAAGCAAAGATAAAGCTTTCATTCTGTTCATTGTGAAGCTTGCCCAGTACCTGCTCCGCTTTTATTTTCCCGGAAAAAGAAAGCCGGAGTTCCCTTGCAAGCACCACTTTCTTAAGCTTTCCAGCCTTTAGATTTTCGACCGCTGAAGTGACTGAATCCATCCACTCCTGCGGGTGAATTTCCTCTTCAGAGATAAGCCTGCTTTCCTCCTCCTGAACAGATGCCCCAATCCCTTCGAGCAGGAGGCGCCTTTCTTCCCTGATTTTCTCAGCAAGCGACACATCATCATGTTTCGTGCAGACAACATTTGTCGTCAGGAATGTTTGTCCTCCAGTCTGCGTCAGCAAATACCTCGGAACATGAAAAAGAGAATCCGGATATTTGGACCATAAAGCGGTCTTTTCCTTTTCCGGATCAAAAGAGAATCCCCCGAACAGGGCAGGGCCTGCAGCGGCGGCAGAGTATTCATTATATATGACTGCATTGCGGATAAAGCGCTTCCACTCTTTTTCTACATGAGAAAAACGGCCGGAAGCCATATCCGACTGAATAAGTTTGCATATTCCCAAACCGGCTAGGATGGTTTCATTCGAAGGATCTTTCCAGTAAAAGCGTTCACCAAAAAACGCCTGTCTTCCTGAAGCAAAAAATGATAATGGGTCAATATGGTCCAGTTTATGGACTTCACTGACAAGGATAGGCTCCGAAAAAGCCCCGGCCCTTTTAATTGCTTCCAGGATTCCTTCCTTAAGTTCCGTATCCTGTATCGTAACCAAGAAAATCCCTCCAATAACAGCTTTACCGCTGTTATTCTTTCGTTTTTCAGCTTATTTTAAGATACACCTCATGATTATATGATGTCAACAACATCGGCCTGAGGATGCATGTATCATCAATATTATAAAAGCCTGCTCTTCACGTTTTCCTTCCATATCCTATGTTTGGCAGCACGATGCCTGAAAAAAGGCGGAAAATCAGGTAATTCCCGCCTCGGCAGTATGCAAAAATCCATTGACACCCCATTGATCTTTGCTAAACTTGAGTATGTCAGGACATTTTTGACCTGCAGCTGATTTTAAGCTAAAATATAAAGGTTTGTTATACAAAGAATATATTAAGGGGAGAGTCAAAAATGCAACCACAAACGCATCCCGATCCTTCGCCTGCCATGAAATCGGGCGGATGGAGAGTCTGGTGGCAATTAACCAGGCCGCACACCTTGACGGCAGCTTTTGTGCCCGTCCTGCTGGGCACTGCTTTGGCAATAGATACAACAGATATCAGCTTCAGCCTTTTCTTGGCCATGCTCGTGGCCAGCCTTCTGATCCAGGCGGCTACGAATATGTTCAATGAATATTTTGACTTTAAGCGCGGCCTTGATACAGCTGAATCCATTGGGATTGGCGGCGCCATCGTGCGTGAAGGGATTAAACCTAAGACAGTGATTCAGCTTGCCTTTGCCCTTTACTTCATCGCGCTGCTCCTTGGCGTTTATATCTGCATGAACAGCAGCTGGTGGCTTGCCGCGGTAGGACTTGTCTGTATGGCAGCCGGCTATTTGTATACTGGAGGCCCTTTCCCGATTGCCTATACGCCATTTGGGGAAATTGTAGCAGGCTTCTTCATGGGTATGATGATCATCCTCATATCCTTCTTTATCCAGACAGGCACAGTTACCACGCTTAGTGTGATGATTTCAGTTCCTATTTTCATCCTCGTCGGACTGATCCTGATGGCCAACAATATCAGGGATCTGGATGGAGACAAGGAATTTGGCAGGAAGACCCTGGCAATTCTGCTCGGCAGGGACAAGGCAATATACTTCCTTGGGATCATGTTCACCATTTCTTATATATGGATATTCGTAATGATAGCTGCAGGCTATATCTCTCCGTGGCTGGCCATTGTCGCTCTCAGTGTCCCAAAGGCTGTGAAGGCAACAAAGGGCTTCATCGGCAAAACAAAGCCTGCCCAAATGATGCCTGCCATGGTGGCTACCGCTCAGACGAACACCATTTTCGGTTTTCTGCTGTCTGTCGGCCTGTTTCTGGGATATCTGCTGTAAAAAATTGATATTATAGCCTTCTGCACTGTGCAGAGGGCTTTTTTTGCGGTCTTCCCGCCATGTTTCATTGGCTGAATAAAGGGTAATTTCTAAGCAAGGCAAATAGGCCTGCATGCAACTGTCTCTTTAGCCGGAAACGGCCTTTTATTCTAATAAATACTACTTATGGAACAGGATGTGGAACAATGATTACAAAGGATCAGATCAACGATTTGAAGTCTATGCTGGAAGAAGATAAGAAGACCATTGAAGAACAGCTGGACAGTGATACGAACAGCCGCTTTGACAATGAAAGCGCAAGGGATACAGTCGGTGAACTTTCTATGTACGATAACCACCCCGGTGATGCGGGCACTGAGCTTTTTGAAAGAGAGAAAGATCAGGCAATCGAAGAGCATCAGAACGAGGAATTGGATAAAGTGAACAAAGCCCTCCAGGCAATTGAGGATGGGACTTACGGAAAGTGCAGGGAGTGTGGAAAGGACCTTCCATTTGAAAGACTTGAGGCAGTCCCAACGGCTTTATATTGTGTTGACCATGCTCCTTCTCAGCATCCTGCATCAGACCGGCCTGCAGAGGAAGACGTGCTGAGTCCCAATCATGACAACCATTTTAATTTTGATGATTACAAAGACATTAATGATGAACAGGACAGCTTTGAACAGGCTGCCAGCTATGGCACCTCCGAAACACCGTCCGATTTCAACGGTCAGCATAAGGATTATAACAGTCTGTATGATACGGATCATAATGATGAAGGATTCACAGAAGAATATGAAACCTTCAGTGCGACTGATATAGAAGGGAAAAATCGAAGGGTTGTCCGCTCGGATACAGAAGAGCAATACCAGCAGGAATTGGAAGATGAAAATCTGGATGCGCCGTTCGGCAAGGTCCCTTATAAAAAAGGGGACAGCTATCTGGAGGATAAGGAAAACAAATGACAGCTGAAAAACGGCAAACAAAAGGCCTGTGGGTAACCAGGCCTTTTGCTTCGTCTGCAAAATTTATTTAGAATGGCTTGCTGCCGGCTGGATATGCCAAATTTCTTCGGCATATTCACGAATGGTGCGGTCGCTGGAGAAATGACCTGATGCGGCTATATTCATCAGGCTTTTCCGCTGCCAGCCAAGCCTGTCTCCATACGCATTAGCTGCCTGTTTCTGTATGGCAGCATAGGAATCGAAGTCGCGGAGGACAAAATATTGATCGTTATGCATCAGCAGCGAATCCGCGATGCTTTCAAATTCATCCCCGGCATAAGGGAAAAATCCATTGGTCAGCTGATTGATGATGGTGCTGATCCTTTTATCAAGATGATAATAGTCCATTGACCGGTATTCACCATTCTGCTGATAACGGAGAACTTCTTCGGCAGCCAGCCCGAAAATGAAAATATTCTCTTCCCCAACCCTCTCCAGTATCTCTACATTGGCGCCGTCCAGAGTACCGACGGTCAGTGCCCCATTCATCATAAATTTCATATTGCCCGTTCCTGATGCCTCCTTGCTGGCGGTGGAAATCTGTTCACTGATATCTGCAGCAGGGAAAATTTCTTCGGCAAGGGATACCCGGTAATTTTCAAGAAATACGACTTTAATCAGCTTATTCGCTGCCGGGTCATTATTCACTTTTTCAGCAACTGTATTGATGAGTTTGATGATCTTTTTCGCATAATAATAGCCTGGAGACGCCTTAGCACCGAATATGAAAGTCCGGGGCTGAATGTGGGAATCCCCCTCTTTTATCCTATTATACATATGCATTATATGAAGCACATTCAACAGCTGCCTTTTATAGGCATGAAGCCTCTTTACCTGGATATCAAAAATAGATGACGTATCAATGGAAAGGCCTGTCTGCTGCTTGACCCGGCGGGCAAGCCTTTGTTTATTTTCCTCTTTGATCAGCTCAAGCTCCAGGAGCATACTGCTGTCTTCAGCAAATTTGGCCATCTCTCCCAAGCGCTGGGGCTCCTTTATCCAGCCGGGACCGATGGCTTCTGAGATCAGGCCCGCAAGGCGGGGGTTGGAATTCAGCAGCCACCGTCTGTGTGTAATGCCATTGGTTTTATTGTTGAATTTTTCGGGATACAATTCGTAAAACTGTTTCATTTCTCTGTGTTTAAGAATTTCTGTATGAAGAGCCGCCACTCCATTGACACTGTGGCTTCCGGCAAGGGCCAGATGCGCCATTTTCACTTCTCCATCGGAGATGATGGCCATTGACCGGATCCGCTCCCAATCACCGGGGTACTTTTCCTCCAGCTTCAGGCAGAACCGCTTGTTGATTTCTTCCGCAATCATAAAGATTCTCGGAAGAAGAGGCTGAAATAGACGGATCGGCCATTTTTCCAATGCTTCGGAAAGCGTCGTATGATTTGTATAGGAAATGGTTGAAACCGTAATATCCCACGCTTCCTCCCAGGCCATCTTTTCTTCATCTACAAGAATTCTCATCAATTCCGGAATCGCAAGCACCGGATGGGTATCATTTATATGGATGCTGATAAACTGATTAAAATCCTTCATATTTCCATGCTGCTTTTTAAAGGACTCTATAATCGACCGGATACTCGCTGATACAAGAAAATACTGCTGCTTAAGACGGAGGATTTTCCCTTCATCATGTGTGTCATCCGGATACAGGAATTCCGAAATCAGCTCAGTTTCCCTTTTGTATTGCATAATATTTTTATGCTGAGGAAAAGGAGAAGGCTCTGCACTCCAGAGCCTCAATGTATTGACTGTCTCAGTTTGGTACCCTGCAACCGGCATATCATACGGAACTGCAGTAACCGTTTCACCAGGCAGATGCCTGAAAACCAGCCTGCCTTCCTCCTCGCTGCATTCCACTCTTCCCCAAAAAGGGATTTCCACTGCAGAATCAGCCTTTCTTATTTCCCAGACGTTTCCGTGCCTCAGCCACTGTTCCGGCAGCTCGACCTGATATCCGTCGACAATCTTCTGCTCAAAAAGCCCATGCTTATAGCGTATACCGCACCCATGCCCTGGCAGATCGAGCGATGCAAGGGAATCAAGGAAACAGGCCGCAAGCCTGCCAAGCCCCCCGTTCCCCAGGCCCGCATCGGGCTCTGACTCTTCAAGATCGCCCAGTTCAATGCCAAGGTCCTGCAGCCCCTCCTCAACGACTTTATGAATGCCGAGATTAAGCAGATTATTGCGCAGCAGCCGTCCAAGAAGGAATTCAATGGATAAATAATAGACCTGTTTTTGCTTGATCATCCTGCTGCGCTCATTTGTGTTGATCCAGTTCATACTGACATATTCCCTCACCATATGTCCGAGGGTCTGGTACTGATCGCGCTTCGTGCTGTCAGGAAAGCTTTTCCCGCTGGTCATTTCAAGCCTTGTCAAAAAGACCTCCTTGAACTCTTCCTTATCCGAAAACATCCTCTCACTCCCCTGAAACAAGCCCTTCGTAAAGCTTGCTGTACTTGAACGCAGACTGGGCCCAGCTGTAATCCAGGCTCATCGTCCTCTTGACCAGCTCTTTCCACTCTTCTTTCCGGCTATAATAGTAAATGGCCCGGTTAATGGTATAGAGCATATCGTGGGCATTAAAATTAGTAAAGGAGAAGCCGTTTCCTTCTCCTGCCTCCCCATTATATGAATGGACTGTATCGTTTAATCCCCCCGTCTCCCTGACAATCGGTATCGTCCCGTACCTCATGGCGATCAGCTGTCCGAGGCCGCATGGCTCAAACTTTGAAGGCATCAGGAATAAATCTGCGCCTGCGTATATTTTATGGGCCAAATCCTCATTAAAGCGTAGATACGCTCTCACCTTTTCCGGATATTCCTGCTCCATTCCGGCGAAGAATTGTTCAAATTCCTCTTCTCCGGTGCCAAGGACAATGAATTGTACCTCCGCTGACATCAGCTCTTGAAAGACACACTTTACAAGATCAAGGCCTTTTTGGCTCGTCAGTCTTGTAATCATTGCAATAATGGGTACTTCCGGGTGTTCCGGGAGGCCGGCCATCTTTTGAAGGCTGCGTTTATTTTTGCCTTTATTTGTTAATAGATTCACATTATACGGCGCAGCAATCATCGGATCATTTTCCGGATCATAAAAATCAGCATCAATCCCATTAAGTATGCCGGCCAGGTCACCGTCCCGCATCCTAAGCAGCCCATCAAGCTTCTCTCCATAATATTCATTCTGAATTTCAGCTTTATAGGTAGGACTGACGGTTGTTATTTTATCGGCAGATGTAAGGGCCGCCTTCATAAAATTGATGCAGCCATAAAATTCGAGCTGCTCTGCATTAAAACAAAACTCTTCAAGGCCAAATAAGTCACCTAGCGCCTCTTTTGGCATGATGCCCTGGAACTGAAGATTATGAATGGTAAATACGCTTTTTATAGAAGCATATTCCTTTATGTGTCTGTATTGGACACTCAGCAAGAAGGGGACCATGCCTGTATGCCAGTCATGGCAATGAATAATATCAGGATAGAAATCAAGCTCTCTCATGCTTTCCAGGACAGCCCTGCTGAAGTAAGCAAATCTTTCTCCATCATCAAAATATCCGTAAAGCTGGTCACGTAAAAAATAATACTCGTTATCGACAAAATAAAAAATGACACCGTCATGGACAAGCTCTTCGATTCCGCAGTACTGGTTTCGCCAGCCCACGGAAACGCTGAACTCCCTGACCTTTTTCATTTTCTTCTTATAAGTTTCCGGTATGCTCCCATACTTTGGCAGAATGATTCTTACGTCCGTTCCCAGCTTTTTCAATTCTTTCGGCAAGGAGCCTGCCACATCGGCAAGCCCCCCTGATTTAACGAATGGCACACATTCAGATACAGCGAATAAGACTTTCATGAATTCATCAGCGCCCCTTGTATAGTTCCTTTCCGGATTACGATTGGCTGCACAGGAGAACCTTCCATGACAGTCCCTGATTCAATTCTGACATCTTTGTCGATGATGACTGAATCCAATATACAGTTTTCTCCGATCTGGCATTTTTGCATAATGATGCAATTTTTCACAACTGATCCTTTTCCAATCCTGACAGCCCTGGAGATGATGCTGTTTTCAACCGTTCCCTCTATAAGGCATCCGTTTGCCACCATGCTGTTCTTCACCCCTGCGCCTTTCAGGTACCTCGCAGGCGGCTCATCCTTTACCTTCGTATAAACTGGCTGATCTTTACGGAACAGCTTGTTGAAGGTTTCGGGCTCAAGCATGCTCATGCTTGCCAGATAGTAGCTTTCAATCGAGTCGATCCTCGCAACATGCCCTGTATATTCGTACGCACAGACCTTATAAACATGGTTCAGGTCGGCTGCTATATCGCTCATACAGGAATAGCCTGTTTCATTTCTGTTTTCGATGAATTCGATCAGCTGGGAAGTTTTCACAAGATACATTTCAAGGGATTTTCCGTTATGCCTGAGTTCCGTAATGTCACATCCGGATTGGATATGCCTCTCAAGGGCCGGCCGAAAGTCCATATTAAGAACAGTGTAGCAATTTGCTATTAAAGAATATTCCTGATTGCTGCGGTAGAAATAATCAAGGTTGGCTGCAAAATGATTGAAGGAACCTACCCCCTGCCTAGGCCCATCAAGGAGCGGAGATGGAAAGAAAAAGAGGCCGTCTCTCTTTCTGTTCAAATCCCAGTTCTTTCCTGATCCAAGATGGTCCATCAGTGACCTGTATTGAAATTTCGGGAAAATGGCCACACTGGCAATCCCTGAATTCACCATGCTGGAGAGAACAAAATCTATCAACCGGTAGCGGCCTGCAAAGGGCACTGCCGCAAGAGAGCGGTGGACTATCAGTTCTTCCAATCCTTCATGGTAGGTTGTTGCATCTATAACGCCCAGCAATCTCTTATTCAACTATATCCCCTCCTGATTTATATTCCTATGAATGGATTTCCTTAATCATTTCCTCTGTCACAAGGATTATTTCACCCTCATTTTCATCATCTCTGATAACCGTTCCGTCCGGTATGTGCATATCAGAAGGAACAATTGCTCTTTCAATAAAGACATTTTTTCCGATGACAGCATTCGGCATAATGACCGACTCTTTTATAATTGAACCCGCTTTGACCTCTACTCCCTGAAAGAGGACCGTTTTATAAATTTCCCCCTCAATAACACAGCCTTCATTGATCATGGATTCATCCACTTCCGCCATCGGTGCGATATATTGCGGCGGATGGTTGGGGTTAACAGAATAGATCCTCCAGGAATAGTCATTCAGATCCAGCTGGCAATCGTCATCCAGCAAGTCCATATTGGCTTCCCAAAGACTTTGCACAGTCCCCACATCCTTCCAGTAACCGCTGAAAGGATAGGCATAGAGACTTTTGCGGTCATTCAGAAGCCTTGGAATAATATCCTTTCCGAAGTCATGTGAAGAGTCCTTATCCAGATCGTCCAGTTCCAGATACTCCTTAAGTACGTCCCATTTAAATATATAAATTCCCATCGAAGCCATATTATTTCTCGGATTCTCCGGCTTCTCATCAAACTCTGCAATGCTCAGATCATCGTTCGTATTCATGATTCCGAAGCGGCTGGCTTCCTCCCAGGGAACTTCTTTGACGGAAATGGTAGCATCAGCGTTCTTTTCAATGTGATAATCAAGCATCAGGTCATAATTCATTTTGTAGATATGATCACCTGACAGGATGAGCACATACTCAGGTTCATGCTGTTTAAGATAGTTTATATTTTGGAATATTGCGCTCGCCGTGCCTGTATACCACTTGACCTCTGAAGATTCGGCATATGGCGGCAAAACGGTTACCCCTCCGTTCATTCTGTCCAAATCCCAGGCGCTTCCTATGCCGATATAAGAATTAAGTACAAGAGGCTGATATTGGGTCAGGACCCCGACTGTATCAATCCCTGAATTTGTGCAATTGCTCAAGGTGAAATCAATGATCCTGTATTTGCCTCCAAATGGTACAGCTGGCTTTGCAAGATTCTCAGTCAGAGAGTTAAGCCTTGATCCTTTTCCCCCTGCCAGCAGCATGGCCACACATTTTGTCTTTGCCATTCCCTTTCCTCTCCTTTCTATGTTTAACAGGACGCAGAATAGTAATACCAAACGGCGGGATAGCCATTTGAATTGAATAAGGCCGGCCGTGGTATTCCAGTTCTTCTGTTTTGACTACTTTTTTGTTGATCCAGCCGGATCCCCCATATTCTTCCTTATCGCTGTTGAATATTTCCCTGTAGCTTCCGGCATGCGGGACTCCGATCCTGAAATTCCGATACGGGTCGGCTGTAAAGTTGCATACTGCAATGAGGTGTTCACCCTCGGCAGCACTGAAGCGGACGAAAGAGAAAATCGATTGTTCCCGGTTATCTGCATCAATCCACTCAAAGCCTTCCTGGACATGGTCCAGTTCAAATAGGGGCCTGGACCTCCTGTAAAGCCGTATCAAATCCTTTGTATACCTGTTTGCTTTCTGGTGCATTTCATAATCCAGCAGATTCCAGTCAAGCTCTTCTGAATCTTTCCATTCTGAAAATTGGGCGATTTCAAAGCCCATAAACAGCAGTTTCTTACCTGGATGTGCCATCATATAGCCCAGGAGCAGCCGGAACTGGGCAAACTTTCTCCAATAATCTCCAGGCATTTTATTGAGGAGAGACTTCTTTCCATGTACAACTTCATCATGGGAGAGAGGCAATATAAAGTTTTCCTTGAAAGCGTATAAGAGTGAAAATGTAATATTGCCATGCTTTCCAGACCTCGCCTCTGGACTGGTTTCCATATATGCCAGTACGTCATTCATCCAGCCCATATTCCATTTGTAATGAAAGCCCAGGCCGCCATAATGGGCAGGAGAGGTCACCTGAGGGAGATTGGATGAATCTTCAGCTGCTAAAAAAATGGAGGGATCATATTGCCTGATAGTGCTGTTGAGCTTGCGGAGGAATTCAATTCCATACGGATTCTGATGCTGTTCATGGGAATTGGGCCAATAAATAATATTAGAAACTGCATCCATTCTGAACCCGTCTATATGATAGGTTTCCAGCCAGAATAATGCATTGGAGATTAAAAAGCTCTGCACTTCATTTCGGCCCAGGTCAAAGTTTGAAGTGCCCCATACATAATTCTCCCTATCCTTCTCGTTCTTATATTCAAAGAGATGGGTTCCGTCGAATTTATAGAGTCCATGGGCATCTTTGCAAAAGTGGCCGGGAACCCAGTCCAGGATGACACCGATGTTATGCTGGTGGCATTGATCGACAAAATACATGAAATCCTGCGGCTTCCCATACCGGCTGGTCGGAGAAAAATACCCTGTCCCCTGATAGCCCCAGGAGGCATCGAGCGGATGCTCGACAAGAGGGAGCAATTCTACATGTGTGAAACCATGTTCAAGGACATAAGGCACAATTTCATCCGCCAGCTCCCTGTAATTCAGCAGACTGTTGCCATTATTCCGTTTCCACGTTCCGGCATGCATTTCATAGATGACTGCCGGTTCTGCAAAGGTATTTTTCTTCATCCTTCCTTTCAGCCATGACTGGTCATTCCATTTATAGCCTTCAAGCGGCCATACAACTGAAGCTGTGCCTGGCCTTTTCTCTGAATAGAAGGCATATGGATCAGCTTTGTGCAGCCTGGTGCCTTCTTGTGTCAATATTTCATACTTATAGAGGCAGCCTGCCAAATCCTTCTCAATTACTATGTGCCATACCCCTTCATTATTCATTCTATGTAATTTGAAATCATCCCCATTCCAGCTGTTAAAGTCCCCTACAACCCTGACTTCCTTGGCGTTAGGAGCCCATACAGCGAACCTGGTTAGGGTCTTGCCATCTTCAAATATTACGTGGGCACCAAAAAGACGGTGGCTGTCAAAAAGGGTGCCTTCATGAAATAAATGCATCTGATAGTCGGTGGGTAACATCGTTTTCACAGCCATCCTTCTTTCCAACAGATTTTAGTTCATTGACATTCTTTTTTATATTCGTGTTCAATGTAAAAATACCTTGTAAAAATAAATTAAATTTTTCGATATTTTCTCTTATAATTCGATTATTTTTGTAAAATAGAAATGGTTCTAGCGGGAATTGCCTATAATAAGCATATGTTTTTATGAAGGGTGGAATGAAGATGGCAAATCAGGAAGAAGAATTTCTCCTGCGGGAGAGAGAGGCTGCTGAAGAAAAACTGCCGCTGTTCGGTCCTGCAGATGGAAAAATCCTGGCGACAGGAGATATGTTCCGGGGGCCTTATACAGGAGTTGTTTCGGATATAGATCTAAATAATCCGGGAAACCGGCTGCAAAACAATGAAGAGCTTCCAGATTAAGCATCAAGCAAATGCTTAAAAGAAAATAATGCATACAAAAAAGCTGCCAGCATGATGCTGACAGCTTTTTTGTATGACCCCTACGGGATTCGAACCCGTGTTACCGCCGTGAAAGGGCGGTGTCTTAACCGCTTGACCAAGGGGCCTTATGGCGGAGAAGGAGGGATTTGAACCCTCGCGCCGGTTGCCCGACCTACACCCTTAGCAGGGGCGCCTCTTCAGCCACTTGAGTACTTCCCCATAGATTGGCTCCGCAGGCAGGACTCGAACCTGCGACCGTTCGGTTAACAGCCGAATGCTCTACCACTGAGCTACTGCGGAATGGTGGGCCTAAATGGACTCGAACCATCGACCTCACGCTTATCAGGCGTGCGCTCTAACCAGCTGAGCTATAGGCCCACTTTGGAGCGGGTGATGGGAATCGAACCCACGACATCAGCTTGGAAGGCTGAGGTTTTACCATTAAACTACACCCGCAATTTTATGGGGCGACTGATGGGAATCGAACCCACGAATGTCGGAACCACAATCCGATGCGTTAACCACTTCGCCACAATCGCCACTGTTCAATGCTATTAGATAAAATAATAAATGGTGGCTCAGGACGGAATCGAACCGCCGACACAAGGATTTTCAGTCCTTTGCTCTACCGACTGAGCTACTGAGCCACAATAAAATTCACTTCCTAAACCTTGTATGGTTTAAGTCCTTTGTTCATCAATTCTCACGGACTTCCTTACAGATTGCCGCAGAAGCTTTTCAGATAAGGTATCAAACTGCTCTACCGACTGAGCTGCTGAGCTATACTGGATATGGATTGTACAAGTGAAAATGGCGGTCCCGACGGGAATCGAACCCGCGATCTCCTGCGTGACAGGCAGGCATGTTAACCGCTACACCACGGGACCAGTATTGCGGGGGCAGGATTTGAACCTGCGACCTTCGGGTTATGAGCCCGACGAGCTACCGGACTGCTCCACCCCGCGACGATAAAAATCATTCAAAAATATAATGGAGGAGGTAGAGGGATTCGAACCCCCGCGCGGTGTTACCCGCCTGTCGGTTTTCAAGACCGATCCCTTCAGCCAGACTTGGGTATACCTCCATATTTCAAGTAAATGGTGGACCTTGTAGGACTCGAACCTACGACCGGACGGTTATGAGCCGTCTGCTCTAACCAGCTGAGCTAAAGGTCCTTAATTTGGTAGCGGCGGAGGGGATCGAACCCCCGACCTCACGGGTATGAACCGTACGCTCTAGCCAGCTGAGCTACACCGCCAAATCAAGTATTTTTTATAAGGTTATATGGTGGAGCCTAGCGGGATCGAACCGCTGACCTCCTGCGTGCAAAGCAGGCGCTCTCCCAGCTGAGCTAAGGCCCCATATTAATTTTAAAATGGTCGGGAAGACAGGATTCGAACCTGCGACCCCTTGGTCCCAAACCAAGTGCTCTACCAAGCTGAGCTACTCCCCGTCATGTAAATGATAAGCGTCGAATCTCTTCAGTGCTTCCTTATTCACATCATCCTGCAATAGCAGTCAGGTGTTCACTCGTTGGCTTATATTCTGGCTTTCATTACATAAATAGTATGGCGCGCCCGAAAGGAGTCGAACCCATAACCTTCTGATCCGTAGTCAGACGCTCTATCCAATTGAGCTACGGGCGCATAGTTAAAATAAAATTAATGGTGCCGAGGACCGGAATCGAACCGGTACGGTAGTCACCTACCGCAGGATTTTAAGTCCTGTGCGTCTGCCAGTTCCGCCACCCCGGCAATCTCTGGAGCGGAAGACGGGATTCGAACCCGCGACCCCCACCTTGGCAAGGTGATGTTCTACCACTGAACTACTTCCGCATATAAAATTGGTGCGGGTGAAGGGAGTCGAACCCCCACGCCTTGCGGCGCCAGATCCTAAGTCTGGTGCGTCTGCCAATTCCGCCACACCCGCATAATTCATTACTAGAGATTGAATGGTGAGCCATGAAGGACTCGAACCTTCGACCCTCTGATTAAAAGTCAGATGCTCTACCGACTGAGCTAATGGCTCATTTGAAACTGGTGCCGGCTAGAGGACTTGAACCCCCAACCTACTGATTACAAGTCAGTTGCTCTACCAATTGAGCTAAACCGGCAATTATGGTGGAGGATGACGGGATCGAACCGCCGACCCTCTGCTTGTAAGGCAGATGCTCTCCCAGCTGAGCTAATCCTCCATATTAAAGCCCGGCAGCGTCCTACTCTCACAGGAGGAGAACCTCCAACTACCATCGGCGCTGAGAAGCTTAACTTCCGTGTTCGGTATGGGAACGGGTGTGACCTTCTCGCTATCGCCACCAGACTATTTTTTCAAGACAAGTATTATTATATCATCTTGTTTTTGTTTTGCAAGGGATTTTTTAAAATTTTTATTCCCTCAAAACTAGATAATGCAGAAGAAGAATTACAAAGCAATCAAATGTGGTTAAGTCCTCGATCTATTAGTATCTGTCAGCTCCACGTGTCACCACGCTTCCACCTCAGACCTATCAACCTGATCATCTTTCAGGGATCTTACTAGCTTGACGCTATGGGAAATCTCATCTCGAGGGGGGCTTCATGCTTAGATGCTTTCAGCACTTATCCCTTCCGCACATAGCTACCCAGCGATGCCTTTGGCAAGACAACTGGTACACCAGCGGTGCGTCCATCCCGGTCCTCTCGTACTAAGGACAGCTCCTCTCAAATTTCCTGCGCCCACGACGGATAGGGACCGAACTGTCTCACGACGTTCTGAACCCAGCTCGCGTACCGCTTTAATGGGCGAACAGCCCAACCCTTGGGACCGACTACAGCCCCAGGATGCGATGAGCCGACATCGAGGTGCCAAACCTCCCCGTCGATGTGGACTCTTGGGGGAGATAAGCCTGTTATCCCCGGGGTAGCTTTTATCCGTTGAGCGATGGCCCTTCCATGCGGAACCACCGGATCACTAAGCCCGACTTTCGTCCCTGCTCGACTTGTAGGTCTCGCAGTCAAGCTCCCTTGTGCCTTTACACTCTGCGAATGATTTCCAACCATTCTGAGGGAACCTTTGGGCGCCTCCGTTACTTTTTAGGAGGCGACCGCCCCAGTCAAACTGCCCGCCTGACACTGTCTCCCGCCCCGATCAGGGGCGCGGGTTAGAATTTCAATACAGCCAGGGTAGTATCCCACCAATGCCTCCACCGAAGCTGGCGCTCCGGCTTCAAAGGCTCCTACCTATCCTGTACAAGCTGTACCAAAATTCAATATCAGGCTGCAGTAAAGCTCCACGGGGTCTTTCCGTCCTGTCGCGGGTAACCTGCATCTTCACAGGTACTATAATTTCACCGAGTCTCTCGTTGAGACAGTGCCCAGATCGTTACGCCTTTCGTGCGGGTCGGAACTTACCCGACAAGGAATTTCGCTACCTTAGGACCGTTATAGTTACGGCCGCCGTTTACTGGGGCTTCGATTCAGAGCTTCGCTTGCGCTAACCCCTCCTCTTAACCTTCCAGCACCGGGCAGGCGTCAGCCCCTATACTTCGCCTTGCGGCTTCGCAGAGACCTGTGTTTTTGCTAAACAGTCGCCTGGGCCTATTCACTGCGGCTTTTCCGGGCTATTCACCCTAAAAAGCACCCCTTCTCCCGAAGTTACGGGGTCATTTTGCCGAGTTCCTTAACGAGAGTTCTCTCGCTCACCTTAGGATTCTCTCCTCGCCTACCTGTGTCGGTTTGCGGTACGGGCACCTTTTCCCTCGCTAGAGGCTTTTCTTGGCAGTGTGGAATCAGGAACTTCGGTACTAAATTTCCCTCGCCGTCACAGCTCAGCCTGATGCAAACGGGATTTGCCTCGTTTGCAGCCTAACTGCTTGGACGCGCATATCCAACAGCGCGCTTACCCTATCCTCCTGCGTCCCCCCATTGCTCAAACGGTAAAGAGGTGGTACAGGAATATCAACCTGTTGTCCATCGCCTACGCCTTTCGGCCTCGGCTTAGGTCCCGACTAACCCTGAGCGGACGAGCCTTCCTCAGGAAACCTTAGGCATTCGGTGGATGGGATTCTCACCCATCTTTCGCTACTCATACCGGCATTCTCACTTCTAAGCGCTCCACCAGTCCTTGCGGTCTGACTTCGATGCACTTAGAACGCTCTCCTACCGCGGACACCTGATGGTGTCCACCCACAGCTTCGGTGATACGTTTAGCCCCGGTACATTTTCGGCGCGGAGTCACTCGACCAGTGAGCTATTACGCACTCTTTAAATGGTGGCTGCTTCTAAGCCAACATCCTGGTTGTCTAAGCAACTCCACATCCTTTTCCACTTAACGTATACTTTGGGACCTTAGCTGGTGGTCTGGGCTGTTTCCCTTTTGACTACGGATCTTATCACTCGCAGTCTGACTCCCATGGATAAGTCTTTGGCATTCGGAGTTTGTCTGAATTCGGTAACCCGATGGGGGCCCCTAGTCCAAACAGTGCTCTACCTCCAAGACTCTTACAACATGAGGCTAGCCCTAAAGCTATTTCGGAGAGAACCAGCTATCTCCAAGTTCGATTGGAATTTCTCCGCTACCCACACCTCATCCCCGCACTTTTCAACGTGCGTGGGTTCGGGCCTCCATCCAGTGTTACCTGGACTTCACCCTGGACATGGGTAGATCACCTGGTTTCGGGTCTACGACCACATACTCATTCGCCCTATTCAGACTCGCTTTCGCTGCGGCTCCGTCTGTTCAACTTAACCTCGCATGTAATCGTAACTCGCCGGTTCATTCTACAAAAGGCACGCCATTACCCTGACCCGAAGGTCATAGGGCTTTGACTACTTGTAGGCACACGGTTTCAGGATCTGTTTCACTCCCCTTCCGGGGTGCTTTTCACCTTTCCCTCACGGTACTGGTTCACTATCGGTCACTAGGGAGTATTTAGCCTTGGGAGATGGTCCTCCCTGCTTCCGACGGGATTTCACGTGTCCCGCCGTACTCAGGATCCACTCTGGAGGGAACGAAGTTTCAACTACGGGGCTGTTACCCTCTATGGCCGGCCTTTCCATGCCTGTTCATTTACTCCGTTCCTTTGTAACTCCGTGTAGAGTGTCCTACAACCCCAGGAGGCAAGCCTCCTGGTTTGGGCTAATCCCGTTTCGCTCGCCGCTACTCAGGGAATCGCGTTTGCTTTCTCTTCCTCCGGGTACTTAGATGTTTCAGTTCCCCGGGTCTGCCTCCAATGCCCTATGTATTCAGGCAAGGGTTCCATCCCATTACGGATGGAGGGTTTCCCCATTCGGAAATCTCCGGATCAAAGCTTACTTACAGCTCCCCGAAGCATATCGGTGTTAGTACCGTCCTTCATCGGCTCCTAGTGCCAAGGCATCCACCGTGCGCCCTTTCTAACTTAACCTGTTCGGCCGATGATAAGCTTCACATCTCTTCGTCATCTCAATCGTCAGCATCCTCACGTATACAAAACATACGCTCCGGTGCTTCCTCAATCGATTCCTCGACCTGTTCGCTTCTCATCACCCTCACGGTTTTTAAACTCTTATTTATTTATAAGAGAGAAAACCTAAAATGGCGATTACTCGGTAATGTCTTCTTCATTACATTATCTAGTTTTCAAAGAACAAAAATGAGAGATTATACTCTCAAAACTGAACGAACAAAGAGCGTCACGTCTTGTATATATTCCTTAGAAAGGAGGTGATCCAGCCGCACCTTCCGATACGGCTACCTTGTTACGACTTCACCCCAATCATCTGTCCCACCTTAGGCGGCTGGCTCCAAAAGGTTACCCCACCGACTTCGGGTGTTACAAACTCTCGTGGTGTGACGGGCGGTGTGTACAAGGCCCGGGAACGTATTCACCGCGGCATGCTGATCCGCGATTACTAGCGATTCCAGCTTCATGCAGGCGAGTTGCAGCCTGCAATCCGAACTGAGAATGGTTTTATGGGATTCGCTTAACCTCGCGGTCTTGCAGCCCTTTGTACCATCCATTGTAGCACGTGTGTAGCCCAGGTCATAAGGGGCATGATGATTTGACGTCATCCCCACCTTCCTCCGGTTTGTCACCGGCAGTCACCTTAGAGTGCCCAACTGAATGCTGGCAACTAAGATCAAGGGTTGCGCTCGTTGCGGGACTTAACCCAACATCTCACGACACGAGCTGACGACAACCATGCACCACCTGTCATCCTGTCCCCCGAAGGGGAACGCCCTATCTCTAGGGTTGTCAGGAGATGTCAAGACCTGGTAAGGTTCTTCGCGTTGCTTCGAATTAAACCACATGCTCCACCGCTTGTGCGGGCCCCCGTCAATTCCTTTGAGTTTCAGCCTTGCGGCCGTACTCCCCAGGCGGAGTGCTTAATGCGTTTGCTGCAGCACTAAAGGGCGGAAACCCTCTAACACTTAGCACTCATCGTTTACGGCGTGGACTACCAGGGTATCTAATCCTGTTTGCTCCCCACGCTTTCGCGCCTCAGCGTCAGTTACAGACCAGAAAGTCGCCTTCGCCACTGGTGTTCCTCCACATCTCTACGCATTTCACCGCTACACGTGGAATTCCACTTTCCTCTTCTGCACTCAAGTCCCCCAGTTTCCAATGACCCTCCACGGTTGAGCCGTGGGCTTTCACATCAGACTTAAGAGACCGCCTGCGCGCGCTTTACGCCCAATAATTCCGGACAACGCTTGCCACCTACGTATTACCGCGGCTGCTGGCACGTAGTTAGCCGTGGCTTTCTGGTCAGGTACCGTCAAGGTGCCGGCAGTTACTCCGGCACTTGTTCTTCCCTGACAACAGAGTTTTACGATCCGAAAACCTTCATCACTCACGCGGCGTTGCTCCGTCAGACTTTCGTCCATTGCGGAAGATTCCCTACTGCTGCCTCCCGTAGGAGTCTGGGCCGTGTCTCAGTCCCAGTGTGGCCGATCACCCTCTCAGGTCGGCTACGCATCGTTGCCTTGGTGAGCCGTTACCTCACCAACTAGCTAATGCGCCGCGGGCCCATCTGTAAGTGATAGCCGAAACCATCTTTCAGCATAGCCTCATGAGAGGCTGTGCATTATCCGGTATTAGCTCCGGTTTCCCGAAGTTATCCCAGTCTTACAGGCAGGTTGCCCACGTGTTACTCACCCGTCCGCCGCTGACTTCAGGGAGCAAGCTCCCATCCGTCCGCTCGACTTGCATGTATTAGGCACGCCGCCAGCGTTCGTCCTGAGCCAGGATCAAACTCTCCATATAAGAGTAAGATTTAGCTCTGATAAAAATAAGATTTACGTTGACGTTTTTGTTCGTTCAGTTTTCAAAGGACAATCTCCGTCGCTCAGAAGCGACTTTATCAATATAACATCTTCAACCGAAGAAGTCAACATCTTTTTTTGTTTTTCAAAACTTGAATTGGATGTTTTCGTTTCTTCCTCGTGAGGACAAGTAATAATATATCATGGTGAAATTACAATTGCAATATAATTTTTTAATTTAATTTCATTTTTTGTCCGTTAATTTTTTCAGATTAAGGAATGGTTGAAATACTGCTCTGATGTGTCCCCCTATCTCAATCAGGCTGGGCTTCTTAAAAATGCCTCAGCTGTCGCCCCGTATTCCTGCAATCAACACGAAAAAAAAGAAACTTATATGAATGGGTCATACATTCAAAGCCAGTCCATATAATATATTAACATATTCGAAAGGTGAGATTTATGCTTCAAACCGCCGCACTCTACTTATCATTTATCATGGCTGTATTCTTGTTGGCATTTTCCTATTTCGAAGGAATTAAAATTGCAGACTCGGAAGAAAAAGTCTACGGAGGCACTTTTATTTTCACCACGGTATCCGGTTTTATTTTCTCCGGGCTTACTTTTGCTTTTATTTAATACCAATTAAAAGTGGCCATCCTGCTGAGGATGGCCACTTTTCAGCTTTGCATGAATTCCCCTTACCTTTGATCTAAAAAGCAAGAAGGGGCGTACGAGCAGGATGAACGGAGGATAAAGGCATCACAGCCTGTATCTGCTTCTCCTCATTCTTTAAGTTTTATTTCTCAAATCTGTCTCTAGTGTACTCCTCCTGCAGCAGCGCAGAAATGACAGCATCTTTGTATATTCCTCTGTGAACAAACCGCTTCCTTAGTATTCCTTCTATTTTAAAACCCTTTTTTTCAAGAAGCTTTTTTGAGGCAGCATTCTCCGGAAGGTAGACCGCCTCTATCCTGTTCAGGTCCATGCAGATGAAGCCATAGCGGATAATCGCATCCAAGGCTTCTGACATAACGCCTTTGCCCCAGGTGTCCGGGTGGAGCTCATAACCGATTTCCGCCTTATTATGAAGCTTTTCAACTGAATGGAATCCGCAGGTTCCCTGGAGGGTTTTGTCTTCTTTCCAGCAGATAGCCCACCTGATCTGCATCTCCATACTGTATCTCCACAAAAGACTTTCGAGAAGATCTTCTGCTTCACTGACGGACCTAAAGGGCTCTACATCATAAAACCTGGTTGCTCCAGGATCAGAAAATATGCTGTACAGCTTGGGAATATCATCCGCCTCAGGCTTCCTGAGCAGAAGCCTTTCAGTCTCTATAATGGGGAATTCTGAAGCAAAGGCCGCATCAATCCCTGCCATACCAATCACCCTCCTTTCAATAACACTCAGCATATACAATAAAAGGCTTCATTACCTAATGGCTTGGGTGATTTCCGCTTGCTTCTGCCTTCTTTGCTTTCCTCTTCATCATTCTGCCATCTGCAAGGAACAGCATGATCCCCCCGATGACAATCATTCCTCCAGCAGCCTGATACCAGGCCACTAACTCCCCGAGCAAAAAATATGCCAGGACAGCAGCACCCACCGGCTCAAAGAGGATAGCCATAGAAATCGTGGAGGTGCTGAGCCATTTCAGGGACCAATTGAAAAGCGTATGGCCGAGCAGGGTGGGAATAACCGCAAGGAGAATAAAGTAGACCCAGTCGCTTGCAGGGTAAGGTCCAAGAGGCTCACCAACAGCAATTACATAGATCAAAAGGGTTAAGGCACTTATACTGTACACGGTGAATGTATAAGTAATAAGAGACAGCCTTTTTCGCACTGTCTGCCCAAACATCAGGTAAGCTGTAACCAGTGCACAGGCAGCAAGGGCCAAAAGATCTCCAAACAATGCAGTTCCGCTGACCCTGAAGTCCCCCCAGCTGATAAGTACACTTCCTCCAATAGCGATCACTCCGCTCAATATTGCTTTCACAGTAAACCTTTCTTTGAAAAATAAGTAGGTCCCGGCAAAAGCGAACAGCGGCTGCAAGGTAACAAGGACAGTTGAGCTTGCCACTGAAGTATAGCGGAGAGATTCAAACCAGAGGATAAAATGAAAGGCAAGGAATATCCCGGCTATGGCCGAATACATCCAATCCCGCCGGCCAATCTGTTTGAGCTCTGGCCCATATTTAAATAATACGAGAGGCAGCATCAGCAAAACAGAAAAGAATAAACGATAAAAAGCTATCACTCCTGATGGTGCAGCTGAGAACTTAACCAGAATGGCAGATGTGGAAACAGACACCACACCAATTGCCAATGCTGCATAAGGGTTCATCTTGGGCAAGTCATTGCATCTCCTTCTAAGAAAACTCCAGTTTAGCTATAATATTACACTTACCGGTTTTTACATGGCCATCTTTTTTCGCTTGCAAGTTTCAAATCTAAATAATAAAGCGCCCAGCCCAAGATGGGGCAGGCACTTCTTTGTTCTATTCCCCGCTCTCAACCTCTGCAGCAATCACACCTATCAACGATTTCATCGTATAGTAAACATCGGTCGTATACATGCTCCTCGTTGTAGTTATCACACAATTGATCAATATATCATCTGCTTCCTCTTTGACACGGACCCGCTTGATTCCTAATTTCTTGCTTTTTATTTCCTTCATCAGGGTTGTCAGGTCCGTACATTTCTCAATATACAGCTTTACCCTGATTTCCTTTTCCTTCAGTTTTTTTGGTCCTATCCGTTCAAATAAAGCAGGAATGATTTTAACTCCAATAATGATAAAAATGACTCCCAGCAGCGCTTCTATATAGAACCCTGCACCAATGGTAATGCCAATTCCCGCTGAAGCCAGCACAAGAGCGGCTGTTGTCAGCCCGGAAATAGCTTCGTTGCCCCTGCGCAGAATCACGCCCGCTCCAAGGAATCCTATTCCGCTTATTACATAAGAAGGAATCCGCCCCGGGTCCATCGGCCTTGAATATTCCTTTGAATACAGGAAAGCTGATTCGTAAGACACGATGGTCAGCAGGCATGCCATCACCGAAACAATCAGGCAGGTCTTAAGCCCAAGCGGCTTCCCTTTCAGCTCCCTCTCTAAACCGATGACAAGACCCGCTAAGGCTGCGAACCCCAGCTTCATTATTACATCATTCTTTATCACCAAATAGAACATTTCTTCCATATGTATCCCCTCTTCAATTACTATCTATATAAATATTCCAATATAGATAGTTGAATAAACTAATTTTTGAATAAAAATAGCGGTACGCATACTTTTCTTTTCCTACTTTATGCGGCCTTGCTCTCTAATATTATTGTATACTTTTAGGTTCACTGGCAGAAAACTTAAGATTTTATTTTTAAAAAGAAAAATTAGAATTTCCTCTTGCATATTTGATCAAATACGGATATAATTTTTCTTGTACCGAACACGGGGCATTAGCTCAGCTGGGAGAGCGCTACGCTGGCAGCGTAGAGGTCAGCGGTTCGAGCCCGCTATGCTCCATACATTCAAAAACCAAAATCCAAGAGGATTTTGGTTTTTTTGTTTTATCAGCATAATAAATATAGTTTTTGAAATACTAATTTGCATTCCATTATGTTATTCAGGCAAAATATACCATGACCATTAACGTGTTTAAGGCACTGCAAAACGGGAATAATGCCCATAACACAATAAAAATGATGGGAGAGATTAGCATGATCTCAACGATTGCTATTTTGGCAGCAGCCTTTACTGCCGCAGCAGGCTTGAATTACTTTGCAGTGAAAGAGGCGGATTTTACAGAGGAAGATTTACTAAAGGACAAATGAGGATGGCCGAATATTTAAATACAGCAGATAAAACATGACCCTTGACCAATTGCAGCAATTGGCCAAGGGTCTTTATTTTTGTACAAATCCTCAGGTTCTATGGAAAGAGCCCAGAACTTCGGTCGTTTCTGTAATATTGACAAAGGCCTGCGGATCAACCTCATCAATCATGCTCTTGACCTCAGTCAGCTGATAGCGGGTTATGACTGTCATGAGGATCTTCCTGCCTTCCCCTGTATAGCCGCCCTCTCCATTGATAACCGTAATTCCCCTGTAGATGCTTGAGAGAAGCTTTGCTTTCATTTCTTCGCCTTTGGCTGTTACGATCATCACTGTCAGCTTAATATGCTTCGTATGAATAGTATCAACCACCTTGCCCGTGGCATAGATGGCTACCATTGTATTCAATGCAGCATCCCAGCTGAAGATGAAGCCTGAAGCCAAAACCACGATTGCATTCATCAATGAAAGAATGGCGCCAAGCGGGAAATCTTTTTTCCTCGTCAAAAGCATAGCAATGATATCAAATCCCCCTGAGGAGCCTGAAGCCTTGAACACAAGCCCGATTCCCGCACCCGTCAATACCCCGCCGAACACGGATGACAATATAGGCTCAGAAGAGATTGCGTTGACTGGTATTAAGTAAAGACTGACGGAAAGCGTCAGCACAGAAACGATTGTATAGAAAATAAACCGTTTCCCAAGCTTAATGACACCAAGGATCAGCAAAGGCAGATTCAACAGAAAGTTGAGGAGGCCAGTATTGAAGGGTGTAATGATGCCGAGCATGATTGCCACCCCGCTCAGACCGCTGCTCAGGATTTCATGGGGGATCAGGAATAGATTATAAGCAAAGCCTACAATCGCAGAACCCAGAATAATGATCAGTAAATTTTTCATATGGCATCCCCCTTTATTTCCACAACAATAATAATTTAATTTATTATAGTAGAGAAATAAAGGAATCCCTAAAAAATAGTGTTTTCAGAATAAATAACTATAACTGGAAATCAGTTTTCTGGTAAAAGAAATTTGGCGTTTTGATTTCATTTTTATAGCTGCTGTGAAAAATATGTGTAGCTGCCGGAGAAATGGGCGGAATCAGCCAGGTCCATTCACCAGTTACCGGCCTGCCGCATGCTGATTCTTTTTCTTCAAACAGCCTGAACTGCTGTGCGGCTGTATGGTGGTCAACAATGCTGACCCCCTTCTTTTTATAGGAATGAAGAACAGCTGTATTCAGCTCAACCAGCGCACGGTCCTTCCACAAGGAGGCGTTTCTCTTAGTATCAAGCCCCATCCTGTCCGCTATTTCCGGGACCAGATTATACCTGAAATCGTCTGCAAGATTCCGGGCGCCGATTTCTGTCCCCATATACCAGCCATTAAAGGGTGCAGCCGTATACCGGATTCCGCCGATTTCAAGGCACATATCCGATATGAACGGAACAGCATACCACTTTAATTGCAGATCGCTGAACCACTCAAACTCAGGATGCTCAAGCGGCACTTCAAGAATATCTTCAGCAGATACATCAAATAGCGCCGGCTTCCGCCCATCTATCTGGACAAGAAGAGGCAGTGGGTCAAACTGCCCGTATTTCCCTTCCCATCCCAATTCACGGCACAAGTTCGTCAGTTTGACGGAGGCTGGGTCGCCTATAATCTTATCACTGGTATCATAGCCGGCATACCTGATCAGCTGGTGGTTAAGAATCCTTACTCTTTTGTTTTTTTCCTCCTGACGGAATACAGTGATGGCGGACCTTACCTTGCCGCCGTTCGTAGCATAGCTGATATGCCTCATCAAAGCTTGGCCAATTTCGTCTTCAGTCTCAAGCTCCCTTTCATCGAACACTTTAAGGCTGTCCCAAAAGAGCCTGCCGATGCATCGGTTGCTGTTCCTCCAGGCCGTTTTTGCACCATACTCAAGCTCTTCATAGGTGTGATGATAACTGCCTGTACGATCTATCTCCTCAAGGATTTCAATGAGGCGCTGTTCTGTTTCGCTGCTGCTTTTATTCAGCTCTCTATGGCATAAAGCAATAAAGTTCTCTGCTTCCTTCCTCAGTTCCTTTGCCAAAAATTTGCCCCCCTGTATCGTATAGTGATCCTGATGCAATGGCCATTTCCATTCAGTTCTTGTCTGCAGGGTAGACGATGCCAAGCTGGCTTCTCACAGAATCAAGAATTTCCATGACAGCAAGGGAGTTGGACAATGTGTTCGTTGCCGATTCCAGCTTTCCGCTTTTGACAAGCCCGACGAATTCTTCTGCTTCATAATACATCGAGGCTTCCTTCTGCTCTCTTGTAATTGATTCTGAACTGCCGCCGCGATAGCGGATTTCAGCCTGTTCCGGCGTATGGATTTTATCGATTACAATATTTCCGTTCTCTCCCTGAATTTCTGCAGGAAGCTGGGAGTCAGTGATTTTTGAATACATGATGACAGCATCCATTTCTTTATACTTCAATACCATGCTTCCTTCCCCATCAACTCCTGAATCAAGCATAACACCCTGCGCCTTCACCTCATCCGGCTTGCCGAATAGGACCACCAGCGGATAGATGCAGTAAATGCCTATATCCATCAATGCACCGTTGGAAAACTCAGGTTTGAAGGCATTCAGGATCCTCCCTTCCTTGTATGCGTCATATCGCGAGGAATATTGGCAATATGATGCAAAATACCTTCTGACCGGTCCGATTTTTCCTAAATTCTCCCGGACGGCTTTAAAGTTCGGCATCAAAGTGGATTTCAGCGCCTCCATCAGTACCACCTTATTCCTCTGTGACGCTTCAATCATGAGCTTTAATTCAGCCGCATTGCTGGCTGCAGGTTTTTCGCAGAGCACATGCTTTCCATGTTCCATCATCAGAATTGATTGTTCCGCATGAAGTGAATTGGGGCTGGCAATGTAGACAGCGTCAATCTCACTGCTTGCCGCCATTTCCTCTAAGGACGTATATGTATGTTTCACACCATATTTATCTGCAAATTCCCTTGCTTTTTCTTCTGTCCGTGAATAAACAGCCGTAAGCGCAAAATCCTGCACTTGATCTGCTGCATCAAGGAACCTCTCTGTTATCCAATTTGTTCCAACTACACCGAAACGAACCATTACGGCACCTCCATGAATGCTTTTTATTCTCTCCAACAAGGATACATTTTTTCTGCTTATTTCGCCAGCAGCTGCAATTTGTGGTTTCTAATCCAGCAGACTGGGGGAAAATGACTGGAAAAAGGAGGTCATGTACGGATGAGCCGATCAACGCTGAATGGGAAGGTCGCTTTAATCACCGGGGCAAGCTCTGGAATCGGAAAGGCTGCCAGCATCAGGCTTGCTAAAGAAGGGGCTAAAATTGCTCTTGTCGATGTTAAGGAAGAGTTTGCAAAAGAAGTCAAAGATCAAATAGAGTCAGCAGGCGGAGAAGCCATGATCATTGAAACAGATGTTTCTGTTCCATTGCAGGTGGAGGAGGCTTTCCAGAAGGTATCCAGTAAATGGGGACGCCTTGATATAGTTTTTGCGAATGCAGGAATAAATGGTGTTGTTGCCCCTATTGAAGATCTGACTCCTGAAGAATGGGATACGACCATTTCAACAAACCTGAAAGGAACCTTCCTGACAGTGAAATATGCGGTGCCCCTTCTCAAGGAAGAGGGCGGGAGCATCATCATCACCAGCTCTATCAACGGCAACAGAACCTTCCGCAATTTTGGGATGTCAGCATACAGCACCTCCAAAGGGGGGCAGGTCAGCTTTGGAAAAATGGCTGCCCTTGAATTGGCAGGATACCGCATACGCGTCAACTTGATTTGCCCGGGAGCCATCAGGACGAATATAGGCGAAAATACTTTTCCAGAAGAAGAAAATCTGAAAAAAGTAAAAATACCAGTTGAATTTCCGGAGGGAAGCATGCCCCTCGAGGACCATCCCGGATCTGCCGAACAGGTTGCCGACCTGGTTCATTTCCTTGCATCCGATTTGTCCAGCCATATTACCGGCACGGAGGTATATATTGACGGAGCCGAATCACTCCTGTGACAATGTGCTTAATGAAATAAAAGCCCGGCTGCTGCCGGGCTCTCTTCTGCTATATGTAATATGACTTCTTTTTTTCAACCTCTTTCCGGGATATCTCCTGTAAAAAGATTTTTTCTTTTAAAGTAAGCTCCCTTTTAAGGTTTGTGCGAAAATAAAGCATAAGCTCCGCATATCTGATATGTATAATCCTCCATTTCCCCTTTCCCTGAGAATCCCAGCACCCTATTTATTTCTCCATTTCTTCTGTAATTCCTTGCCCGCAATAAAATATTTTTCTATATGCATGTGGGTTTATAACAGAGAGAATCATTGGTAAACACAATTGAGAGTATAAGTTCTATTCCTTTTATTATGTTTTGGAAAAAGGGACTTTGTTCATACTGGTAGGTGTCTGCATTTAGAAGGAGTGAACAGCATGCCGCATTTCATTTATTCCAGCTTCATAAGGCTCCCGCTCGCTATACGGATACTTCTCATTGCACTAATGGTGATTCTGACTTTCGGGTTTATCATTTCCATCCTGGAGCCGCATAATTTTCCTACGGTGTTTGACGGGGTATGGTGGGCAGTCATCACAGCTTCCACAGTGGGTTATGGGGATTATGTGCCGCATACCATACCAGGGAAAGTAACTGGCATTATTTTAATTCTTACCGGAGCAGGCTTTTTATCAACCTATTTTGTAACTCTGGCTGCAGCTGCTGTAACAAGACAAAATGATTATTTGGAGGGCAAAGTGAATTTTAAAGGAGAACAACATCTAATCATTATCGGCTGGAATGAACGTTCAAGAGAACTTATCACGGCATTGGCGGAGGAGCAAAAAGGGGTTTCTATTGCACTTATTGATGAGACGCTCCGATCCAATCCATCCCCGGGGGAAGTTCATTTCATACAGGGACGGTCAAATCAGGATCAGGTGCTCCTGAAAGCAAATATCCGGAAAGCAAACAAAGTAATCATTACAGCCGACCAGAACAGGGATGAACTTCAGGCCGATATGAATTCAATTCTGTCGCTCCTTGCCGTAAAAGGATTGAATCCCGGCGTTCCATGCATTGTCGAAATCCTCACATCTGAACAGGTTGCGAACGCAAGAAGGGCAGGAGCGGATGAAATCATCCAGACGAATATCCTGACCAGCTCCGTTATGATCCACAGCATTTCAGCACAGGAAATGGTCACTTCTTTCCTGGATCTGCTTGGTCACCTGAACGGCAGAAGACTGAGGCTCATGCCGGCCAAGGAATTTGAATACGAAGTGACCTTTACTGATTTAAGTGCGCTGCTGCTGAAGGATGGCATGCTTCTTTTTGGTATAAAAAGAGGAGAGGAAACTTTTGTGAATCCTCCCCACCCTTTCAGCATTGATTCAGATGACGAGCTGATCGTCATTGCCTGATTTAGTTCAGCCGTCCAGCAAAAGCGACTCCAGCTCCTGGACAAGCGAGCGGCCGATATCCACGTATTTGTCCGGGAAACTGGCGTCTTTGTCCACCGGCTCTGAGAATTGGTTAAAAGAAGCGGTATGGTTCCATGTATAAGCATGATCATCCAGCCCGCGCTGATATTTATGGGAGAGAAGGAATGGCCGCTCAATTTCCACAGTGCATCCTCTTGAATCAAGCTGGCCATCAATTGATCTGAAAGGTACGCGCAGGAATTGATAGCCCACTTCATCATCTATTTTATAATCAAAAGCACCATGGTCATACTCCCAGCCGCCTCCAACCGTATAGCCAGCCGGCTTAAGCAGCTGCTCAAGCTTATACAGATCAAAGTGTTTCCCTTCCACCCGGGATGGTAATTCAATCATTTTCCAGCACCTCTTTTCTTTTTTTTAGTATCCCCGGTCTGGTTTTATCTATCATATTTTCTCGCAGGAAGGGCTTATTGAGGAAGTCAGCCAGTGAATAAAATAAAAAAGAGTGCTGAACATTTTCAGCACTCTCGTTTTTGTCTCTATTTAAGCCTTTTTTCAAGCTCTGCTTTTTTCTCCTCGAAGCCCGGCTTTCCAAGCAGCGCGAACATATTGACTTTATAAGCCTCTACTCCAGGCTGGTCAAAAGGATTGACCCCCAGAAGGTAACCGCTCATAGCGCACGCCTTTTCAAAGAAGTAAGCGAGATATCCGAATGTATAGGCATCCATTTCAGGAATGGTAACGATCAGGTTGGGAACCCCGCCATCTGTGTGAGCAAGCATTGTTCCTTCAAAGGCTTTGTTGTTAACAAAGTCTACGGTCTTGCCGGCAAGGTAGTTCAGGCCGTCCAGATCGCTGTCAGCTTCTTCAATTGTCAGCTCGTGGCGCGGTTTTTCCACCTTGATGATCGTTTCAAAGATATCTCTGCGCCCTTCCTGCACATACTGTCCAAGGGAATGCAGATCTGTAGAGAAGTTAGCTGATGCCGGGAAGATCCCTTTCTGGTCTTTCCCTTCACTCTCGCCAAACAGCTGCTTCCACCATTCCGCAAAATACTGAAGCCCCGGCTCATAGTTAATCAGCATTTCAATTGTCTTTCCTTTATTGTAAAGCGCATTGCGGACAGCTGCATACTGGTAGGCAGCATTCTCTTCGACTTCAGAGCTGCTGTATTCCTCACGGGCCTTTGCAGCACCTTCCATCATAGCCTGGATATCCGCCCCGCTTGCCGCAATCGGCAGAAGGCCGACTGCTGTCAGTACTGAATAGCGGCCGCCGACATCATCAGGGATGATGAAGGATTCATAGCCTTCTTCGTTAGCCAATGTTTTGAGTGCGCCTCTCGCTTTATCTGTTGTAGCATAGATGCGTTTGCGCGCTTCTTCTTTTCCATACTTTTCTTCAAGCAGACTGCGGAAAATACGGAAGGCAATCGCCGGCTCTGTCGTCGTTCCTGACTTGGAAATAACATTGACTGAAAAGTCTTTTCCATCGAGCAGGTCCATAACGTCCTTCATGTAAGTTGAACTGATATTATTTCCAACGAAGAGCACCTGCGGAGTGGTCCGCTTTTCCTTTGGAAGTTCATTATAAAAGCTGTGCTGCAGCATTTCTATGGCTGCACGGGCACCCAGATATGAGCCTCCGATGCCTATGACGAGCAGCACATCAGAGTCGCTCTTGATTTTTTCAGCCGCTTTCTGGATGCGGGCAAATTCTTCTTTATCATAGTCAGCAGGCAGATCGATCCAGCCAAGATAGTCGCTCCCTGCCCCGGTTTTTTCATGCAGGGAATGGTGGGCAACCTTAACGGCATCCCTTAAATATGTAATCTCGTGTTCACCAAAGAAGCTTAGTGCTTTTGAGTAATCAAAACGAACATGTGTCATGAATGATCCTCCAATTATTTTTATTCTCTTTCACTTTAACGAAAGGTGTGACAGTAATCAAGAAACTAGTCATAATGTAAGCGTGTCCAATTTCGGTTTTTTTTTACACAGGAACCAACTGGAAAAAGTGGAGCAGGAACTGATGTTTTTCAGCTAAAATAAAACCCGGTGCCAGGCACCAGGTTTGAATTTTATAAAGAGGCTTTATAGATACTCACGACATCTTCTCGGTTCAGTTTTTTGAAGTTTCCGAACTCGCCGTTGGCCATAGCTTTGTCAGCCATCGTTTCAACGCCGCTTTCATCTATATCATAATCTGCCAGGCGTGATGGAGCACCGATGCTGTTCCAGAATTCCCTCAGCTTTTCAATGCCTTCAAGCCCTGCTTCTTCATCTGTCTTTCCTTCAGGATCTACACCGAAGACACGGACTGCCAGCTGCTTGAATCTGGAAGGCTTCACGCTCAAGTTATGCTTCATCCAGTTCGGGAACAAGATGGCAAGGCCTCCGCCATGCGGGATATCATAAACAGCTGAAACCGCGTGCTCTATATTATGGGTTGCCCAGTCTCCCCGGTAGCCCATTGACAGCATGCCATTGAGAGCCATTGTTCCGTTGTAGAGGATGGTTGCTCTGTGTTCATAATTCTCGAGATCTTCGAGGAGCTTAGGCGCTGTTTCCATTACTGTTAGCAGGAGTCCTTCACACATGCGGTCCTGCAGCAATGTGTTTTCTTCCAGATGAAAATAATGCTCAAACACATGTGACATCATGTCCACAATGCCGTAAATCGTCTGGTCTCTTGGAACTGTGAATGTGTTGACCGGATCCAGAATAGAGAACTTAGGAAAAGTGACAGGGCTTCCCCATCCATATTTTTCATTTGTTTCCCAGTTAGTGATTACAGAACCAGCGTTCATTTCTGAACCGGTTGCCGCAAGGGTCAGTACAGTCCCAAAAGGAAGCGCCTCACTTGCGAAGGCCTTTTTAGTGACAAGATCCCAGGCATCTCCATCATATTTGGCCCCTGCCGCGATTGCCTTTGTGCAGTCGATCACACTTCCGCCGCCGACAGCAAGGATGAAACCAATGCCTTTTTCCTTGCAGATTTCCACTCCTTTATGGACCGTTGAAAGCCTTGGATTCGGTTCAACTCCCGAAAGCTCGGACACTTCTGCACCGATATCCTTCAGCTCAGCCAATACTTTATCATAAAGGCCGCTTCGTTTAATGCTCCCTCCCCCATATACCAGCAGTACGTTCTTTCCATATTGGGGAATCTCATTTTGCAGCTCCTTCAGCGTATCTTTGCCGAAGATCAATTTCGTCGGATTTGAAAATGTAAAGTTTTGCATGAAAGCATCCTCCTTTTCTTCGTTATTATTATCTGTTATTTGCCCTAGTAATGCAAAAAGTACGTTTTTTGATATAGAGCTTGGGAACACTAAAAACAAAGTCATTAGAGCATGAATAATTACTGGATGACTGTATCACATTAGTAAAGAAAGAATAACAAAAGGAGGAAACAACATGAGTGCCATTCAACGCATTGCACTGGTTTTAACGATCATTGGTGCTATCAACTGGGGTTTAGTCGGCTTCTTCCAATTTGATCTTGTTGCAGCAATTTTCGGCGGACAAGACTCTGCTCTTGCCCGCATTGTGTATGGACTAGTAGGTATCGCAGGTCTTATCAACCTCGGCCTTTTATTCAAGCCAAGCGAAGAAGTAGAACGTGCTCCTGAAACAAATCGTTCATAATTCGGCTGGCGCCGGATACATTGAGGATTCTAATGGAAAAACTCCCCCGCTGCCGGGGGAGTTTTTGTGTTTTTAGCTCAATACTTTTTTGATTTTTTCAATTGCCCAATCAAGATCTTCTTCACTGATTACCAGCGGCGGCGCAAAACGGATGACCGTATCATGTGTCTCTTTGCAGAGCAGCCCCTCTTCTTTCAAGGCTTCGCAATATTTGCGTGCAGGCTCCGTCAGCTCTACACCGATAAACAGGCCCCTGCCCCTCACTTCTTTAATGACCGGGTTCTCGATTTCTTTAAGCTTGGACATAAAATAATCCCCGAGCTTCCGGGATCTTTCCGCCAGATTTTCATCTACCAGAACATCCAGCGCGGCTACTGACACTGCACAGGCCATCGGATTGCCTCCAAAGGTTGAACCATGCGAGCCAGGATTGAACACGCCAAGAACATCCTCATCGGCAGCCACACATGAAATCGGGAATACACCGCCTCCAAGCGCCTTGCCAAGAATATACATGTCCGGCTCAACACCCTCCCATTCACAGGCGAACATTTTACCTGAACGGGCCAGGCCAGCCTGGATTTCATCCGCGATGAACAGAACATTGTTTGCGCGGCACAGATCGGAAGCCTGCTTCAGGAAACCGTCTTCAGGGATGACGATCCCGGCTTCCCCTTGGATGGGTTCAATCAGGAAGGCTGCTGTCCGTTCAGTGATAGCATTCTTCAATGCTTCCAGATCCCCATATGGAATAAGCTTGATGCCAGGCAGCATCGGACCAAAGCCCCTCTTATACTCTTCTTCAGAAGATAGAGAGACGGCTGTCATCGTCCTGCCGTGGAAGTTCCCGATACAGGCAATGATTTCTGCCTGGTCCCCGGCCACCCCTTTACGGTCATATGCCCAGCGGCGCGCCGCCTTCACAGCTGTTTCGACCGCTTCGGCGCCGGTGTTCATCGGCAGTACCATTTCCTTGCCTGTCAGCCTGCTGACCTTTTCATACCATGGACCCAGCTGATCGTTATGGAAAGCGCGGGAAGTCAGGGTGACCCTGTCGGCCTGATCCTTCAAAGCCTGTATGATCTTAGGGTGGCGGTGACCCTGATTGACTGCCGAGTAGGCGCTGAGCATATCCATATACCGCTCACCTTCAGGATTTTTCACCCAGACTCCCTCAGCTTCTGAGATGACGATCGGAAGAGGATGATAATTATTTGCCCCAAACTTTTCTGTCTGCTGAATTAACTGGCTGCTGTTTGCCATATAATGTTTCCTCCATTCACACTTAGAAATTGTCTTTTTCATTGTAACGTTAATAGCCCGCCCTTTAAAGAAAAGATGCCTGATTCTTCTGAAAAAATCCATCTGAAATCACTTATTGTATATGCAAGTTATATGCCAGCTTCCAATAAAGGATAGATCCTGGCCTTCCTATCTCAAAAGCAAAATTCCTTTGCTCTGTAATCCAATTGAAAGTAAATAACGCAAAAATTATTTGCTCCATAAGACAGGAAAGCCTTACAATAAAAAAAGACAATACAAGGGAGCTGCAAACAATATGAAGAATGAACAGCACCATTTAACAGAAATCATCCTTGAGCAGATCCTTGAACATGTGGATGCCGGAATCCATGCCATTGACCATGAAGGCAGGACCATCATCTATAACCGCAAGATGGCTGAAATAGAAGGAATGGATCCGGAATCAGTGATCGGACGAAGCCTTCTTGAGGTGTTCCCCTTCAGCCGCCGGGAAGACAGCACACTTTTGCTGGCGCTGCAGAACGGGAAAGGGACACAGCCCGCCAAACAGACTTATTTTAACAGCAAAGGAAAAGAGATAACCGCCATTAATCATGCCATTCCCATCCTGGCAGCCGGCAAGTCATTAGGAGCCATCGAAATCGCAAAGGATGTCAGCCGGATCGAGAGGCTGGTAAAAGAAAACCTATCCAGGAAAAATAGTGACCGCTATACATTTGAAAGCATCATAGGAAGCAGCAAAGCAATCCTTGAAGTCGTGGAAGCGGCAAAAAGGGCGGTCAGGACCACCTCTCCTATCCTGATTGCCGGAGAGACAGGAACAGGGAAGGAATTATTCGCCCAGAGTATACACAGCGGAAGTCTGCGCTCACCAGGTCCGTTTGTTGCCCAAAACTGCGCAGCCCTCCCGGAAAATCTGGTTGAAAGCATCCTTTTTGGCACAAAAAAAGGCGCCTTCACAGGAGCGGTGGATCGTCCGGGACTTTTTGAACAGGCAGAAGGAGGGACATTGCTTCTGGATGAAATCAATTCGATGCCCGCTCCCCTGCAGGCAAAGCTTCTGCGCGTACTGCAGGAGAAAAAAGTCAGAAGGATCGGGGACACGAAAGATCGGGAGATAGATGTAAGGGTTGTGGCCGCCATTAATGAAGACCCTGTCGATGCCATTGCAGAAGGGCGCCTCCGGAAGGATTTGTATTACAGGCTCAGCGCAGTCTCCCTCTTTATCCCCCCGCTTAGGGAGCGGAAAGAGGATATTCTGCTGCTTTCCTCCTTTTTCATCCAGAAATATAACGACTGGTTCGGCATGGAAGTCCCTGGGCTGGATGAAGAGACAGAAGAGCAGTTTCTCCGGTACGATTGGCCGGGTAATATCCGCGAGCTTGAGCATGTGATTGAAGGGGCCATGAACATGGCTGAGGATGATGCCAGGATAACATCGGAAATCCTGCCCCATCATTTCAGGCAAAAAGCCGAGACCTCTCATTCTTTCCCAGGAAGAAACTTGGGAGAACCGGCCGGGCCGCAGCCCAGTCTATCTGACTATGTGGCTTCTGCGGAAAAAGCTTATATAAACAAGGTGTGGCGCGAACAGGACGGCAATATCACCAGGACCGCAAAAATTCTTGGCATGAGCAGGCAGAACCTGCAATACCGGATTAAAAAACACGGCCTAGTCCATCCCGGAAATCATGCTTGATTATACGAGAGAAGGCCGGGCATAAATGCCCGGCCTTCTCTCGTATAACAGATTAGCGCTGTGACTGGTCAATCCACTCTTGAAGCTTATCCTTGAGCGTGTTGAAACCCTGGGAAGAATCAGAATCATTGTACTGAATCGCTGCAGCCTGGCGTGGTTTGCGAGGCTTTCTTGCTTTTGCATCAGCAGCTTCAGCTGGTGCTTCTTCAGTTGCACGGATAGATAAACCGATCTTTCCTGCAGCTTCATCCACTGAAAGAACCTTTACGTTTACTTCATCTCCAACCTTCAGGTGCTCGTTAACATCCTTTACATACCCGTGAGTAATTTCAGAAATGTGAACCAAACCTTGTGTATTTTCATCAAGAGCAACGAATGCGCCGTAAGGCTGGATTCCAGTAACCTTTCCTGTTAATACGCTGCCTACTTCGATTTTCTCTGACATATGAACACTCCTAATACCTATTTATTTTCGTCGATTATACGCAATTAAAAATTATATCATATATCATCCTTTTTATCAAAGCAATCCTTTTGGAGAAAATGACCATTGTATATGCCATCAGGTACTGGCACTTCAGGAGTTATCAGAAGTCTGGCTTAAGAGCACTCAATTACGGTTGCTCCCTCTTGAGTGGCGCATCTCCTTTTCTTAAAGCTGTTATTAATAACATTTATCGAACTGTAACAAAAAATACAAGGATCTCAAATTTCATCTATCTGATTCCGCAGTAAAATAAGTGTGTAAGATCATTCTGTGAAAGGGTGGGTGCAAATGTCCGCAATCGGTCTTGCTATTAAGCAGAATAGAGAAAGGTTGAATCTGACTCAGCAGGAATTGGCTGTAAAGCTTAGAATAGGCACAAGCACTATCGAAAAATACGAAAACGGCTGCCAGCAGCCTGACACCCAGACCATCTTAAAAATCTCAACGATCCTGGACGTGCCGGCATCCGAGCTGTTGGAGCATGGTTTCACAGCTTGCCAGACAGGACTGGATCCTGAACTGGAGCAGCTCCTTTTAGAAACAGGCATACACGATGCAAAAATGATTTTAAAAAATGCGAAGAAAATGGGAAAAGAAAATTTTTTAAGGATGATGGATGCGATCCAGGCAGCGAGATAAACTTAATTGAGATCATAATTAAAATATTTTCTGAGTTTCTATGTATACAAAAGGGGGAATCCGGAAAAGCTTAAAACATAAGCTTTCTAGTATTCCCCCCCTTTTTGAAGTGGATATCCTGATGGGTATCCCTTTTTTTATTTTCTGTTTTCAAGGAATCGGCCGATTCTTTTTACGGCTTCCTGCAGCTGTTCCATGGATGATGCATAAGAACAGCGGATATGCCCTTCCCCGCTCTCCCCAAAGACATTCCCTGGAACGACGGCTACCTTTTCCTCCAGCAGAAGCTGTTCCGCAAACTGCTCAGAAGTTAATCCTGTTCCTTCAATGGAAGGAAAGGCATAGAAAGCACCGCCGGGAATATGGCACGGCAGCCCGACATCCTCGAGGGACTGAACAAAATAATTGCGGCGGCGCCGGTAGCTTTTTTGCATGCTTTCCACATCGCCCCTGCCTGTCCTCAGCGCTTCCAGAGCGGCAAACTGCGCCATGGTCGGAGCACACATCATACTGTACTGGTGAATTTTCAGCATAGCCTGGGATATCTCCTTCGGCGCACAAATAAACCCAAGCCTCCAGCCCGTCATGGCAAAGCCTTTCGAAAATCCTGAAATCAATAAAGTCCTTTCCTTCATCCCGCTGATGCTGGCAAAGCTTGTATATTCCTCATCATAGACGAGCTCTGCATAGATTTCATCTGACAGGACGAGCAGATCATGCTTTTCAGCAACAGCCGCTATGGCCTCCAGTTCTTTGCCCGACAGCATCGTTCCGGTAGGATTATTGGGAGAGCATAGAAGAATCGCTTTTGTCCGCTGCGTTATCGCCTGTTCCAGCTGGGAAGGGAGGATTTTGAAATCGTCCTCCTTTCTTGTCTGGACAGAAACAGGAGTCCCGCCCGCCAGGCTTACAAGCGGAGCATAAGATACGAAGCAAGGCTCGATCACAATTACTTCGTCCCCTTGATCCAAGATGGCTCTTAAAGCGATATCGATTGCCTGGCTTGCCCCTACTGTGACGATGATTTCAGATTCTGGTTCATATTGGACGCCGAAGTTTTTCCCCATGTAAGAGGCAATTTCCTGCCTTAGTTCAAGCAGGCCGGCATTCGCAGTGTAGGAGGTATACCCCTGCTCCAGCGACAGGATCGCTGCCTCCCTGACTGACCAGGGGGTCACGAAATCCGGCTCGCCTACACCAAGGGAAATGACGCCTTCCATACCTGCCGCCAGATCGAAGAAACGCCTGATGCCTGAAGGCTTAAGCTGATCGACCTTAGCGGATATATAAGTTTTCGTTTTCATCACGGCGATACCACAATTCTTTTATCTTCGTCTGCCTGGTCAAAAATTGTTCCATCATGCTTATACTTTTTCAGAATAAAATGAGTGGTGGTTGACAGCACTGAATCCAGGGTCGAAAGCTTCTCTGATACAAACCGGGCAACCTCATTCATGGAACGCCCTTCCACAATGACAGACAGGTCGTAGGCCCCGGACATCAGGTAAACTGAGCTTACCTCCTTATACCGGTATATCCGCTGTGCGACCTCGTTAAAGCCGACTCCCCTTTTGGGGGTCACCTTTACATCAATCATAGCGGTTACGCCCTCATGGCCGTCAATCCTGGCCCAGTCAACTGCAGAGGTATATCGGACAATCACCCGGGACTGCTCCAGTTTTTCCAGCAGCGCTGCCGCCTCATCAACAGAGATCGCGGCCATTTTCGCCACATCCTCAAGCGGGGTGCGTGCGTCTTTTTCCAGTATTTCAACAATTTCAAGCTCTTTCTCACTCAGTCTCATGGACCTTCCTCCCATTCCCGTTTAAAATATTTACATTATAGCAAAATCAGCGGAATAATAAATCTCACTTTTCTATTATTTTTCTAAAATAATTTTTCCAGTGATGTGTGAAGGGCAATGAAAGGGGAATGATATAACAGAAAAGCGCGAGCGCCTTGCTTCAAAAGGAACGCAGACTATGAACGCCCTGTCCTGTGCCAGCGTCTGCATGACCAGCTTCTTCTGGCCTCGAGGGTGCAGATGCAGCAGCTGGACAGATGAAGCTGAAAATATATTTACTTTCTTATCTTTGAATAAAGCCTCCCAGGCAATACCATCTTTCATAGGAGTGAGGGTAATATGCAAGCCTTTAAGACAGATGAAATTGAAGTGAACGGGAATACAATTTATTATGAACAATACGGACAGGCCCCCTCAAAGGAGACCATCGTCCTCCTGCACGGCTTTCTTTCCTCCTCCTTCAGCTTCAGGAGGCTGATTCCTTTTCTGCAGGAAGATTTTCATGTAATCTCCATTGATCTGCCCCCGTTCGGAAAAAGCGGAAAATCGGATCAGTATAATTATTCCTACAAAAATACCGCCCAGACAGTCATGCAATTTCTTGAAAAGCTGGGTCTCGGACAAGTCACAATTGCAGGCCATTCAATGGGAGGGCAGATATCGCTCAATGTGGCCCGCCAATATCCCGATCTCATAAAAAAAGCCATCCTTCTCTGCAGCTCAAGCTATTTGCCTAAATCAAAGATGCCGCTGATCCTGTCGAGCTACCTCCCCTACTTCCATTTGTATGTAAAGCTGTATCTGCAGCGCTCTGGCGTGCGCCAGAATTTAAGGCAGGTTGTCCATGACCATAGCATGATCACTGATGAAATGATGTACGGCTATTTGGCTCCTTTTATGGAGGATGATATCTTCAAGGCTTTGACCCGGATGATCAGGCACAGAGAAGGCGACTTGGATCAAAAGGCATTGAAAGAGATCGACACTCCCTGCCTCCTTATATGGGGCGAGCATGACAGGGTTGTTCCGCTCACCATCGGAAAAAGGCTGGACAGCGACCTGCCAAACTCAAGGCTCATCGTCCTCAAAGACACCGGCCATCTTGTACCGGAAGAACGGCCGGAAGAAGTATACAGCCATATGAAGGCATTTATTTGCGCCAAATCATAATAAAGCCTTTGTCACCTTTAAGGAATCCAGGCCAATGAACGCCACGTGTTGTGGCAGCGTCTGCATGACCAGCTTCCCCTGGGCTTCAAGACAAACCTTCCGTAAACGCGTTCTTTGCCTTGTTTGGCTTGTGACCTTGTGGGGCAGTCACAGCTGCTGGACAGTAATCGGAGTAAAAATACACCCTTTTATAATTTGATTAAAAGATATATAAAACAGGAAGTCTTATCCATACTGTAGTGACCAGCAAGCCTTAAAATAAGCGGAGATTCTCCAGTTAAGCTGTTGAATATGGCAGGAGTAAGGATAAATAAGCGGAAATTTTCCGCTTAAGCAGAGCGAAGTTGCCCATTTTTCTGTTTCTTGGGTTGATAGCCGGAATTTCTCCGTCTATTTGAGCTGTTTTTAGCGTTTTTTCGAAAATAGGGGGAATTTCTCCGCTTATTTTTCATCCTGCCATTCATTCAGGTCCGGGAAGGTCCGCTCAATTTTAACAGAGCCATAAAAACAGGCCGGACACCCTTCAGGTGCCGGCCGTTCTTCAACTTATATGGTTTATATAGTGCAGCTCCCGCTGTTTTTAATAACAAGGAGTGTTTCAGCCATCTTTTTGCACTGCTCCAAAGGGATGATGCTTTCGAAGGAAAATTCGTATATGCCCTGGATTTTACGTGCGAGTTTATCGGGGCTGTCCAAATCATGGACGGCGTGGATTGCGTCTGCTATCTCAGTATCATAATTCCCTTCTCCGCAGCGGAAAGGATCCCATTGATCCAGAGCCTGGTACATCATCATGTGCATAACCTGGACTTCCATTTAAAACCACCTTTTTGATTTAATTTTGCCTGACCATATCTTATCATAAGAGTATCAGGACAGAGAACTGCAATCCAGGAGGTTATCATGAGAAAATATGACTTTCATAAAGCAATCAACAGATATGAAACAGCTTCTGTAAAGTGGGAGCTGACTAAAGATGTATTTGGTTCTTCGGATGTGCTTCCTATGTGGGTGGCAGATATGGACTTCGAACCTCCTGAAGAAGTACAGAATGCAATAAGCAAACGGGCCAGCCACGAGGTCTTCGGCTACACATTTGTCCCCCCTTCTGCATCTGAAGCCGTCCAGCTGTGGCAGAAGAGTCAATCCGGCTGGGAAATAGGCAGGTCATGGGTGTTATACAGCCCAGGAGTGGTCCCATCCATCAGCATTGCCATCCAGGCAGTCACAAGTCCGGGAGATAAAATCATGCTCCAGTCTCCTGTTTACACGCCTTTCTTTGAGATGATTGAAAAAAATGGGCGCATGGCCGTCAACTCTCCGCTTGAACTAGTGGAACAGCGCTATGAAATCGACTTCCAACGATTCGAGGAAGAGCTGAAAAAGGGCATTAAGCTTTTCTTGCTCTGCAATCCCCATAACCCCGGCGGCCGGGTTTGGACAAAAGATGAGCTATTGAAAATCGGGGAATTATGCGCAAAATACGGGTGCCTGATTCTCTCAGATGAAATCCATTCAGATCTGGTGTTTTCGCCGCACATTCATATTCCGATTGCATCTCTTTCCACAGAATTCCGGGATATTTCCATTACATGCATTGCACCGAGCAAGACTTTCAATATTGCCGGGCTGCAATCGTCAGCCGTCATCATACCCAATGAGCAGCTTCGCGAGAAATTCAAGGCTGTCCAGGCACAGCAGGGCTTTTTCACTTTGAACATTTTTGGCATCACCGCCCTGGAGGCTGCTTATCGGCATGGACGTGACTGGCTGGATCAGCTCTTATCATATCTGCAGGAAAATTACGAAATCGCCCGGAGCTTCATAGAAAGGGAGCTTCCTTCAGTCAAGGTTATGGATCTTGAAGCGACATACCTGATGTGGCTTGACTGCCGGAATCTCTCACTGCCGGATAAAGAGCTTAATGCCCTTCTCATTGAAAAAGGCAGGATTGCGCTTGAGCCTGGCACGAAATACGGACCAGGCGGCGAAGGGTTTGTCCGAATGAATATTGCCTGCCCGCGTGAAACTCTCGAGGAAGGACTGAAGCGGCTGAAACTAGCTTTTTCCTGAGTTAAATTAAATGGCACAAAAAAGAACAGCTCAGGTCAGCTGTTCTTTTTTTGCAGGCTATCCTGCTTCATGATTTGATTTTCCAGCTCTTTAGCCTTTTTTTCCTCGCGCTTTGAAGCCCTGATGATCAGGCGCATGGCGATGATGGCTCCAATCAGGAATATTGTAAACGTTATGGATGCCGGAATATACTCCGATTTATCTTCCGGGAAATATAGGAACAAAGACAAAATATAAGCCTGGATCATTGTTTTCTTCCTTTCTGCTTAAAAGCAGTGGTCAGCCTTATTATATCAGCTGGGCCTGTCCTGTCCAAGCGGCTACTTAATGACCTTTATCTCCTTGATTTTTATGTCATCAACCGGCCTGTCAGATTCATCTGTTTCGGCAGCTGCAATTTCATCGACGATTTCCATTCCCTCGATCACCTGGCCAAAGACAGTGTGGCGGGAATCCAGCCAAGGGGTCCCTCCCTTATCGTAAGCTGCAACGATTTCTTCTGGATATCCTGCTTTTTCCATCTGTTCCTTCATGCCCGCTTCTGATGTACTCTTTTGGACGATGAAAAATTGGCTGCCGTTCGTGTTTGCGCCGCTGTTCGCCATGGACAAAGCACCGCGGAGGTTATACAGCTTATCTGAGAACTCATCCTCAAATGGCTGCCCGTAGATGCTTTCTCCGCCCATGCCTGTCCCGTCCGGATCTCCTCCCTGGATCATAAAGTCATTGATGACCCTGTGGAAGATAAGTCCGTCATAATAGCCCTCTTCACTATGGGTGATGAAATTCTCTACAGCCTTTGGAGCATGATCAGGGAAAAGCTTGATCTTAATAGTCCCCATTGATGTCTCCATTTCCACGAGGCGTTCATTTTCCCCAACTTCCGCTGTAAGCTGCGGATAGCCTCCCTCAGCACTCTTCTCCTCTGCGGCCTGTTCGGTCTGTTCACCTTGGGTTCCTTCTGATGCCCCTCCACCTTCCTTGCCGGCACCGCTGTTTTGATCAGTGCTTGTTCCGCACGCAGCCAAAAGCATCATCACTGCTGCAAGGAAAAGGTATATGAAATTCTTTTTCATGATTCAGTCCTCCTCTATTATTGCTGATAGGCATGGGGCCCCCGCTTTTCCTCTGTCCATCTGCAGGAGCTGGCCCCTTCCGCTTTTCTTATAGATTACTGGATTTCCTCTTGCTTTGCACTTTGTTTTTCAAAAAAATTCGGGCATAATGGGAACAAAAGCTATAAAGGAGGGGACAGCTTTGAGTGAATTCCAGGTGGGAGCTCAGGTGACGGCTATATATAAAACAGGGAAATATATTGGGGAAATTACGGATATACGGCCTCAGCATTATCTTGTCAGGGTGCTTGCTGTCGAAAAGCATCCGATGCAGGGGGACCTTCATAATCCTAAGCAGACAGATGTCATGATGTTTCATGAGCGGAGGGCGCTTGCATACAGAGAGCAGACAAATGTTCCGAAGCAGATGGTCAGGACATATGAAGGAATCATCCCGGACTATGAAGCTTCTCTTAAGCTTGCATTGGATAAAATGAAAAGCGGGCTCTTAGAGGAAGATTCTGATTGGGCGAAGCTCTCCCTCGAGAATGCGGAGCGGCTGGAAGCCGATTATTTCAAATAAAATCAGCAAAAGCCAAATCCAACTGCGGGTTTGGCTTTTATGCAAAGCGGTTTAAAAGCTTGGAAAGGTCAATCCTGTCACCAATGGTCGTGGGCTCGTGGTTTTGGAGATATTTTTTATCTTTTTCTACAAGCTGATAGATTTTATAGGTTGTCAGGGCATCATCCAGTGCCCGGTGGTGCCTGCCTGTTCCTTCCTTTCCATATTCCTTCACCGCTTTCCATAGGCCGGTTTGGTTTTGATCGCCAAAAAAACGTTTATACTCCATCGACAAATCAACTTCCTTCCCCTTAAACGGAAAAGCGGTCCCGGCCTGGCTGCAGTTCTGGCGGAGCACCTTCATATCCATATTGCCCCAGGTTACAATTTCATCAGCATTATTGCCGCCCATCTGCTCAAGTCTGCAGATCAGGTCCGCAAATGAAATCCCCTTATCCACCTGCTCCTGGCTGATATGTAAAAAAGACTTGCATCTTTCAGACAGTTCCGGAAAATGGATGGGAGCCACAAAAGAGGAGAACTGCTCCAGTATTGCCCCATTTAGTACAGAAACGGCGCCTGCCTCGATGATCTCCGGAGAAAATCCTTTGAACTTTTCGTTTCTTTCTGGCATGGTGAATTCAAAATCAATAAATAAGCAGTGATTGCCGTCTTTCATCACCATCCCTCCTCCCTGATTTATATTACATCATTTACCATTTATTATATCATCAAAGAAAAGTATTTTAACTATTCCGCAAATAACTTTCTTGCTTTTATATTTTATCATTCTCACAAAAAAATGAATGATGCCGATAATACCTATATCACCATTTATGAAACTGGCATGAATAGCATATCTTACATAAGAAACGGAGAAGCCGGCATGAAAACACTGACGGGATATCTGACAATCGCCTTCATCCTGCCTTTCTTTGTGCTGTCTGTGTATAAAGCGGCCGATGAGGCCAGCCGCCTGGAAAGCCTTCCCCGCTTTTTGGACAGCAGGATTGAAGTGACTAATGCAGCATCATTTCCACAGACCAGCCTGATGACTGATCAGGATGGCCGTGTGATTTCTGAAATCTTTACTCCCTATAACCGCATTCCGCTTGCTGCTGAAGATATTCCCGAATTTTTGAAGAAGCTGATGATTGCTTCGGAAGATGAGCGGTTTTATGAGCATAAAGGATTCGATCTGGCTGCGATTGGCAGAGCCTTGGCTGCAAATGCAGATAACGGCACAATTGAGGAAGGCGGGAGCACGATTACACAGCAGCTGGCCAGGAACCTGTACCTGACCCATGAGCAGACATATAACCGCAAGCTGACAGAGCTGCTGTATGCCTACCAAATGGAGAGGACGTATTCCAAAGAAGAAATATTATCCTATTATTTAAACAGCATCTATTTCCAAAATGGGGCATACGGAATCGAGGCAGCTTCACAGGTTTATTTTCAAACGTCCGCCGTGAATCTTACCAATGCCCAGCTGGCTTTTTTGGCTGCCATCCCGAACAATCCTGCCTTGTATAACCCGTCCAAACACTTTGACAGGACGAAGAAAAGGCAGGAGCTGCTGATTGATGTTCTTGCTGAGAAAGAAGAGATATCCCCCGAAGAGGCAAAGGCTCTTAAAGGCGAAAGGATTGCCTTCACACTTTCAGACCGGGTCGATCTTTTTCCGGATTACACAACCTATGCCGAGGCTGAACTGAAAGAATTGATCAGGATCAGTGAAGGCATCCCCTCTGATTCAGAGGAAGAGCTGGATAGCAAAGTGGAGCAGGTCCTCCAATCCGGGGTGATCATTCACACTTCACTGGATCCTTCCCTGCAGCAAAAAGCTGTGGATGCAGCTGCTGCCCATCTGCCTGATCAGGAGGCAGAAGCAGCTGCCGCAGTCGTCAAAAGCAGCACCCGAGGGCTGGCTGCCCTTACAGGCGGGCGGGATTATAGGAAATATGACTTCAACAGAGGGTACCAGGCCTTCAGGCAGCCAGGCTCTGCCATCAAGCCTCTGCTTGTGTATGCCCCTTATCTGGAAAGGACACACACAGCAGTAAATTCCAAGGTGGATGCCGGCCCACTCTGCATCAGCGGCTATTGCCCCCATAATTACAGCGGTAAAAATTATGGAAAGGTGAGCCTGGAACAAGCCTTTATCCACTCCTATAATACTCCTGCGGTCAGGCTGCTGAGCATGATAGGAATAGATGAAGGCTTCAAGGATCTGGATAAATTCGGATTCAGTGAAGTAGGGGAAGCAGACCAGTCCCTTGCTGCTGCAATCGGCGGATTCAGCAGGGGGGTGTCCCCCCTTGAACTCGCAGGGGCGTATACCGTTTTTGCCAATGAGGGCTTTTATCAGCCGCCAAGAGCCATCCAAAAGATCACAGATAAAAACGGCAAACTGCTGTATGCATGGGAAGAGCAGCCAGTGAGAATCTGGAGCAAAGAAACTATAGATAAGATGAGACTGCTGCTGCAGGAAACAATCTCATCTGGAACCGGCAGGAAAGCCTATTTTCCAGGAGGTTATACAGGAGGCAAGACAGGAACCACCAATGATTATAAAGATTATTGGTTTGCGGGGCTCACTGATGAATATACGGCAGCAGTTTGGGTCGGCAAAGATCAGCCGGAAAGCATGGAATCATACGAAAAGCTCGCTCCGCACTTATTAATCTGGAAGGCTATCTTAAAATAAAGCAGCAGAGATGCATTAAGCACTCTGCTGCTTTTGCTGTGTACTCTATACAGGAAGGCTAGCCATCACGCTGTTATATAGCTTCAATGTTATAAACAAAAGAATGGAAAGCAGAGAAGCCCAGGATATGACCTGGAAGAAGATGATCCCGATCAGTCCAGCCAGAGAGATGGAACTGCCTGAGATATAGACAAAGTAAATGAAATAAATGACAGTCGCTGCAAGAAAAATTCCCGCCATAGTGTAAAAGCTGAAAAAGCTAAAAAGCGACAGCGCACCGCCGGCCAGATATATAACTGATCCGCTCCGGCTTTTCGCGATTGCTTCTCCGCTTTCATCTTTCGAAAAGAAAAGCAGGGAAAGGCCGTTGATGGTGTCTGCAATCAGCTTCAAGGCAGCAAAAATCATAAAGCAGCAGGCCATACAGATGATGAGCAATGCAAGCTTTATGCCAGCCTCCGGAAAGAACTCTTTCATGCCTTCATATACACCAATTCCCGAAAGCCAGCCCAGCAGTTCCTTCTCCGCTATGGCCGAAAAAGACAAACTGAATAACAAAATCGCCATTAAAGGGAAATAGCTGGTCAAATACTTATTTTTCATATGAAGCCCCCTTAGTCACAGATTCCCTAATAACATTATCGGCTGGTCTGGCCGGATGTACAGGCCGCACAAAAGGAACCGGCAAAAAAGCTGCTCTAAAAGCTGCAGTCATTTAATAAGATAATAAAAAATGAAAGCGCTAACATTAAGGGGGATTTAAAATGAAAAGAATGAGAATCTGCCTGCCCGCGTCTTTGCTGACAGCCTGCCTCCTGTTTGCCTGGAATTGGCCGGCAGCGTCCACACCAAAAGAGATGCAGGAATTCAAAGGGGCATTGGAAGATCACATGCAAAGTACAGTCCACTATTATCATGAAGATTCAGCAGAAATCAAGGACTTTATCACAATGAATGGAGACGTGGTAAAGATCATCCAGACAGATGACACTGCCACACCGGAAAATGAGGAAAAGATTGAGGAATATTCCACAAAGATCGCTGTCGCTTTTACTGAATTCGAATTAAAGCGCGATTCCATTTTCTTTTTTAAGAAAAGAGAAATGTATTATTATGATCTTGAAAAGAAGGAATTCCTGTCTTCTGTACATGTGATGGGGAATTCCGGGGTGGAACAGTTTTTCAAAGAATATATGCATGATTTCACAAAAGTGCTGACACCTGCCTCGCTTGCACTGCTTCTGCTGCTGCTATCCGCCATTATCATAGTACCGGTCCTGATCATGATTTTTCATAATAAAAGCAGGTCAGTCTCCGGGACAGCCGGCCAGGCTTAAGAGAGGATGAACTATTTCATCCTCTCTTTATTTATGGGGCAAAACATCCACTCCTGCTTCCACCCTTACATATTCCCTTGATTCAAATGCTTTTATCTTTCTCTTATCAGGGCCCTGGCCAGATTCAGCCGGCATAACCTCTACCATTTCTTCTTCTGTATCAGAGTAAAAAAATTCTCTTTTATCCTTTGCTTCCAGCACCCATGCACCGGCAAACAAAAACCCAAAGAGGATTATGGATGCGAGTATTTTTTTATGCATCATAACCACCACCTACCCGTAGTTTGCATGCATTTTATTAAGTTTATACAGATTTTTTTCGAAATTTTTTCCGGTTTCAAACCTGTTTCAACCTATTTAATAAAGTTGGGAGAATCCTTGCGGCATAAGGTTTCCTCAAATGCACGACCGTGCCATTTAGGTTATAATTTGTTCAGAGGCAGTCTCCGGGAGGAATTTTTTTCCCCTGGCATAACTTAGAGCAGATAAAGTGCGGAGCATCTTATAACAAAGATTGGAGATAATTGTATACATACGCGTCTCTGCTTACAGCTTTTCTTCACAAGCCTGGAATACTTTCAGCCGCAAATGGGAAAAGGCCTTTGATATGTATCAATTTCTTCCTGACAAGGACTCACATGCACCAATTCTGTGCGCTTACAATTAAAAAGGAGGTCATATTGTTGTCTTTGCTGCATTTGGCGATTGTGTCGCCATTATTGTTTGCCATATTTATACCATTCTTCTATAAATATTTCAGGCAAATACATACCGGGTGGTTCCTATTGCCCCTGCCCATCCTGCTTTTCAGCTATTTCATCAGCTATCTGCCGGAAACAAAAGCGAATGGGGCAGTAAGCAGGACCCTGTCCTGGATTCCATCCTTCGGGATCGATTTTACAGCCAGGGTCGATGGCCTCGGGCTGCTTTTCGCCCTTTTAATCACAGGCATCGGAGCATTAGTGGTGCTGTATTCCATTTATTATCTTTCTAAGGAAAAAGAAAAGCTCAACACCTTTTATGTTTATCTGCTCCTGTTCATGGGGGCTATGCTGGGAGTTGTCCTATCCGATAACCTGATAGTCATGTATGCTTTCTGGGAGCTGACCAGCTTTTCTTCTTTCCTGCTGATCGGCTATTGGTACCACAGGGAAAAGTCCCGATACGGCGCCCAGAAATCGATGATGATCACGGTACTTGGCGGACTGGCTATGCTGGGCGGGATCATCCTGCTTTATCTGATGACAGGAACTTTCTCTATTTCCGAAATCGTCCCGATGGCCTCTGAAATCATGGAAAAGCCGTACTTTGTCCCTGCTCTGCTTTGTTTCCTGCTGGGCGCTTTTACAAAATCGGCACAATTCCCGTTTCATATCTGGCTTCCTGACGCAATGGAGGCGCCGACGCCTGTCAGTGCATACCTCCATTCTGCGACAATGGTAAAAGCAGGCATCTATTTAGTAGCCAGGATGAGCCCGGTCTTTGCAGAGTCCGGCATCTGGCTGTGGCTTGTGGCATCCTTCGGGATCGTTACGCTGTTCTGGGGTTCCTTTTCTGCCGTCAAGCAGACAGACCTCAAAGGGATTCTTGCTTTTTCAACCATCAGCCAGCTCGGACTGATCATGTCCCTCCTCGGAGTTGGTGCAGCTGCCCTGCATTACGATACCGTGGAAGACAGCCTATATACGATAGCTACAACTGCGGCAGTGTTTCATTTGATCAACCATGCCACCTTTAAAGGAAGCCTCTTTATGGTGGTCGGCATCGTTGACCATGAAACCGGGACCAGGGATATCCGCAAGCTCGGCGGACTAATGAGCTTTATGCCGATTACCTTTACCCTTGCAATGATTGGAGCCTTTTCAATGGCCGGCCTGCCTCCATTTAATGGGTTCCTCAGCAAGGAAATGTTCTTTACCGGAATGGTCAACATTCTTGAAGTGGATATCTTCAATCTGGATACATGGGGTATTTTATTCCCAGTGCTTGCCTGGATTGCAAGCGTGTTTACGTTCATTTACAGCATGGTGCTTGTATTTAAGACATTCACAGGAAAGTTCCAGCCTGAAAAGCTCGATAAAAAACCGCATGAAGCTCCTTTCGGCATGCTTATTTCGCCGATCATCCTGGCTTCACTGGTCGTTATCATCGGATTCTTCCCGAATATCCTGTCAAGCACCATTATCGCTCCAGCCCTTGGAGTGATCATGCCTGGCCTTGTGTTTGACGTGCATATTTCATTCTGGCACGGCTTCACTCCAGAGCTTTTCATGACGCTTGGGGTCATTGCTTTCGGAGTACTGCTTTATACTACACTGGACAAATGGCGCCAGATTTATGATCTGTTCCCGGAGAAGCTTGCACTCAACCGCTTTTATGATGGCGGAATAGAAGGCATGCAGACCTTCTCATCAAACCTGACAAGAACCTATATGAACGGGTTTATCCGGACATATCTTGTGTACATCTTTACATTCTTTATTCTGCTGCTTGGCACGACGCTTGTCTGGAAGAATGCCTTTAAGCTGAGCACAAATGATCTGTCTTCAATCGGCTTCTATGAAGTGCTGCTGGCGCTGATCATTGCCGCTGCATCCATATCTATCCTGTTTGCCAAGTCAAGGCTGACATCGATCATCCTGCTCGGTGCAGTCGGATATACAGTAGCTCTGTTCTTTGTGTTATTCAGGGCGCCAGACCTTGCTTTGACGCAGCTTGTCATTGAAACTGTGTCTGTCTCGCTATTCCTGCTTTGCTTCTATCACCTGCCGAAGCTGAAGCGGAATGAAGAGAGAATCCGCTTTAAAGCAGTCAATCTTGCAGTATCGATCGGGGTTGGCGCCATCGTCACGCTGATCGCCCTTTCTGCACACAGTAATAAGCTTGTTGAATCTATTGCAGGCTATTATGTTGAAAATACTTATAAAGAAGCAGCAGGAAAAAATATGGTCAACGTGATACTGGTTGACTTCAGGGGCTTTGATACCATGTTTGAAATATGCGTTCTCGGGATTGCCGCCCTCGGCATCTTCGCGATGATCAAGCTCCGCCTGGCAAGGAGGAATGAAGGGTGAAAACGAACGATATCATACTGCAGACAGTGACGAAGGTCGCCCTGTTCATCATCATCCTGTTTTCAATCCATCTGTTCTTTGCCGGCCACTATTATCCGGGCGGCGGGTTTGTCGGCGGGTTGATGACATCCGGTGCCATCGTGCTGCTCCTGCTCGCTTTTGATATGAAGACAGTCGCAAATATTCTGCCGATCGACTATAAATATATGATTGCTACGGGGCTTTTGTTTGCTGTCGGAACAGGGGCAGGCGCTCTGCTGTTCAATGTCCCTTTTCTGACACACGCCTTTAATGATGTCTATCTGCCGCTGCTCGGGAAAACTTCCCTGCACACGGCAGTACTGTTCGATACCGGTGTATTCCTTGTCGTTGTCGGAGTTACAATGACCATTATTCAAACAATAGGGGAGGATGAATAATGGAGATATTAATGTCCGTTCTCATTGGCATTCTGTTTATGTCTGCCACTTATCTGATGCTTTCAAAAAGCTTGCTCAGAATCATTATTGGAACAGGCCTTTTAAGCCATGGCGCCCATCTCCTATTGATTACCATGGGGGGCTTGAAGAGGGGAAATCCGCCATTATTGGGGGAGCATGCTGAAAAATATGCCGATCCCATTCCTCAGGCCCTGATCCTTACTGCCATCGTTATCAGCTTTGGCGTTACAGCCTTCTTCCTGGTTATGGCCTACCGCGCCTACCAGGAACTTGGCACAGATAATATGGAAAGATTGAGAGGAAAAGAAGGAAATGACTAACTTATTAATGCTTCCCATTCTAATCCCGCTGGCAACAGCGATCCTTTTAATCTTTCTCGCTAAAAATGTCCCTGCACAGCGCTGGGTTTCCGGGATATCTGCCGGGGTTACGGCTGCTGCTGCCTTCGTGCTTGTGCAGAAGGTGCACAATGACGGCATTCAGACAGTCGATCTGGGCAGCTGGGAGGCGCCGTACGGAATCACACTGGTGTCTGATATGGCTTCTGCCCTGCTTGTTTTGATAACAAGCCTGATATCCCTGGCCTGCCTGATTTATTCTTTCAGATCCATTGGCATTGACCGCGAGAAATTTTATTATTACCCTGTATTCCAGTTTCTGATCGTCGGCGTCAACGGGGCATTCACTACAGGGGATATTTTCAATCTGTTTGTTTTCTTCGAAGTTATGCTCATGGCATCATATGTCCTGATTGTTCTCGGCGGGACGAAGATCCAGCTTCGGGAATCCATCAAGTATATTCTGGTGAATGTCATATCATCAGCCTTGTTCGTCATTGCAGTAGGCTATTTATATTCTATTGTAGGATCCCTGAACATGGCCGATATTTCCGTGAAAATCGCAGCGTTCGGGCAGCCTGGCATTTTGACGGTGGTCGCAGTTCTGTTCCTTATCGTGTTCGGACTGAAGGGCGCCATATTCCCGCTTTACTTTTGGCTTCCGGGCTCTTACTATGCACCGCCCATCCCGGTCATGGCCGTCTTCGGCGCCCTGCTGACCAAGGTAGGAGTCTACTCCATCATGCGGACGTATACTCTCTTCTTTTATCATGACCAGGGGTATACTCATGAAATTCTCAGTATACTCGCAGTGCTGACCATCATCCTCGGGGTGATAGGGGCAGTTGCATACTGGGACGTCAAAAGAATCATCATTTACAATATTGTTGTGGCCGTGGGGGTCATCGTATTCGGGATTGCGGCAATGACTCCGGATTCACTGGCCGGGTCGCTCTTTTATATCATTCACGATATGATCATTAAAGCAGCGCTCTTCCTGCTTGTCGGAATCATCATCAGCATTACGGGGACAAGCAACCTCCGCCATATCAGCGGGCTGATCAAAAGGTACCCCGGGCTTGCCTGGACCTATTTCATTGCGGCACTTGCCCTTGCGGGGATTCCTCCGCTCAGCGGCTTCATTGGAAAGCTCCTGATCGTCCAGGGAGGATTTGAAGCCGGCCGCTATTGGGGTGCAGGAATCGTCCTTTTATCAAGCCTCCTGGTGCTGTTCTCAGTCATGAAAATCTTCATCAATGGATTCTGGGGAAATCCCCGCTCCTACAAAAATGAAGATAAAGCTCCTGTAAGGACATTGCTCATTGCTCCGGTGATGCTCACTGCCCTGTCTGTATTTATGGGAGTCGGGACAGAAGTGATCTATCCTTATATCTCGCAGGCTGCTGAAACTCTTTCGGACCCAAATATCTATATCAATGCAGTCTTAAAGGAGTAATGATATGGCATTTCAAATTTTATTGAATTTCTTTTTAGCATTTGTATGGATGTTCCTTAAGGTCTCTTATGACCCGGTAACATTCCTTGTCGGCTATTTCTTCGGGCTGCTGATCATCTTTGCATTCAGGCGGTTCTTCGATTCACGCTTTTATCTGCTCCGGGTCGCGGCTGTCCTGAATCTGCTGCTGATCTTTATGAGGGAGCTGATATTATCCAATATCGCCATACTGAAGGTAATCCTGAAGCCAAAGCTTGATATCAGGCCCGGCATCTTTGCTCTTGAAACAGAGCTGACCGAGGACTGGGAAATCACGGTCCTTTCGGGACTGATCACTTTAACGCCGGGAACGCTGGTCATCGATGTTTCTGATGATAATAGAATCCTTTATATCCACGCCATGGATATAGGGGATGTCCATGAATCGGTCAGCAGCATCAAGAATTCTTTTGAAAAAGCAATCATGGAGGTGAGCAAGTGATGCTGGAAGTGATTGTACAAATTTCGCTGCTCTGCATTTCCGTTAGCATGGTCGGCCTTATCTACCGTGTAATCAAGGGGCCAACCATCCCTGACAGAATCGTGGCACTCGATGCCATCGGGATCAATCTCGTAGCTGTCATTGCACTCATTTCCATCTTGCTGAAAACCAATGCTTTCCTGGAGATCATCCTGCTGATCGGTATCCTTGCATTCATCGGCACGGTAGCCTTCTCGAAATATCTGGAAAAGGGGGTTATTATTGAACGTGATCGAAATCATTAGAATCATCATCATAGTCCTGATCCTGATAGGGGCCTTTCTCAGCCTTGTAGCGGCTTTTGGAGTAATCAGGCTGCCTGATGTATACACACGTAACCACGCCGCCTCCAAAGCCGCTACATTGGGTGTCATGTCCATTCTGCTTGGGACCTTCCTTTATTTTTATGCAGAAGAAGGGCATTTCAACTCAAGGCTTATCCTGGGAATTGTATTTATCTTTATGACATCCCCTGTTGCCGGCCACCTGATCAGCCGTGCAGCATATAACGCAGGTGTCCCATTGGCGGATGTAAGCGTCCAGGATGATTTAAAAACAAAGAAAAATTCACAGGTAAGCGTCAAACAAGAAAAGCCATGAGGGAATCCCTCATGGCTTTTCTTGTTATTCTCATGCCCAGATGCTGCTATTTCCTTTGAATGACCGCCATTGTGCATCTTGAAACACACACAAGCTTCCCTTCTTCATCAGTGATTTTGATATCCCAGACCATTGTTGATTTTCCCTGATGAAGAACAGTGGCAGCTGCAGTGACGACTCCGTCTTTTTTTGCCCTGATATGGTTGGCGTTGATCTCAAGGCCGACCACAGCTTGTTTTTCCTGGTCCACTAATTCAAATGCACCGATGCTGGCCACCGTTTCAGCCAAAGCCACCGAGGCGCCGCCATGCAAAAGCCCGAAAGGCTGCCTGGTCCTCTCATCGACCGGCATGGTCGCTGTCACATGCCCTTTCCCAAGCTCAGTCACTTCTATTCCTAAGGCATGTATCAGCGTATTCTCCAATTTCATCATTCCAGTTCCCCCTCCATGTTTTTAACCATGGTGCATGACTATGTATGTACTTTTACTATAACTTCAATCCTTGTGACAGACAACCTGGCAAAGTATCCTTGCTCTTCATTCCCTGCCCCAAAGGCCGGGAGCAGTGTGTTGCTTCGGAGTCAGTGAACGCCAATTTAATACAAAATAACTGCTTAAATAAAAGGCTGCGTTAGTGTACCTTGTTGATTTTGGGCTGCATTTCAGCACAGCTGAAATGCAGCCCAAAATCAACAATAATGTTTAACAAAGCTAAATAAAAAAAAGCCTGCTGCGGCAAACTAAAGATGTCCATCAAGTTCCGCAAAAACATGGACGAAACTATAGACAGGGGTGTTCATTTATGGATCATATCCGTGAAGGTTTAATTCCAGCAGTTCTTGGTACAGCTGTAACAGCAACAGGCTACGCGCTGAAGCAATCCAGAAAAGTAGACAGCACGCTGTCCGACACCATCGTCGGCTTCGGACTTGCCCATATCGTTCTGGGAGCCATTGACCTGGTTGAACACCGCCATCACTATTAGCACACAAAAAGGCAGCTTTTGCACGCTGCCTTTTCTTTTTTTAGCTCCCTCACGCCAGCTCCCTTTGCTTTTCTTTTTTTCTTCTGCTGCGTGTCTTGATCACGAGGATGATAAGCGCAAAGACGGCACCGGCCAAGAGCGCCTCTTTTCCATAAAGGATGATGGCATCTATATGATCGCCGAACAGATATCCTAACGTGAAAGCAACCGCAAGCCAGAGCAGTGCCCCGCTGAAGGCAAACAATGCGAAGGTTTTGAATGGAAGCCTGCTGAAGCCATAGAGGAATGGGACAAAATTGCGCAGCCCCGGTATGAAATAGCTGAGTGAAAGGGAAAAGGCATGATGCTTATCCATCAGCCTCAAAGAGTCATCAATTATTTTTGCAAACCGTTTTCTTTTATGGAAATATTTGATCAGCGGCCGGCCGATAAACCGGCCAAGTGTATAGCAGGTCGTCAGCGCGGCAGTCATGCCGGCATAGGTCACTAGAAAAGCCCCAAGAGGATGAAGCACACTCATCGAGGAGACCATCCCGACTGTCATGGCAATGACTTCATTCGGGACGGGGATGCCGAAGACGCCGAACCAGAGCCACAGGAATAGGCCGACATAGCCATTTTCTTCAATCAGCAGCAAAATATAATCCAGCTCCATCTTCAGCACCTCCCCCCGCTCTCCATCTATTTAAGAATTCTCCATTACCCTTGTTTACCCCTCTTTTATCTTTATGAATCCATACTAATACGCTCATGCTACTTAAATGTATATTCCTTCCTGCAAAGCACATAACCGATTAAGATGGCTGACAGTTTTTTTTTTCACTGGCAATCGTAAGAAAGGGGGCCGCCGCATATAGATGGAATGAATGGGTGCACCTGGATTATGTTCCATGAAAGGAGCCAAATAAATGTTTCCGCATTATTATTACGGAAGAAGAAACAGCATCAGCCGCTACCCGCAGCCTGTATGCCATTTTCCTCCGCCTCCCCGCCAGCTCTATTATACAGCCAGCGTGAGGCAGTTTCCTTCTGTCAATCCTGCCACCTTTATGAGCTCGGCCAAGCATATGCAGGATCTAATGAGTGATGCCAGGTCACTGCTTGACAGGATGGCAACTTCCAAGCAGTTTTCCAATGATCTGATGTCAGCTGCCCAGCAATCCCAGACAAAAAAAGCAGAAGAGATGATCAAGGCAACCGGAATTAAGTCGCAGCCCCGTGTCACATATACACCGGACGGGCTCACCCTGGTATTTGAAGCAAAAGATGACCATGCTCAGTGCTGCAGCCTGACCTTAAAGCTTAGATGGATGTAAGTGCAAGTGCAGGCTGCAGCACTGATGCAGGGACTTCAGCACAACAGAAAAAAGCTCTCCTGACCAGAGAGCCTTAAAAGAAAGAGTCTATTGTTAAATGGCACTTCATACCTTCATCAATCAGTAATACGGATATCCTCCGCCGTATGGCGGGCCGTAAAATGGCGGCGGGTAAAAGTATGGCCTTGGCCGCGGAAAAAACAGTGCACTGCCGACAAGCCCTCCAAGCAATCCGCCTACAAACGGCGCCCCAAAGAAAAATCTTGAACCGCCTCCAGCATAATATGGCGCTCTATATGGATGCATAAAAGGTCTACCTCCTTATTTTCTTCCCTACACTACTACATATGCAGGCGAATGCCTTTTGGACTGGGCATTTGTCCGCTTTCCGGGGCATTCACCGCCGGGCTGTTCTTCATCGGCAAAAAAAAACACAGGAGAAGCTCCCCTGTGTTTTTCAGCATTATTTTTGTTCCAATATATCTGCCGTTTGTCCGCACGCCTGCAGTGCCTGTTCGACCGCCTGGAGGGATTCCTCGATGCGCTCACGGTTTGAACCCTGTTCTACCGTTGATAATGCCTGCTGCAGGGAATCTTTCGCCTGATTCAGGGATCCATATGAGTCCTGTACATATCCTCTTGCATTTTTCTGCATGATAGCACCTCTTCTTTGCTTCTTATTTTTCACTGCCAATAACCAATGGGAAGGCAATTCCGTTCATCTGCAGAGCTGACCAGCCGGAGCTGGAACAGAAATTGGTCGAAGAGGATCGGCTCACCATCATCGAAAGAGCATGCTTCCAAAAGGAGCTCCAGCTGATTATCTCCTGCCCCGGAATGCTCCATCACGCCTGAAAGCCAAAGCTTGAAGCTCAATGACTGCCCAAGTGCACTATATCCCGCTTCATCGAATATTTCCCTTATCTGCTTTTCATCCATCCGGCCGCCTCCCTGCATACCAGAAATCTTCCATTTTTGATTTTTCCCAAACAGGCTGTTTTTATACTTTCCCCAGGCAAGAAAAGGCGCTGGGAGAACAACCATTTTCTGCACTTTTGCATGATGGCTCGTCTATAATATAGCGAAGCATAAATCGGCAGCCTGCAGGGTATTCCAGAATTCATCATATGTAGCCTTACAGCTGTTCCAATAAGGAGGGATATCATAAATGGATACTAAAGAACTTTTCGATTTGTCCAATAAAACGGCCATCGTCACCGGCGGCGGGCGGGGGCTCGGCGAGCAGATGGCCTATGCACTTGCAGAGGCAGGAGCAAATATAGTCGTCTGTTCCAGGAATCTTGAGGCGTGCCAGACTGTAAGCAAGAAACTCGCATCCATGGGAGCCCAGTCATTGGCATTGGAATGCGACGTGACCAATGAAAACAATATCAGCTTTGTCATCGCGGAAACGATCAGCCATTTCGGCCGGCTTGACATCCTGATCAATAACAGCGGAACTTCCTGGGTCGCTCCGCTCCTGGACTACCCGGAAGACAAATGGGACAAAGTGATGGATGTAAATGTGAAGGGCGCATTCCTGTTTACCCAGGCAGCTGCCAGAGCCATGAAGGATCAGGGCAGCGGAAAAATCATCAATATCGCATCTGTCACAGGATTCAGGGGGGCTCCATCCGGCTTCCTGGATACACCGGCATACAACACCAGTAAAGGGGCGCTGATGGTGCTGACAAAGGATCTGGCTGTGAAGCTCGCCCCTTATAACATCCAGGTCAACAGTATTGCCCCGGGCCTGTTTCCGACAAAAATGACGGCATCCATGGAAAAAACCAATAAAATATTGCTGAAAAAAATACCTGCCGGAAGGTTTGGCAAGAATGAGGATTTAAAGGGAACAGCGTTGTTTCTGGCTTCCAGTGCTTCTGATTATGTGACAGGCCATACGCTTGTAGTAGATGGCGGCTTGACGGCAACCATCTAGAAAAACAGCGGAAAGGAGCAGGCGAAATGTCAAATGAACAAGCGCAGGAATTATTCAGTTCATTAAAAAAAATGGGAATGAAGCTTGAATTTGAACTAAATGAGCTGATAAAAAAGCAGCTGAATAAAGAAGAACTTCTGCTTTCAGCCAGCTCGAATTCAGCTGTAATCGCGAGTATGATCAGCCAATGCAGGAATATGGTTGAGTTGCTTTCCATACCTTTAAACTTCCCTACAAAGAACGATGTTGCCCGGGTGGCAAAACTGGCCATTCAGGTTGAAGAAAAAGTCGATCAGCTTGACGAACAAATGATGGCACTGTCCAGTACACTTGCCGATATAAAAAGTTCGGTCGAAATGCTTGGGGCAGGAGGCTTAACAGAAAAGCCGGACAGCCCGGCTATGGACCTTCCTAAATCCGGTCAGAACCCGCAATTGAAAGCACCTTCCTCCAAACCAGAATCTGTTAATGATTCAGGAACTGCGGCTTCCAGGAAAAAACCAGAAGACAGTCCGGCTGAGAAGAGACGGAAAGCACGGTCCAGGGCACTCAGCATCCTTCTGGATAATATCCAGAAAAATGCTGAAATCCAATCCGGATTGCCTTTGAAAGGATCGAAAAGTAATGGGAGATAATAGCAGCAGCTCCAATGGATTCTGGTCCGAGAAGGAACAGGAGAGATGGAGAGGATTTTTCCGGACTCTCTCGGCAGCACAGCCCGATCAGGGATGCACATACAGAAGGGCAGTCTGGAAAAAGAACAAAGCGGTCTTATGGCATTACCCCCCGGCGGAAAGAAAGTACAGCACTCCCATGTTCCTGATTTATTCACTCATCAACCAGCCTTATATCCTGGACCTTGCACCAAATGAAAGCATGATCGAGGTACTTGTCAATAAAGGCTATGATGTGTACCTTATTGATTTTGGCGCCCCGGGATATGAAGATAAAGACCTGACGATCACCGACTATATCAGGGATTATATTGCGAAAGCCGCCGCAAGAGCGCTCAGGCACTCAGGGGCATCAGAGCTGACAGTTATGGGCTTTTGCCTTGGCGGGACCATTGCAGCCATCTATGCAAGCATCTCAGAGGAGCCGATCAAGAACCTGGTTCTATTTGTTACACCAATTGATTTCAGCATCCTGCCCGCCTATGATGAGTGGATTGAAGCCGTTTCAACAGGCAGGGCTGATTTTGACGCTGTCATTGATGCACTAGGAATCATCCCGGCCCCCTTAATGGAAGCCGGCATGCGGCTGCTTACTTCACCTATCTACTTATCTCACTACCTCTCTCTTTTAAACCGCTCATATGATGAGAAATACACAGAAAAGTGGCTGAGGTTCAACACCTGGACATCAGGCCATATCCCTTTTTCCGGAGCAGCCTTAAAACAAATTTTCCATGAGCTCGGGAGAAGGAACTCCCTGATGGACGGCTCTCTCATCATCGACGGAAGAAAAGCCGACCTGGCTAATATCCAGGCAAACCTGCTTGCTGTAGCAACAGCAGGAGACAGGCTGGTTCCCAGAGAACAGGTTGAGCCTGTGATCGGCCTCGTTTCGAGCAGAGACAGAACTTTTCACTTGCAGCATGGAGGGCACGCCAATCTTGCATCGGGCGGACAGCTTCCTCCCTACCTGACCGATTGGCTCCATGAACACTCAGAGCCTTCCGGCAGTTAAAATCTGGACAATGGAGGGATACGATGTTTTATACCTTGAACTATGAGAAGCTTTTTGGACCAACAGCTCACTGCAGCTATTACGGGTTTGCCTCAATTGTGTTTGCAGATTACTTCAAGAGATGCTGCAGCTAATAGTGGGGCTTATCTTTTATAAAAAACCTCATCTTCATTGGGATGAGGTTTTTTCCATGGCCAGGTCAATCAAAGCTGAACCTTTCTTCTTTGAAAGGATCCCCATAATTATGGTAGCCATTTCTTTCCCAGAATCCAGGCTTATCCACAACAGAAAACTCGATGCCGCGGAGCCATTTGGCGCTTTTCCAGAAGTAAAGGTGCGGAATGACGGCGCGGAGCGGATATCCGTGTTCCGGGGTAAGAGTCTCGCCATTATGGGAGTGTGCCAGGAGGCTCGTTTCCTTCAGGAAGTCTGCAAGCGGCAGGTTGGACGTCCATCCTTCCTCTGCATGCAGAATGACAAATGATGTTTCAGCTCTAAGCTTTACCAGCCTGACAATCTCACTTGCAGCTACACCTCTCCACACATTATCCAGCTTTGACCAGCCAGTGACACAATGGATATCATTTCCGGACTCTGTCTGCGGCAGCTTTTGAAGATCACTGTAGCTGATTACCTTTTCCTTTTCCACTGTCCCGAAGATCCGCAGCGACCAGTTATCCAGATTCGAGTAATAAGGAACATTGCCATGGTGCAGGACCGGAAAAGATGCGGTCACATTCTGGTTCGGCGGTACACGCCCCCCGTCCCCTTTCCTTACTTTTCCGAAATACATGAAAAATCACCCCATTCACTTCTGTATGTAAGGATATATTATCCTATATTTCTGTTCATACACAGGAATATGCAAAAAGAGGGGCTCCATCATTACAGGAGCCCCTCTGCTTGATTATAGAACCATTGCTGCAATCCAGCCAAAGGCAATCAGCGGAATATTATAGTGCACAAAGGTTGGCACACATGTATCCCAAATGTGATTATGCTGTCCATCAGCATTAAGCCCGGCCGTCGGCCCGAGCGTACTGTCTGAAGCCGGCGACCCTGCGTCACCAAGAGCAGCAGCTGTTCCGACCAAAGCGATGGTCGCCATTGGACTGAAGCCAAGCTCCATGGCAAGCGGGACAAAGATCGTCGCAATAATCGGGATGGTCGAGAAGGATGATCCGATGCCCATTGTCACGAGCAGGCCGACAAGGAGCATAAGGAAAGCTGCAAGAGGCTTGCTGCCGCCGATAATTCCCGCTGCCTGCTCAACAAGCCTCTCAACATCGCCCGTTTCTTTCAGCACATCAGCAAACCCAAAGGCCGCCAGCATGACAAAGCCGATGAAAGCCATCATTTTCATTCCCTCGGTCAACAGGGCATCTGCTTCCCTCCAGCGGATTGCTCCGCTGATATAAATGACCAGGATGCCGCTCAGCGCCCCGAATATCATAGAATCCAGGATAATCTGAACTGTAAGTGCCGCGATAATGGCGAGGATGGAAAACAGGATTGCCATTTTTGAATAGCTTCCTTTTTCCGGAGCAGCGATTTCGATAGTCTCATAGCTTCTTGATTTACGGTATGAGAAGAACACTGCGATGATAAGGCCTGCTGCAAGACCGGCAGTCGGAATCAGCATCGCTTTTGGGATATCTCCCATTTCAATGACAAGGCCGCTGTCAGCCATATTGCTGGCCAAAATTTCGTGGAAAATCTTCCCGAAGCCTGCAGGCAGCAGGATATAAGGTGCAGTCAGCCCGAATGTCAGGACTGAAGCAATCAGGCGCCGGTCGATGTTCAATTCATTCATAACATGAAGAAGCGGCGGTATTAAGATTGGAATAAAGGCAATGTGAATGGGAATCAGGTTCTGGGAAAAACAGGCCATCAATAGAATCGCGAACACGATCAATGCCTTTGAATAGGCCTTTCCCTTGGATCCGCCGTTTTTGCCGACAACCCCAAGCACCCAGTCCACCATTAAGTTGGGAAGCCCGGTTTTGGAAATGGCAACGGCAAACCCGCCAAGAAGCGCATAGCTGAGGGCCACCTCGGCACTCCCTCCAAGCCCGTTTGTAAATACTTCAATTACTTTATCTACAGACAGCCCGCCAGTCAAACCGCCAACCAATGCCCCTGCAATCAGTGCAAACACAACATTCACACGCAAAAGGCTCAGCGCCAGCATCACAAGCACAGCTGCTATTACTGCATTCATGTTAAATCCCCTCTCTTGATGTAAAAACGTATAAGTATATGGAATGAATAGTTCAGCCTGTTTTAGCAGGTTGAGAAGTGTAAGCTTCTTCTTGATTGCTTTACTCTGATAAATTGGTAAAGAACTAAAACACAAATATTAAAATACCATACAGGGGCAGGCCTGTCAATGATCCCGGGGGACTTCCAGGGATTGGAGGACGGTGCAGGGGTGATATTGAAAAATGAAAAAAGCCCGACCCCTTGAGGGCCAGGCCAAATTAGTTCTTATTCAAATGGCTCAAATCGTTCTACCATAAGTGCAAGTGTTCTGGCCATCACTCCGGTGGCACCGGAAGGACCGAGATCATGCGCCTTGTCAACAGTAGCAGTGCCGGCAATATCCAAATGCACCCAAGGAGTCCCTTCGGCAAATTCCCCGACAAAGCCCCCGCCCATGATGGCATGGCCTGCACGTCCAGGAGAGTTGTTCAGATCGGCAATCTTGCTGCTCCTGATGCGTGCCTTGTCTTTTTCAAATAATGGAAGCCTCCAGATCGGTTCTCCGGCTTCAAATGAAGCTTCGAGCACCTGCTCATAGAGAGCCTCATTATTCGCCAATGCGCCGGTTGTATCATTGCCAAGCGCGACGATCACACCGCCTGTCAAAGTCGCTACATCTACCAGATAGCCTGCTCCATGATGCTTCGCATAGGTAACAGCATCAGCAAGAGCAAGGCGCCCTTCTGCATCTGTATTCAGTACTTCAATCGTTTTTCCGCTCATGGAAGTGATAACGTCATCCGGCTTGAATGCAGTACCGCTCACCATATTGTCTGTAGACGGAATGACGGCAACAACATTCTGTGCCGGCTTCAGTTCACCAATGATTTCCATGGCGCCAAGCACAGCGGCAGCTCCGCCCATATCGGTCTTCATGCCGACAATGCCGTCTTTCGGCTTGAGTGAATAGCCGCCTGTATCAAAAGTGATGCCTTTTCCGACCAGACCGACCACATCGGTCCACTCATCCCTGCCCTGGTATTTCAGGACAATCATTTTCGGAGGCTCAGAAGATCCCTGATTGACGGCAAGAAGTGCGCCCATGCCGAGCTTCAGCATATCTTCTTTTTCAAGGATTTCCGCTTCGAAATGATATCTGCCTGCGAGCTCAAGCGCGTAGTTCGCCAAATCTGTTGCTGTCAGCATATTACCTGGAAGGTTTACAAGCGTCCTCGCGGAGTTTGTCCCTTTTCCGTGGGCAGTCCCGACTTCAAGTGAAGCCTTAACCTCAGCTTCATCTGCAGTACTGTACACGGTCAGGCTTTCGACTTTCCTTTCAGGCTCATTAGACTTTTGCTTATAGCCCTGGAATTCATATGCTGAAAGCTCGAAAGCTTCTGCTGCAGCATGCGCCGCATCATTTGCGTCTGCATCCTCCGCTGTAAATGAGTCAAGATAAAGCGCAGCCTCCTGCAGCCTGTCTTCTTTTAAACGCTTAAAGACCTTTCCGAAAGCTTCCCTCAGCACTTCAAAATCCAGTTCCTTTTCTTTTCCAAGCCCTACAAAATAAATCCTTTTGACTCCTGTTTTGCCAAATGTATGTATTTTGGAGACTGCTTTTTTCTTAGCTGAAATGTCTCCGCTTTTCATCAGTTCTGTCAGATTTCCTTCAAAAATGTCATCCGCCTTTGCCAGATTGCCTTCAAGCTTGGCGGGCTTATCAAATAATCCGATGACAAGGGCCTCATGGCCGGCACCGAAGTCCAAATCCTGTTTGATTGTATACATTCTGATCACCTCCAGTATTAATACCTATATTATATCGGATAAAGTGATTTATTTCGAGAATCTAATCATCTTCCAAAAATAAATAGATATGAGGCAGGACGGGAAGGGTTTTTACCTCCTCATAAGGAATTGTATCTATAGTCTCTGGTATAATGGAGAGGCATGCAGAGATGAATCCGTACACCTTTTCAAGGTCCAGCCCCCAATGCTTCGGCCTGTAGGATTGAAGATAAGAATGGGCAGCCCGCATCATGAGCCTGGCGCCTTTTACATTGCCGTACTCGTAATGGTAGATGGCCACACTCATTTGCAGCAGCCCTTTGAAGAACAGATTGGCTTTATCTTCCATCCACATTTCCTCCAAAAGGTCATGGCAAGTGTAATAGTCGCCTTCATTGAAACAGATGAAGAACTCATAATATTCTTTGGGATAAAGCATGCAATCACCCCTGCACAGAATGTATTCATACTCCTGGTTATCCATATCATATCAGATGTACATAAATTACAGTATTCAACTTCCGCCCCGGCGGGTATAAAAAACAAAAGGGCACTCCGCCCTGCAGCTGAGGCATAATGGAAGTTCCAGCTCCACTTGCTTCCTGTCAGCCCAGGCAGCTGCAAAACAGCCAAAAAATGAAAAGGTGGTTTCCCGATGGATTTATTGCTCAACTTCCCTTTATGGTCTGCACTGGCCGCAATCTTTTTTGCACAGTTTGTAAAGGTGCCCATTCAGTATATTGCGACGAGGAGACTGGACTGGTCACTCTTGACAAGCACGGGAGGCATGCCCAGCTCCCACTCGGCCGCCGTCACTGCCCTTTCCACGGGAGTCGCCCTGGAAACCGGGATGGATTCTGCTGTATTCGCGGTGGCGGCTGTATTTGCCATCATCACGATGTTTGATGCAACCGGTGTAAGAAGGCAGGCAGGTGAACAGGCCATTGTCCTGAATCAGCTTGTGAACGATTTTAATAAATTCGTCGAAGAAGCGAAAGTATGGCAGAAAAAGGCCGAAAAAGAAAAACAGAAAGAACTGAAGGAGCTCCTCGGCCACAAACCGATTGAAGTGTTTTTCGGGGGCCTGACAGGGATTGCTTTGACCCTTGTTCTCGATATGCTAGTTAATCTATAAGGAGACTTTTATGAGAATAGTATCTATCTGCCCCAGCAACACAGAAATTATCGCTTACCTCGGGCTGACACATCTTCTGGTCGGAATCGATGACTATTCTGACTGGCCGGAGGAAGTGCTTCATCTGCCAAGGCTCGGACCTGATTTGTCAATTGATATGGATAAGCTTGAAGCGCTGAAGCCTGATCTCGTACTGGCATCCTTGAGCGTGCCGGGGATGGAGAAAAATATCGGGGAATTAAGGAATAGGAACCTGCCTTTCATTACCCTTAATCCCCAAAGCCTTGAGGATATTGCACGGGACCTGGGTACAGCAGCCGAGGCTGCCGGATATCCCGGATTGGGTGAAAAGGCAGCCGGCGAATTCAGGACGAAAATTAAAAGCCTGCAGGAAAAATCGGCAGGCGCCGGGTACAAACCCTCCCTCTACTGGGAATGGTGGCCAAAGCCGGTTTTCACCCCTGGAAGCATCAACTGGCTCACTGAAATCAGCGAGCTTGCCGGCGCCGTCAATCTGTTCAGGGATGTGGAACTCGCCAGCGTCCAGACAGATTGGGATGACGTCCTCCGCCGCCAGCCTGATTATATCTGCCTTGCATGGGTAGGCGTCCGCAAAGAAAAGGTAAAGCCGGAGATTGTCGTGAAAAGGCCAGGATGGAAGGAACTTGAGGCAGTCAAACATGAAAGAATCCTCGTACTGGAGGAAGAACTGTATTGCCGCCCTTCCCCCCGCCTGATTGAAGGCGCTGAAAGGCTCGCCCGTATACTGCATCCGGAATGCTTTTAGCGATAAAAAGAGGGAGGCCGTTTGATCCGGCCTCCCTCTTTCTTGGTTTTATTTTCTTTTTGGCTTTTATTTGCGACTTTTTTGATTTATTTGCGACTTTCCGGATTTATTTGCGACTGCCTCAAATTCGGACTTTCAATTCCTCGTTCCTCTACTGAACAAGGCTTATCAGCTTTGCTTGATCCAGCTCCGGCGTCTAGGGCCTCGAGTCATAAGCCACTTTAGGATTGAAGGGAAAGACCGCCTTCTATCCTAAAGCGTCTTATGCTTGTCTGCCTCGGCCAAGCCGCCTCCGCTTTTCCTATTCCTCCACAGCCCTGTACTGGTGGCGGAATACCTGCATGGATTCGTTTTCGTTAAGGGCGCTTAGTTCCTCTTCGGTCAGGCTTCCGTCTCCCTCTTCAATCACATAAACATCAAGCGTTTTTTTGCCCCAGCTGCTGTAGACGTCTTCGACGGTTTCATAATATAGATCAAGTTTATTACCTTTGATGGCGCCGCCTTTGTCAGCTACGACCCCGTATCCATAACCCGGTATGAACAGGATGGTGCCGATCGGGAAAACGTTCAGGTCTGCTGCTACTGTAGAGTACAGATCTCGTTTTACCTTGACCCCAGAGTATGTAATGCCAAAGGACGGGTGCCCCGGATTCTTTCCTGTTGATTCATAATAGGCCGTATAGCCGGTCGCCACTACAGATTTGGCGGGATATTCTGACCAATTGAATGCTTCTTCCAAGGACTGTGGCTCGGCAGTAACCGCCTCCGCTGAGGAAATCAGCTCATTCGCTTCCAGCCTCGGAAGATATTTGTAGGCAAGTCCCATTGTTTTATATGTATGGTCTGAGAAAGCATAATCTTCCATTTCAGCTGCTGCCCCGCCGCCTTCGTACTGATAGGACTCAAGGGTTTTCGCGCCTACTCCGGATATGGATTGAAAGGTGGTAAGCAGTGCCCCTAAAAATAAAACTGACATGATGATGCGCTTTGTCCATTTATTTAGTCTATTCATATAATAATTCACTCCTCCCAAGTTAATCATTTCCCAACTTTAGAAAAAGTATTCCTGGGAGGATTCGAATTAAGGCAATACCGCGGCTTCTGTATTAGAAGTAAAATTCATATAAAGCCTGCTGTATCAAGGTTTTAGTACAGGAAGGGTATTTCCTAAAAAAAAATTATAAAATTTATGATTCTGAAGTTTTTTAGTCGCCTATCTCAGCCTTTTGTTATATTTTTTAATAGTAGGGTCTGTTGGTATTCTGTATTGATTTTAGACTCATTCATATGAAAAGGTGTGTTTCACAGAGCAAAAAAAAACACTCCCAATATGGGAATGCTTTTACATTAAAACATTCTGTAGCCTTTGCTTCTCAGCAGTTTAATAGTAATACCGGCTGCAACAGCACCAGCCATCCCGCTGCTTAAAATCAGGACATCAGCCATGGCGAGCTCTGACAAAAGCCTTCCCAGCTCAGGAAATGCTTCACCGCTGTTGGTGAAATATTCTATGAAACGGACCTGGTCAACAATCAGGATAGCGATGATTGGATAAATAATGGCCATGATCCAGGACATTCTAAGCAGCATATTCAATATAAAACCGATTCCAAAAAATAAAACGAAAAATAGCAGCATTGAAATTGGCAACACAAAAATAGTCATCTGCACAGGCAGTACCCCCTTAAAACATCACTTTTAAGTGTACTGAATGGCCGAAAGGTAGTCAATTTTAATTTTGTGAACACTTTTTAACAACTATAACTGTTCAGGCCTTGCCGAAGGAAAATCCAGCCACGGAAAAACCCTGCAGTCAGCAGGGTTTTATTTTATCCTTTCTTTTTGCCGGAACCGTTGCAGCAGGTGCATGTTTCAGAGCCGCCTAATAAAAGCTGGAAATAGCCCTTCCCTGAACAATAGTCGCATTCTTTGGTTTCATAAGTCATTGCTGCCATCCTGCTCATCCCCTTCACACACTGAATTTTCTGATAATATATCAAGGATTGAGGAAAATGGAAAGCTTCATATTAGCCGGAAAAGCCCTTCTGTAAACGCATACATGTTAGATTATCTTACAATATCTAATGAATTCTAATAATTTCTGAAAATTATAAAAATAGTTTATATGCGGAGTATCCGAAGTGGTCGCCAGGGTTTACGCCGTCTATCAGCTGTTTGGCAGCCCCTTCATTAAGTTCTGTCAAATACTTGAGGAGGATCGAGGCATCTTCATGGACCGCTGCTTCTCCAGGGTCCATAAACTGCACATCCATCAGCTCGCTTTCCTGGACAGTGATGCTTTGGCCTTTTTCAGGCGCCATAAGAAAAAGGATCATATTGTCGCTGACCTCGCCGCGGATCACACCAGTCCTCAGCCCTATCATGCCGACCGGCCTGCTTGCAATGCCCGTTTCTTCCTTTACTTCCCTTACAGCTGCTTCATCGGCAGTCTCCCCTGGATTAACAAAGCCTGCAGGCAGCGACCATTTGCCCTTCAGCCCGCCGTATTTTTTCTTAACTAAAAGCCACTTTCCCTCCGGTGAAATAACCAGGCCTGAAACAGCAAGCCACACTTTGCCTCGTTTGCTCTCCATTACGTTTATGACCTCCATGCATAATGATCTTTCTATTGTAGCAGAGCTCTGCTTCTAATTGGTTTTTGGACACAAAAATACCGGGGAAATGATCCCCGGCAGTTTTTATTAAAAGATATTGAATTTGCCTTTTTTCAGGACAAGTCCAGGTCCGCCAATCATGAAGAGGGCACGGTTGTCGATCATCTTCTTCATGAAGGAAGCCTTTGATCCTACCAATTTCTTGCCGAAAGCCACACCAATGGCATCGTCTTCGCCCAATGAACATACTGTACCTTTGATATCAGGAGTGAAGGTCTCAAGCTCACCCTTGTTGCGGATCAGTGCAACGATATTGCGCGCGCATACCTCTCCCTGCTGCATGGCGATTTGGGCAGTAGGAGGATAAGGACGGTTGATTTCTTCATTGATGATCAATGAGCAGTCGCCGATGATGAATAGATCTTCATGGCCAGGAACCCTTAGGTCAGGCTGAACCTTTACGCGTCCGCGCATCGCTTCAATGCCGGAATTTTCGATGATGGAGTTGCCGCGAACACCTGCAGCCCAGACGACAGTGCCTGCTTTGATGTGCTCAACTTCTTCGTCGCCTTTTCCGACCGTGATTCCATCTTCATTGCATTCTTTGATGGCAGTGCCAATCAGGAATTGAACACCCTTTTTCTCCAGGTGGGAGACTGCATAGTTGACAAGCTCAGGGTCAAAGCCAGGAAGGACCGTAGGAGCAGCTTCAACACAGATGATCTTAACCTTGCTGTAGTCCACATCATATTCCTTGCACAGCTCAGGCACTCTGTTTGCCAGCTCGCCAAGGAATTCAATGCCTGTGAAGCCGGCGCCTCCGACTACAATTGTCAGCCTTTCATCCTTTTTCTCTTCTTCAGTATTGTAAGTGGCAAATTGATATTCAATATGCTCGCGGATCTGTCTTGCAGCATTCACATTTATAATAGAGAAAGCATGTACATCCAGGCCTTTGATGCCGAATGTTTCCGGCTCAGCACCAAGTGAAACGACCAAGTAGTCATAGGTTACTTCGCCTTCCTCGAGGATGACCTTCTTTTCTTCAGTTTTAATTTCAACAGCAGTACCCTGGACAAATTCGATTTTGTTTCGGTCAATGACATTTTTAACATCATAGCGAACTCGATCGTGATGAAGAGTACCTGCAGAAGCTTCGTGCAGCCAAGTCGTTTCATAGTGATAGTCATTCTTGTTCACTAATACGATTTCTGCTTCATTCACTCCAACCTGCTTTTGCAAACGTGTTGCCACCATCAATCCGCCGTAGCCGGCACCTAGAATTACTATTTTTGGCTTTTTCAAAGCGTATCACTTCCACCTTTATTAGTATTTTCGAAAACTCTTCTGCTTTTTCTTATCTTCCACTGCTTTATGAGTTTTTATTTTATAAGTACAAGAAAAAGTTTGTGATATTCTTCACGAAGCAGAGCAAAAAAATGTCCGAAATTTGTCACAAAGTTTATGTCTATAATACATAATATTCTTTTTTCCGCGGTTTTTCAAGGTTAAAAGCAGAATATATCCTATTGAGAAAATTAAGATTTTTACGCAATTTTTCTCATTATTCCAACAACTTTCGGTTCTGCTATGTGAGGTTTTTCATTATTTATGATATGATGAAGGCTAGAAATGTTACTACATATGTTGAGGTGATTAGTGTGAAGGAAGATCAGACAATCTATGATATAACGATTATCGGCGGAGGGCCTGTCGGGCTGTTCACTGCTTTTTACGGCGGCATGAGGCAGGCCTCTGTTAAAATAATTGAAAGCCTTCCCCAGCTTGGCGGGCAGCTGTCAGCTCTTTATCCGGAGAAATACATATATGATGTAGCCGGTTTCCCGAAAGTGCGGGCACAGGAGCTCGTCGATAATTTGAAAGAGCAGATGAAGAAATTCGAACCTACGGTATCGCTTGAGCAGTCGGTTGAAAAGCTTGAAAAACAGCCGGACGGCATTTTCAAGCTAACCACCAACAGCGAAATCCACTATACAAAGACGGTCATCATCACGGCCGGAAATGGCGCATTCCAGCCGCGCCGCCTTGAGCTTGACTCGGCTCCGCAATATGAAGGCAAGAACCTGCACTACTTCATTGATGACCTGAATCATTTCTCCGGGAAGAAAGTGGTTGTATTCGGAGGAGGCGATTCAGCAGTAGACTGGGCCTTGATGCTTGAGCCTATCGCAGAGAACGTAAAGATCATCCACCGCCGCGACAAGTTCCGCGCCCACGAGCACAGTGTAGAAAACCTTCACAATTCCAAGGTTGAAATCAAGACTCCGTTTGTTCCTGCCGAACTGATCGGCAATGAGGAGGGCATTTCCCAGGTGATCATCCAGGATGCCAAAGGGGAAGAAAAAGAAGCCATCGATGTTGATGCCGTCATCGTCAACTACGGCTTTGTTTCATCGCTTGGCCCGATCAAAGAGTGGGGCCTGGAAATTGAAAAAAATAATATTGTCGTCAACAGCAAAATGGAGACAAATATCCCGGGCATTTACGCAGCCGGCGATATTTGCACCTATGACGGCAAAGTGAAGCTGATTGCTTCCGGTTTCGGAGAAGCGCCGACTGCAGTGAACAATGCTAAGGCCCTTATTGATCCTAAAGCACGGGTGCAGCCTCTGCACAGCACGTCCATGTTTGATAAATAAACAATAAAATGGCCCCGCCGGAGAGAAACTCCGGCGGGGCCGCTTTTATTTCTTACCAATAGTGTCTGCGTTTTCTGCGGCGGTCTGTTTCTGCCCCGGCTACGTCATCAGCCAGGCAGCGCCTTACAGCCCTGCAAAATTCCTCACTGTCAATAAAGGCCTCAACCCTTACCTTAAAGTCATCATCGCGTTTCTTGTGATGACAGTCAGATGCACCAGCCACATCATCCTGCTTCCAGTGCCTGTTGCCCGATAAGCCTGCTACATTGTCATTATACCAGCAGCCCATAGATTCACCCCCTCTGCAGCAAGATATGTTTCATCTTATGCATGAGGGAGACAAGCCGGCAGTGCGAACATCCTTTTTCTGAAAAAATGGATGCTGCCCGGCAGCCCAATTTAGTACAATCCTGACCCTTCGAGGATTTCCCCTCCTGTTCTATCTACAGCAAACCATGCGGAAGCATCCCCATCTTCCTTCGGGCGGCTCCACGCTGCCACAAAATGGACCTGGCAAAGTTCACCCTTTCTTATTTCCGGGATTGGAACTGCAATCGCATTTGGCAAATACCTGACGATTTGGAGCTGTGAAATTTCATCTTCAGCATAGAATGAGTCCGGCATCATATCCTTTATTCTTGACCTTTGAACTAAGGCAGCCCCATCCTCTGTGCCAAGAGTGAGCTTCCATTCCCCATACTCCCAGGTCATCGCCTCGAGCCTTTCTCCGCTGTCCGGCCACCCGGCGCTTCCTATTGGTTCCATCTCTGCTTGAAATATACAGTCCCTTAAATTATGACAAGCTCTCAGCCTCCAGACGGCAGCAGCTGCTTTTTCTATTTCCATATGTGATGGAATCCTGATGTCAGGTTCGCAGAGGAGAAGCTCGGCTATGTAATCCTTATGTGAATATCTCAGCAAGAGTTCTCCATTTTCCAGCCTAAAGCAGGAAGGTTTGCTATGGCACCTGGATGGGACTTGGCCATTGATTCGGAGGTCAAATGCAATGGCTCCTGCCGGTGTCTGGATAATCGGGCTGCACCCAAACTCGCTCTCAGACTCCTGCGTATTTTGAAAAAGCTTCATTTTTTAACCCCCCCTTCTCTTTTTCCATGTAAAAAACGCTTCCTGATATGCTCGATTGAGGTCAGGAAGCGTTCTGTAAGGTATATGATGACAATTAAGGAATCAGCAATTTTCAGGTGTCCCTGCATTCTTGGCCGTTCTAAACGAAGAACCGCAGCCGCAGGAAGCAATGGCATTAGGGTTGTCGATCGTGAATCCGCCGCCCATCATGGATTGCTTATAGTCGATCTTTGTGCCGTTAAGGATGGCAGCATCTTCCTTGCTTACAAGGATTTGCAGGCCATGGAGCTCGAACTGGGCATCGTTTTCTTCAACTTCATGCGCAAAGCCCATGCCGTATGACAACCCGCTGCAGCCCCCGCCTTTTACTGCAACACGCAGGAATGCATTTTCCTCTTCATTTTGCTTCATCATATCTTTAATTTGAAAAGCCGCAGCTTCAGTAATTTCAACAATTTGGTTTTCCATTTTAAATCCTCCTTAATCTTGAGGTTTATACTCTTATATATAGTATATACAGACTTTGAGCGGGACTCAACTGAGCAGGCTTCAATTTTAGGGCCCTTTTATTAAATCCGCTCCCGAATTAGAACTTATTACCTAAAACACCCTGTTGTTTATGGTATAATAAACCTACTATTTTATAATGGAAGGTGAGAAAATTGGCCATACTGGAGCCATTGTATGAAAAAAGCTGCAGCTGCCCTGTATGCAAGAACAACTTTACAAGCCAGAAGGTTCGTTCCCGCTTCGTAAAAGTCAAAGGCTATGACACTGATTTTCTTCCTTTTTATGACTCAGATGAAAGCAATCCGATATTCTATTATATACAAGTATGTCCTCAATGCGGCTTTTCGTTTTCCGAGGAATTCAGCCCATATTTCCCCCCGGGTTCAAAGGAACAGATCGATGAAAAGATCACGAGCCAATGGAAGCCCAGGGACTTCGGCAGGAAGAGGAGCAGGAATGAAGCAATCCAGACATACAAGCTGGCTGTCTACTCAGCACTTTTGAAGAAGGAAAAGCATGTGTCCATCGCGGGATTGTATATGCGGCTTGCCTGGCTGTACAGAAATGGCGGCGATAAGACACAGGAACAGCGCTTTATGAAATTGGCTGCCCATGAATATGTGGAATCCTATTCAAGCGGTGATTACCAGGGCACGCAGATTTCTGAAACCAGACTTCTATACCTCATTGCAGAACTTTCAAGGAAAACAGGCAGCGATGGGCAGGCAATCAAGTTTTTCTCCAAGGTAATCGAACAGCAAAGCCGTTCGCTTGAGCCGGGGATCATTGATATGGCAAGAGAACGCTGGCATGAAATGAGGGAAAGCAGAAGGCAGACCTGCTGATGTCTGCTCCTTCAAGAACAAAAGCGCAGGCGCCTTGATCACCCCCGACAAGCATAAGACGAACCTCCCGGAAAGGCATTCTTTGCCTTTTTGGGAGGTTTGGCTTATGACCACGAGGGGGTAGGCGGTGGAGCTGGACGTGGATCAAGCATTGAAAAGTATCCACAAGTCTTCCAATTTATAAATTCCTTAACTATAAGAAAAAGGCCGCATTGATATGCGGCCTTTTATATTAAAACATCGGATTTTCATCCAGGAATTGATATATGTTTTCCACCAGTTCCTCCGGCGTCTCTCCTGTTACAACCTCACCGTTCACCAGGGCATATAAAGAGCTTGCACATTTTCCGCAGTACCCAAGGCAGCCATACTCAATCACATCCAGATCCGGGTCCTTTTCAAGGATTTCCAGGGCCTTCTGCGCACCGCTTGCCAGGTTGCTGATGCAAAATTCTATGATTGGCTGAATCACATCTATTCACCTCTCTACTAATTGTTAATGTACTTGGTTTCAGGCAAAAACGCAAGCAAAGGCATACTGTCACATACACAGTAAGCGCTGGATTATCATTATTGGATGATTGAAGGGCGTATAATGTCGACTTTTGCCTGGATTATTCAGATATGTGTTGTGATTTAGCTATAATTTCGTTATACTTTTTATGTTGTTTCATGAATATTCTTGTGAATTAATATTCTAATTATTTTGCTAATATAATAATGTAAACGTTTAATTCTTATTCAGTCATTGTGTTCTATTATTTTAATATATTACTATAGCTGCTTACATACTGGACAAAAGGGGAAATTTGGTTATGAAAAATCTTGTCATACTTGGCGGAGGATATGGCGGCATGAGAGCTCTTGCCCGTCTGCTGCCAAACTCATTGCCGGAAGATACAAGCATTACACTGATTGACCGGGTACCTTACCACTGCCTTAAAACTGAATATTATGCACTAGCAGCAGGAACGATCTCTGATCAGCATGTCCGGGTTGCTTTCCCTGAGCATCCGCGCCTTAAGATTAAATATGGAGAAATCTCGGGGATCGACCTTGAAAAACAGCAGGTAAACCTGGCAAATGAAACTCCTGTTTCCTATGATGACCTTATCATTGGACTTGGATGCGAGGATAAGTACCATAATGTCCCTGGGGCAGATGTACACACCTACAGCATCCAGACAATCGAAAAATCACGCCGCACTTATGAAACATTGAACAATCTGTCGCCGGGGTCTGTCGTTGCCATCGTTGGGGCAGGACTGAGCGGCGTTGAACTGGCATCCGAGCTGAATGAAAGCCGGCCGGATCTGAAAGTGAAGCTGTTTGACAGGGGAAATCATATTCTTTCCGCTTTCCCTGAAAGATTAAGCACTTATGTAGAAAATTGGTTTGACAATCACGGAGTGGAAATCATCAACAATTCCAACATTACCCGTGTAGAAGAAAACATCCTTTATAACCATGACGAGCCCCTTCAGTGCGATGCCATTGTATGGACAGCAGGCATTCAGCCAAGCAAGGTTGTCCGTGACCTGCCGGTGGAAAAAGATGCACAGGGCCGTGTCGTGCTTACCAAGCACCATAACATTCCCGGCAATGAACATGTGTATGTTGTAGGAGACTGCGCAAGCCTGCCGCATGCACCAAGTGCACAGCTTGCCGAAGGCCAGGCAGAACAAATTGTCCAGATCCTCCTGAAGCGCTGGAAAGGCGAAGAGCTGCCAGAATCCCTGCCGGTCATCAAGCTGAAAGGCGTCCTTGGCTCACTCGGCAAAAAGCATGGCTTCGGCCTTGTCGCCGAAAGACCGATCACAGGCCGCGTCGCCAGACTGCTTAAATCCGGAATTTTATGGATGTACAAATATCATAATGGCTGATCAAGCAAAGCAAAGGAGTACGGATGGAAGATCCGTACTCCTTTTTAACTTAAATGTGAATGTATAACTGACCTTATTTATAGATCTGAAAAATGCCACAGAGTGCAGAATCTCTGTCATTCAATTCAAAGCCGATTGAATGAAGTGTGCCTGGAACGGAATCACCAGTCTCATTTAACAATTTATAACGAAGAGACGTTAAGATAAGCGACCTTCCTTTTTTATTTGAATGACCTAATTAGGAAAGGGGAATTGCCCAATTAATTTTCAGAACCTGGTGATTGGAGTGCAAGGCACGCAGACTCCTGCGGGATTGAAGCGGCAGAGCTGAGACCCCGCAGGAGCTTACTCTGAGGAGGCTCAGCGCCGCCCCGCGGAAAGCGAAGTGCCTGGAATGGAAATCACCAGTCCCCATTTAGGAGGATATCTCATTCAGATGGATTAGAGGATTGCCCAAAATTTTGGAGACCTGTTGATTGCAGTGGAAGGCACGAAGACTCCTGCGGGATTGAAGCGGCAGTGCTGAGACCCCGCAGGAGCTTGCTCTGAGGAGGCTCAGCGTCGCCCCGCGGAAAGCGGAGTGCCTGGAAGATTTAACAATTAATAACGAAGAGACGTTAAGATAAGCGACCTTCCTTTTTTATTTGAATGACCTAATTAGGAAAGGGGAATTGCCCAATTAATTTTCAGAACCTGTTGATTGGAGTGCAAGGCACGCAGACTCCTGCGGGATTGAAGCGGCAGAGCTGAGACCCCGCAGGAGGTACGACGAGGAAGCTCAGCGCCGCCCCGCGGAAAGCGAAGTGCCTGGAACGGAAATTAAAAGACACCATTTAGGAGGATATCTCATTCAGATGGATTAGAGGATTGCCCAAAAATTTTAGAGACCTGTTGATTGCAGTGGAAGGCACGAAGACTCCTGCGGGATTGAAGCGGCAATGCTGAGACCCCGCAGGAGCTTGCTCTGAGGAGGCTCAGCGTCGCCCCGCGGAAAGCGGAGTGCCTGGAAGATTTAACAATTAATAACGAAGAGACGTTAAGATAAGCGACCTTCCCCTTTTATTTGAATGACCTAATTAGGAAAGGGGAAATGCCCAATTAATTTTCAGAACCTGGTGATTGGAGTGCAAGGCACGCAGACTCCTGCGGGATTGAAGCGGCAGAGCTGAGACCCCGCAGGAACTTGCTCTGAGGAGGCTCAGCGCCGCCCCGCGGAAAGCGGAGTGCCTGGAACGGAAATCACCAGTCCCCATTTAGGAGGATATCTCATTCAGATGGATTAGAGAATTGCCCAAAATTTTAGAGACCTGTTGATTGCAGTGGAAGGCACGCAGACTCCTGCGGGACTGCAGCGGCAATGCTGAGACCCCGCAGGAGCTTGCTCTGAGGAGGCTCAGCGTCGCCCCGCGGAAAGCGGAGTGCCTGGAACGGAGATCAACAGCCCCCATTCAATACCATTTTTCGTATTTTCAAACAAAAAAGCGAGCCAGATTCAGAAATCCCGGCTCGCTTTTTCCTATTCATGAAGCTGGCGTGTAACCGCAGTCCTCCATCTTGGCAAAAATCGTTTTCAGCTTCGGATTGCCCTCACCGACCACTTCATCGCCGATCAAAACGACCGGATAAAACATATCCTCCTCAATCACCCGCATCGCAAAGTCCCTCTTTGCCTCATCATCAGGAGGATTATGTATATCCACATAACTGATGGAAAAAGGCTGATCAGCAAACTTCCGGCTGACCGCAGCCTCCAGCCATTCATACGTCTCTTTAGATGATGGCAGATTCACACAGCTTGGGCATAACTGCTCTGCCCCGTATACAACGATTTCAACTGACCTTCTGTCCATTTTTTCCACCCCTTTATGTCTATTTTAACTGATGGAAGTTTAATATTCATATAGAAAAAAAATTAACGATTATTGGATTTGGGGATTGGGGAATAGATTTTTGGCTCGACAGTGATTATAATAAGAGTAGGAAAGGAGTCGATTTTAATGGAACAAGATATCATTTCAGATGTTCAGGAAGTATTAGATAAATTGCGTCCGTTTCTTCTTCGCGATGGAGGAGACTGTGAATTGGTTGATGTAGAAGATGGCATTGTTAAGCTTCGTTTGCTTGGAGCTTGCGGCAGCTGCCCTAGTTCAACCATTACTTTAAAAGCAGGGATTGAACGTGCTCTTTTAGAAGAAGTTCCTGGAGTTGTCGAAGTAGAACAGGTATTCTAAGAAATTCCAATAATAAAGCGATCACGCCTCGGGCGGATCGCTTTTTTTTATGGGAATCTCAGCTCTTGCATATTAACGGCCTGAAACTGCATGCCGGGATACTGTACTGCCCTTTTGATCAATGGATAAGCGCAGCACATCCATCTGCGGCAGTATCCTGCTGAGAGCATCTGCAGCTTGATCTCCCTTTTCAGGGGCAATGAAGCAAACCACTGCAGGCCCCGCTCCGCTCAAGGCGGTTCCGAAGACGCCAAGAGCTGCTGCTTTCTCTTCAATCATGTCAAGATGGGGAACAAGCTTCCTCCTGTAGGGCTGGTGATACAAATCTTTCTGCATCATCTTCCCAGCCAGCTCATAATTGCCCTGAAGAAGAGCAGCAATGAGTAGATTGGCCGCAGCGCCGGCCTGAACCGACTCCTGGTGGGTCAAGCTTGCCGGAAGAGCCCCCCTCGATTCTTTTGTCAGCAGCTCCTCCTGGGGAACGACTGCCAGCACCTCAATGCCAAGATGTTGGAAAGCGGCTGCCAGCACCTCTTCCCCTGTCTGATAACCAATCACCAGCCCGCCAAAGAGAGAGGCCCCCACATTGTCCGGATGCCCCTCCATCCGCCCTGCGATGGACAGCTTTTCATGCCGGGAAAGCCCTAAGCCGCATAACGAGTCAGCCAGTTCAATACCGGCGACAATGGCTGCTCCGCTTGAACCAAGCCCCCTGGCCAGGGGAATGTCGCTTTTCACCCTTAAAATACAGGGCGGGAGATCCGCTGAATAATGTTCGGCTGCCTTCTTTGCAGCCTGGACAATCAGATGCCGGCTGTCCCTTGGGAAGCCCTCCAGGCAGCTGCTTTCAGGCACGACCTCCCATTGGCCGGCACGCTCTGCTTCAACCGTCAAATATAGACTCAGGGCAAGGCCGACAGAATCAAAGCCAGGCCCAAGATTGGCCGTACTTGCCGGCACCCTGATGGTAAGCATCTCTCCCTCCATCATGTATGCACGGCTCCCCTGATATGGCCCGCAACCGCTTCAAGCTCGTTTGGAAGAAGGATCGGCTTCACAAGGCTTGTATCGATTGCGGTGTTCGGATCTTTCAGCCCGTTCCCTGTAAGAACTGCAACAACTCTGCTGCCATGCGGTATTTCCCCTTGGCGCAGCTTTTTATAGATGCCGGCCAGCGATGCACAGGAAGCCGGCTCTGCAAAAATGCCCTCTGAAGCTGCAAGCTTGCGGTATGCCCCAAGGATTTCCGTATCGCTGACTTCATCGATTTTCCCTTCTGACTCGTCCCTCGCATCCACGGCCAGCTGCCAGCTCGCCGGGTTTCCGATCCTGATGGCGGTAGCGATTGTTTCGGGCTCTGCAAAGATTCTGTCATGGACAATGGCCGCCGCCCCTTCCGCCTCAAAGCCAAACATCCTTGGAAGGCCGGTCTGTTTTGCGCGGTTGTACTCTTTAAAGCCTTTCCAGTAGGCACTGATATTTCCGGCATTGCCTACAGGGATTGCGAGAATATCAGGGGCACTCCCAAGCTGGTCGCAAATCTCGAAGGCAGCCGTTTTCTGCCCTTCCAGCCTGTATGGATTGACAGAATTCACAAGAGTGACAGGCTCCGTTTCGCTGATGCTGCGGACCATGGCAAGAGCCTCGTCAAAATTGCCTTCAATTGATATAATTTCCGCTCCGTACATGATTGCCTGTGCAAGCTTACCCATGGCAATCTTGCCTTCAGGAATGACAACTATGCATCTCATCCCGGCCCTTGCCGCATATGCTGCCGCTGCGGCAGATGTATTCCCTGTTGATGCACAAATGACCGTACTGCTGCCGGCTTCCTTTGCTTTGGCAACAGCCATGACCATGCCGCGGTCCTTGAATGAGCCGGTCGGATTGCTGCCCTCCGTTTTCACATACAGTTCGATGCCCCATTCCTGGGATATCCGGTTCAGCTTGATCAGCGGTGTATTGCCTTCATTTAGGGAGAGCATCGGTGTTTCATCATTCACCGGCAGATATTCCTTGTAGGCAGACAAAAGTCCTTCCCATCGCATCAGCTTCCACTCCCCTCTACTCTGTATGAGCTCTCAATCGTTTTTACAGCAGGCAGGTCCTCTAAGCTGGACAGGATGTCCTCATAATCCTTCAAAGAAGATTGATGGGTGACGAGGACGATTTCGGCCAGCCCCTTTTCTTCCACAGGCAGCTGCAGGATTTTTTCAAGACTGACGGAATGCTTGGAAAAAATAGATGTCAATTCGCCAAAGACACCCACTTCATCTTTAACATGAAGCCGCAGGAAGTATTTAGAGTATATTTCGGACGGGTCTTTAAGCTTCTTCGGATACTGCGGGCTGACAGCGCTCTTCCCGTTAACGCCCAGCCTCAGATTTTTCATGACACCGACAAGGTCCGAGACAACTGCTGTAGCAGTCGGCAGGCTCCCTGCACCAGGGCCGTAAAACATCGTTTCTCCAACCGCTTCCCCGTATACATAGACTGCATTATACTCATTATTCACCCCGGCAAGCGGATGGGATTCTGCCAAAAGCGCCGGCTGTACGCTGACCTCAACCTTCTCCCCTTCGCGGTGGGCAATGCCGATCAGCTTCATAATATAGCCGAGCTGCTTTCCGTACTGCAGATCTTCTTCCGTTACCCCTGTGATTCCTTTTACTTTCACATCAACCAGATCAACTTTCATCGAAAAGCCGAGTGTGGCCAGGATCGCCATTTTCCTTGCAGCATCCAGCCCCTCCACATCTGAGGTCGGGTCGCTTTCGGCGTATCCGAGCTCCTGGGCTTCCTTCAGCACATCTTCATAGGCGCTGCCATCCTGGCTCATCTTCGTTAGAATATAATTGGTTGTCCCATTAACGATGCCCATCATTTTAGTTATCCGGTCAGAGGCCAATCCATCTGCAAGCCCTCTTAAAATAGGGATTCCCCCGGCAACACTGGCTTCATAAAACAAATCGCAGCCATTTTCTGAAGCAGCAGTCAAAAGCTCTGAACCGTACAATGCCATTAAATCTTTATTGGCTGTTACAATATGCTTTTTATTCGCAAGCGCCTTAAGGAGATGCTTCCTTGTATCCTCAATCCCCCCCATGACCTCAATGATAATATCGATATCCGGATTATCAATAATTTCCTCCGGGCTTCCTGTGAGCAGGGAGGCTTCAATATCCACTTCGCGCTGCTTATTCAAATCCTGCACCAGCACTTTTTTAACCTCAACCGGACAGCCTACCTGATGCATCAGCTTATCCTGGTGGTTTTTAATGATTTTCACAACACCTGATCCGACAGTTCCCAATCCTAACAACCCAACTGAAATAGCTTCCACTCTATATCCCCCTCACCGTTGTTCTTTTTAGGTGTACATTTGTATTTGTATAGTAGACATTATAGAATTTGGCAGATAATTTTACAATAGGGAATATTCAGAACTATATTTGTGGAATCGCTTACTGTGCTGAGACTGTAAGTGTTTGGCGATTTGAGATTTTTTCTTTTAGACGAAGGCTGTGTAGTGGATTATAGCTTACATGGATGAGAAACCTAAGGCATGTTGCCCCCTGTCCATGACACTAGGATTTTCGCTCTGTCATGTAAGGGACTTTTTCGGTATACATGTCATGTGCTTTTTTCGCTCGGTCATGTATCTAGTGACTCCTCCCGGATACATAACACCTCCATTTTTTACTTGGTCATGTATCCAGTAGCCTTTTCGGGATACATGACACCCGTTTTTTTTGCTCGACCATGTATCCAGTGACTCCTCCCGGATACATGACACCTCCATTTTTTACTTGGTCATGTATCCAGTAGCTTTTTCGGGGTACATGACACCCGTTTTTTTCGCTCGGTCATGTATCCAGTGGCTCCTCCCGGATACATGACACATCCATTTTTTACTTGGTCATGTATCCAGTAGCCTTTTCGGGATACATGACACCTCCATTTTTTTCTTGGTCATGTATCCAGTAGCCTTTTCGGGATACATGACACCCGTTTTTTTCGCTCGGTCATGTATCCAGTGACTCCTCCCGGATACATGACACCTCCATTTTTTACTCCATCATGTATCCAGTAGCTTTTTCGGGGTACATGACACCCGTTTTTTTCGCTCGACCATGTATCCAGTGACTCCTCCCGGATACACGACACCTCCATTTTTTACTTGGTCATGTATCTAGTAGCCTTTTCGGGATACATGACACCCGTTTTTTTCGCTCGACCATGTATCCAGTGACTCCTCCCGGATACATGACACCTCCATCTTTTACTCCGTCATGTATCCAGTAGCTTTTTCGGGGTACATGACACCCGTTTTTTTCGCTCGGTCATGTATCCAGTGACTCCTCCCGGATACATGACACCTCTATTTTTTACTCCATCATGTATCCAGTAGCTTTTTCGGGGTACATGACACCCGTTTTTTTCGCTCGGTCATGTATCCAGTGACTCCTCCCGGATACATGACACCTCCATTTTTTACTCCATCATGTATCCAGTAGCTTTTTCGGGGTACATGACACCCGTTTTTTTCGCTCGGTCATGTATCCAGTGGCTCCTCCCGGATACATGACACCTCCATTTTTTACTCGATCATGTATCCAGTAGCTTTTTTGGGATACATGACATCCGCTTTTTTCGCTCGGTCATGTGTCCAGTGGCTCCTCCCGGATACACGACATTGAAATTCATGATCTGACTTACCCCTGACAATCGTATGGAAACACCAGCCTGTATCTCCGCCAATAGCAATATCCCCCTCCGCAGCCCGGCCACTCCTCCACTAAACCAAAAGCCCGGCAAAAAGCCGGGCCTCCTTCAATCATTAAATATGTACCGGCGTTTTTGCCTGCTTGCCTGATAAAACAAGATTGATGTTTTCGGCGCAAAGCCTGGCCATCTCCATTCTGGTTTCCGTGCTGGAGCTGCCGATATGCGGAAGGGCGACAACATTGGACAGACTGAGGAGAGGATGGTCCTTTCCAATTGGTTCTTTTACAAAGACGTCAAGCCCGGCTCCGCTGATTTCCCCATCAAGAAGAGCACGGTAAAGTGCGTCTTCATCCACAATGGCGCCGCGGCCTGCATTAATGAAAATGGCGGAGTTCTTCATTCTTCGGAAGGCCTCTTCGGTGAAAAGATTTTTCGTCGACTCATTCAGCGGTGCAAGGCATACAACATAATCCGACTGCTCGCACAGCTCCTCGAATGAAGCGTAGACAGCTCCGAGCTTTTCTTCCGCCTCAGGCCTTCTTGATCTGTTATGATAAAGGATGTTCATGTCAAAGCCTTTTGCCCGCTTTGCCACAGCCTGGCCGATATTCCCCATTCCAACAATCCCGATGGTCTTATGATGGATATCCTGGCCGGCAAGAAGGAGCGGACTCCAGCTCTTCCATTTCCCCTCTTTCACATATTCTGCGCTTTCCGTGATCCTCCGGGCTGCCGCCATTAATAAAGCAAAGGTCAGATCAGCTGTAGTATCAGTAAGCACATCAGGGGTATTCGCCACAGTGATCCCTTTTTCCGCTGCAGCCTTCACATCAATATTGTCATAACCGACTGCAAGGTTGGCTACAACCTTCAATCGGTGCGCTTCCGCCAGCAAATCACCATCTATGGAATCTGAAAGCATCGTAAGCAGCGCCGATGCCTCTTTAGCCTTTTCCCTGAGAACCTCAGCCGGAACAGGTATGTCTTCCTTATCCCACATCTCCACATGATAATGCTCTTTTAAGCCGGAAATCGTTTCTTCCGGCAGCTTTCTTGTAATATACACTCTATCCTTCATCAATCATATGCCTCCCAGCAGTTTGCCGTAAAAGTTCAGTACCTCCCCATTATAAAAGGAAGAAATGGCAATTCAAAGGAAAAGCCCTTTCACAGCCCTGCTGAGTCCGCTATCGTTTCAGCCAGTCTACAGGAGGGAGTTTCATTTTGGCAGCAGGGACTTCTGCCATCTCAAAAAACTTTCCCAGAAACTCTTCATGGTCGCCTGTATGCTGCAGGAAACGGCCCAGCTGCTCTTCTGAAAGATGCCTTTGATGCTCTGTCGGATTCCCATAATAATTCTCAATGCACTCAAAATAGTGAAGCGGGAACAGAAGGCGTGCATACAGCAGCCGCCACGAAAAAGAGGTCAGCGGCTCAACTGTCTGGTACTCCTTCAGATACTGTGATAGCCCTGGCTGATAAGTTTTGATGTTCCGGAAGTACCTTTCCCTGGACCATTCTGCCAGATCGCGGCTTGCATGATCAAAGACCCAGTCAAACGGGCTTTTGATCAGATAATCATCACTTCCCCATGTGGAGGAAACAAAACGCTCATGGCAGACAGTCCCGCTGTCCGCAGGCCCTGGCTCATCATCCAGCTCTGCATCAGCCAGATATTGGATGGAGTTCTCGGCCAGGCCCATATAGTAGGGGAATGTTTCCAGAAACATCCGGTCCAGTTCATGCTCCGGCTGCTGAAAAAGCATGCTATTCCAAACCTTCTCCATCTGATCCAGCCTCTTTTCCCAGAGCTGCTTCCACTGCCCGATCCTGCTTGTCCGGGTGATCGGTGAGGAAATAAGCCTGCCGCGATAATGGAACTTGGCAAGCTTCCTGCCAGACTGATAGCCTTTGCGCGGCTGGGCATTCGGGCACTTCAATACACAATAGCTCTTTTGCTCCCACACGCTTGAGTGTTTACCTTCAGTTGTCTGCAGGAAAGTGCTTACAGTCTTATCGCCGGTTTGCTGCAGATGGCTGGCAATCAGGCTAAGCTCCGCCAGATCCTCTTCCTCCAGGCCAACCTCCATCGGTATATAAAGCTGGTTATCCTTTTTGAACGCTTCATGCAGCCCGATTCTCAATTCTTCCTCCGCCTGTATGCCAAAATGTTGCTTAAGCATTTGCCTGAGCATAGAAACACCTCTTCATTCGCTAATCGCTTATATCTCATTTATATGTGCCCGCCGCAAAAACTTGTTTGTTTCTTGCATAACCCATGCCTTCAGGGAAAAAATGAAGTAGACAGGCCACGGGAGCCGCATGTCCTGTTTAGGTATATTTGCGGCTGTGCCGGTATATACATTAGAAAAAAACAAGAAAAGGTGAGGCAAATGTCTGAAGAACAAAAAGAAGTTGTTGACCTGACAGAACAGACAGCCCGCAGATGGCTGCTTGAAAGAGGGGTAACCGTACAGGATATCGCAGATTTAGTTTTCTTTCTTCAGGAAAAGTACCACCCTAATCTTGAAATGAAGGACTGCCTTCACAACGTTGAGCGCGTCCTGTCCAAAAGGGAAGTCCAAAACGCCATCCTGACCGGGATCCAGCTTGATATGCTCGGTGAAAAAGGAATGCTTGACCAGCCTCTCCAAAAAATCATAGAAACCGATGAAAGTCTCTATGGCGTCGACGAAGTACTCGCTTTCTCCATCGTCAATGTCTATGGCAGCATCGGTTTTACAAACTACGGATATATCGATAAACTGAAGCCCGGCATCCTAAAAGACCTAAACGATAAATCCTCCGGCAAATGCCACACCTTCCTGGACGACATCGTAGGCGCCATCGCAGCAGCCGCCTCAAGCCGCCTGGCCCATGGCGCTGCTAAAGTCGAATAGAAGAATAAACAGCCTTCTGTTGGTAAGGTTTCGGTTTTGAAGTGCCAAGTGCGGATTGGCAGTGCATTTCGCAGACTTTTTAGCAATAATATTTACACACAAAAAAGCTCGGAGCCATTATGCTCTGAGCCTTTTTATAAAAATAGCATGCTGTTGAAGGTAAGCACCCTCATTGTTTAATAACCGATTCATTATGAGTCAAGAATACCTTTTAAAAGAGCAATTTTTCCCCATACCCCCCCCTGACCAAAAGAGCCGACTCCAGGAACAGGATGAGGTTCAGCGCGGGTTGACAATAAGCGGAGAAATTCCCGCTAATTTAAATAGAGCTCTAAAATCAGCTTAAATAGAAGGAGAAATTCCGCCTATCGACCCAAAAAAAAGGATAATCGACCATTTTGCTTCGCTTAACCGGAAAATCTCCGCTTATATAGACCCATTCATGGCATATTAACAATTTAACAGGAAAATCTCCGCTTATTAATAGCCCGAGGAAATTTAGCTTTCCCCCACGGATAGCAAAGTGCCTGCAACGCCCCTTTAAAAACAAAAACTCATCAAAAAAACGTCCCGTTTTCCTAAAGAGAAATCACCCAAAAAATTATAAAAACCCTGTTGACTGGAGTGGAAGGCACGCAGACTCCTGTGGGAAATAGCGGCAGAACTGAGACCCAGCAAGAGCTCGCTCCAAGGAGGCTCAACTTCGCCCCGCGGAAAGCGAAGTGCCTGCAACGCAAATCAACAGCCCCCATTTAGGCAGTGTTTTTACATCCCTGGAAAAATTGTACACAATAAAAATTCCATGCTAAGATTTCAGAGATAACAAGAAACGGGAGGAACGGAAAATGGATATCAACCACCTGAAGCAAGCAATCGAAAAAGGGCTCCAAAACGACCGGTTCATCCTCGGAATAGATGGACTCAGCCGCTCAGGAAAAACCACACTCGTCAATAGGCTCAAACAATGGCTGCAGGCAGAAGGACACCCCGCAGTCATCTTTCATCTCGATGATTATATAGAAGACCGGAATAAAAGATACAACACAGGAAACGAAGAATGGTACGAATACTACTTCCTTCAATGGGATGCAGAATACTTAAAGCAGGAGCTGTTTTCAAAAGTACATACCGGAACAGAACTTACCTTAAGGTTCTATGTCGAACAAAATGACAGCCATTTTCTTAAAAATACCACCATTCCCCGGAAATGCCTCATCATCATCGAAGGCGTCTTTCTGCAGCGTCCCGAATGGAGAAACCATCTTGATTATATCGTTTACCTGGACTGTCCGAGAGAGACAAGATTCAAACGCGAAAAAGAAGCCACCAGACAAAAAGTGGACAAGTTTGAAAACAGATACTGGAAGGCGGAAGATCATTACTTAGAAACTGTCCGGCCGCTGGAAGGGGCAGACTTGGTCGTCAGCCAGCCGGTGCAGCCTGTTTAAACTTAAACGCAAAAGCCTGATAGACTGTCTATCAGGCTTTGTCCAACATGATTTCTCTAATTAAATCGGGAGCCACTTCCCCATATTGGAACCTAAGCTCTTTCGTTTTGCTAATTGTCTATTATCCAGGAATAAGAGGGAAGGCTGCTCCAAATCTTAGGCATTCATATTTTTCTCGATTTTATATTCTTCCTTTTTCTCTTCAAGCCAGTTATAGTACTCAGTCTGCATCCTTTCGTCAAAAAGTGCCTTTTTCGCTGCTTCTTTGCTGTCTTCGTACACAGCTTCTTTTGCTTCCTTTTTATCTTCCACTTTAATGATATGGTAGCCGTAATCGGTTTTGACTGGCCCGCTTATTTCATTAGCTTTCAACTCAAAGGCAGCTTCCTCAAACGCAGCTTCCATTTCTCCCTTTCCGAAATAGCCGAGCTCGCCGCCTGATTCGGCATTGGAAGCATCGGTGGAGTATTCTTTTGCCAGATCGGCAAATTCTTCTCCTTTGTCCAGCTTGGATTTGACTTCTTTTGCTGTCGCTTCATCTTCAACTAGGATATGGCTTGCCTTTACCTGCTCCTGCTGGGCAAACTGATCTTTATTTTCTTCAAAATAAGCTTTGATTTCATCTTCTTTTAAATCAATTCGCGGCTCGAGGAGCTTTTCTGTTTTTAAGTATTTTTCAATATCCTCTGCTATTCCGGCTTCTGTAACACCACTCTGTTCAAGTGCAGCTTTGAAGCCCTCCTCCCCGCCATATGATTCTTTCAGATTTTTCAGCTCTTCTTCTTTTTCCTTGTTGCTTATTGTTACTTTTTCCTTCTTTGCCTCCATTTCAATGATCTTGTCCGTTACAAGCGCGTCCAGAGCCTCATCTCCATATTGCTTGACCAGCAGGCTGTAGAGCTCTTCTTTTTTTATACTTTCGCTGCCCACACTTGCTACAGCCGGCTCCTTTGAAAGAAAGAAGGCAGCAGTACCTGCAGCTGCCAAAATAAGCACCAATATCCCTAATCCGATTTTCTTTGTTAAAAACCCCATCATAACTTCCTTTCCATTCTATTATTTAAAATGTGGCATACAGTCCGGCGGCGGACTTTTAATCTGTAATTGTTTTTGTCCCCAATTCCATAGTGATATTCATTTTTTCACCATTTCGGTAAAGTGACAGCTCCGCTTTATCGCCTGTTTTCAGCTTGGTATACAGATACTTCCTAAAGTCATCCGGACTGCCAATCTCTGTATCATTAATGGCAATAATCACGTCTCCCGTTTTCAGGCCTGCCTTGGCTGCAGCAGATTCAGGATCAATATTGGCAATAAATGCTCCTTTGGTGACATCCTGCGGCAGGTTTTGCAGATACCCTTGAGGGACTTCCTGAAGACCGGCAAGACCGACCCCTGCATAAGGACGCTCTACCTTGCCATTTGCCATGATTTCCTCCACGATCGGCTGAAGATCATTGGAAGGGATGGCAAAACCAAGGCCTTCTACCCCGCTTTCGGAAATTTTCAGACTGTTGATGCCGATTACTTCCCCTGCAGTATTTATCAATGCCCCGCCGCTGTTCCCCGGATTGATTGCTGCATCTGTCTGGATGACATTCATATCCCAGCTGCCGGCAGAAGTATCAACAGAGATTGAGCGGTCCACCGCACTGACAATCCCCTGTGTGACTGTTCTTGAAAGGTCAAGACCGAGCGGGTTTCCTATCGCGAGCACCTGGTCTCCAGGCCTCAGCTTGGATGAATCACCAAAGCCCAGCAGAGTATCGGCATACTTTTCATCCATCCTCAACACTGCCAAATCTGTCAGTGCATCTGCTCCGACTAGCTCTGCAGTTGTTTTCTGGCCGTCATGAAGGGAAATATCAATCTTGCTGGCCCCCTCGACAACATGGTTGTTTGTCAGGATATAGGCGCTTCCATTCTCTTTTTTAAATATCACACCTGAGCCTGAACCGCTTTCCACCGTTTGGCTGGTGTTTGAAAATTGATTGGCTCGATTCTCCGATTTCACGATTCCCACAATCGCTTTTGATGCACCTTCGACTATATCAGCAAGAGAGCCTTCTGTATGAGCACTAGTCTGCTCAGGAATGATGCCCGTTTTATTGGCATCAGCGGTGCTGGATGCCTGTCCTCCTGACACATCCTGGCTTGCGGCTGCCTGAGGGAATTGGTCCCTAATATAATCAGTGTAAGGTGCGGCATACAATGTCAGCGCAGAACCGATCACCCCGGCTGCAACAACTGACAGTATGCCTTTGCCCTTCCTTAGCTTTGATTTAGTTTCTTCCTGGTTATATTTATCATTGGAATCCATCATTCTGAATCCTCCTAATAGATTATTTAATACTTTGCTTGATTTTTATATTACCGGGCAAATATGACCAAACTGTTACCAAATTGGGAAGGGATGCAGAAGAATATGGGAAGAAATCATGCACAAAAAAAGACCGCAGAATTTCTGCAGCCATTCTTTCGTGCCTTTATTAAAACTTCCATTGGTCGAGCGAATCCATGACATATGTCGGCTTCTTTTCATAACCTTCGAGCAGTTCCTTTGTTGTCACGCCGGTATGGACAAGAAGGGTATCCATTCCCGCATTCATCCCTGCCAGAATGTCGGTATCATAGTTGTCGCCTACCATCAATGTCTCGTCCTTGCTGGTGCCGATTACCTTTAATGCCTGCTCCATGATGATTGACTCCGGCTTGCCGATGAACAGCGGTTCGGTTTGAGTTGAAACAGTGATTACAGAGGTGATGGATCCATTGCCCGGAAGAAAGCCCCTTTCAGTCGGCAGCGCGATATCTCCATTTGTGGAAATGAATTTTGCGCCCCTGCGCACGGCCAGACAGCCGATGGCAAGCTTTTCATAGTTGATTGAACGGTCGATTCCCACAACAACATAATCTGCATCTTCATTTGCAAATGAAAGGCCTTCATCTTCAATCGCCGTGCGGATCCCTTCTTCCCCAATGACATATACAGAGGCATCCTTCTTTTCTTCCGCAATAAAGCTTGCTGTTGCCATGCTTGTCGTAAAGACCTGCTCTTCTTCAGCAGGTATATCAAAATCCCTCAGCTTCGCAGCAACCTGCTGGGGGGTGCGTGAAGAGTTATTGGTCACGAACAAATAAGGAATGCCTCTCTCTTTGAGCTTTTTGACGAAATCAGCGGCTTCCTGGATCAATTCTGTTCCACGGTACATAGTCCCATCCAAATCAATTAAATAGCCTTTATAATCCTTCAAAATATCCAACTCCTGCCTGTAATTGCCTCATTCTATTTTGTTTTGCCCCTGTTTAAAATTAAAATGCAAAAAAAGCTCTTTTCCAAGAGCCTTTTTTGACTAGCGTCTTATTCTGCCAAGGCCAAAACCATAAGGTCTTGGCTTTAGTATAAAGGAAAAGGCTTTTCCCTCCAAAGGATTCAGCTTTCTCCGGTCAGTTCTTGAATGCCGATACCGGTCCAAGTTCATTGAGGATATATGACCTTACAGCGGGTGCGAATCTTTTAATATCATCCAGATGATCAGTAAAAGCTTTCTGCAGCTCCGTGTGGCTGATGCTTGTATAGTTTTGGACCAGTTCCTTGCGGTATTGGATGATCGCTTTATAGCTGCCTGCCATATCACTTGAGATCACTTTTTCATCTTCAAGGATATCCACGATATCTTCATAGCTGCCCGGGTCCCTCATAATAAAGCCGTCTATTATGCTGTTGCCGACATCAAGGATCGCTTCGATCAGCAGATGGGAAACCCGTTCCAGTGCTGCCCTTTCAATCTCACTGTCCCAATTGTCCTTTCCCTCGAAAAGGGCAGTTTGCTTTTCAAAAAATACGAGTATCTCTTCAATCTTTTCCCTGTCCACAAAATACATAAAGGTTCATCCTTTCAATTGACCCCTATGATGACAACAGGCCTTTTTGAAGCAGATCAGGCCGGGCATAAAAATAACCCTGTGCCAGGTCCACTTTATTGCGGAAGAGGACAATCGCCTCCTCTTCGCTTTCAATACCTTCTGCCACCACCAGGGAGCCGGTTTCTTTTGCCACCAGGAGCAGGCCTTTAAGCATGGATTCCTTTACCGTATTTTTGTCGATATTCTGAATGACGGAACGGTCGATCTTGATGATGTCCGGCATGATTTCCGTAATAGAGTTCAAGCTGGCATATCCTGCTCCTGTATCATCGATGGCAATCCGGAATCCTAAAGTCCTGAGTACCTTTATATTGTAAATAAAATACTCCATTCCTTCAATTGAATCCCTTTCAGTCACCTCGATTGTCATCTGGCGAGGGCTGATCCCTTTATGCCTGGCAAGCAGTTTTTTAATGTCCCTGACAAAAAGCTGGTTGCCCAGGGTGATCGGTGTGAAGTTAATGAAAATATCCTGCTGGCAGCCGGTCGTTTCAATCTGTTCGAGTATCTTTTCCATCACGATCATTTCAAGGTCATAAAGCATGCCTGTCTGCCTTGCGACTGAAAAGAGCTGAAGCGGATTTTCAAGCGGGGTCCCCTCCGGACCGCGGGTCAGCATCTCCCATGCCTTCACTTCCTTTGTAGCCACATCAAGAATAGGCTGGGCGAGAAGGCGGATCTCTTTCTTTGCGACGATTTTGCTCATGCTGTACAGCATTTCATTGAAATCGGACTGCACCCTTTTTTCCGCCATGGCAAGTGCCTGCTGATGGGCCTTCAGTACGGCTTCTTCTATAGAATAATGCTTTTTCTCAATAAACATGTATCCGGTTTCAATCTGAGGATTGACTGCCGGATGGCTCAGCAGGAGATTCCGTTCTGATTCCCTGAGGATTTTCTTCATAATTCCCTCAATCTCCGAGATGCAATAGCGTTCATGCCCTACCTCAATGAAAAGAGTAAGCCCGTCGCTGTAATGATCATGAAGGAGAATAACCTCCTCTTCCTTCAATTCACCCTGGATTGTATGGCAGAACTCCCTTTTAATGCTGGATATGTAAGCAAAATAGCCGGTTTGGCCAAGCTGGTCTGAAATCTCTCTCAGATTCTTGATAGTAAAGACCGCGACAGCTACCTCAGATCCTTTACGGAATGCCCGTTTGACACCCTGGATGATCGGGTCCCTAAGGATGAACTGGGGAGGATAATAACGGATGCTGGATAGCGGGAATACAATCTTTCCCCAGTTGAAAAAATTGCGGAGCTTTTGTCTGCTTTTATGGACCATTTGTCTCATTCCTCTCAGGAGTCGGCATTTTTCATGAATCTATTGTACCATAATTTTCAAGAATCCGTTTTTTTCATTACGGTAAATAGAATAAAATCACAGTGCTTCAAGTGGGCAGCTTCTGATAAGATAAGGATAATAAGAAGCTCAAGGAGGAATCGGCAGGATGTCCGAAAGATTTTTTTTATATGATGATTTAGAAGAAACGAAAACAAGATTCGTCAGTTTTATGGGTGAAAACCAGCGCTTCGACCTCGCCATTATCCAGTCGTCCCGCTATTATGGAAAGCAGCTTGTCCTTGATATCCAGGGCAGCCGGTTTGCCATCATCGGTCCCGATGACCTGAAAGAAGAAGGATACCTTGAATTTGCCTTTAAGCTGTCTGAAGAAGATGCGGAAGAGCTGCGGTCATTCTTATATGAAATGATTTAATGCCTTTTTGCGCCATCTTGCCCCTTATATCTTGTGAAGGAATGCAGATACTAGGCAGGAGGTGATAGAATGAGCGATGATAAAGAAAAAGAAACTTATACTGACTTTTCAAACGTGGAGACCCAGCGCAATTTCCTTGTACCTGAAACGCTTCCGGAAGGTCCTTATGGCTCTCCGAGAGGGAAGGATCAACCTGTCGAGAATAAAAGTACCCCTTGGCGGGAGGGCCAGCGCTATTACAGCGCCTTTAATTATGAGTTCAAATCCCTCCATCAAAACCTCCCGAGGCAGATGGAGGGGGCCCACCCGACCCATGATGATCCAGATAAGAATGAAGAGCCGCCATATACCTCAAAATAAGACAAAACAAGAGCCGTTCATCGGCTCTTGTCAGGCTTTTATCTTTTTTACAACAAAGTATGGGCACCCAAAATTGCAATACTCATAAAGATATTCAGTCAGCGTGCTTATCTTCGTATCAAAAGTGGCTTTCTGGTTCTGGTCGTCAAAAAAGCCCCTGAGCCTCAGCTGCCCATAGCCCCAGTCCCCCACAATATAATCATACTTTGTCAGGATCTCGCTGTACCTTCCTCGGAAGGCCTCTTCATTAAACCCATCTGTTCTCTCTTCAATCAGCTCATAACAGATATTATTGATGCAAACCATGTCTATCACCTCTCATGTCTCTTTGCCTTTTCCCTTCCTGCTACTTAAATTATAACTGATTCCCCATCAATTACTAAGAAAAAAAAGTATACACATGGTCATGATAGTAATGAGGGGGTGTTTCAATTGAAGAAGTCCATCATCATAATAGGTATTTGCAGCCTTTCAGCTCTTGCTGCCTGCCAGAACTTTTCCTCCAAGGATGAAATGTATGAGGAAAGCGGCAATACGATCAACGTGAATGATCAGCGTCCTGAATTGTACAACCAGAATTACAGGCGCGGCAATAATATGAGCGAAAGCTATGGTTATGTCCGCCACCAAAGAAGCCCGATCCCGGGAGACAACTCTTCCAATGACCATTATGCTGCCATCAACCGGGAGCAGGTTGCCGATATCATCGCCAAATATTGCACAGATGTCCCTAATGTCGATGATGTATCAGCTCTTGTAACGGATGAAGAGGTCCTGCTTGTATATGATACAGATTCAAAGGACCGTGCTGAAACAGCAGACCAGGTGAAAAAAATGGCCATGTCAGTCATACCGCGCTGGTACCATGTATACGTTTCCGACAACACCAACTTACGCAAAAATGTGGAAAATTATGCGACCATGGATTCAGACAGCCGCAACATGGAATATGCCATCAATGAAACGATTAAAGAAATGCTTCAGTCGCCGCAGGGCAGAAAAATGTCCTCAGGCGAAAATGAAAACGGTGAAGCACAGGGTGAAATGAATGACGATACTGATCATGACGATATTAGCGAAGCTTTGGACAAAACGAAAGCAAAAAAGGGCAGCAGCCCTCAAATGAAATAATGATATGACTGAAAAAGAGTTCAGCAAGCGCTGAACTCTTTTACTATCTTTACCCATTTTCCTGCTTTAAGCCTGCTGGACGCTTTGCTCCTCGCCCATCAGCTGCTTTTGCTTCGCTGCAGCGTTGACCTGCTCATCGGCATGGTAGGAAGAGCGCACCAGAGGGCCTGCCTCGCAATGGCTGAAACCTTTGCTCATGGCAATTTCCTTCAGCTCCTGGAATTCATCCGGATGGTAGTATTTCTGGACCTTTATGTGCTTCTTGGTAGGCTGCAGATACTGGCCGATTGTCATGATATCTACATCATGGGCGCGAAGGTCATCCATCGTTGCGATGATTTCTTCTTTTGTTTCGCCAAGGCCGATCATCAGGCTGGATTTTGTAGGGATATCAGGCTGCATTTCTTTTGCGCGCTTCAGGAATTCCAATGAGCGCTTATATGTAGCACGTGCACGGACTCTTGGAGTCAGCCTTTCAACCGTTTCTATATTATGGTTCAGGATATCAGGGCGGGCATCCATCAGCATTTTAAGGTTTTCATAAACACCGCCCATATCTGAAGGCAGCACCTCAATGCTTGTGAATGGGCTCTTGCGGCGGATCGCCCTTACGGTTTCAGCAAATACAGCTGCGCCTCCGTCCTTAAGGTCATCCCTTGCTACAGCTGTAACAACTGCATGCTTAAGGTTCATCAGGGCAACAGAGTCTGCCACTCTTTCCGGCTCCTGTAAGTCCAGCTCATTCGGAAGGCCTGTTTTAACCGCACAAAAACGGCATGCACGTGTGCATACGCCACCCAGGATCATGAAAGTTGCCGTTCTTCTGACTGCCCAGCATTCATGAATATTCGGACACTTTGCTTCCTCACAGACGGTATGAAGGTTTTTTTCCCTCATCATTTTTTTGAGGCCATTGTAATTTTCATTCGTATTTAATTTTATTTTCAGCCATTCAGGCTTGCGGATATATTCTTCTTTTTGGCTCACTATTCCCACTCCATCCATTCAATCTTGTCCCCAGAAAACCGGACTGATTTAGACTTCATGATGTCACTTTAACATAATGAAGAAGGCAGAACAAGCCATTCCTCTCATCATTACCATTAATTGATATAGATGAAAAGGCGCGCTCTTTCACAAACTAAACTGCAAACAAGACCGAAAGGAAGGTTTCCATGCGCATACTTTTGACCCTTCTGCTGCTGTTCTCCCTTTATCCGGCCAGGACAGATGCGGCTGAGAGCACGGATCTGGCGGAGATTTACAGCAAAAGAATGCAATTATACAAGAATACTGAGGCCATCACCAATATACCCTGGTATTATTTGGCGGCTGTCGACCAGTATGAGCGCAGCATCCGCAAGGCGCGCCGGGACCTCCCGAAAGCAGAGGGACTGACAGGAATTTATTTTAAGCCGGAAGAATGGGCCGGCCTGTTAAACCCTGATCTGGAGGACGATCATCCTGCTTCCATCCAATTTTTCGGAGGCATGGGAGTCGATGGCAATGGTGATGGCAAAGCTTCATTGAAGGATGACCAGGATGTCATTTATGCTTTTGCCCACTTTCTTCTTTCTTATGGAGTTGACCATGATAATATAAAAATTGGGTTATGGGATTATTATAAACGGGATAAAACCGTCGGGATCATCATAGGGCATGCTGAGATCTATAAACACTTCGGCCGGCTGGACCTTGACGGCCATGCCTTTCCCGTTCCTTTCAGAAGCAATCACAGCTACAAAAATACCTGGGGGGATGCAAGGGGCTGGGGAGGCAGAAGGATTCATGAAGGAACAGATATTTTTGCCGACTACGGCGTCCCCGTGAGGGCCACCAGCTACGGCATTATAGAAATGAAAGGCTGGAACAAGTATGGCGGCTGGAGAATCGGCATCCGGGATATCAATAATAACTATCATTATTTTGCCCATTTGAGCGGCTTTGCTAAGGATTTGAAAGCAGGGCAGATTGTTGAACCGGGCATGCTGATCGGGGGTGTAGGCAGCTCCGGCTATGGCCCGCCGGGAACATCCGGGAAGTTCCCGCCTCATCTTCACTACGGAATGTACAAAGACAATGGGTATACGGAATGGTCCTACGATCCTTATCCGCACCTAAGGCTGTGGGAGAGGCAGGATAAGATTCAGTCCCGGAAAAAGAAGTAAGGGTCGGAACCATTGTGCCCGGATAATAAATAAAGGCTGCCGAAAAGATTCGGCAGCCTTTGCTTTCATGACTTTTTTGCTTTTGAAACTGCAAAGGAAATGCTTGCAGCAAGTCCTCCCCAAATGATAAGCATCCCAACGATCATCATTGTTATTGCACTAGCAGACATTATTGAGAAACCCCCTTCTTATCCGGGACAGAAATGGTGCCTTTATCCCACTTGAATGCCATGAAGATGAATCCGAGTACAATGGCGCCGACCGCGACCGCCCATCCTGAATAGATGATAAAGCCTGTCGGGTAGCCCTCGTAATTGTCCTTGATATTAGTGTAGATATTCTGGATCATCATATAGCCAAGGATCAGCGGTGTAATAACAGTCAGACAGATCCTCCACCACGCGCCTAGAAGGATATCTGAGACGCTGTCCGCATGCGACTGGATGCTTTTCAGCTCCCTCAGCACCCATGCAATCACGACAACCTCTACAAGGCCTGCAAGAGCTACACCGAACTGGTTGATGAAGTAATCAGCTGCATCAAGGAAATAGAGGCCGCTGTCTGTCGCAAACAATACGGAAATGATGGCAGAAGCCCCGCCTCCAAATAATACTGCTTTTGTACGGGACACTTTGAACTTATCCTGTACACCGGCAACAAAAGTTTCCACGATTGAGATGAGTGATGTAAGACCTGCAAGGACCAGGCATAGGAAGAAGAAGAAGCCAAACAGTCCGTTTAAAGCAGGGAATTCACTAATGATCTGCGGGAATACCACGAAAGCAAGGCCCACACCTGAACTAACAACCTCATTGATTGGCACGCCTTGCTGTGCAGCCATGAAGCCCAGTGCAGCAAAGACGCCGATCCCGGCGAGAAGCTCAAACCCGGAATTTGCAAATCCAGTGATGAATGCACTGTTTGTCAGATCCGTCTTCTTTGGAAGATAGCTGGAGTACGTGATCATGATCGCAAATCCGATTGATAAGCTGAAGAAGATCTGGCCATATGCGGCCACCCATACTCCAGGATCTGCAATCTTGCTCCAATCCGGCTTGAAGAATGCATCAAGCCCCTGGACAGCTCCATCAAGTGTCAGCGCGCGAACAACAATGATTAAAAATAAGATAACAAGGGCTGGAATAAAGATTTTGTTCGCTACTTCTATCCCTTTTTTCACGCCTTTAAACAGTACGCCAAGAGTAATGAGCCATACAAGGATCAATGGGAAGAATACGCCTGGGACGATCGTGCTGATTGATCCCGGTGCATCTGAAAGCTTAAGATATTCTCCGAAAAAGAAACCGTTCGGGTCATCTCCCCAATTCTGGTTAAAGGAAAACCCTGCAAATGACATGGCCCACGCAATGATGACCGCATAATATGTGGAGATGACAAAGGAAACAGCTACCTGCCACCAGCCGAGCCATTCAAATTTTTTGTTCAGCCTTGCATACGTAAGCGGAGCGGAGCCGCGGTACTTATGGCCCAGTGTAAATTCAAGGATGAGAATTGGGATCCCTGCTGTCAGAAGTGCAAACAGATAAGGAAAGAAGAAAGCTCCTCCTCCATTATCATACGCCACGGCAGGGAATCTCCATATATTCCCCAGCCCGATCGCTGATCCGACAGCTGCCATAATGAAACCTGCTCTCGTTCCCCATTGAGGACGATTATCCATAATTCAATTTACCCCCATTTCATTTCCAGTTCTTTTGAAATGCACGTCTCAAGAGTTGGAAACTTTTATATTTTCTGATTTTTTAGTATAATCTAAACATAGTATAGCCACATTTCCCTACGGTGTCAAAGCTTTATTTTTTGAAAATTATTATTTTTAAATAATAACTCCCAAGCCCCTTAATGCCCATCCACCTCCTTAATATACTAATATTCCCCCGCCGGATAGACTATCCATGAAATTCTGGCATTTTCATATAAATCGTTTTTCAGAATGCACTTTCCAATGGCAATTAAAAAAGAGGCACCCTATGCGGGATGCCTCTCAATATCAATCTGTAAATTCAGCAGATGTTCCCTGCCCGCGCCCCGCAATGAAGGCAAAGGCAGCTAAAAGGACTGCCACTGAAATTAAAGCAAAAATGGTGCTGCCGGTAAATCCGATCACCAGGTATCCCACAGCTGCGATCAGCGCTGATATGAGTGCATACGGCAGCTGAGTCAGCACATGGTCGATATGGTTGCACCCGGCCCCTGTGGATGAAAGGATGGTTGTATCTGAAATAGGAGAACAGTGGTCTCCAAATACCGCTCCAGCCAAAACGGCTGCCATTGCAGGCAGAAGAAGCGAAATATCGGTCGCTGCTACAACGTCGCCGGCAATAGGAAGCAGGATGCCAAAGGAGCCCCATGATGTTCCTGTACTGAATGCCATGATCCCTGCAATCACAAACAATATGATTGGCAGCAGTGAAAGGCTTATATTGCTGTTTTCCACGACACCTGCAAGATAGGTCCCGGTTTCCAGCTGGCCGATCAGATCAACAATCGCCCAGGCAAAGATCAAAATATAGACCGCAGGGAGCATGGATTTAACTCCTTCCCAGATCCCTTTTCCGAAAACGCCTGCACTTACTCCCTTCAATACGACAGCCTGGCGAAGGAACAGCAGCAGTGTGAGAGCAAGCCCAATCAGGCTTCCGATGATCAGGGATTTCGCTACATCGGTATTTTCGAAGATCTTCAGGATCGTTGCGCTTCCCTCTGTTGCTGTGTATCCAGTCCAGACCATGCTGCCGACTGTTCCGAAAATCAACGCAATGATCGGCCAGACAAGATCTCCGACTGACCCGGTTGTGCTTGTTGGAAGATCATCCTTCAGCTCTCCAGGAGCAGGCTTATCAGGATCCAGAACCAGTCCTTCTTTTACAGCCCGCTCTTCATGGGCTTTCATCGGCCCGATTTGGATATTCCTGAATGCCACAATGAATACCATGGCAAGAGCAGTCCATACATAAAGGTTCATCGGCACCATCTGCATGAAAGCTGAGAATGCCGAGTATTCTGTCACCCCATGACCGGCAAGGATCGTCCCGATAAGGGCAATAATATAGGCGCCCCAGCTTGAAACAGGGGAAACGACACATACCGGAGCAGATGTAGAATCAATCAGATACGCAAGCTTTGCCCTTGAAACTTTATGCCGGTCCGTTATCGGCCGTGAGATCTGGCCGACCGCCAGTGCATTGAAATAATCATCTATGAAAATAATGATGCCAAGCACTGCACCGACAAGCTGGGCTCCAGCCCGGGTTTTCACCCGTTTCATCGCCCATTCCCCGAATGCGCGGCTTCCTCCGGAAATGTTGATAAAAGCGGTAATGATGCCAAGAACCAGCAAAAATAAAATAATATATACATTCCAGGTATTCAGGGCTCCTTCAGCCACAAAAATGCCTTTGACGGCCTCCCAGATGATGCTCAGGGTTTTCCCGATGCCAAAGTCGGCAAGCAGGAAGGCAGCGGTTATAATCCCGACACCTAAAGATAACAATACTCTTCTTGTCAGAACGACCATTAAAATGGCCACAAGCGGCGGCAAAAGTGAAAATATCGTGTTTGCCAATTTCTCTCCTCCTCCTTGTATGATGACAGGGGGGAACTTCCAGACGAAGATGCAGTTTCAGCTGCTGTGCAGCTGCAGATAATAAAAAAGAGCAATGATAGAAAATCCATCATTACTCTTTCTAAGTAATAGGTTTCTCCATCACGATCTGTAGCTCCCCATTATAAGGCTTTTCTAAGCATATACCTGCTTTGCCTTTATAATGACAGTGCTGCCCTTCTTCAAAGCAGCCCCAGCAATGGAATGCGGACACATGTCAATTGCTTCGGCAAAAATTCCCTTTCTGATGCGGTCAACGTTGTCATCCTCGCACATCTTACTCTTGAATTTTGCACCTCTACCCCACCGGATATGATAAGGTCATATTAATTTCTATAATACTATAACAGGCACCCTTCTTTTTAGCAAATCCATTAATTAGCAGGCAGCTCAATGGAAGGGGCAGAATCACCGCCGCCCCCGTTATAGAATTGGGGCACATCTCCCGGTATTATTCCTATCGCGACAGGGACATCCTCCTGCACGGTGATTATTTTGGTGGCAAACGGTATGATAATCTGTACCTGGACATCCAGGCGGACGAGCACTTCCACGTACACATTATTGATTCCATGATCTTCTCTTTTGGTGATGAAATTAGAAGTTACCGACCCAACAGAGTTAAATTTGACCGGGATACGGGGTCCGAGATTTCCCAAGAGCGCATTTTTGGTTGCCTGGCCCAATGGCACATAATAAATGATTCCATTTGCTGATTTTGAACCCTTTGTTTCAATCTCTATGTCCGTGAATGATTCCAATGATGAGAGGTCTCCCTGTTCAGATTTTTTTATATTGTCCTGAACAAGTTCCGTTACCTCTGCCTTCACACGATTAAGCTTTTCAGTATTAATGGTAATGACAGAGCCATCGCCGCTTTTAACAAACATGTCCTCAAGGTCCATTACATTCGTGATTTTTTTGTTGATGGCATTGTTAATGACCAGCGATGCGATTTTCCTCGTCTGAGAGTCAGCGTAGCTCATCAGGGTAGGTTCAAGCCCCTTATTGATGATCCATATTCCGGCTGCGGTCGAGAACATAAAAAACACAAAAGTCAGCAGAAAAACATACCGGAAAGGAAGCGGGCCTTTCCTTGGGAGCCGGCCGCCGAATTTAGCCAAAGCAAATCCCCCCTTTACAAGCTATATGTATGCTGCAAAGGGGGGAACTAGCAGAAAAACTTAGATTTTATTTGCTGTTTCCGGCATCCGCATTTCACAGCCGGTGACAATCACGGTAAGCTCTTCTGACAAGTCGAGATCGAATGGTTCAACCGGAAGGCCCTCTTTTTCAAGGATGCGGACGACTGGCCTGTCTGACACCCCTTTATTCTGGCGGACCACCACTCCTGACCTGCCATCATTCAAATGGACCATCATCCCGGAAGGATAGACAGCAACAGACCGCCGGAAAGCTTCTACCACAGCCGTATCAAATTGTTTCCCTGAGCCTGCATACAATATCTCGAGCCCCTCATGCGGCAGCATGGCCCCCCTGTATACACGGTTGGAGGTGACGGCATCGAATACATCAGCGACGGCAATGATTTTGGCAAACAGATGGATTTCATCTTCCACCAGCCTCCTTGGGTAGCCGCTGCCGTTCAGCCGTTCATGATGCTGAAAGGCGCAATGGGCAGCAAGGAGAGGCAATGTATGTACCCTGCGCAAAATTTCAAAGCCTGCTTCTGCATGCTTTTGGATTTCTGCAAATTCATCTTCTGTCAGCTTTCCCGTCTTAAAGAGAATTTCAGAGGGCACCTTCATTTTGCCGACATCATGGAGAATAGCCCCGATCCCCAGCATATCCAGCTCCTGCGGCTTCAGCTTCAGCTCTATGCCGATCGCCAGGGAATAGAGCGTCACATTCAGCGAATGGGAGAAAATATAACTGTCATATGTACACACGTCCGCCAATATGCCAAACAGATCTTTATTATCATTAATCTGCTGCACCAGATCCCTGATGATCTGTTTAAAGCTTTTCGATGATTTTTCAATAATGATCGAGTCTGACAGCTTGTTCCCTTTCTTTATCTGGGTAAAAGTTTCCTCAATGGAAGATACCGCTTTCCTTTTCATCGCCGAATCGATCGAGCTGCCGGATTCTATATCATCTGTCCTCGGGTCTTTTACATATATATAGGTGACGCCAAGATCCCCGAGCCTTGCAAGCAGCTTCTCCGAAAGCTCCACTCCGTCGCTGACAAGCACAACACCCTTATCGCTTAAAACCGCTTTTGCAAGAATGGCCCCCGGATGTACTGATGAGGTAGCTACTAATCTCATATAAAAGCTCCAATCATTTCTGTCTCAATTTACGTCCTTCATCCTATCCACATTATAGTAGAAAATTCTACAAAATACGACTGATAATGGTAATCTTTGCATAAGTAAGTATCTTCGGCTTCTATTTGGAGTGGAATGCTCCGTTAAAGAAAAAAAAAGAGCCGCCTGCTGCGGCTGGCTCTCTACAGCATTTTCAGCAGGGCGTCCTTGCCGATCATGCCTTTATGGATTCCAAGTTCTTCAGCCTCAAAGGTCACCGATTCCAGCGGTGCCTCCAGGAGCTGCTCGATCGTGCGGACACCAACAGCCCTTCCAGCAATCACTTTCCGGTCCTTCAGCTTTTCATTGAGCAGGGCGATGTCCAGCGCTCCGCACATAATATAGCCCTTTTCGCTCGAGACAGCGAGCAGGGTCGTTTTCGGCAGCTGAACGGATACGCTTAAAAAGGTATGGCCGTCGATGATGACAGGTGACAGTTCCATCATAAGTATCCACTCCTTTCGCTTCATAACAGATTATGTCAGCAAAAGAAAAAGGGTGCCCGTATATTACTGAAGCTGCTGCAGTTTCCATTCCAGCAGATGCCGCAGGAAATCGGGAAAGAAATATTCCTTTTCGGCAGCCCTGCGGATTTCAGGGAAAAAGGGACCGAATGTAAACATGTCCGGGATAGCAAGGGAATAGCTTTTTTCATTGTCGAGCACATGACCGCCAATCTGCATATTCCCCGAAGTATCCATTTCTGCACCGGTACTGATCATTCTTCCCATGAGGGTACCGCGGAAACCAAGTCCCTTGACCTGTAACTGCTCCCACTCATCACTTTGTGCATGCCGGAGCACTTCCTTCAGCTCAGCCCCTGTCAGCACAACTTTGCTTGGATTGATCGGATGCGGACAGATTCTATGGAGGTCATACAGAGTTGCCTCATTCTTTTCCAGCCCCTCAAGGATCAAGCCTTCATTAAGAAGGGCTGCATCCGCCCCGCACTTCTCCTGCAGTGCTTTACACAAAAGAATGGCAAGCTGCTTTTTGCTCATGCCGCCGTTTGGCAGAGGTGCTGCCGGTACATCAAGGAGGCTTTTTCCCTTCCGATAAAGATTTTCAATGATATGCTCTTCATCATCAGCAGATGGCAGCTCATTTGTATCATACAGCTGCGCCTTTTTGCCGATGACTGTTTTCGTTTCCGTGTCTATTTCGAGCATAACATGCCCGGCATAAAACCCGTGCTTGCCGGCGGCTGCCAGCAGGCAGCCTTCCGCCATTTTCCCTTCATGCAGAATATGATGGGTATGGCCGCCAAGAATCACATCGGCTTCCGGAAATTCCGCCGCCAGCCTTTCATCATCATGAATGCCCAGATGTGACAGGATGACGATAATATCGGCCTGTCCCCTTACCTCTGCAAGTACCTTTCGAAGCTCTTCAAAGGGGTCTGTCAGCTTCCAGCCGAGCAAATCATAGAAATGTTCATAGTTTGCTGTTGCACCGGCAGCAGCCACCTTAAGTCCGCTTACAGTCTCATAAATTGCATAAGGTTTAGCCCAGTCCGGCCGCCTTCCATCTTTGTAAAAAAGGTTGGCGGTGATAACATCAAAACCCGCTTTCTCATAGAGAGTGTCAAGAGAGTCAAAAGGAAGGGTAATTCCTTCATTATTGCCGATGGCAGCAGCAGTGCAGCCTGCCTGATTGAGCAGGTCTGTGTTGCACTTCCCCCCAGTAGCCTCTGTCAGCGGATGCCAGCGGTCCACATGGTCGCCGATATCGAAAAAGAAGACATCTTCTCCTGCCTCTTCATGCCATTTGCGTCTTTCTGTTAAAAGACGGTGAATCCTCGGCCAGCGGCTAAAATGGCTGTGCAAATCATTTGTATGGTATATATGGATAACTTCTTTCAAAGATGAAACCTTCTTTCCTTTTCCCATCAGGCCAATGCAGGCCGAACATCACGGAGGTGCAAGCCTCTCCTCATTTTAGAACAAATCAAGCTGCCGGGGAGCCAGGCCTGTATACTCAATCCCCATCATATCGACCAGCTGGAGTGCATTGTCTGCCGCATCCCCGCCTGAATTATTATTAAAGACAGCATATACCTTCTTTGTGCTTTTTTCCAGTTCCCTGAGGGCCGGGGCCCAGCCGGAAAGCTCCTCCTCATTATAGCGGTAGAGATATCTCACTTCCCTCCAGTTCTCCGCATTCTTTTTCTGCCAGCCGTGCACATTCCTTCCATGGAAGCGGACCAGCACCTTTCCCGGATGGGTACTCTCCATGACTGTCGGGACAGACCCCTCGCCGGACTGTGGTTCATCGCAGATACTGTGAATCCATTCTTCCTGCTCCATGAACCTTAAGGTCTTGTCCTTCATTTCCGGATAGAACCAAGTCTGATTGCGGAATTCCAGGGCACAAGGGATATCATCCATCTGATCCTTGCACCAGCGCAGATAATCAACATTTTCCCTGCGGCAGTCAAACCATGGAGGAAATTGAAACAGCGCCATGCAGAGCTTATCCTTGGCGATATAAGGCTGCAAGGACTCCTTAAAAGCTGTAAACATCTCTTCCTTGCTGTCAAAGGGGATTTCTCCGCGCTGATGCCCAGTCATACCCTGATAGGCTTTAACGATGAATTCAAAGCCGTCAGGCGTTTCTTCCGTCCATTTATGTGCATTCCTCAGAGGCTGGACAGCATAAAAAGAAGCATCCACCTCTACAATGGGGAAATATGCTGCATATTCCTTCAGCTTATCACGCGGGGAAATGCCCTTCTTATAAAGACTGTCATGATCCCCCCAGCCTGTGAGTCCAATATTAATCATGCTGCCGCCTCCTTTCTGTTCTCTATGTAACGTTCTATTTTCCCTCTTTCACGTCTGGAAAAACCACGAAGCACTCCTGCCTTCATTATACAAGAACAACCGCCAGGCCGCTTTTAAGGTGCCTTTAAAAGAGCAAAAAACCCATCCGGCAATAACCGGATGGGCCCAAGCTTGATCAGCCGATGGAACCTTCCATCTCGAACTTGATCAGGCGGTTCATTTCAACTGCATATTCCATTGGAAGCTCTTTTGTAAATGGCTCGATGAAGCCCATTACGATCATTTCAGTTGCTTCTTCTTCGGAGATGCCGCGGCTCATCAGATAGAACAGCTGCTCTTCCGAAACCTTTGATACCTTCGCTTCGTGTTCAAGCGAGATGTTATCATTCAGGATTTCATTGTAAGGGATTGTATCAGAAGTAGACTGATTATCCATGATCAACGTATCGCACTCAATGTTTGCACGAGCGCCTTCCGCTTTGCGGCCGAAGTGCACGATCCCGCGGTATGTTACTTTACCGCCCTGCTTGGAGATTGATTTTGATACGATTGTAGAAGAAGTATTTGGAGCAAGGTGGATCATTTTTGCCCCGGCATCCTGGTGCTGGCCTTTCCCTGCAAGTGCAATGGAAAGGGTCATTCCGCGGGCGCCTTCTCCTTTAAGGATAACTGCCGGATATTTCATTGTCAGCTTGGAGCCGATATTTCCGTCGATCCATTCCATTGTAGCATTGGCTTCACATACAGCCCTTTTTGTTACAAGGTTGTATACGTTGTTTGCCCAGTTCTGGATTGTCGTATAGCGGCAGTACGCATCCTTTTTGATGATGATTTCTACAACGGCACTGTGAAGAGAGTTCGTTGTGTAGACTGGAGCTGTACATCCTTCAACATAGTGGACATGGGCGCCTTCATCCACGATGATGAGCGTGCGCTCGAACTGCCCCATATTTTCTGAGTTGATGCGGAAGTAAGCCTGAAGCGGAGTATCTACCTTTACGCCTTTTGGCACGTAGATGAAAGAACCGCCTGACCATACCGCAGAGTTCAGAGCCGCAAACTTATTGTCGGTCGGAGGGATTACCTTCGCCCAGTGCTCGCGGAAAAGATCTTCGTTTTCCCTCAAAGCAGAATCTGTATCCTTGAATACGATTCCTTTTGCTTCAAGGTCTTCCTGCATATTATGGTAAACAACCTCTGACTCGTACTGCGCAGAAACACCTGCAAGGTATTTTTGCTCTGCTTCCGGGATGCCAAGCTTGTCAAACGTCTGCTTGATCTCTTCAGGCACTTCGTCCCATGAGCGTTCTGTCTTTTCAGAAGGCTTTACATAATAAGTGATTTCATCAAAGTTTAATGACGCTAGATCTCCGCCCCATTGAGGCATTGGCATGTTGTAGAAATGTTCAAGAGATTTTAAACGGAAGTCAAGCATCCACTGAGGCTCTTCTTTCAGCTTTGAAATTTCCTCTACGATTTCCTTCGTCAAACCACGTTTTGAGCGGAAAATGGAAACGTCTTTATCGGCAAATCCGTATTTATAATCACCGATTTCAGGCATCTTTTTTGCCATCGTCGTTTTCCTCCATTCAGGGCAGACAGGGCCTTGGACCCTGTATTGCCGTTTATTGTTGTTCTTCTTCCTTCAGGCCCTTTTCCATGGCCTTCCATGAAAGTGTCGCACATTTGATGCGTGCCGGAAATTTTGAAACGCCCTGCAGTGCTTCAATATCACCCAAATCCAAGTCTTCATCATACTCTTTGCCCTGCATCATATCTGAAAAGATCTTTGAGAGCTTTAAGGCATCTTCCACTTTCTGGCCCTTGATAGCCTGGGTCATCATAGATGCTGAAGACATGGAGATGGAGCAGCCTTCACCGTCAAATCTGGCGTCCGCCACCTTCCCATCCTCAACCTTAAGCGTCAGCTGGATCCTGTCTCCGCAGGTTGGATTGTTCATATTGATCGTCAAGCTGTTATCTTCTTCAAGAACCCCTTTATTGCGGGGGTTTTTGTAATGATCCATAATGACTTGCCTGTACAGGGTATCTAAATTATTAAAAGACATCGCTGAAATACTCCTTTGTTTTAACAAGTCCTTCAACAAGCTTATCAATATCTTCTTCCGTGTTGTACAGGTAAAAACTGGCCCGTGCCGTTGCGGAAGCCTTCAGCCATTTCATCAGCGGCTGTGCACAGTGATGGCCTGCCCTTACCGCTATTCCTTCAGCATCAAGGACAGTCGCCACATCATGCGGATGGACATCATCAAGATTGAAGGTTACAAGTCCGGCTCTCTCGCCGGCATTCTTCGGTCCATAGATGGTCATGCCTTCAACTGATGACATTTTTTCCATTGCGTATGCGGCAAGCCTATGCTCATGTGCTTCAATGTTTTCAAGGCCGACTTCCTGTAGGAAATCGATTGCTGCACCAAGGCCGATGGCTCCTGCAATAATCGGGGTGCCGGCCTCGAACTTCCAGGGAAGCTCTTTCCAGGTAGAGTCATAGAGATCAACAAAATCGATCATCTCTCCTCCGAAAAGGACAGGCTCCATGTTTTCAAGAAGCTGCTTTTTGCCGTACAAGACGCCGATACCGGTAGGGCCGCACATCTTATGTCCTGAAAAAGCAAGGAAGTCGCAGTCAAGATCCTGGACATCCACCTTCATATGAGGTGCAGCCTGTGCGCCGTCCACTACCATGATCGCGCCATTCTCATGGGCAATCCTTGCGATGTCCTTGATCGGGTTCATAACGCCAAGGACATTGGACACCATCATAATGCTGACAATTTTCGTATTGCTTGTAACCGTCTTGCGGACATCCTCCAGTGAAATGGTGCCGTCCTCCTGAAGAGGGACATATTTCAGCACCGCTCCGGCTCTTTTGGCTGCCTGCTGCCACGGAATGATATTGCTGTGGTGCTCCATATAGGTAATGACAATTTCATCCCCTTCGGAGAGATTGTCTCCTCCATAGCTTGAAGCAACCATATTCAATGCGCTTGTTGTCCCGCTCGTGAAGATCACTTCCTCAATCGAACGGGCATTAATGAATTTCCTGGCCTTTTCCCTTGCACCTTCATACGCATCCGTCGCTTTTGTACCGAGGGTATGCACCCCGCGGTGGACATTGGAGTTATACCCGCGGTAATACTCGTTCAATGCCTCGATGACCTGTACGGGCTTCTGGGAAGTTGCGGCGCTGTCAAGGTAAACCAAAGGCCTTCCGTTGACTTCCTGGTTCAGAATAGGGAAATGTTCACGGATATTCTTGAAATCCATTACTTAACTTTCCTTTCAATCACATCAACAAGCTGCTTTTTGACTCCTTCGATCGGAAGCTCTTTCACGACCGGAGCAAGGAATCCGTGGATGACAAGGCGCTCTGCCTCTGTCTGCGGAATTCCCCGGCTCATCAGGTAGTACAGCTGGGTCGGATCCACACGGCCGACAGATGCTGCGTGGCCTGCCGTTACATCATCCTCATCGATGAGAAGGATCGGGTTTGCGTCTCCGCGTGCCTTTTCGCTCAGCATCAGAACGCGGGACTCCTGCTCTGCATTCGACTTCGTTGCACCGTGTTCGATTTTGCCGATGCCATTGAAGATAGAGGAGGCACTTTCTTTCATAACGCCATGCTTCAGGATATAGCCTTCTGTATTTTTACCGAAATGGACAACACTTGTCGTGAAGTTCTGCTTCTGCTCACCGCGTCCGACGACAACAGTCTTCGTATCGCCGACAGAACCGTCGCCAATCAGGTTCGTTACGTTTTCGGAAATCGTGTTTCCATCATTCATGAGCCCGAGAGCCCATTCAATGCGGGAATCCCGTTCCGCCCTGCCGCGGCGGTTAACATACGTAGTGATTCCTTTTGCAAGGTTATCAACTGTTCCGTACTGCACCCTGCTGTTAGTTCCTGCAAGCACTTCAGTGACGATATTGAAAACACCCTCTGCTGAATCGATCGTTGAAAGGTATGTTTCAACATAAGTAACACTGCTGTTATCTTCAGTTACGATCAGTACGTGGTTGAAGACATTCGCTTCTTTGTCATCATGCAGATAGATCGCCTGGATCGGCTCAGACACCTCAACATTGCGCGGCACATATAAGAATGCCCCGCCGTTCAGGAGTGCTGCATGAAGTGCTGTCAGGCGGTGTTCATCCACCTTAACGCCATCCTTCATGAAATACTTCTGCAAAAGGTCGCCGTATTCGCGGGCAGCTGTGAAGATATCCGCAAAAATGACTCCCTGGTCCTGCAGTTCTTTCGAAAGGGAAAGATGTGTCGGACGGTTATTTCTCTGGATATAAAGGTTCTTGCTTTCTTTATCCAGGTCAATCAAAGATTTGGCTTCTTCCGGAAGGTTGTCAAGTGAGCCAAAATCTTCGCTTTCCACTATATGCTTTTCAAACTGTGTAAAGTTCCATTTATCGATCTTTGTTTTATCAGGCCGCGGCATTGGCAGCGTCTCAGCGTCAGCAAGAGCTTTCACACGCAGTTCTGTCAGCCAGGCCGGTTCACCCATTTCTTTTGAAAAAGAGCTGATATACTCTTTGTCAAACGGCAATTTCGTTTCAATAGTCATCGTGATCCCCCTAACGCTTACGCTTCTTGCCCTACAGTTTCGTCTTCAATGCCAAGTTCTTTCTTGATCCAGTCATAACCTTCAGCCTCAAGGCGCTGTGCCAGCTCAGGCCCGCCAGATTTAACGATGCGGCCCTGCATCATGACATGCACATGGTCAGGAGTGATGTAGTTAAGAAGGCGCTGATAGTGAGTGATGATCAGGCAGCCGAAGTCTTCTCCGCGCATTTCATTGATCCCTTTGGAAACAACCTTCAGGGCATCGATATCCAATCCGGAGTCGATCTCATCAAGAATGGCGATTTTAGGTTCGATCATCATCAGCTGAAGGATTTCGTTCCGCTTTTTCTCGCCTCCGGAGAAGCCTTCGTTCAGATAGCGCTGTGCCATATCCTGATCCATTTCAAGGAAGTCCATCTTGCTGTCCATCTTGCGGATGAATTTCATCAAAGAAATTTCATTGCCTTCTTCCATGCGGCTGTTGATTGCAGAACGCAGGAAGTCCGCATTTGTAACTCCGCTGATTTCACTTGGATACTGCATGGCAAGAAACAGGCCTGCACGCGCACGCTCATCCACTTCCATCTCAAGTACATCTTCGTTATCCAATTCAATGCTTCCTGAGGTTACCTCATATTTAGGATGTCCCATGATTGCAGAAGAAAGGGTTGATTTACCAGTTCCGTTAGGACCCATAATCGCATGGATTTCTCCGCCTTTCACTTCAAGGTTGACCCCTTTAAGAATTTCTTTGTCCTCAATAGAAACATGAAGATCATTAATTTTAAGTGTAGATCCAGCCATCATTATACCTCCGTCAATAAAAAAGATTTGTATATACCGGCAAGAGCCGCAAATCTCTATTCTCATTTTATTCTCATTACAATCTTATAACAAATAGAAAGTGTTAGCAACTCTTTAACAACACGCAGATAGTATTAATTATCTGGTAAGAACTTTTATTGGCTAAACCCTTTCCGCTTCCCTGGATCCAAAACTGGAAATCCAGGCATGTCCAAACTATTTTTCCCTGCAGAGCAGCTTTCAATGTACATGAATTCAGTTGCAGCCCCTTCAGTTTAACATAAGTATGGACCGGGCTCCTACTGTTCAGGGAAAAAACGGGCTATATTGTTACTGCTTTATACTAAAAGAAAAACCAGTGCGGCATCACACTGGTTTCAACTGTTTTTCTTCCTTATTATATATAATTCTTAAGAATGTACTTTTCTTTCCAGATCCGCTACCATACGCTGGCTTTTCAGATAGTCCTGCTCGCGCCGTTTTTCTACGCTCATCCTTACATCATGTTTCCGGCTGTATACCTCATAGCCGACACCGTGGGCACTGTGCATCGCTTTTTCCATTTCACTTGTGTAATTCAAGTCCAGCTGACTGATAGTAAATCAATCCTTTCAATTTTGTCGCTTCCGCGATTTATTTTACTCATGGAATATCGTAACACTCCTTCTATACCACGCTCAAACAGGAAAAAACCTCATTTTGTATAATTCATTAAGGTATCCCCTCTTGAAGGGACCTCATCTCCGCCATCCTTACAATTCCGGCTGAATTCTTCCAAATAAAGGTTGTCTCTCCCCCAAGAGTCCATAACGCATGCAAAAAAGGAAACAGCCCTGCTTCAGACAGGGCTGCTTTATCATATAGATTGGCTTTTACTGCTTCATCTGCCCCTGATTCAATTCATCCATTGCTTCCTGCACAAGGGTGACTGCCTGGCTCATCGCTGCGCCGCCGCCAAAAGCCGCTGTGACGCCGACTGCTTCGAGCACCTCTTCCTCACTAGCCCCCTGGTCAAGGCAGCCTTTCACATGATAAATAATGCAGTATTCATCCTGTGAATACAGGCTGATTCCAAGGGCAATCAGCTGCTTTTGCTTTTGAGAGAGGCTGCCTTCTTTAAAGCATGCCTCAGTGAATGCGTTATAATGCTGGGCAAGGTCCGGCATTTTTTGTGTAAATGTGCCAAGGCCCATTTTATAGTCATGAAGAGCTGCTTCGATTGAATTTGACGGTTCGTATGAATGCTCCATTCGTGTCCACTCCATTCCTGAAATCTTTAACATCATTAGTATGTTTTATTTTCAGAAATGCTATGCGGGCTCGACATGGCTGTTTTTTGGCATAGGAAAAGGCAGCCTGCATTCTCAGCGGCTGCCTTTTTCTATTATTACTCAGATACAGGAACGACTGCACCTTCGTATTTTTCAAGGATGAAATCCTGGATTTCTTTAGAGTGGAGCACTTCGACAAGTGCCTTAACCGCTTCTTTATCTTCGTCGCCGCTCTTAACAGCGATGACGTTCACATATGGAGATTCCTTGTCTTCGATTGCAATTGAATCTTCAATTGGGTTTAAGCCTGCATCAATAGCATAGTTAGAGTTGATCAGAACTGCATCGCCTTCATCGTTGTTGTAGATCTGCGGAAGGAGGGAAGCTTCATATTCTGTATCAAACTCAAGATTTTTCTCGTTCGTTTCGATATCGTCAATTGTTGCCTTGATTTTATCTACGCCTTCTTTAAGCGTGATAAGGCCTTCTTTTTCAAGCATAGTCAGGATACGGCCGTGATCAGCAACTGAATTGCTCATCAGGACTTTCGCACCGTCTGGAAGTTCATCAAGGCTCTTGTATTTCTTTGAATACACACCGATCGGCTCAATGTGGATTCCGCCTGCATTGACGAAATCATAGTCATTTTCTTCAATTTGCGCTTCAAGGTACGGGATATGCTGGAAATAGTTTGCATCAAGCTCTCCGGAATTCAATGCTTGGTTAGGCAGGATATAGTCCTGGAATGTTACGACTTCAAGTTCAATGCCCTTTTCTTCCAAAAGCGGCTTAGCTTCTTCAAGAATTTCAGCGTGCGGGACATTGGAAGCTCCCACAACCAGTTTGGATGTTTCTTCTTTCCCGCTGTCCGCATTTCCGCCGTCAGCATTATCTTCAGATGTTCCGCATGCTGAAATGACGAGCGCTACGGCAAGTGCCAATACAAGTGATAACCATTTTTTCATTAGTTAAGTCTCCTTTTATCGTTTGTCTAGTTTAGAAGTTATGATATCTCCAATTACTTGGAGGATAAACACAATCAGCAGGATGACGATGGTCGCCATCAAGGTTACATCAAAGCGGTTCCGCTGGAAGCCTTCCAGATAAGCAAGGTTCCCAAGTCCTCCTGCACCGATGACTCCTGCCATTGCGGTAAAGCCCACAAGCGAGATGGCTGTAACAGTAATGCCCGATACAAGAGCCGGCATGGATTCAGGGAGGAGCACCTTAAAGATGATTGTGCTCGTTCTTGCACCCATTGACTTGGCTGCTTCAATGACGCCTTTATCAATTTCCCGCAAAGCAATTTCAACCATACGGGCATAAAATGGTGCCGCACCGATGATCAGTGCAGGCAAGGCGGCATTTTCTCCGATCATGCTGCCCACAAGGAATTTCGTGAACGGGATCAGCAATACGATTAAAATGATGAACGGGATGGACCTGAATACATTGACAAACGCCGCTATAATTTTATTGATGAGTGCATTTTGCCAGATGTTCCCCCTGGAAGTAAGGAAAAGCAGCAGGCCGAGCACAATCCCCAATACGAATGTAACCAGTACAGAAATGCCAGTCATATAAAGCGTTTCATTCGTTGCTTCCCACATCTTATCCCAGTTAACATTTGGGAAAAATTCATTAAGCATTCGAAATCACCTCCACGCCAACCTGCTGTGCATGGATATATTCAATCGCTTTGGCAATTTCGTCAGCCTGCCCATCTAGATGGATGAACAATGTTCCATAAGAGCCGTTTTGAGTCTGCGAGATTTTCCCTTGAAGGATATTAACTGTCAACTCAAAGGAACGGATCAGATTCGTGATGAGCGGCTGTTCAGCCGATTCCCCGACGAAGGACAGCTGTACGACTTTTCCATGCGGATACAATCCAAGCAAGGCCTCTGCAGTCTCTTTTGTTTCCTCAGGTTCTGTGACCTGCTGGACGAATCTCTTTGTGATCTGCTCGCGCGGATTTTTAAACACTTCCAGGACAGGGCCGATTTCCACGGCCTTTCCGCCTTCCATGACAGCTACCCGATGGCAGATCTTCCTGATTACATGCATTTCATGAGTAATAAGTACAATGGTCAGTCCCAGGCGGCTGTTGATGTCCACTAGCAGATCCAGAATGGAATCCGTTGTCTGCGGGTCAAGCGCCGAGGTTGCCTCATCGCACAGAAGCACCTTCGGGTTATTCGCAAGCGCCCTGGCAATCCCGACGCGTTGCTTCTGCCCGCCGCTCAGCTGGGAAGGGTAAGCATCCTCACGGCCGTCAAGGCCGACAAGGTTGATGAGCTCATTTACTCTTTTTTCTCTTTCCTGGCGCGCAACCCCCGCAATTTCCAGCGGGAATGCAATATTGTCTCTTACGGTCCTTGACCAGAGAAGGTTAAAGTGCTGGAAGATCATGCTGATTTCCTGGCGCGCTTTGCGCAGCTCCGCACCCCTGATTTTTGAGATCTCCCTGCCGGCTACCGTAACCGTTCCCTCTGAGGGAAGCTCAAGCCCGTTCAGCATCCGGATCAAGGTGCTTTTCCCTGCACCGCTGTAGCCGATCACTCCGAAGATTTCACCTTCCTTGATTTCAAGGTTGACATCATCAACTGCTTTGACCGGGCCTTTTTTTGACGAATATATCTTTTTAACATCTTTTATTGAAATCAATTGCCGTATTCACCTCTTTTATATCCAATTAGACAAATGGCTTTACAGAGATATATCATCCTGCCAATCCCCATAAGAGTAGTTTCCTGAAACCAGGGCAAGATTATTCCATGGCTTCAAGACAGGAGACTTTTCTGTAAAAATAAAAATGCCTTTCTGCATGTGAGCAGAAAGGCATGATGGAAAAACCTTTCTCTCATCTGCCAAAGCTAAAAGCTTTGTGTGAATTGGCACCATTTCAATAAACATTGACGGTTGCCGGGCTTCATCGGGCACATCCCTCCACCTCTCTTGATAAGAGCTATCATATATGAAGTTCATTTTCATTCATTAGCCATTTTTGAATTACGAGTGCTATCGTATCATGGATGAAAAAGGGTGTCAACAACAAAGTTTAATTCTAAAAATTACCGGCTGAATCCTGAAGTTCACACCTTCCCTGCCAGTGAATGGCTTCCGGTTGCGGCTTCAATTGCCTGCTCCAGGTCCTCGATGAGATCTTCGGCATTTTCTATGCCAACAGAAATGCGGATTAGATCCTCCGGCACCCCTGCTGACTTCAGGCCTTCTGAATCAAGCTGCTGGTGAGTGGTGCTGGCAGGATGGATGATGAGGCTTTTTGCATCGCCGACATTGGCTACATGCGCCCACAGTTCCAGGCTGTTGATCAGCTTGGCACCGGCCTCCCTGCCTCCCTCAATTCCAAATACAGCCACAGCTCCGGCTCCTTTAGGCAAATACTTATCAGCAAGTGCCTTATCAGGATGGCCTTCATCCCCCGGATAAAGCACCCAGGTCACAGCAGGGTGATTCTTTAGATACTCTGTCACTTTCTTTGTATTGCTGATATGCTCCTTCATCCTCACATGCAGTGTTTCAAGACCGAGAGTGAACTGGAATGCGTTCTGCGGGCTAAGTGCTGGCCCCAGGTCCCTCAGCAGCTGGACTCTGGCTTTGACGATAAAAGCTGCCGCGCCGATTGCTTCACTGTACACCAGGTTATTGTAGCTTGGGTCCGGATTGGTGAAGCCAGGGAATTTGACTGAATTCCAGTCAAAACGACCTGCGTCTACTATGACGCCCCCCATTGTCGTCCCATTTCCCAGCAGCCATTTTGTCGCTGAGTGGATTACGATGTCTGCCCCAAAATCAATCGGCCTGCAGAGATATGGAGTGGCAAAGGTATTATCAACTATCAGCGGAATACCTGCTTCATGGGCAATTTCCGCCACTTTCTCAATATCGAGGACCTTTAAGCTTGGATTGCCGATTGTTTCAGCGAATACAGCTTTTGTTTTTTCATTGATGGCCTCCCTGAAATTTTCCGGGTCATCGGGATTGACCAGCTTTACATTGATTCCGTATTTAGGAAGAGTGACGGCAAATAAATTATATGTCCCTCCATAAAGATTTGAAGCTGCTACAATTTCATCTCCGGCCTGGGCAATGTTCAGGATGGCAAGAGTGATGGCAGCCTGGCCGCTTGCAACAGCAAGTGCCCCTACGCCGCCTTCAAGCAGTGAGACCCTTTCCTCAAATACAGTAACTGTCGGATTATGGATTCTTGTATAGATATAGCCCGGCTCCTTTAAGCCGAACAGATTGGCGGCGTGCTCTGTATTCTGGAACTGATAAGCATTATTCTGATAGATCGGCACTGCCCTTGCCCCTGTTGCAGGGTCAGGCTGCAGTCCTCCATGTACACCAAGTGTTTCAAATCGATAGTTCTTTTGCTTCTCTGCCATTGTTATCTCTCCTTCGGGTTATCAGATATTTTCATTATGCCGGATCACTGCTGGTAACAATAAAAGCCCCTCTGCAGAAGAGGGGCTTTTTCGCTCAACTTATCTGCCAGAGATCATGCTCTGCTGGAATTAGCACCGTTCTATTGCCGGTTGCCGGGTTTCATCGGGCCAGTCCCTCCACCTCTCTTGATAAGAAATATGAAATTTTTAGCGTGCTTGAAGTTAAAATGATAGTATCATAACCAGCAAAAAAGAGTCAACTGATTTTTTAGAAAGTTCAGTTTTATATTTCTATGAATGTTCGACAAATAGAAAGGCTTATGACAATTTCCCGAGAAATATCCGCTTATCATACAATCTTTGCTGTATTTGTTCTTCCAGAAGGCTCTGAAAGCCTTCTGAATACGACAAAAAAGTATGTAGAGCCTATTAAATATAAGACTGCAGTTATGGTGAAGACAATAGAATATCCCCAATAGTCTCCGTATTTGATGACAAGGCCTGTAGAGACAGGGCCCATCACTGCCCAGCCCAGATTGAACACCATCTGATTCACCGAGCTGGCCAGGCCTCTTTTGGAATCATCCACCTTCGACATCATCAAAGACATCTGGATCGGATTTCCCGCATTCATTAAAGCCTGCCTGAATAGAAAGCCAATGGCGGCCAGCCATAAATTCTCTGTGTAAGCAGTCAGTAGAAGGAAAGGCAGGGAGGAAAGCTGCAGGAAAACGACTGCCTTTACCTCCCCGATCCTCCTTACCACCTGGGGACCAATGATCATGGCCGCTGCCGTAGCTGCCTGACCGAGGGAAATAATCAGCCCGATTGCAGAATTCGACGCATGGAAACGGTCTGCAAAATATAGATTCAGGTAAGGTATGACAAGCCCTGCCCCAAATCCGATAAACAGCTGTGCTGCAGCGAACAGGATGATGATCTTGAAACCATCATCCTTCAGAGAAAACCGTTTGCTTCCTTTAGCTCCGCCGATTTGCGGGATTTTATCGCTCCGGTTTTCCTGAAAGCGGAGTATCGGAAATATTCCCGCCAGATAGATGGCTCCTCCCAGCAGTAAAGTAAACCGTATGCTCGCCAGCTCCGAGAAATAAAAAGCAAACAAGTCAGTCAGCAGTCCGCCGCTTAAGTTGCCGATGACATTGGCTCCTGTCATAACAGCGAAATGGATGCTGAACAAATGAACCCTCTGCTCTGGCTTGGAATTCTCTGTCAGCCAGGGAATGGAGGATACCTGAATGAAGGCCGTCCCCAGCCCTGTGCCAAAGGCAAACACGATAAGCAGGCTCTGCATGTCAACCATGCTCCTGGCAAGCAGAATCACACCGGTTGCAGCAGCCCCGAACTGCATAGCCTTCTTCCGGCCGATCCTGTCGCTCATAATGCCTGCGGGGATCAGCACAAGGGCTGTCGCCAATGCAGTCATCGCTATGATCTGGCCATTCACCTGCTCTGAATAGCCAAGCTCCCGTATATAAAAATTATAAATGACCATAAAAATGCCCATTCCGATCTGCGTGAAAATATTGGCTGCAAAAGCCCGGCGTATATTACTGTTATACCCGCGGATCTGTTCAGCCCATTCCTGATAAAAAGCCATTTTATATGCCCCTCGCATTTATTTCGTTTCCCTAAATAATCATAATATCGTTTAGAGAAAAAATCCATCCTTTTCCTTTGAATCTTCTGGTTTTTCTGCTAAATAATCCGGAACATTTTATCCATTGACCATGATAATCCCTGGACACTGGCCGCGGACAGATGCGCAAACAGTAAAAAGCCTGTACCAGCCGGGTGTCCTACCCTCTAGTACAGGCTTTATTATTTACAGCAGATATTCTTTTGTTTTTTCCAGCAGGTATGGAACAGAGTGGAATGCGTATATTTTTTCTGCCAGCTCTCCCTCCCGGAAAAATAGCAGGCAGGGGACACTTTCTACTGACCACTTGCCGGCCAGGTCAGGAAAATAGTTCAAGTTTGCCTTTCTGCATTCAATTCCCGGGAGTACCTCAAGGGTCACTTCCAGCATCCGTCCAGCCATCTGGCATGTTCCGCACATCGGTGTGTAAAGATAGAGCATCCATGTCTCCCTGTCTTTTTCATACCGTTCCAAATCCCCAAGCATCAGTTCTTGCAACCCCATCATCCTCTATCTAAAAACTCAGCATATACGTCTATATTGGCGCCAAGCAGAACCGTTGCAAGATGCTGCTCCGGTGCAGTGGCCACTTCCCGGTACATTTTATCAATATAAAGATGTGCTGCTTCCGGGAATTCCCGTTTGAACTGCTTTCTCAGCTTTTCGCCGGATTCATCTGCATCCACCAGAATATAAACATCACGGTCAAATAATTCGTCAATCAATTCATCCAGGCGGGTTATGCTGATTGTCCCGTTCGTACAAATGATTTCAACAGGCTCCTTAATAATATTCTTAACCTTGCGCTTATCAGAAGTGCCTTCGACAATAATTACCTTTTCTATGTTTTCTGCATGCATATTCATCACCTGACGGGAGTTGATATTTTTACTTTACCTTATTCTATGTTCGGCAAAATGGTGTTGAACTCCTGCCTTGCTTTCGGAAAACGGGCAGGCGGTCACTTGCTGAAAAACGCCATCCCCGCATTCCGCCTGATCAAAATCCGCCCATAAAAGAGCCGGCAGATCCTTATTTACCCTTTTTTCTGCAAAAAAAACAGCGGCAATGCCCGCTGCTTTCTTTAGCACCAGCCGCCTTCATCGCAGTCCGTATAACGGGCTTCCGGCTGCTCTGTTGAAGTAATATGCTGGTAGATTTTCTGTTCATTCTGCTCAAAGTGATGATCAAGGGTAAATGAAGCACCTTCAGGCATCGGCGCTTCCCCGATCATCTCATTTCCAAGATAAAGCTCCAGCTTACCGTCCTTCAGTCTTCCTGTGACCCGATCGGTAATATCGATCTTTTGCTGTTTCAGTGTCATTAGAATCCCACCTTTTTTACTTTCTTAACAATAGAATGCCCTTCTAATGGAAAGAAACTATGGGAAATTAATTACATTGAGTGAAGTAAGAAAATAACGGAAAGAGAAAGCATAAAAAGCGCCTGCAGCAGGCGCTTATCTCTTTTAATCTTCGTTGGTCATCTCTTCATATTGTTCAGCAGTCATCAGCTTGTCCACTTCGCTGCTGTCTGCAGGCTCAACAACAACCATCCAGGCCTTTTCATAAGGAGATTCATTTACAAATTCAGGGCTGTCATTCAGCTCTTCGTTGATTTCAACCACCTTGCCGCTGATTGGAGCATATAATTCAGATACAGTCTTTACAGACTCAACGCTTCCAAAAGGCTCATTTACCGTGATGCTGTCCCCGACTTCAGGAAGCTCAACGAAAACGATGTCCCCGAGCTCTGATTGAGCAAAATCGGTAATGCCGACCCGTACTTTTTCTCCTTCAACTTTTACCCATTCATGTTCTTCTGAGTAACGCAATTCCTTAGGTATGCTGCTCACAATAATCCCTCCAAGATTCTAGTTCTTTACCGGGCTTAAGCCTTCGCTATAAAGGAAATAGCAGATGATGCCTTAAAGCCATGTTTTAGCAAAATCCTCTTCTTTGAAACCGACTGTCGCTTTTTGGCCGTCGAATGCCAAAGGCCGCTTTATCAGCATTCCGTCAGATGCAAGCAAGTCCAGCAGCTCTGTGTCGGACATGGTTTTCACCTTGTCCTTCAAACCTAGCTCCCTGTACTTCTGGCCGCTCGTATTAAAGAATTTTTTAATATCGAGGCCGCTTTTTCTATAAGCATCTTCAAGCTCAGTGCGTGAAGGAGGATTTTCGACAATATGTACTTCATGGTAAGGAACGCCGTTTTCTTCAAGCCATTTTTTGGCCTTGCGGCATGTCCCGCATTTCGGATACCAGTAAAAATTCAGCAGCAAATTCTGCACCACCCAATCGTTTCTATCCAAACTCACAGGCTGATCACCCATTTAATTGCATACTATCATATTTTCGGCAAAATTCATAACCTTGAGTTTTAAAAATTTCGTCAGATTGAAGTGTCCAAAAACAGCAATTGCCCCTCCGGATAGAGGAGCAATGCGTATTTGCATTTTCAGTTAAGGATAACTCCTATTTATTTCTGATTACAGTACATAACGCTCAGCGTCGATCAGCTTCTCTGAAGCCTCGCGCTTTTTGGCGATCAGATTGATCGGTGTGTGGCGGGTAAATTTACGGAGAGCGGAAAGCATCATGCGCAGTGCGTCCCCATCCTCTGCAGCAACCAAAGTCTCTTTCGCATCCTGTTCGATCTTATTGAATGCCTCCTGGCAGAAAATCTGTGTGTAGAGAAGCTTTTGCTTGCTCTTTTCAGCGCCGTCCTTGCTGATAGCCTTTTCTGTACGGAGAACCGCTGATTCCATTGCATAGGCATTGGAAACGATGTCTGCAATATTGACCAGGATTTCCTGCTCTTTTTCAATCGCTTTGCCAAACTTCTGTGCTGCAAGCCCTGCTGCAAGCAAGCCGATTTTCTTGGCATTCTTCACCAAATATTTTTCCTGTGCCAAAGGCTCATCTCCAGGCTCCTCAGGCATCAGCATCATCAGCTCTTCCTGGAGCGCCTGAGCTTTCTGGAATAATGGCAGCTCTCCTTTGAAAGCCTTGCGCAGGTAAGTGCCAGGCACAAGAAGGCGGTTGATTTCGTTTGTACCTTCAAAAATCCTGTTGATGCGGGAATCGCGGTAGATCCTTTCAATTTCATATTCAGCCATGAAACCATAGCCGCCATGCAGCTGCACGCCTTCATCGGCAATATAGTCAAGGACTTCTGTGGCAAAAAACTTGTTCAGGGAGCATTCGATTGCGTACTCTGCAATCGAGTTGGCAACTTCCTTGCCGTTCTTTACTTCTTCCTCTGTAAGCCTGCTCATCCGGTCCTCGAACAAACCGACTGTACGGTAGACAGAGCTCTCAGCCGCATACAGCTTTGCAGCCATATTGGCAAGCTTCTCTTTCGTAAGGTTGAATTGGGAAATCGGCGTTTTGAACTGCTGGCGCTGATTTGTATATTGTACAGTAACCTCGTACGCGCGCTTGGAAGCTCCTACTGCTCCTACTCCAAGCTTGTAGCGGCCGATATTCAGGATATTGAAAGCGATGATATGCCCCTTGCCAAGTTCACCCAGCAGATTTTCCTTCGGCACTTGTGCATCTTCCAGGATCAGCGTCCTTGTGGAAGAGCTCTTGATGCCCATTTTCTTTTCCTCAGGGCCCGTGGAAACGCCAGGGTACTCCCTCTCAACGATGAAGGCGGAGAAATGCTCTCCGTCCACTTTCGCATAGACGACAAACACATCGGCAAAGCCGGCATTGGTAATCCATTGCTTCTCACCGTTCAGGACATAGTGAGTGCCTTCAGCATTTAATTTTGCAGTTGTTTTTGCCCCGAGTGCATCGGAACCTGAACCCGGCTCAGTGAGTGCATAGGCAGCGATCTTTTCGCCTGTCGCCAAAAGAGGCAGATATTTTTGCTTTTGTTCTTCATCTCCGAACAGCACGATTGGAAGCGACCCGATTCCCACATGGGCACCATGGGTGATTGAGAATCCGCCTGCACGGGACATTTTTTCAGCGATAAGAGCTGAGCTTACCTTATCAAGGCCAAGCCCGCCGTACTCTTCCGGCACATCTGCACCAAGGAGCCCAAGGTCCCCTGCCTGCTTCAGCAGCTTAACAGAGCGGTCGAACTCATGGTTCTCCAGGTGTTCAACCTGCGGGACCACTTCATTTACCACATAATCTTCAGTTGTCTTGGCAATCATTTTCTGTTCATCAGTATAATCCTCCGGTGTAAACACACGGTCATAAGATACATCTTCAATCAGGAAGCTTCCGCCTTTGATTACGTTTTCTGTCTGGTTAGACATCTTTATTCCTCCATTCAATTGAAGGAGCGCTGGCTCCGGTTTTTTATTGAATACCATATTTTTACTATAATTGCTGTCTTTTAGATAAGCTCGAATACGCCCGCTGCACCCATGCCGCCGCCGATGCACATTGTGACAACCCCGAACTGCTGATTGCGGCGCTTCATTTCGTGCAGAAGCGTTAGCGTCAATTTTGCACCTGTACAGCCAAGCGGGTGACCAAGTGCAATTGCTCCGCCGTTTACATTCACCTTATCCTCATCAAGGCCAAGCTCCCTGATAATCTGGATGGATTGAGATGCAAATGCCTCATTCAGTTCGAACAGGCCGATATCAGACAGCTCCAGGCCGGCAAGCTTCAGTGCTTTAGGAATGGCCACAATCGGCCCGATTCCCATTACTTCTGGAGGCACACCGCCAACGGCAAAGCTTCTGAACTTGGCCATCGGCTTCAGGCTGAGGGAATCTGCTTTCTCGCGGTCCATCACCATGACCGCGGCAGCGCCGTCGCTTGTCTGTGATGAGTTTCCTGCTGTAACTGAACCTGTGACAGAAAAAGCTGGACGGAGCTTGCCGAGCGTATCGACCGTTGAATCAGGGCGCACTCCCTCATCTGTAGTGAATTGAACGTTTTTCTCAACAAGCTTATTGTCCTTTCCGACTGAACGGAAGGTCACATCCACCGGCACAATTTCATCCTGGAACTTGCCTTCCTGGATCGCTTTTGCCGCTCGCTGATGGCTCCGGACCGCGAAAGCATCCTGGTCTTCACGGCTGATGCCGTATTTTTTGGCCACTTCTTCTGCCGTATGCCCCATGCCCATATAATATTCAGGTGCACTTTCCGCGAGCTTTGCATTCGGACGGACCACATGGCCCATCATCGGCACAAGGCTCATTGATTCAGCCCCGCCTGCGATGACAGTGTCCGCACTGCCTACCATGATTTTTTCTGCAGCATAAGCAATGGTCTGCAGGCCGGAAGAACAATAACGGTTTACTGTTACTGCCGGCACTGTATGTGGCAGCCCGGCAAGCGCCCCGATATTGCGGGCCATATTCAGCCCCTGCTCAGCCTCCGGCATGGCACAGCCGATAATCAAGTCATCAATGTTGCCTTCATAGCCTCCGGCACGCCTTAAGGTTTCTTTTACAGCCAGTGCCCCCAAATCATCTGGACGGACATGGGCGAGCGTTCCTTTTTTCGCTTTGCCGACGGGCGTCCTGGCACCAGCAACAATAACTGCTTCTCTCATCGTTCATTCCCTCTCTTTCTATGGATGTTCGAGATTTAATCTATCAATCTGTTAATATGTCAGTTGCGCAATGGCTTTCCTTTTACAAGCATATGCTGCATGCGCTGCTGGGATTTCGGCTGCGCTACCAGGCTGAGGAAAGCTTCTCTTTCCAGATCCAGAAGATACTGTTCATCAACTTCCGTCCCGTATGGCACCTTGCCGCCGGCAATGACATACGCCAGTTTTTGGGCAATTTTTAAATCATGTTCAGAAATAAAGCCGGAATACAGCATCGCCTGTGCTCCAAGGAGAAGCGTCGCATATCCCGTTTCACCGACTACAGGAATCTTCTTCCTTACCGGCGGCGTATAGCCTTGTTCATGGAGAGCAAGTACAGCCTGCTTTGCATCATACAGCTGATGGTCTCCGTTCACGCTGATTCCGTCTGCAGCTCCCAGGAAGTTATTTTCCCTTGCTTCCTCCCCTGAAGTTGATACCTTGGCCATAGCAATGCTTTCAAATACTTTGTTGGCCACTTTTTGCAGGTCAAACTCCACTCCGTTTGGCATGCCTTCAAGATGCTTGATATACAGCTCCTTGTTGCCGCCTCCGCCAGGGATGAGGCCGACCCCGGCTTCCACAAGCCCCATATACGTTTCCATCGAAGCCTGGATGTGTGCTGCCGGCAGGCATATTTCCGCACCTCCGCCAAGTGTCATGGCAAATGGTGCAGCCACTACCGGCTTGGTGCTGTACTTGATTTTCATCATCGCCTGCTGGAAATGACGGACAACCATATCCAGTTCAAAAACATTATCATCCTGCGCCTCCATCAGGATCATCGCCAGGTTGGCGCCCACGGAGAAATTCTTGCCCTGGTTTCCGATTACAAGGCCTTTATAGTTCTTTTCAACCTCATCAACAGCAAAATTGATCATCTGGATGATATCAAGTCCGATGGCATTGCTTTGTGAATGGAATTCAAGAAGGGCAACCCCATCCCCAAGGTCTAACAGGCTTGCGCCAGTATTCTTCTTGATGACTCCCTTTTGCTTTTTAAGCTTCTTTAAATTGATATTTTTTGGATTTTCTTCTTCCGGCACATACTCGCCGTTTTTATAGAAAGAAATATCCCCGTTTTCTTCTTTATAGAAGGATGTATGCCCATTTGAGAGCATTTCCTTGATCCATGCAGGGACTTCCTTGCCCTCTGCCTCCATTTTGCCGACTGATTTCTCGAGGCCGATGCTATCCCAAGTTTCGAACGGGCCCATTTGCCAGCCAAAGCCCCATTTCATCGCTTTATCAATACTTATGACATCATCTGCAATTTCGCCAAGCAGCTCAGCAGAGTACAGCAGCGCCGGGCTGAGGATATTCCAGAGAAGCTGTCCGGCTTTGTCATCCGCATATACAAGCGCTTTCAATTTATTGGCCAGCCCTTTTTCCTGTTTGCTCATTTCAACCGAAGCAGCTTTCAGCTTTTGGCGCGGCCCGTACTCAAGTGTGTCCGGATTGAGTTCAAGGATTTCTTTTCCTTCTTTCTTAAAGAACCCCTGTCCTGATTTGCTTCCAAGCCAGCCATTCTCAAGCATCTGCTTCATGAATGCCGGCACTTCAAAGGCCTCTTTTTCCTTGCCGTCCACCTGTTCATATACGTTGTTCGCCACATGGATGAACGTATCAAGCCCAACCACATCCAGAGTCCGGAATGTAGCGCTTTTCGGCCTGCCGATCAGGGGACCTGTCACAGAGTCTACCTCTCCTACACTATAGCCGCCCTTGAGCATTTCCTGGACTGTGATCAGAAGGCCGTATGTCCCGATGCGGTTTCCGATGAAATTCGGTGTATCCTTTGCTTCAACCACGCCTTTGCCCAGTACATCTTCACCAAACTTCTTCATAAAAGAAAGGACTTCAGGTGCTGTCGTTTTTGCAGGAATTACTTCCAGCAGTTTTAGATAGCGCGGCGGATTGAAGAAGTGGGTGCCGATAAAGTGCTTCTGGAAATCATCAGATCTTCCTTCAGCCATGCTGTTGACGGATATTCCGGAAGTGTTGGAGCTGACAATGCTGCCAGGCTTCCTGAACTGGTCAACTTTCGCAAATACCTGCTTTTTTATATCCAGATTTTCGACGACTACTTCGATAATCCAGTCGACATCTTTTAAACTTTCCATATCATCTTCAAAATTGCCGGCTTCAAGCAGCGCAAGGCTTTTTTTGGATGTGAGCGGAGCCGGCTTCTGCTTAAGAAGCTTTTGCAGCGCTCCCTGGCTGATCCTGTTTCTGACAGCTTTATCCTCCAAAGTCAGGCCTTTCTTCTGCTCTGCCTCATTTAATTCACGAGGCACGATATCCAGCAGCAATGTCGGGATGCCAATGTTCGCCAAGTGTGCAGCAATGCCCGAACCCATTACGCCGGAACCTAATACTGCTGCCTTCTTAATTTGTTGGATCAATTTTGTTTCCCCCTTTGACACTTTTGAATGAACACTCATTCATTTTCCTGATAAAAAAAATGGCAGAGAATGAGTTCTGTTAGTTAATACTATAAGATATTTCTGAAATTTTCGCAATATTTAGCAGTGAAATTTATTAAAATTTACAATCTCTGGCTTATAGTGAATTATCTTTGAATGGACAACCTAGTATGGAAGCTCACCCAATAAGGAACGGCGCTGACATCTGGCAATTGCCGTTCTTCGGGCGGGCATTCCCCGATAGCCGAGATTGGCAGGCAGGAGGTGAACAGGATGAAGCATAAGAAAAACCCTTCAAAAGCAGGCGTGAGCGCCGCCAGCGTAAAAGGTGACGCAGGCCCGACAGTTGAACGTGACGGCGGAGGAAAAAGAAACAGCCAGAACAATCAGTATAAGAAGTAAGAATTGCTGCAGGGGAGCGGGAGGCCGCTCTCTTTTTTTATGACTTATGAGGGGTGGCGAGGTGGATGAGATGGAAATTAAAGGGGAGATTTGGGTGATCAGGGGGTTTGTGGAGGGTTGGCGGGGGCTTTAGTGGGTTGTATTTGAGGATATTAGCAACTTTTGGGGTTTATTAGCAAGTTTGGTGATTTATTAGCAACTTTTTTGTTTTATTAGCAACTTCTGGATTTTATTAGCAACTTTCAGCTTTTATTAGCAACTGGCCGCTTTCCGCCACTATCACTAAACGCCTGCCGGTTTTTAGGGACTCTCTCCTTGCACAAGGGTAGCCAACCGACGCATCCGGCCTCCTTTATTTGCGAGATTTCCGATTTATTTGCGTGTTTCAGCTTTTATTTGCGACTTTCTGATTATATTGATGGTGTATAAAAGTATGTGTAAGACCTTTTTCTAGACAAATAAAAAAGGACAAAGTACCCTCTGAGTTATCACCACAATAACCTTAGGAGAGGAGCACTTTATCCATGCCCCATTTTAACATAGACGACCTTGATTTTGCCAATATCCTTAAACTTTCTATGCAGGACCTCCTTAAAGAGAAAGCAGAAAATATCTTGCGTGAAGAGATAAAGAATGTCCTAGAAAATGAGCCTGTCGGCGAAGAAAACTCACGTAATGGGTATTATTCACGGACTCTTGACACCATTTATGGCCGGATTGAGGATCTGGCAGTTCCCCGTGATCGTAAGGGCGATTTTACTACCCAGATGTTCGAACCCTATAAAAGACGTATGGTGGCCGTAGATGAACTCGTTGTCCAGCTCTATCAACATAGAGTTGGTGTTCGGCAGGTTGGGCTGATCATGAAAAGTTTGCTTGGTGAACAATATTCCCCAGGGACAATCTCCAATATCACTTCGGCTGTTATGGAGGACGTTATTGAATGGCAGAATCGGCCTCTGAAGAAACGTTACTGTGCTTTATTTCTTGATGCGCTATTCGTAAAAGTCCGCAGAGATACTGTAGGCAAAGAGGCTGTTTATATTGTTTTAGGTATTACTCCAGAAGGCCATCGGGAAATCCTTGGATTTTATGTAGGCGGAGTGGAATCATCAAACGGCTGGCAGGAGATCCTTCTGGACTTACGTAAAAGAGGCGTCCAGGAAGTTTTAGTTGGCGTATTTGATGGACTTCCAGGTCTCGAAGAGGCCTTTAAATCCATTTTTCCAAAAGCTGATGTTCAACGCTGCGTTGTTCATAAGGTACGTTCCACTATGAATAAAGCACGAAAAAAGGATCAGGCAGAGCTAAGCTTGGATTTAAAAAGAGTATACACTTCAAGCACATTCGAAGAAGCAGAAAAAGTGTTGAAAGAGATTAAGGAGAAATGGAAAAAGACTTATAGCCGGGAACTGGCCTCATGGGAAGAGGATCTCCCAGTCCTCCTAACTTTTTTACACTACCCTGAGGAAATCCAAAAGTATATATACACAACAAACCTAATTGAGCGTACCAACAAGGAAGTGCGTAAAAGGTTAAAGACAATGAACAGCTTACCTAATATTGAAGCAGCCGAGAAGATTATATACCTTACTTCTATCGATTATAATGATCGATGGGCAAGAAGGAAACTCGGTGGATTCGGCTTGGCCTATGAAACAATATTGAACATGTTTGATGAGCGATATCCAAAGTCATAAAACGCATAGTCAGGGAGTCAGGCAGCCTCGGCTGCCTGACTCCCCCCTAAACTAAATAACGATAACTCATGAAGTGCATATGCTTACACATAATTCTTGACGGAACCTTATATTTGCGACTCACAATTTTTATTTGCGACTTCTCCATTTTATTTGCGACTCCCCCGTCCACACCACCAGCCAGCTCCACATCAAAACATCAAAAAAGCCCAGCAGATCCCCGCTGGGCCTTACATACCTATTTCTTAACCATACCCTTCAACACGAATGCCACATTGGCCGGGCGTTCTGCGAGCCTGCGCATGAAATAGCCGTACCAGTCTGTTCCATAAGGGACGTATACCCTCATTTTATAGCCTTCATTGGCCAGCTCCAGCTGCCGCTCATTGCGGATGCCATAAAGCATTTGGAATTCAAATTGGCTGTTCGGGATGTTATGATCCCTGACCAGCTGCTTTGTATAGTCGATAATTGCATCATCATGGGTGGCAACGGCTGTGTAGTTGCCGTTCAGGAGATGCATTTTGATGATTTTCTTGAAGTTTTCATCCACGTCTTTCTTTTCCGGGAATGCAACCTCCGGGGATTCTTTATAAGCACCCTTTACAAGCCTCAGATTGGGCGAATATTGGTTTAGGTCGTCCATGTCGCCCTCTGTCCTGTACAAATAGGCCTGGATGACTGTCCCGATATTATCGTATTCCGATTTAAGCTGCTTGAAGATATCAAGTGTCTTCTGGCAGCGTGAATAGTCTTCCATATCAATCGTGACAAACACGCCGTTTTTCTTGGCTGCTTCCAGGATGCGCCTCATATTCCCCATTACCACATCATCGGAAATATCAAGGCCCATGCTCGTCATTTTGAGCGACAGCTGTGAATTGATTCCTTCACGGCCGATTGCTTCGATTGCCAAAATTGAGTTATCCGCCATTTCCCTTGCTTCTGCCTCATTGTCCACGAATTCGCCCAAATAATCAATGGTCACCACAAGACCCTTGCTGTTAAGATCTTTAATTACGTTGACTGCCTGGCTGATCATTTCCCCCGCAACGAAGCGGCTGGCCCCAAAACGAAGGCCGTACTTCTTCGCAAGCTTTGTCAGCGATTTATTTTTGGATAAAAAGAGAAAAAAGTCCCTCATTACTTGTTCCATAATGGCTCCCCCTTGAAAACGCATACATTTTGGATAATTAAGCCCTGTCTTTCAGCGAAATCCGGGCAGTGGCAAAGGATCATGATTCATGGATCACATTCAATTTTGTATATGGTCAATTTTCTGAAATGTGCCTTTGATAACCATAATTCTATCATCTTTCTCTTTATTTGAATATAATTTTCCGAGAAATTTAGCGAGATTTGTCGGCTGATGGCCAAACTCTTCTATTTACTGTAATCTCGCTTTTTCCGGCCTCTATTAAATGCTGCTCCCTGCCTTTCATTCTGCTCTTCCAGCTTTTTCTTGTATAGCAAAGCTGCATAATAAAAGGACCTTCCGCCCTGGAAGATCCTTCATTAGTCGCTTCTGTTATTCTCTTCTTTACGCTTTGCTTCATTAAGCTCCTTGATTTCCATGATCAGCTTCTTCACCGAATCCTTCGACTCCGGGCAGGATCCATTCCAATGGCGGGCAAGTGCTGGCATGGACTTCGCGATATGATTATAAAGAATCCATACCTTCACCTTTTCAGTCATTTCCTCATTAGCTTCGCCAACAAGAAGTTCTGTATATTTACTATAAAGGCCTTCTATTTCTTCTTTGAATTTTGGATCCATATTAAACTCCCCTTTCACTCAGCCCCCATGACTTTGGGCAGGTGGTGCACCGCATTGAATCATCTATGAGATTTGAAAGGCAGCATGTCTTCCTCATCTTTGCTTCCTTCTCAGGCGAATGGTACTTTTTTAAAGGATTGTCCTTTATGCCGAATAGTTTTCCGGGCAATCCCAGGAGACAGGCAAAATCATCCGCACCTCTTGCTTTCACCTCATCATGTTCACCAGCGAGGACTGATTCGTAGAGCCAATAGATGTAAACGGCTATGTTTTCCCACAAAATGTATCTGGAGACTCCAGCGGCTTTAGATACTCTTTCCAGCAGAATTTGCATATGTTCTGAAAATAAAGCTTCAAAACATTCTTCCCTCCGCTCTTCACGGGGTTCAGACTCTGTTTGAACGGAACTTGTATCATTCAAATAAAAGCCTGGGAGCCACATTCCATTTTTATAGCCTGATACCACAGTGATATTGGAAAATGATACATCAAGCCTGCAATTTCCGGCTGTGAAGCTATATAAATAGATTACTGCCAGAAAGCTGTATCTTTTCATAAAAAGTGAACCTGCGGCTGGGAGAGGTGCATCAAGCTCTTTCGCAAGCCTGTTCAGATATATTTCCATTTCCCCTGGCTGTAGAAGATGCCCTGTGTTTACAGAGAGAGGGGCATCGTTTTCCTCCCGGACAAGACGGAAATCTTTAAGCCTGTGTAAAGCCGGGGCTGATTCAGACACTGGCTGCCTCAGGCTTCTTCAGAATGCATCTGCCTTTTCCGTACGGGATGCACAATGGCGTGCCGAAAAGCGGATCCATCGTCACTTCGCATTCCATTCCGAATACATTGCGGACAAGGCTGCAATTGATGACGAACTCGGGCTTGCCCTGGGCAAAAATCTCTTTATCCTTGATTGCTACTATATTATGGGCATAGCGGCAGGCAAGATTTAAGTCATGCAGCACCATCAGGATTGTCCTGTTCTCCCTTTCGTTTAGTTCAAACAGAAGGTCAAGGATTTCAATCTGATGGGTCATATCCAGGTAAGTCGTGGGCTCATCCAGAAGGATGATATCGGTATCCTGCGCAAGTGTCATGGCAATCCATGCCCTCTGCCTCTGGCCGCCGGACAGGGAATCGACTGTGCGGTCCTTCAGGTGCTCGATCCCGGTTGCAGCAAGCGCATCATTCACCTTTGCTTCATCATCTTCGGTCCATTGCTTCAGCCATGTCTGATGCGGATATCTCCCCTGTTTCACAAGCTGCAGGACAGTCAGCCCTTCTGGTGCAGATGGCGATTGCGGCAGTATGGCCATCCTTCTTGCTACATCCTTTGTGGACAGCTTGGAGATGGCTTTTCCTTCAAGCAGGACTGAACCTGATTTCGGCTTCAAAAGCCTTGCAATCGAACGCAGCAGGGTTGATTTCCCGCAGCCGTTCCCTCCGATGAATACTGTGATTTCCCCCTTTGGGATTTCCAGCTCCAGTTCATTTATGATAATGGTGTCCCCATATGAAAGTGTCAGCTCTTTTGTTGAAATAGCCTGCCCGGCGGTCATAGCGCTCTCTCCTTTTTTATCTTTTCATCCAATGGCTGATATTCTTATATGCTATCCATTTCGGGTTTTAAATAATAAGTAAATAAAATACGGCGCCCCGATGCTGGCAGTAAACACACCTGCCGGAATTTCAAGGGGCGAGAACAGTGTCCTGCCTATCAGATCGGCTGCCATTACAAGTATGCCCCCAATCAGGCCGGCAGTCGGCAGCAGGGCACCGAATGATGATCCGACGAGCCTCCTTGCGATATGGGGAGCCATGAGCCCGACAAATCCAATCCCTCCGGCGAATGCTACAGATCCGCCGATCAGGCCTGTGCTGAGCATCAGCATGATGAATCTGTGGCGCTGCACTGCTCCGCCGATCCCGGTGGCCACATCATCCCCAAGCTCCTGGATGTTCAGGTTGCGGGCAAATATCATAGCCAGTGCCGATAATAGGATGATCCATGGGACAATAATTTTAACATTATCCCAATTCGATCCGTGGACAGTACCCGTGATCCATATATTGGCCTGTGAAGCCTGGTGGATGGGGCCAAGGATCATCATCAGATTAGTAAGCGCCTGGGTGAGGGTGGATATCCCTATTCCGATCAGCACAAGCCTGATTGGTGATGATCCATTTTTCCATGCCAGAAGATAGACAAGGAAAGCAATGGCGGCAGCGCCTGCGAAAGCGGCAACAGGCATCCATTCTATACTTACGGTCAAGGCATTATTATCATCACTGAATATCGCCAGGAAAGCCACAACGGCGACAGATGCGCCTCCGGTGATCCCGATGATGTCAGGTGAAGCAAGCGGGTTCCTGATCATCCCCTGAAGAATGCCCCCGGCAACAGCAAGCCCTATTCCCACCATAAGGGCAACAATAATTCTTGGCAGGCGGAAGTTCTTGATGACCAGCTGCTCCATATTCGTCCCTCCGCCAAAAAGGACCTGCAGCACTTTGAGCGGATTTATTTTCATCTCCCCCGTGCCTGTGCTGAAAAGAAAGACAAGGAAAGCAGCGGCAGCGAGAATGATTATGGTAAAAAGTGATTTACGGTCAGCCAGGAAGGAAATCCTGCCTTTGAATATCCTGAAATTCATATACTTGGACATCAGCTGCCAAACCCCCTTCTGGCGATATAAACAAAGAACGGGGTGCCGATGATGGCGGTCATGACACCGACAGGGACTTCCTGCGGCATGATGATATATCTGGCAGAAATATCTGCCGCAACAAGGAGGATTCCCCCCATAACGGCGGAAAATGGGATCACCCATCTATGGTCGATCCCCACCACTGCTCTTGCCAGGTGAGGGATCACAATGCCGACAAAAACAATCGGGCCCGCTACAGCAACAGCGCCGCCAGCCAAAAGGATGATCGCGGCACCAGCGAATAGCTTCGTCCAGCCTGTGCGAAGGCCCAGCCCTTTGGCAACATCTTCTCCCATTGATATGACATTCAGCTTTTTCGCAAGGAACAGGGATCCAATCCAGCCTGCAGCAAAGTATGGCAGTACAGCTGTGAGAGACTCCAGCTTCCTTCCTGACACTGAACCCGCAAGCCAAAAGAGCACCTGTTCCAGCGCAGCTTCGTTGACCACAAGCAAACCTTGTGTGAAAGCTGAAAACATGGCGCTCATTGCAGCGCCTGCCAGCGTCAGCTTCATAGGGGTGAGCCCCTCACGCCCGACAGAACCGATTCCATACACAGCTGCAGCGGCTGCGGCTGCGCCTGCAAAAGAGATCCAGGTGTACGCCTGGAGGCTGGAAACGGAGAACACAGATACGGCCAGCACAACTGCAAAGCCGGCGCCTGCATTTACTCCAAATACGCTCGGCGATGCGAGCGGATTCTTTGTCAGCGTCTGCATGAGCGCCCCGGAAATCGCCAGGCTTGCTCCTGTAGCAGCACCAATCAGTGCCCGCGGAAGGCGGACTGATTGGAGGATAATATGTTCATTAGATCCATCGAATGCCGAAAAAGCTTCGAAGGCCATTTTCCAGGTAGTATCTGTATAGCCATACACTATGCTGGCACACATTAGTAATAGAAGTATCAGTATTGAAATAAACAGCCCGAGCCATTTATGCCCTGTTTTTTTTAATAGCATCCTGCGTAAACCTTTCTGCACTCTTTTATAAACAAATAACAGTTTTTCTCTATTAATAAGTCTAGGGGAATCGGCATACTCTGTCAATGAGTTTGAGAATCATTTTCATTAACCTGTTGACAGTTTGAACGCTTTCATTTTATGATAAGAAAGTCATTGAAAATGATTATCAATTAATCACATATAGGAGGATACATATATGAAGCTGAGCAAAATTTATCTTGGGCTGTTTTCACTTATAGCCATCCTGATGCTGGCTGCCTGCGGAGGCGCTGCCGAGGATGAAGCGGCAGACAGCAAAGATTCATCATCCGGAAGCGGCGAAGATACAAGCTACACAGTAGAACATGCAATGGGAACTGAAACTTTAGAAAAAGCACCTGAAAAAATTGTCATTCTGACAAACGAAGGAACTGAGGCACTTCTTGCCATGGGCGTCACTCCTGTTGGGGCTGTCCAGTCCTGGACTGGTGATCCCTGGTATGACCATATTTCAGACCAGATGAAAGATGTCCAGGTTGTCGGACTAGAGAGTGAAGTGAATGTGGAAGCCATCGCAGCTCTTGAGCCGGACTTGATCATCGGAAACAAGATGCGCCAGGAAAAGATTTACGATCAGCTGAAGTCAATTGCCCCGACCGTTTTTGCGGAAACATTGCGCGGCAATTGGAAGGAAAACTTCGAGCTTTACGCCAAAGCCATCAATAAAGAGGAAGAAGGCAAGCAGGTCATTGCCGATTATGATCAGCGCATCGCTGATATAAAGGAAAAACTCGGCGATGATGTGAACAAGGAAATCTCCATGGTCCGCTTCATGGCCGGAGATGTCCGCATCTATCATAAAGATTCTTTCTCGGGTGTCATTCTTGATCAGATCGGTTTTGCCCGCCCTGAAAGCCAGGATGTAGATGATTTTGCCGAGAAGAATGCCACTAAAGAACGAATTCCGGCCATGGACGGAGACGCTCTCTTCTACTTCACCTATGAAGAAGGGGACGGCGAAGCAACAGATGTGGAAAAAGAATGGATTGAAGACCCGCTCTTCAAAAATCTTGAAGTTGCTAAGGCAGGAAATGTATACAAAGTGGATGATACCATCTGGAATACAGCAGGCGGTGTCCTTGCAGCCAATCTCATGCTTGATGATATTGAAAAATTCATGATTAAATAAGGAATTCCTGCTTAACAGAAGCCCCCTCTTCTATATAGCAGCCAAAAGGACCCGGAAACGGATCCTTTTTTTATTTGCATTCGTTCATAACTATTCCAACTTTGGCAACAATATCGGTAACGCTAAAAAGATGCGGTGATATGAGTGAAAAAGAAAAGCTGGATGAAAAAGCCACGCATCCAAAAGGATGTCGAGTATAAAGACTGGGAAGAGTCACTTGTTAAATCTGAGGACTATAAAAAGACTTTCTATTATAACCAGAAAACGGGACTGAGATTCGGCTTTTCCTTTATGTCTACACTTGTGGATGAGAGCATCCTCCAAGAAGGGGTCCTTCCTTATCTTCAGGGAGAGGAATTTACCCGGATCGAGGATGTCAAAAAGATTATTCCTATTCCAGATGTAAGTGTCTCCGAGGACCCTTCAGATATTGAACAGAAGCTATTCAATGGCTATGTAATGGTGACGATTGAAACAGAAGTAAAGCATTTTGCATTTGTTGCAGCCCAGAAGGAAGTTGTCAGAAGCCTGACCCAGCCTGAGGTGGAGTTCAGTGTCATCGGCCCGAAGGAGGCCTTTGTAGAAGCTATTGACCAGAACTTGAACCTGATCCGGAAAAGACTGTCCATTAAAGAACTGATCATCGAGCAGTATACAATCGGAAAGCTGTCTAAAACGAAGGTCGCCGTCCTGTATATCGAAGGAATTGCCGACAATGAGAATGTTAACACGGTGCGGCAGCGCCTGAAGGATATTGAGATTGACCATATCATGGACAGTTCTTATATTGTCGAAATCATAGCCGACAATCAGAATACAATATTTCCGCAAATCCTGGATTCGGAAAGGCCGGACCGGGTTTCCGGCATCCTTGCAGAAGGAAAGATCGCCATTGTGGTGGACGGCTCCCCGCAAGTGCTGATATGCCCGACGACGCTTGTGGAATATTTCAGTTCTTTTGAAGATTATTATCTGAATTGGTATTTATCTTCCTTTTTCAGGCTTGTCCGCCTGTTTGCGGTTGCCTTTTCCATTTTAATCACACCCATATATGTTGCTACACTGTCTTATCATTATGAACTGATACCAAAGGATCTGATGAGCACGCTGATCACTTCCAGGAGAGAGATTCCGCTGCCGCCAATCCTGGAGGCACTATTCCTTGAATTGACTATAGAATTGCTGCGTGAGGCCGGTGCACGGCTTCCTACCAAGGTAGGCCAGACAATCGGTATCGTAGGAGGAATCGTTATCGGGACAGCTTCTGTTGAAGCCGGCCTGACGAGCAACGTCCTTCTCATCATCGTAGCTCTCTCTGCCCTGGCGTCTTTTACTACACCAGTCTACCGGATGGGCAACACGATCCGCCTTTTGCGGTTCCCCTTCCTTTTCCTGGCCGAGTTATGGGGGCTCCTCGGGATTGTATTTTGCTTCTGCATCCTTATGACGCATCTGATCAGGCTGACATCGCTGGGCCGGCCATTCCTTGAGCCGATCTATCCCCTCAGAGTACCTGATTTAAAGGATGCGCTCATCCGCCTGCCATTTTCAAAGCAGTCAAAAAGGCCGGTATATGTCCGGCCAGAGCAGCCAAGGCGTTTTTCAAAAAAGAAGGCTCAGCAAAAGAAAGACATTGATGAGTAAAACGGAGGGTTATGGCTATGAAGCAGTCCTTGCCTGAAAATGTGAAAATATCTCCCTTCCTGATATTTTATATTATTGTATCCATACAGATAGGCATCGGCGTTCTTGGGTATCAGCGGATCATTGCCAAAACAGCCGGCTATGATGCATGGATGTCAGTCATTGCGGCCGGCGCCTCTATCCATATCATTCTCTGGATGATGTATAAGACAGCCGAAAACGCAGGAGGAGATTTAATATCCATCAACTCATACGTCTTTGGAAAGAAAATCGGAAAAATAGTCAGCCTTGCTTTTTCTGCCTATTATATCCTGCTGACTACTACAATCATAAGAACATATATCGAAGTCATCCAAGTCTGGCTGTTCCCGGAATTGAGCACCTTCTGGTTTTCTTTCGGCTTTTTGGCCCTGGCAGCATATGTAGTCAGCGGGGGCCTGCGTACAGTCACAGGCGTCGCCTTTCTTGGCGCCATTCTTCCCAGCTATCTGATGCTTACCTTCGCCTTTGCAATTCCATTCAGCGATTATCGCAATCTTTTTCCTGTATTGGACCATTCCATTAAGGATATTGCACTTGCAGCAAGAGATATGTCGCTGACGTATCTTGGCTATGAAATCTTATTGCTTGTCTATCCATTTTTAAAGGATCCGGGCAAATCAAAAAAATGGGCACATCTGGCCATTTTCACCACAACCTCACTATATGTCATCCTGACAATCATTACCTTCGGCTATTTTTCTGAAAAGCAGCTGCAGAAAACTGTCTGGGCAACATTGACGATGTGGAAAATTGTTGAAATGCCTTTTGTTGAGCGGTTTGAATATATCGGGATTGCCAACTGGAATTTAATCATTCTCCCAAATGCCTGCCTGGCGATTTGGGGGGCAAGCAGGATCGTCAAACGGGTCGCGGGCATCCAGCAGCGCAAGAACGTCATTGGCATCGTCCTTATTTGCCTTGCTGTTGCCAATATATTTGAGACCAGGGAGCAGATTGATCTCCTCAATAATATCTCTTCCCAATTTGGCTTCTATTTTAATTACGGCTATGTTCCTTTGTTGTTTGCCGGCAGCCTCGTTGCAAAGAAGGTGAGGAAAAAATGAAATTATCCAGTTATTTATCCCTCCTTGCGGTCTGTATACTGCTGAGCGGGTGCCTGGAAAAAGAAATTATTGATGATTTAAATATTGAGAGCGGGATTGCTTATGATTGGGAGGATGATAAATTGAAGGGCACTGCCCTTATCCCAGTCTACCTGCCCGACCAGCCTGTAAAAAATGTCACGTTTACCAGCACCTCCACATTGAGCAGGGATCTGCTGCTGGAAATGCAGCGCCAGTCGTCCGAGCCTCTGGTGACTGGAAGCTTGGAGGTAGGCGTGTTCGGCAAGGAACTCACCCAAAGGGGTATCATTGATGTCCTTGACTCATTCCAGAGGGATGCAAGCATCGGTGCCCGGGTATTTCTCGCTGTTGCAGATAATAAGGCAGGCGATATCATGAAAGGCGAGTATGGGACAAGGGGCAATGCCATTTATATCTCCAATTTGCTCAAGCACAATATGGAACAGCGCGATGTCCCCAAAAGCAATCTCCAAATTTTCCTGGCATCTTTCTATCAGCAGGGCAAGACAGCTTATTTGCCTAAGCTGAAAGATATGGGCAAGGACAAAGTAGAGATTTCAGGAATGTCCTTATTTAAATTTGATAAAGTGGTAGACGAAATTGATGCAGAGAAAATGTTCTTTTTTAAACTGCTGGTAGACAAGTACAGCGAGGGTTCCTATAAGATAAATATCGGGAACGATCAGGCAGCCATCAAGAGCATTAAATCCAAGCATAAAATTAAAATCATCAAAAGCGAGCCTTATGAATTTAAAGTCGAAATAAGCATAAAAGGAATTATCCGGGAATACTCCGGAGAACAGCTGACCATAAAAGAAATCAAGGGTGTGGAGAAGAACTTCGAGAATCTTATAGACAAGGAAACGGAAGCGCTCATTACCCGCTTTCAAAAAGAGGGCATTGATCCGGTAGGATTTGGCGCTTTTGTGAAAAGCAAAACAAGGGGCTTTGATTTTAAGAAATGGGAAGATGAATACAAGCGCATGAGCGTAAAGGTTACAAGCAATGTAGAGATACTTGAATCAGGGGTAATAGAATGAAAAAAGGACAGGGGCTTCCCTGTCCTTAGTCACTATTGGAGAACATATACTTTTTATAATGGTAGCGGATGGAGAAGATCAGGCTGATGGCAAGCATGCTGCCCATGAGCGAGCTTCCTCCATAGCTGACAAATGGAAGCGGGATACCAGTGATCGGCAGGAGCCCGATTGTCATGCCGATATTCTGGAATACATGGAATGTGATCATGCTGATGACACCGACACAAATATAGGTGTAAAAGTCGTTCTTAGTTTCCATGCCAACTTTCGTAATATGGTAAATCAGCAGGAAAAACAGGCTGATCAAAACACTCGCTCCAATGAACCCGAACTCTTCCCCAACAATGCTGAAAATAAAGTCAGTATGGCTTTCAGGAAGGTAGACTTCCCTTGTGCCATAGCCCTTTCCGCTTGTTTCCCCAGAACCGATGGCAAGCAGGGAGCGTGTCAGCTGGAATCCGGTCGTCCCCTGATAATTATAGGGATCGATCCAGGAATAGATGCGGCCGAACTGGTACTGTTTGACGCCCAGATATTTTTCCAGCAGATCGGGGTGCCAGAGCACGAGGTAGAAAATGCCTGCGATTAAGGTGATTCCGCCGCCGAATATTGGGAGCAGAAGCTTCCATGTGATTCCTGAGATGAAGATCATGCCAATCATGATTGCTATGAATACAAGGCTTGTGCCGAGGTCAGGCTGCTGCATCACAAGCATGAGCGGCAGGAACGTCACTGCACCGATTTTCACCAGCAGCCAGAGATCGGTTTGGATCGTCTTGATCCGATACTTCGGATGATGGTCTGTTATCACCCTTGCCAGAGCGAGGATGATAAAAACTTTAACAACCTCAGAAGGCTGAAGGGACCCTACCGCAGGGAAGGTATACCAGCTCTTTGCCCCATTTATGACAGGTGCAATCCCCGAAGGAGCCACGATCAAAAACCCAAGCAGCGCAATACCCAGCCCATAGGCATACCAGGAAATCTTCTTCAGCTGATCAGAATCAAGCGTCATAACCGTTCCAACAATGCCGGCCCCGACCACCCACCAGACAATCTGCTTCAGAAGGAAATTATCTTTATACTGGCCCGTAGTCTGCGCGCTGTAAATCGATATGCAGCTAACCAGGCACAGCAGCATCAAAATCAATATCAACCCAAAATCTATACGATAACTAGAATTATTTTTAGAAGTCATAATCGTCTCCTTTTATAGAAAAGCGGAGGCGGCTTGTTCAGAGCCGACAAGCATAAGACAAGCAGGACTGAAGGTTGTTCTTTAACCTTCTGGCCTGATTGGCTTATGACTCGAGGCTCTAGCCGCCGGAGCTGGACAAATAGAAAAGCGGAGGCGGCTTGTTCAGGTGCGACAAGCATAAGACAAGCAGGACTGAAGGTTGTTCTTTAACCTTCTGGCCTGATTGGCTTATGACTCGAGCACCTAGCCGCCGGAGCTGGACAAATAGAAAAGCGGAGGCGGCTTGTTCAGGTGCGACAAGCATAAGACAAGCAGGACTGAAGGTTGTTCTTTAACCTTCTGGCCTGATTGGCTTATGACTCGAGCACCTAGCCGCCGGAGCTGGACAAATAGAAAAGCGGAGGGCGCTTGCTTTATGATGCGCAGGCTGCCCAAACAAAAATTCTACTACAATTCTTCATTATATTTTTTTAAGAGACAAATCACAACTTGTTTCATGCTGTTGGATATTATTTCATTTTTCACTTTTCTTTTTCAGTTGCCGGATCAGTCTTCGGCAGGGAAGCTGTCAAAGTACTTTGCACGGATGTCCTCTTTCATCCATTCCAGATTATTGGGGACCTGCGGGATCGAATAGCCGATGTAAATAGGTGTTGTTACGAACCGCGGGACTATTTTGGCATAGATGTCCTCTCCGAGTTTATAGAAAAATAAATTATAGCTGGAGCATTTGAACGGAAAGCTGTGAAGGATATAGCGGACAGCTGCCTGAATATAAGCAGCAAAGGCACCGATTTCCTCCATGTCTCCAAGCTTTGCATTAAATTCATAGAAGCCGATTTTCGGGGCTGTTGAAATATTGAGCAGTGATCTGCCTTTTTGGCTGATGGCCAGTCCCTCAAATTCTTCTTCCCTGATATTTTCTGTGTAATCCACTTCATTAAGCCCGACAATCTGCATATGGGGATGCGCAATGGTCCCCCCTGAGAGCGGCCCGTGGTTTTTAAAAAACAGGACAGATGTGAAGCGTCCGCTGTTTTCCATTTCAATCCAATGCTTCAATCCGAAACTTAGCAGCTTTTCCAGATGCTCTAAAGAATAGGTTGAGATATCCCCGCTGCATTCGTCTGATTCAATCAAAACAGTCTGCAGGGTATTTTCAAGGACAGGGAATTTATTTTTCAGCAAAATGATATTGTCCTCGACTGCAAGGATATCGGTCAGCTTTTCTCTCTCACAGAAAGGGCAGCCCTGCTCTTTGTCACGGATACTGTTTGGCTTTTTCACTCCGATTGAAGTGTTGAAGTTCAAATGTGTTTTTGTCATATTTCCACCATCCTGCAGGTTTTTCTCCTATAAATCATATCACTTACCTCCTGAACCTGGCGCCTTTTTGACCTTGCGCAGGAAAAAACGGCAGCCCCGGAGCTGCCGTTTCTCTTTCCTATTCGCTGACTGTCAGAGGAAAATCCGAGTGTTCATGCAGCCCTTCCGAGTTTTCCACATGAACAGTCACTGTATAGCTGCCCGCCTCTGCAAAGCTATGTTCTGCAGAATATTTTCCTTCGCCGGACTCTTTCAGGTTCACCCACTCAGGGGTGTCCTTGCCTTCTTTCATGATTTCAAGCTTAACAAGCGCTTTTTCCAGGGGAGCCCCATCTTTCTTGTCCACCTGGACATCAAGGCCCGCCGCCTGTTTCATATGGATATGATCCGGCTTGATGAAACTGATTGCAGCCTCACCATGATGGTGGGATGATTCTTCTCCGCCTGACTCATGGTCATGGCCTTCATCTTCCCCATGCTCATGAGCGGCTTCTCCGTCCGCACTATTGCCAGCGTCTCCGCCCTCACCGGCTTGTACCTCAGCTTTTGGCATTGTATGCATGTCCCTCGCTGTCACATGGACCTGGACTATATAATCGCCATCCTTGCCGAAGGTCTTGGCAGCCTGGTAAATTCCTTTGCCTGTATGTTCTGCAGGAAGCATCTCACTCTCCTCTTGATTTCCTTCCTGCCAGATTTCAAACTTTACTTCATCTGCATCCTCGACAGCTTCTTCCCCCTGCACTACTTCGACAGAAAGGGTTATTTCTTCATTCAGCTCCACTTTTTCAGGAACAACAAGCTTGGCTTCAAGGATTTCCGGCACTTGTCCCCCGTTCCCCTGGCCGCTGTCATCAGAACCCTTTCCGCAAGCTGCAAGAACCATCACGGCGAGGATAAAAACATATAGATATTTCTTCATTCTTTGTCCCTCTTTCATACAGATTCCCTTTATAAAGGATACTATATCTCTTAATTGTGAAATAAGTAAGAAATTACATCAAACATTTGATAACGGAAGCTGTGCCTTTATGTACATTATAGCTTTCCTTCCCCCCGGGTCCAAATTCTATAAAAAAAAGCGGCACAAGGAGGTTCCTTATGCCGCATATTTATTATATGAAAGGAGGTAGGGTTGGATAAGTCTGCGTTTTTTAAGACTGCCTATTACAGGATTTCCAGTTCAATAACCAGTGCAAGAAGTACCTGGATCAGCAGGTTAAGTGTCAGCGCTACTTGAGTATCTTCAAGGTTTACAGTACAGTCTTTCGCATTTTCAATATAAACGCTCTGGCGGTTAGATTGGTTGATTTGTGTGAATTGAAGCAAATCTTCAGTGATCCTTTCAGCTTGGCCTCCGTCGGCAATTGAGATATTGATGACAATGACGATTGCTACAACGAGGGCTGCCTGCAATGAAGCGGCAACTTGGGTTTCACTTGAGTTTACTTCAACATTGAGACAGTTTTTAAGGACAATGGACTCTTTAGAATATTGGCCCATATTCGTGCCTTGCACAACATCTTTTACATCTCTGTCGCTGCTGTCAAAGATGCTCATAGGATGGCTTGATGAAGGATCAAGGGCATTCCATCCGCTGTGGTGGCATGATGAACCGGCAGCATTGCTTTCACAATAAACATCTTCTACCTTTGGACGATAGTTTCCACTTAACAATGTAATCTCTCCCTTTAATTTTTTGCCTTATCGGCTTTTTTTCCTAAACGTGCGTTTGGCTTCTTTCTTAGGCTCTTCTTCGGCAGAATCATTTTTCTTTTTTTGTGCTTCAACAAAATCTTTAACCTGCTGTTCCAGATCTTTCACAAGATTGCGGATACGCGTTTTTTCCTCATCTGACAGGTTTTTCGTTTTCAATCCGCTTTCGTCGCTTTGATTCCGCTTTAAAAGGTCTCTGACTTTAAGGCTTACAAGCTGATTCGATAGCTCAGCCATCTTGTTATTTAGTTCATCCAACACAGTTCACCCCCTCCGAGCGCTTATACTATTTAATATGATTTTTAAGCCGGCAAGTGAGGGCTAATCCCTATCCCGGCTTAAAAGGGCGTTTGTATCGGCTGATGGTGCGCCACTCAAGGCGCTTGGCCCTTATACTACTTGTATATGGGATTTCATCCATTTAGTTCGGGCTCATCCCCCAAAAGCAAAAAAAGGGCCCTATGCAGGGGCCCTTTTACAGCATAAAGAAGCAGGCGGCACTATTTGCCGCCCGCTGCATCTTGTACTCGGATTTTTAATGCTTCAACACTCTTCAGTCCTTTTCCACTGCTTCTGCTGCAGCGGTCCCATTATGGATCTTAATGACTTTTTGATTTTGTCCATCCCCTTTTACAAAAAAGCCATTGGAGAAATCGGTGGACAATTCCCTGAAAAAGGTGCCAAGAGTTCCTTCTTTCCCGTTATCATCAAACGAGATTTTATAGCCGCCTTCTTCTTTTACCAAAGAAGCTTCTATCCCCTTATCCCATTCTCCTGCCGGATCGTATACATCGCGGTTCACTTCAACAAGATGGAGGTCAACGCCTTCAAGAAGCTCGAACAGATGATTGACGAGGGAATGCTTGACGACCATTTCCCATTTGCTCTGAACGGCGTGGGCCATGACGATTTGAGTGGCGGACTTCTCCCGGACTGTTTCGGCGATTAAATCAGAAACCTTCTGTCCGTTCTTATACTTTTGGATGGCTGGAAGGCCGTATTTTTCAGCCAATGATTCGAACAGCATTTTCGTCTGGATCTGGTTGAACTCAAGATCCTTTTCCTGCCCCGGGAGCACTGACAATACATAGCACTTCCCCTTAAATGCATCAGCAAGGAGCTTCCCCCTTTGAATGAGCGTTTCAGCATGCTGAGGGCTGCTTACACATACCAGTATCGTTTCCAGCAAATCATTCACCTCGTTTAGAATTTTGCCTACATTATAGCATAGCCAGTCAGAGCAACCCAGCCAAAAGCTGGTGTTCCAGCCATCCTTTCAGCCGCTGCATATAAAAGATTCCTTGATGGGAAGATAATGATGTACTTAGGATAAGGAGGGGAAAAGCGATGACAAAAAAGTATAATAAAGGCAGCAGCAACCAAAACTCCCCGCGCGCTGGCCTGTCCGACCCAATAAGCGGCGACAACAGCAAAGGGAATAAACACAACAAAGACCAAAAAAGCAAAACTGACGCGGATTAATCGAAATGCGGAGGCGGCTTGCTCAGAGCCGACAAGCATAAGACGCGCTGGAATAAAAGGCGTTCTTTGCCTTTAATTCCAGTGTGGCTTATGACTCGAGGCTCTAGCCGCCGGAGCTGGACAAATCGAAATGCGGAGGGCGCTTGTTCAGCCCCGACAAGCATAAGACGCTTCAGGATAGAAGGCGTTCTTTGCCTTCAATCCTGAAGTGGCTTATGACTCGAGGGGCTAGCGCCCGGAGCTGGACAAATCGAAATGCGGAGGCGGCTTGTTCAGAATCAAGGAACGCAGGCTAAAACCGCCACGTCCTGTGGCAACGCCTGCATGACCCGCATCCTGCGGGCCCAGCATAAGACGAGCAGGACGGAAGGTTGTCCTTTAACCTTCTGGCCTGATTGGCTTATGACTCGAGGCTCTAGCCGCCGGAGCTGGACAAATCGAAATGCGGAGGCGGCTTGCTCAGAATCAAGGAACGCAGGCTAAAACCGCCACGTCCTGTGGCAACGCCTGCATGACCCGCATCCTGCGGGCCCAGCATAAGACGAGCAGGACGGAAGGTTGTCCTTTAACCTTCTGGCCTGATTGGCTTATGACTCGAGGGGCTAGCGCCCGGAGCTGGACAAATCGAAATGCGGAGGGCGCTTGTTCAGCCCCGACAAGCATAAGACGCTTCAGGATAGAAGGCGTTCTTTGCCTTCAATCCTGAAGTGGCTTATGACTCGAGGCTCTAGCCGCCGGAGCTGGACAAATCGAAATGCGGAGGGCGCTTGTTCAGCGCCGACAAGCATAAGACGCTTCAGGATAGAAGGCGTTCTTTGCCTTCAATCCTGAAGTGGCTTATGACTCGAGGGGCTAGCGCCCGGAGCTGGACACTCGAAATGCGGAGGGCGCTTGCTCAGCCCCGACAAGAAGCCAGCCTGTACAAGGCTGGCTTCCTGTCATGCAATGGAAGCATCCAGCCTTGTACGGGCTGAGTCGGCCTGCAGATAATCAGACAGACTCCCTTTGTATACAAGATGGAGCGAAAAGACTTTCTCCAGTTCATGCGGCTTAAGCAGTGAAACAGGCTTTTCCACCCGGCATCCGTTGGTTTCCTTGAGGATGGTCCCGACGAATTCAGAGCAGAAGAAGGCATTGGATCTGTTATATTCCCAGTTGAACAGCACGGCGAACAAGCCGAGCAGATTATATTTATAATGATGCCTGTTTTCTTCAAAAAATGCCGCCTGGTCCTGCATCCTGCCATATTCCTGCTCGGTCACCGTACAGGCATAAACCGCACAGCGGGCATTTGCAAACAAATTCGCGCGCACATCTTCTTTCACGAATCCCCCGGAAAACGGATTGGCAGGATTAATCCTCCCGAAGCTGTACACATCCAGCAGCCCTTCATCAAATGAGATGGATGCATGATTGAGTTCTTTTCCAGTAAAAATCCGGATCAGCTTTGTGAATAAAGTTCCCGTGTCGGTCAGCAGTACAAATACCTGGCGATGGCCCATTTCTTTTCCCTCCTGAAAAAAATGAAGGGAAATGCGCAGTGGCGACCGTGCTGCCCTTCTCCATAATCATACAGCCACAATGCTCCCTTAAAGAACGAACTCGGGTATTATTTGCTTCTAAGACCCTGGGCCTAGATGATGGGGATTAATGATGGAAAACATCAGCAGATCATCAAACTTTCCGCAGGTATATTCATAATTCCTCAGCAATCCTTCACGGATAAACCCGCATTTTCCGAAAAGGCGCTGGGACTGGAGGTTTGCCGGTTCAATCAGTGCCTGGATTCTCATCAGATTCAAATCCTCGAAGCCATACTGGATGATAGCCGTGATTGCCTCGGTGCCGATTCCCTGATTCCAACAGGCAGGATCCAGTTCAAGACCTATATCTGCCCGGAAATGGGTGGAATCCATATTCAAAAATCCGCAGCTTCCAATCAGCCCTTGTCCGTCCTTTAACGAAATTCCCCAGCGGATACCCGTTCCTTCCTCAAGAATGCGTTCATACCAGCCAATTTCGGAGCGTGCATCATCCAAGTCAGCAAATGGCTCGATTCCATAGTATTTCGTTACTTCGGCATCAGAAAGATATCCGAGGATATCCTCTGCATCCTCCATTATCACTTTCCTGAGCAGAAGGCGGGCCGTTTTGATTTCCGGAAACGATCCCTTCAATTTTTCATTTATATTATTCATTGGACATACTTCCGTTTCTCATTTTTAGTATTTATTCTCCAGCTGCGGACCCAGCCAATTCAAAGACGGGATTAGCTTCCCACTCTTCACGCAAAATGCCCATCCTGATTGAATCATAATGGACGCCTTTGTAAATCCGGCATTTCCGCAGCCTGGCTTCCATCGTCATACCCAGCTTTTCGCCGACCTTGACCATCCGCTCATTTCCTGACCAGGTGGTGTAGCCGGTCCGGGCAATCGGCTTTGTTTGGAAAAGGTGGCTGATCCAGAGTTTCAATGCCCTGGTCCCATAACCGCCATTCCAATATTCCGGCGAATAAATGACGATTCCCATTTCCAGCCACAGAGATGGCTCATGCTCCCAGTAATAGCTGACCGTCCCTTCTATCTTGCCGTTGATTTCGATGGCCAGCATATCCTCCTGGTTGACTACCTGCTCCTTCCGCAACTCATATTCAGCAAACGTCAGTGATTTATGCTCAAAATAGGGAGCGTCCCACTTTTTCCACGCCGGATGCTCTTCCTTAAAAGCCAGCTCCCATAACCGGGGCAGATCTTCTTCGGTGATGGTCCGCAGAATAACTTCAGCGTCTTTCAGTAACATAGCTCTACCTCTTTGTGTTTATTTTTGTAATATTTCCATTATAACAATAAAACCTCTCTCAAAAAATGGAAACTTCATTATTTCCTCATAATAAAAAACCGCCTTATGGCGGTTTCGTTAAACAGATTAATTGAAGGGCGGATCAATGCTGCTGCCGGCGCTCCACGAATAGGTTCTCCCCGGTTTTTTCGCAGGCTGGTATTTTCTCATCGGCCCTTTTTCAAGCACCTCTTTTAAAAACAGGCCACCGTCCGGGTTCTGCTGCTTCATGAGCTCCATCAGATATGTAATATCGTCCATCGCCCTGTGAGTTTGATGGTCTGTAATATTGTGGGCGGAAAGAAGGGTCGCCAGTTTGCTGTTGGCAAAGCCATACTTTTTCCATTGTACTCCCTTCATGGTGCAATACCATTTAAGGTCATTCACTTCAGGATACATCTGATACATGAAGCTTCTGTCAAATGATGCATTATGGGCAAATACAGAATCGGCTTTATTAAGGAAGGACTGGACTGACTCATCATGGAAAACCTGTCCCCTTACCATTTCAAACGGAATACCATGAATCCTGTAGGCACTGCTGTAATTTCTAAGGGCCCTGCTTGAAAGCGGCTCCCTAAGGAAAGACTCCTTTTCCTCAACCTGGAGGATTTCACCTGTAGCTCCATCATAAGAAAACAGAATAAATGCCAGTTCGATGATTTCGTCCCCGCCAGGAGCCAGGCCTGTTGTTTCTACATCGACCAGCAGTCCTTTTTTGTTTATATTCATTTTGATCACCTTTATATTTTTTTGCCTTCAAAAAGAAAGCTGGAATTTTTAACATTCTTATAGCTATTTCCTATTCTAGTATTTTCGCGGGAAAAATGACAGTTAAACCCCCTTTCTGGCTGAAAAAGGAAATTAATAAAAACACAAAAAGGCACGGCAGAGACCGCACCTTTAATAGGACTATAATGAAGCAACCCTTTCATATACATCTTTCAGGGTCATACAACCCTTATCCCGGACCTTGCTTATATAACAGCACCATAGCTCGGCAGCCAGCCGGGCATCCTCCAAAGCATGGTGCCGCTCCATGACCGGAATGCCGTTGTGGCTGCACAGGTCCTCCAGCCTCTGCAGGTTAAGCTCCGGCTCGGCAATCCGGTACAGGAAAGAGGTATCTATAATTCTGTGCTTAAGAGGAGCCTTAAAATGCTTCCAGCTCGCATTCTGCAGGAAGCTCTTCTCATGACGGGCATGATGCGCTATGATGGTCCGCGCTTCGCAGAATTTGAAGAACTCTATCAGCACTTCAGGCAGCGGGGGCGCCTCCTTAAGCTGGGAGCCCCTTAGGCCTGTAAGCTGTTCAATCTGAGGTGAGAGTGTTTTTTCATATCTGATCAGGGAATAAAACTTCTTATCCTCATTTATGGTTCCATTCTCTATCTTGACCGCCCCTATAGAAATAATCTCATCTCCCTGATCAGGAAAAAAACCAGTTGTTTCAATATCCATGACGATAGCTTCCATCCTGTCAAGCGGCACCGACAGCGCTTCCTCTGCCCGTATTTCTTTATGCAGTCTGCGCAGGAAGGCCTGCTGCTGGGAATTCTGCCCGCCCTGCATCCCCCCGAATACACCGGAATTCAGCTTCCCCGGCAGCCCTTTCATCATTTGAAACATGCTTTCAAAGCCCATTATTGGACACCCTTTTCAATCTTGGCCTGTACAAATTGGTGCAGCTTTTTTCCGCCCTTCAGGATATTGCGGAGCTCCGCCCGTTCTTCCCTTGGAAGGTTTCTTACATTCAAGTAGTGTGAAGCCTCATAAGAGCGGGCACTGGAGAAAATGGATTCCCTGCAGGCCAGCAGAAGGCGGAAATTGCGCTCTGCCTTTTCCAGCGCATCCTTATACTCTGCCTTTTCCGCAAGCCTGCTGATTCTTTCAAGTGTGGAGGTTTCAAAAAACCCTTCCTTCATCGCCAATAGACGGATGCTGTTAACATAGGGAAGGAAAGCAGTCTGCTTCAAGTCTATGAAGCCCTCAAATTTTCCTTTTTCCTCAACAAGGATCTGGCCCAGGGGACCAACAGCCGGTTTTATATGCATGCTATTCTCTGCAAGCCTTTTTAAAAGTCTGGGACCTGCCATCATCTTAGTGTGCACATAAGATTTAAGCTCACTGATATACACTCCGCTTCCTTCCAGGGCCCTCGCATCATAAAAAATCTGCAGATACCGGATCGACTCCCAGCTCTCCTCCTCAATCCATCGCTCCAGCTGCTCTTTCCAGGCTTCCGCTGTTCTCCGCCATAAAGGGTTGCTGCTCATCACCTTGCCTTCACAATAGGGATATCCCGTTTCATTCAGGCCATATGACAGCTCTTGCCCCAGTTCCTGAAAGTACGCTGCTTCCTCTTCCCCCCCGGTAAAAACAATGCCGTGATCCTGGTCACTGATGACACCCTGCTCCAGCCTGCCTCCGCTGCCGGTCACAAACCAGACAAAATCCGATTCATCCGGCCCTTTTCTAACCTTTTGCACAGACTGCCTGAACACGTATTTCATCGCTTCATCATGGATTTCATTTATTTTGGATGTACTGGCGGCAGCCATGAAGATCCGGCTGTCCTTCCATTCCCTGATTTCTGCATATGACTGAAAATCCTGCAAATAAACGCACTCCCTTTATATGAAGAAAACATAAGGCCCCATGAAGAGGCCTTATGCTCATGAAGATAATTTATTATCTTTCGAAAGGAAAACCTCCGGGTATCCATAGCTGCCATGCTCACTGACATCAAGGCCCATAATTTCTTCTTCCTCAGATACACGCAAGCCATTCATAACCTTCTTTGCTATAAGAAGGATGACAAATGATACGGCAAAAGCATAGAGGGCAGATACAGCAACACCCATGAATTGGACTCCCAGCTGTGTGAATCCTCCTCCGTAGAATAATCCAGGCTGGCCGACTGTAGCCAATTCCGGGGTGGCAAAGAATCCGGTTGACAATGTGCCCCATACCCCTGCAGCTCCATGGACAGAAAGGGCGTATATCGGATCATCAATTCTCAGTTTCTCGAAGAATCGGACACTATAGAAAACGAGTATTCCCGCAACAAACCCAATCAGTACAGCTGCCCATGTGTCAACGAAGGCACAGGATGCTGTTATGGCAACAAGGCCAGCCAGGGCGCCATTCAGCATTGTCGTAATATCCGATTTGCCGAGAACCACCCATGAGATCAGGAGCGCTGCGACCGCCCCTGCTCCTGCAGCAAGATTGGTATTCAGGGCAACAAATCCAAAGAATGCTCCGTCAACAGAAACGGTGCTTCCTGCATTGAATCCGAACCAGCCAATCCAAAGGATCAAGACCCCAAGGGCAGTGAATACCTGGTTATGTCCGTAAATATTATTGGCAGAGCCATCTTTATTATATTTGCCGATTCTTGGTTTAAGAAGGAGGGTCGCTGCCAATGCCGCCATCGCCCCTGTCAGGTGAACGACAGTTGAGCCGGCAAAATCCTGCTTCCCATGTTCAGCCAGCCATCCCCCGCCCCAGATCCAATGGGCAACCACCGGATAGACAAGTGCTGAAAACAGAATCGTAAATATCAGATAGATTGAAAGTTTTGCCCTTTCTGCGAAGCCGCCGAGGGCAATCGTGATGGAGATTCCTGCAAAAGCAAGCTGGAAGAGGAAAAATACTGATGAGGAAAGACTCATTCCTTCAATTTCATATCCTGAATAAAAAAAGTGCGATAAACCTGTAAAGAAATTGCCGTTGTCGCCAAAAATAAATCCAAAGCCGACAGCCCAAAAAACGAGTGAGGCAAGCCCGAATGTAAAAATGGTCTTCCCCGCGATATGGCCGGCATTTTTCATTCGTGTAGACCCGGCCTCCAGCATAATGAATCCGCCAAGCATGAAGATGACCAGGACTGCACTAACCATGACCCATAAACTGTTCATCAAAAAAGTTGTATCCACTTTCTCTCCCCCTCAAATAATGTATGCTTATCATCTAACAAATTCATGTTAGATAATATAACATTAAGTTTCTTACCCTTATTTTATCTCTTTTCAAACAGGTGTCAATGAGTATTTTAAAGTTTCTGATAACTATATGTTAATTAAACTAACATGAAACCGCTATCTTCCTTGATATATATGGTTTTACTTTTTTGGGGAAAAAGTTAAAAGGGATTTACGGAAGGGGACCAGATTTAATGGCTGAACTGAATTTTGTATAAAAAAAGAAGAGGGCAACTGCCCCCTCCTGATCATCACTCTTCTTGCTTCCTCTGCTCTTCGATTTGTTCCTGCGGAAGCTGGGTATTCCGCTCCAGCTCCTTCGTTTCCTGTCCCATTCCTTTCAGGAAGGTCAGCAGCAGGGTGACGGCCCTGTTGACTTCAGGATCCTTGAGAGATCTGGCCAGATCAAAAAAGCTTGTTTTTTCCTGAGTATCTCCTGCTTCCGCCACCCTGGCAATGCCTGAGTCGATTTTAAGCAGAAACGGCTCCAGCTGTTTGACATTGATCATGCCCAGTGTACCGCCCATCAGGAGCAAATTCTTCAATGTGTTCGAGGTTTCCGGCTTGTCAGCCGCCCTGACAAGGATGTCGAGGACTTTGTCTCCCTGGCCAAACAGTCCGCTGAGCAGGGAAAGCACCCCCCGGTCATGCATATTCCTCATGACCTTGAGCGACTCCAGGATGGCTTCTTTATTATCAATCAGGGCATCTTCCACTTCCATCAGATCTTTTTTACGCTTTTCTTCCTCGCTTAATGTCTTGCGCTGGATGTGCGTGATCGCTTTAGCCATGTTCTCGCTCCTTTTTCACAAGATCTCCCGGGAAAATATAATCCTTCCGTGCCCACTTTTTCTGGACCTGTACACCAATCTGCGGCTGCGGGTTTCCGTAGCGGTGGTTGATTCTAGGAAGCGGATCTTCGCCCTTGGCCTTCAGGATCTCCATTTTTGCCCGGATTTCTTTATAAGCCGGCGTATCTGTATCTTTATCTGCGTAGCTGCTTGTCAGCAGATTGATGGCAGCCTCTCCCCTGTCATTCATCGGAAGGTACACTTCCTTCCCTTTTACCCTGTCGGTGATATGGCATTGCACCTTCACATTCCCATAAGGAGATGAAAGCCTTACAAGCGTGCCGCTTTCCAGTCCGCGCTCTTCTGCAAGCTCCGGAGATACCTCCAGGAACACGCTTGGTGTCTTCTCGCTGATTCCTTTGGAACGGTACGTCATATTGCCTTCATGGAAATGCTCAAGAAGGCGCCCATTATTGATATGGAGATCATACTCTTCCTCAAACTCCAGCGGCTTCGTCCAATCGACCGGCACGAGCCTTGCCCTGCCATCTTCAAACGGGAACCTTTCTGTATATAAAAGCGGGGTATCCTGCCCATCCTCCGCCACCGGCCATTGCAGACTGTTATATCCTTCAAGCCTTTCATACGTCACACCGGAATATAAAGGCATCAGCCTGGAGGCTTCTTCCATGATTTCAGATGGATGCGTGTAGTTCCAGCCTGCTCCAAGGCTGTTGGCAATTTCCATGATGATCTGCCAGTCAGGCTTTGAGTCCCCAAGCGGTTCAAGAGCCTGGTACAGTCTTTGGATCCTGCGCTCGGTATTGGTGAATGTCCCTTCCTTTTCAAGGCTCGGACTTGCAGGAAGGACAACATCGGCGAACTCCGCCGTCTTGCTGAGGAAAATATCCTGGACCACGAAGAAATCAAGCTTCTCAAACGCAGCATGCACATGATTGATATTTGAATCAACGAGTCCCATATCTTCACCCTTCAGGTACATGGCCTTAAGGGTGCCGGCGTGAATGCCTTCCACCATTTCGTGGTTATTGAGCCCTGGCTCGCCCGGAAGCTCTGTTCCCCATGCCAGCTCATACTTCTTCCTGATCTCAGGATCGGCGACTTCCTGGTATCCCGGGAACATATTCGGCATGCTGCCGAAATCGCTCGCCCCCTGGACATTGTTATGTCCTCTAAGCGGGTAAGCCCCTGCACCCGGCTTTGCATAGTTGCCAGTGACAAGCAGAAGATTAGAGATGGCTGTACTGGCATCACTGCCGCCCATATGCTGGGTGATGCCCATCGCCCAGAGTGCGCAGACAGATTTTGCCCTGCCGATCATTTCTGCCATATCAATCAGCTGTTCCAGCGCAATGCCCGTCACTTCAGCCGCATACTCCATCGTGTACTTTTCCAGATTCTTCGTGAATTCATCCAGTCCGTTTACTTTTTCAGCAAGGAACTCTTCATCTGCCATGCCATTGTCAATAATATATTTGGCCACAGCTGACAGCCAGACAATATCAGTGCCTGCCTTAGGCTGCACGAACAGATCGGCCCTGTCGGCCATTTCATGCTTCCGCAGGTCTGCCACAATCAGTTTCTGGCCGCCAAGTTTATGCGACCTCTTCACCCTGGTGGAGAGGACAGGATGGGATTCTGCTGTATTGGAACCTATAATAAGGACAAGATCTGACATTTGGATATCCCGGATGCTGCCTGCATCCCCGCCATAGCCGACCGTCCTGAACAGCCCGACGGTCGCAGGAGTCTGGCAGTATCTGGAGCAGTTATCGATGTTATTTGTTCCAATTACTGCACGGCCAAGCTTCTGCATCAGAAAAGACTCCTCATTTGTACATTTAGAGGAAGAAATGAAGCTCATGGCCTGTGCCCCATGTTCATTTTTAATTTCGGTGAAACGGCGGGCAATCAGGCTGATGGCTTCATCCCATTCCGCCTCCCTGAAGAATTCTCCTTCCCGGATCAACGGCTTTGTCAGGCGCTCTTCGCTATTGACAAAATCCCAGCCGAACTTCCCTTTCACACACGTGGAAATTCCATTTGCAGGGGCTTCCGGCTGCGGATCCACCTTCAGGATTTCACGGCCCTTTGTCCAGACATCAAAGCTGCAGCCCACTCCGCAGTACGTGCAGACCGTTTTCGTTTTTTTAATCCGCTCATCGCGCATCGCGGCTTCCATATCTGAGATGGCAAGAATTGATCCGTACCCTGTCTCGACATTTTTAGTGATTTCGATCATCGGCCGGAGCGTCTGCTTGGCAATACCGGTTAAATAGCCGGCTTCCCCTTCCATGCCTTTTTCCAGCATGGCATTGCACGGACAGACGGTTGAACAGTGTCCGCATGAAACACAAGAAGACTCATTGATTGGGACATCATTATCCCAGATGACCCTTGGTTTTTCACGTTCCCAGTCGATTGTCAGCGTCTCTGTCACCTGCACATCCTGGCATGCTTCCACACAGCGTCCGCAAAGGATGCACTGATCCGGATCATACCGGTAGAAAGGATGGGAATTATCCGCAGGATACGGTTTCTGTGCAAAAGGGACGCTCTGATGGTTGATTTTCATTTCTTTGACTGTGTTATGTACTTCGCATCCGCCGTTATTATAATCGCATACTGTGCAGTAAAGCTCATGATTGGTCAGGATGCGGTCCATCCCGATAACCTGTGCTTCCTTTACATCCGCTGATACCGTATCAATGATATCCCCATCGTTGAGCTTGGTTGAGCATGACCTGACAAGCTCCCCATTCACACTGACGATGCAGGTATCACATGTTTCAATCGGCCCGAGGCTCGGGTGATAGCACACATTCGGCACCTCCACCGATGAGTTCTGCAATAGCTGAAGGATGGTTGTCTCATCACCTGCCGCCACCTTCACTTCAGCACCATTTAGTTTTACTTGGTATGTATCAGGCAAATCACTCATCCTTTCTCACTTAATCATTTTCCTGCTAACAATCCCTCTACCCTCCTTTTTCCAAAATAAACATCCGAGGAAAAGCGGTTTCACTTGTATGTCTAAGGTCTTAGAAGAAAATCATGCGGAGGTGCATTAAAGGAGATTGGATCTTCCGGTAGAATACAAACAAGGACAATTTAATGCTAAATATAATATAGAAAGAGGTTCCCATATGAAAAAAATCATTCTGTTATTCCTGGTTATCACCGGTCTTTACCTGGCCTTTACAAGCTTCAGCCATTTCAGCTGGCTGGGCCTGGGCGCAAACGGAAAGGAAAAAGCTTCAGCCGAGCGGGTAAGCCGGATTGAAGTAAATGTGTCAGGAGTAGAGACAACTATCATCCAGGAAGAAAGAGATACCGTTGAAGCCGTTCTGGATGGCAAGGGTGAAGTGAACGTGAAGAAAAACGGCAGGACAATAAAGGTCGATTATAAACGAAAATGGCCTCACTGGTTCGGCGGCTTTGAAAAGACAGAGCTCAGCATTTATATCCCTCAAGACTATGACAAAGATCTGGACATCAATCTCGGCTCCGGAGATTTTGATTTTGCCGGCAATGAACCGATAAAGCTGCGGGACGTCTCTCTGGATATGAGCTCAGGAGATGTTATGCTCGGAGACCTTCAAGTCCGGGAATTTGAGCTTAACGGCGCATCTGGAGAACTATTCATCTCTTCATTGAAAGCAGAAGAAGCAGACCTTGAAATCAGTTCAGGCAGCACCATCATTGACAGCTTAGAAGGAAAACTTGAGGCCGGCATCGCATCAGGAGAGCTCGGCATCAAAATGAAAAAGCTTGCGGCACCTATCGACCTGGATGTCAGCTCAGGCGATGTCCAGCTCGATTTGCCTGATAGTGCCAGCTTTACACTTGATGCCCATTACAGCAGCGGTGACATTCATGCAGATGTCCCCATGGACCAAAAAGAAGTGAAAGACAACCGCATAAGCGGCTTCAATAAGGAAGGCAAACATGAAATCAAAGTTGATGTTTCCAGCGGTGATGTCAGCATTTATTAATCTGGAAAGGGCCCCTCATTAGGAAGGTAGGCCCTTCTTTTCTTTCAGGATGGACGAAGATAAATGATCCATCAGCTGAAGCGCATCCGTGATCATATCTAGTTCCGGTGCTTCCGGAGGTGTATTCCCCTTTCGGACAAGCAGAGCCAATTCAATCACTGAATGCCATTTTTCCGGCATATTCATGAGCCCATATTTCCCTGCCCCTGCTTTGGAGGTGATCCCGTTCTCCCGAATGGTATAAAACTGCCGCAGCAGGCCCAGTATGCTCCACTCCAGCTCTTCATAAATCATCTCTGCCGGAAGCGCCATAATTCTTTTCGGGTCAGCTTTCATTGCCTCCGTTCTTTTCCGCCAGTACGACTGGCTGTTCTCCCTGATATATTCAGCCAGGTCCTCCTCCCGAACAGGGATAGAAAGATCTGAAATGTCTGGGCCCCTTAATCTGACTCCATGATCTTTTAAGATTCTCCACATGACCGGGTTAAAGGGCGCGCCCTCTTTAAATTCTCCGCCATTATAGATATAGCGGGATTCCGCTGCAAGACTGCCAAGGTCGTCCCATATGATATAGCAGCCATCCAGTTCTGGAGATTGATGCTTAAAAGCAAGCTCTCCATGGACCCTGATAAGCCGATCTGCTTCCTCCTGACTTAAGACACCTTTTGTTACCGCAATAAAGTCAATATCGCTTTTGCCCGGCAGATAAGCTCCGAGCGCGGCAGAGCCATGGATATACAGGCCTTCCAGCCTGCCTGGCAGATAACGGTCGGCCAGTTCCATATACTCTTCCATTATCAGATAAAATCCATTTCCCAATCTGCTGCCTCCCCCCTGAGATTTTCTTATCACCTTCTACTATTCGAGCCGGAAAATAAAAAACCTTCTGTAAAAGAGAAATTACCTGCCAGTCCTTCACTAAGGCCCCGGCATGCTGCTTCAGGTTAATTCATCGGTAAAAAGGGAAAGGACAATAAAAACGCTAAAGGAGAGAAATTCTTTGAAAAAAGCAATGATAGCTGCAGTTATTGTGCTTGCCGGCTGTTCTGACAGCAGCGGTGCCGAAGAAGAAGCTGTCTCCAGGCCAGCAGAGGAGCAGACAGCCGAGCAGATGATGATCGATGCCCCGCATATTTCCCAGAAGCCTGAGCTGATGAGGGGCTGCGAAGTGACAACTCTTGCCATGCTGCTCCAGGATGCTGGTGTCTCTGTTGACAAAATGACCCTATCCGAGGAAATCAAGCGGGTGCCTTTCGAGGAAAACGGTGTCCGCGGCAACATCCATGAAGGATTCGTCGGCAATATGAAGACAATGGATGAGCCTGGCCTTGGCGTTTATCATGAACCGGTCGCCGAACTGGCAGAAAACTATCTGCCGGGGAAAATAAAAGACATGACAGGTGAAAGCTTTGACTCTGTACTGGCGCAGGTCGAAGATGGCCGCCCTGTCTGGGTCATCGTCACCAGCACCTTCGATAAACTTCCTGAAAGCGAATGGGAAACATGGGAGACCGAAAGCGGACCTGTCAAAGTCACCTACAGCATGCATTCAGTCCTTGTCACAGGATTTGATGAACAAAACCTCTATGTTAATGACCCTCTCGACAAAAAAAACCGCAAGCTCCCGCGGGAAGAGTTCATAGCCGGCTGGGAGCAGATTGGAAAGCAGGCCATTACTTATGAGAAAGCGGCAGATTAACAAACGAATCATTGGCATTCCAGCTTTATGATAACAGAAGGCAGAATTTGCTCTGCCTCTTTTTCCCATTCCTCCATGAGAGATGCCGCTGTATTCAGGAACCTTTCATGGGCACTATCTCTAGCCATCTGTCCCCCTGCAGGTTTTTCTTCCGGGCCATAAAGGGAATCTGCAAACAGCCGCTTATTTTTCTACTTCTGCTGCTAAAATCCAGCCGGCAGGACAACTTAATAAAGTGAAAAACAAAAAAGACTGCTTCGCATGAAGCAATCTTTTTTCGTCATTTTGCAGTCTGATCGGGATCCTGGCCAGAGTTTATGACGGTTTCCATATAATTTTTCCCCCAGCTGTACATGCTGTCCAGGATTGGCATGAGCGTCCTGCCCTGTTCAGTAAGGGAATATTCGACCTTTGGCGGCACGACAGGATAAACTTCGCGGTGGACGATTGCATCTTCCTCCAGCTCGCGCAGCTGGTTGACGAGCATACGCTGGGTGATGCCCGGTATAAGGGCTTTGAGTTCGCCAAATCGTTTGGTGCCTTCTTTGCCCAGGTGCCATAAAATAATCATTTTCCACTTACCGCCAATCACGGAAAGAGTCAGTTCTTTTTCGCAGTTAAAGGTTTTATCCAGCATGCGGGACATCCCAACCACCTCCGAAGCCTATTATAACTCATTAGTATACTTTTAGGCACTATGTAAAAATAAAGTGCGTACTTATAATTGAGAGTTGTTATCTCTATAATAACATTCATACTGTGATATTCAAAAACACAGTTCATCCCAGACAATTATGAAGGAGTGAAAGAAATGGAATTACAATTAGCATTAGACCTGGTAAACATTCCTGAAGCAATCGAGTTGGTGAAAGAAGTAGAGGAGCATATCGATGTCGTTGAAATCGGCACTCCTGTTGTTATAAATGAAGGCCTCAAAGCCGTTAAAGAAGTAAAGGAAGCATTCCCTAACCTGAAAGTGCTTGCCGACCTGAAGATCATGGATGCAGCAGGATATGAAGTCATGAAGGCATCTGAAGCTGGCGCAGACATCATCACGATCCTCGGCGCTGCTGAAGACGAGTCCATCAAAGGGGCCGTAGAAGAGGCGAAAAAGCAAGGCAAAAAAATCCTTGTTGATATGATTGCCGTCAAGGACCTTGAAGGGCGCGCAAAAGAACTGGACGAGCTCGGCGTTGACTATATTTGCGTACACACCGGCTATGACCTGCAAGCTGTGGGCCAGAACTCTTTTGAAGATCTAAAAACAATTAAAAGCGTTGTAAAAAATGCCAAAACAGCCATCGCGGGCGGAATCAAGCTTGAGACCCTTCCGGAAGTGGTCAAGGCTCAGCCGGATCTGGTCATCGTAGGCGGTGGCATCACCAGCCAGGACGATAAAAAAGCAGCTGCAAGCAAAATGCAGGAAATCATCAAGCAAGGGTAAGATGATGGATACTATAGAATACCTGAAAAAGATTCTGAACGAGCTGGAACATGCGGCTGAAGCGATTGACCCAGGGCAGGCGGAAGCACTCGCAAGCCAGATACTCGAATCCGGAAAAGTGTTCACAGCAGGCGCCGGCAGGTCAGGATTCATGGCAAAATCCTTTGCCATGAGGCTCATGCATATGGGGGTCGACGCCTATGTCATCGGCGAAACCGTCACGCCGGGCTTCGAGGAGAATGATCTGCTGATCATCGGGTCGGGCTCCGGAGAGACAAAGAGCCTCGTTTCCATGGCTGAAAAAGCCAGGTCGATCGGCGGCAAAATAGCAGCCGCTACAATCGTCCCTGACTCATCCATCGCCAGCCTCGCTGACATCACTGTCAAAATGCCTGGCGCGACAAAGGATCAGAACGAAGGCGGGCTTTCCACCATCCAGCCGATGGGATCACTGTTCGAGCAGTCCCTTCTCCTGCTTTATGATGCCATCATCCTTCGCGTCATGGAGAAAAAAGGCCTTGATTCAGCCAAAATGTTTGGCAGGCATGCCAATTTGGAGTAGTATCATATCATTAAAAGGAGTGATCTTATGCAAAGCCTAAAAGGAAAAACAGCTTTAATCACAGGCGCCGGCCGCGGCATCGGCCGTGCAGCAGCTATTGCTTTCGCCAAGGAAGGCATTTCTGTCGGCCTGCTTGGAAGAACTCTTTCCAATCTTGAAAAAGCAGCCGAAGAGCTGAAAGAGTACGACGTAAAAGTATCCTATGCTGCTGCCGATGTCCAGGACAGCGATTCCGTCAACAAAGCCGTTGAAAAGATAACGTCTGAGCTTGGCCAGATCGATATCCTGATCAATAATGCAGGCATCGCTAAATTTGGCGGCTTCCTGGAGCTTTCCCCGCAGGAGTGGGAAGACATCATTCAGGTAAACCTGATGGGCGTCTACCATGTCACACGTGCGGTCCTGCCTGGAATGATCGAAAGAAAATCCGGCGATATCATCAATATCTCATCAACTGCCGGCCAAAAAGGTGCTCCTGTGACAAGCGCCTACAGTGCTTCCAAGTTTGCCGTCCTCGGCCTGACAGAATCACTGATGCTTGAGGTCAGAAAGCATAATATCCGGGTCAGTGCCCTGACGCCAAGCACTGTGGCGACAGATCTTGCAATTGAAACAAACCTGACTGACGGAAATCCTGAAAAAGTCATGCAGCCTGAAGATTTGGCAGAATACATGGTGGCCCAGCTGAAGCTGAACCCGCGCATTTTTATTAAAAATGCCGGAATGTGGTCTACCAATCCATAAGAATCTTAAGAAGCAGACCGCACTGGTCTGCTTCTTTTCTATCTCTCCTTAGTCAGCTCAACCTTTCCGACTGTAAAATAAAATGGGGACGGGAATGGCGGGCGCCTCTTCTTTTTTAAACAGTCCAGGGCGATGTTCATCCAGTTTCTTTCCCTGTGCAGCCCTGTAAAAAATACATAGAGGGTATTCCGGTCAGCTTCCGACTCCCCATAGTGGCCTGAGGGGCTGCCAATGCCATGCTTGTACCAGTCCTCCCCCTCCTCTGCATCCAGGATACAATAAGGATCAGATGACCAGCCGCTGCGCTTTCCGTCCGGCTCAGTTCCCTGCAAAAGCCACAGGCCCTGTTTGGGAAACGGCTTTCGCCCATATAAATTGGTGCTGCGGCATACCAGCATTTCAAACCCTTCCGGTGCTGAAGGGTGAACTGATGCATCATAATAGTTTTCACCCTCTCCAAACAAAGGGAAAGGGCTGCTCCAGCCTGTCAATCCATTGTCACTTTCTGTGTACATGATTGTATAATGCGGATAGCCCTTTTTCCCTGTCTCCCGTCTTGTGGTTACATACCACATCCTCCACTTTCCATCAATGAATCCTGCCTTAGGCTCGAGCACATTCGGGCTGCTGCTCGTCCCCTTAATTACCGGGAAGGGTATCCTCCTCCAGCCGCCGGCTGTCCTTTCAATAGCCCCGATAGAGTATGGAGCATCATTGTCGAGGACCTTTTTGGAGGCTCTTCCTGTATAATAAATCAATTCTTTTGTTTCACCATTTTTTCCTTTTCCCTTCACATAGCAGGGAGTATGAAAGCCGAAGTAATCCCAGCTCCCTTTCTCGGAATTCTCAATAAGAGGCTTTGCCTTTTTCGGGTTCTGATTATCCATGGAAAGCTTCCAATTATTGCTGCTGAGCGGTTCCCCATGCGGGAGCGAGGCGGTGAATAGGTTGTTTTTGAAATTTGTCTGAAAGCCGCCGATAAACATCTGCCACCGGCCATCCACTTTTTCTACATGCGGATCCCCAAATCCAAGAACATTGGTGATTTCGCCATACCTCTCAATCTGGTCAAATAGCTTGACCGGCTTTTTCACAATATATTTCATATAGAAGTCACCCCGCCTCTCATCTATGCTATCGTTAATTTATGCTATATATCTTTTCACATACAAAAAAACCGCCCCTCTTGAGGGGCAGCATCCTGTTATAAAATATCCATCCAGGTCTTAATAGCTGTAGCGAAGATCAGGACAGCCAGGATCACTTGCAGCAATTTCGTATTGGCTTTTTTCCCTGCATTCGCCCCAAGAGGAGAGGCCAGCAGGCTTGCCGCAACCATGATCAGGGCTGGAAGATACTCCACCTGTCCGGTCGAAATCTTAGCCGCTGTTGCACCAATGGAAGAAATAAATGTAATGGCGAGGGAAGATGCTATCGTCATCCTTGTTGGTATTTTCAGGACAGCAAGCATAATCGGAACAAGCAGGAAGGCTCCGCCGGCGCCGACGATTCCCGCACCGATGCCGACGATGAAGGCAAGTGAAGCAGCAAGCCATTTATTAAAAACGACCTCATCGAGCGGAACATCATCAATCCTCTTCTTCGGAATGAACATCATGACCGCCGCAATCAAGGCAAGTATGCCGTACACAAGGCTGATGCCTGCTTCTGGCAGGAATTTCGAACCGAATCCGCCGATCATGCTTCCGGCAAGGATGCTGATGCCCATATAAAGGATCAGGGACTTATTTAAAAACCCTCCTTTACGATAGGCCCATACACCGCCGATTGTCGCAAATAGCACCTGGACCGCACTGATGCCGGTAACTTCATGCGCAGTGAATGAAGCCAAACCCAAAAGAGCCGGTATATACAGCAGCATAGGAAAATTGATGATCGCACCGCCTATGCCGAGCAGCCCGGAAATAAACGATCCAGCAAAGCCAAGCAGGAAAATGACGATGATTAATTCAATGCTCATGGTTCTCATCCTCCCTTTTCAGGAAAAAGCCTGCCGGCTGTGAAAATTCAAACGGCAGGCTTTTCCCTCATAAAAAAACGGCAATTTTCACTTAGATTACTGTCTAGCAGCTGCGCCCCCTCGAGGTCACAAGTCAATCCTCCCAAAAAGGCAAAGAACGCCTTTCTGGAGGATCGCCTTGAGGCCCCCAAGATGGGGGTCATGCAGACGTTGCCACAGGACGTGGCGTTCTTAGTCTGCGTTCCTTTAGTAGCAAGGCGCTTGCGCTTTTCTAATTACCTGACAGCACAGCGGTTTGGACCTATTTCCATTTCACGCTGCTCTTCTTCATCAGGAGTGATTCTGCCCATATTGGTTTTGCGGATTTCCTGATAGGCATTCGGCTGCGGCGGGAGGTTTTCGGTGACCAGCCTGCGGAATTCTGCCTCATCGCTGATGTTCAGGCCATGGTTTTCTGCAAATAAGGTGCCCAGCTTCTTAGAAACAGAACCATCATCATTCAATTCATCAATGATCATGAAATGGGCCGGCAGAACGAGCAGCTCTTCAGACAGATCGCGGTATCGCTTATACAGTGTCTCACGCAGATCCCCTACCCAGTCGTCTGCCAGGCCGGCCAGATCAGGACGGCCAATGCTGTCGATGAATAAAATATCGCCAGAAAGCAAGTATCGTCCATCAATCACGAAAGATGTTGATCCAATCGTATGGCCAGGAGAGTACAATGCATGGATATCAATAGCAGTTGTGCCGATTTTCACTGTTCTTCCATCTTCAAGGCTGCTGTAATCGAAAGTGACTTCGCCGGCATCCTTTGGCGGCAGCCAGTAGCTAGCGCCAGTTTGCTCAGCAAGCATTCTTCCTCCGGAAATATGGTCGGCATGAAGATGTGTGTCAAACACATGCTTGATCGCTGCGCCTTTTTCGTCAGCAAACCCTCTGTATGCTTCCGTCACTCGGGCTGCATCAATAATGGCCGCTTCCCCGCCGGAAATCGCCATATAAGAAAGACAGCCTTTCCCCAGGCGCACAAATTGGTACAGCTCTCCGCCGTCCTTCAGGTCCCCAACTTTGACCGGTTCAAGATGCTCGCTCCATGCCTTCATTCCGCCCTGCAGATAAGATACATCCAGCCCTTCATCGGAAAGCATCTCAGCTACCATTACAGATGAACCTTCCTTGGCACAGACAACCAGGATATCTTTATCTGCCGGCAGCTTTTCCATAATCTCCCCGACGCCGTCCAAAAGATCGAAATAAGGAATATTCAAATACTGAAAGTGGTCTCCTTCCATTTTCCAATCCGCGAATGCATCATGATTTCGGACATCAAGAATGAACATTTCTTCTTTTTGAATTACTTTTTGCGCAGCTTCTTCAGCAGTCATTGCTTTTACAGTCAACCCAATTACCCCCTACCGTATACTTTAATGCAAAATTTTTTATTGATTCATACTGGCTGATGGTCCGTTCCACTGGCTCATGCCAGGGATCACATTTTTAACATCCTTGAAGCCTTTGGCATCAAGCATCCTTGCAGCAAGATCGCTTCTGCTGCCTGTCCGGCAGACTACATAAACCGGCGCTTCAACGTCCAATTCTCCAGCGCGCTCCTCCAGCTCTCCTAATGGGATGGAGACAGCGCCCGGAATGTGGTGGAAAGCAAATTCTGCAGATTCCCGTACATCCAGCACAATGATATCGCCGTCTTCTCCCACAAGTTTCTCAAGATCTTCATTGCTGACAACATGAGGATGCTTTTTCTCCTGCACCTCTTCGCCGCTTGCTTTGCGCAGATAATGCTTAAGCACGCCTTCCTCTTCAACAGTTCCAAGATACTGATGGCCGGCACTTTCAGCCCAAGCCTTCAAATCTGCTTTTGAACCTTTATCAGTAGCCAGCACCTCCAGTACTTCGCCTGCATTCATGCCCGTAATCATTTTTTTCGTTTTGACAATTGGCATAGGGCATGCAAGCCCTTTTGCGTCAAGAGTGGAATCTGTTTTAATCTGTGTCATCTTTAAACCTCCCGGGGTATATGATTTCCTAAAAAAATTACTCCGTGCGCCCTTCCCAGGCAAGCATTCCGCCTTCCATATTAACAACCTTGAAGCCATGGGATTCAAGCAGCTGGCACGCCCTTCCGCTGCGGCCTCCTGACCGGCATACAAGGACATATTCTTTATTTTTATCAAGCTCATGCATCCTGAATTCAAGGAGTCCAAGCGGGATATTCACACTATCAGGAATACGGCCCTCTTTTACCTCATCCACTTCCCGGACATCCACAATATTAAGCATTCCTTTTTCCAGCTTGCTTTCTACTTCTTTAGCTGACCATTTCTCCATTGTGTTGCCCTCCTATATAAACAGATTTACATTGCCGTCTTCGGCATCACCAAGATAAGCTGCAACACCAGCATATTCAATATTGTCAAGCAGCTCCTCCTGCTGCAGTCCGAGCAAATCCATCGTCATCGTACAGGCAACCAGTTTTACATCCTGTTCCTGAGCCATCTCGATCAGCTGCGGCAGCGGGAGTGCATTATGCTTTTTCATTACGCCTTTGATCATCTTAGGGCCAAGGCCAGCGAAGTGCATCTTTGAAAGCCCCATTTTATCGGCTCCCCTTGGCATCATCCTGCCGAACATCTTTTCCATGAATCCTTTTTTAACCATAGTATTCTCATCTTTCCGAAGAGCATTCAATCCCCAGAAGGTATGGAAAATGGTAACTTCGTGATCATACGCTGCAGCACCGTTCGCAATGATATAGGCTGCCATTGCTTTATCATAATCTCCGCTAAAAAGGACAATCGTTGTTCTTTTCTTTTCTGACATTCTAATCCCCCTCATCTAATATACTGTACTGGGTATATAACCCTGCAAAAAAAATCAGCCTTTTTTAATGTAAAAAGTAAATACGCCTGCTTCTTCCTTCATATCGATCAGTTCATGGCCTGTTGATGAAGCCCATGCTGTCAGATCGCTCTTCGCTCCCTTGTCAGTTGCCAGGACCTCTAATATCTGTCCTGATTCAAGCTCACCGATTGCCTTCTTTGTTTTAACGATCGGCATTGGGCAAGCCAAACCTTTTGCATCTAATACTTTATTGCTGTTCATGAAAAATTCCTCCTTGGATAATTGTTTTATTTCAATACCTAGTGGGGTATATAATATTTCAAAATAAAAAGGATGTCAACCCTATCTGCTTCTCACAAGCAGATTGACTGCTTCCTTTATCATCTCTTCCGGCTCCAAAGTGCCATCTTCATCGGCATCTTTCATGCATTCCACAAGATTTGTGCTCACGATTACGCCGATTGCCCGGTCAATTGCCGACCTTGCAGCAGACAGCTGGGTAATGACATCCTTGCAATCTGCATCTTCTTCAATCATGCGCATAACACCGCGCATCTGCCCTTCGACCCGCTTGATCCGGTTCTTCGTTCCATTATTATATTCCAAAGGATGCCCCCTCCATTCTTTTGTGAACGCCGCTTTGTTCGGCGGCTATGAACCAATAGTATACCCTACTAGGTATTTTGTCAACACTCCAAATCTGAATTTCTGTAATACTGCATAGCAGGCGCTTTAATACCGGTGATAAGGCTTAAGATTGGACGGGAAGTCTGTAATCCTGCCAGCCTTTTCTTTGCGCTGCAGACTCCCCTGCCTTTTTTTTATCAGCACTGGCATTCATCCTTCCAGCACCGGCTGATCCTGATACCCCCTCGGCTATAAGTTTCTATCTGCTGGCAAAAGGGTAATTTTTCTTTAAAATGCGAAAGGGGGAAAGTGGATGGAGCCGATAAAAATAATACTGCTGCTTTTGGCGGGCTACATTGTTTTGACCATTGATAAAAAGAAAAAGCTGTTCCCAGGTCCGCCTGTATTGGTGCTGATAGGGATCGGCCTGTCTTTTATAGGCTATTTTGCATCGCTTCATATCGGAAAGGAAATTTTGTACGAAATTTTCCTGCCTTCATTATTATTCATTTCAGCATATCGCTTTCCTCCAGCCGCCCTGAAGAAAAATGCAGGCATGATTGGTTTCCTGAGTACAGCCGGCCTTTTGATCACGGCTCTGCTCCTTGGGACTGCCATTTATTATTTTGCCAATCTTTTCGTTAGCATCAGCTTCCTGGGAAGCCTGATGATTGCGGCCATTCTTACACCGACCGATCCGGTTTCCGTCATATCCATCCTAAAGGAGGCATCCTCCGACCCGAGGGTAAGCGAAATCGTGGAAGGTGAGTCCATGATCAATGATGGGACAAGCTTTGTACTGTTCACTGTACTGACAGGGATGTTTGCCAGAGGAGAATCCTTTTCGGTTCTTTCTTTCGCAAAAGACTTTCTCTTTGTATCCCTTGGGGGTATTTTTCTTGGACTAATATGCGGCTGGATCGTCAGCAAGGCCGTCCATGTGACCGAGCGGAAAGATTATCAGGTGATGCTCAGCATCATTCTTTCGTACGGAATCTTCTATGCAGCCGAGCTTGCAGGCGTTTCGGGTGTCCTGGCAACGGTTTCTGCCGGCATCATGCTGTCATGGGAGTTCACTCACACAAATAAGGAAGACCATTACCTGGAGTCGCTCGACAGCTTCTGGGGAATAATCGAGCCAACCATCATATCCCTCGTCTTTCTTATGATCGGAATTGAAGTAACCAGCCATCTGGCCATTGATCAATGGGGCATTGCCTTTGTCATTTTTGCTATGAGCATTCTGATCCGCTTTGCTGTCATCCATGGAACCGTCCTGGCCCTGCCAAAAGAAAGGAAGCTGTTCGGCTGGCGGGAATCGTCCATCATATCATGGGCCGGTATTAAAGGGACCATGTCGGTCGTTCTGCTGCTGATCCTCGATGCAGCACAAACCACCAGGGCGGATATGATCATCTCGCTGACCTTTACAGCGGTCATTTTAAGCTTGATTATCCAAAGCTCAACCATTTATCCCCTTTCCAAAGTGCTTATAAAAAAATGAAAAAGCTGCCATGATGCAGCTTTTTCCCTTGATGAGCATATTTCTTCAGGATGAAAGCTTCTTTTCCCTGCTCCTGCCCTCCAGATCCTTCACCGTTTTGCTTGTTTCCACTTCCTTCTCATCCTTTAACGTCCCAAACAGAGCATCGACAAAAGGGGTTGAGACACCGTACCAATAGTTTTCATTTTTAAAATGGTGAAGGATATGCGTCTTTTTCAGCCATATTCCAAATTTGGATTTCGGTTTGATCGGGCGGTGTGCTACATAATGCTTCCATTCATAGATCAGCAGCATGAGCACGAGGCCGAGGCTGAATGATACCGTATCAGGAAGCGAACCAGTAAGGAAGAAAAAGATGAGGGCAAGGACCGATAAGTTCGGCAGGCTGTACCAGACCGGCAGAAACAGCAGCTTTAAATCATTGGGATATTTGTGGTGGTCATAGTGAATGCGCTTTAAAAATGTCAGAAACAAAGCATTCTTTGGCGGATTAAGATGGAACAGGAAGCGGTGTGTGAGATATTCACTGAACATAAATGTAAGCATTCCCCCTGCTGTAAAAGCAAGGAGCTGCCAGCCAGCACCGAGTACTGCTATATACCAAATGAGCCCGGCTGCAAAGAGGCCTGACATGATGATGATATCAGGATGGAAAAAGAAATCCTTATAAATGCCTTTGCTTTTCAATTGCTTCACACTCCTGTCTAATATGTCCAATATATTCTTGGAGATATTATATGTCAATATTTTCTGAATATTTATTAGGCAATAATAAAAGCCTGGATAGAGTCTATCCAGGCTTTCGCTTTTTAATCCGCTTTACTCAGCCACTTCCACATTTCCTGCGGAGTGGCATTTTTGCCGTGCATTAAAATGCCAACCTTAAATATCTTCCCGGCCGCCTTCATCAGTAAAGCAATACTGGCCAGGAGGATGATTGCTGAAAGAAGGATCTCTCCCCATGGCCATTCCTCCATGACGGAAAGCCTCATGATCCATACCCCCGAGGCTGTGAAGGGGATAAAAGAGCCCGCGATTGCAATCACTCCTTCAGGATCGGAAAAGACCGGCTTGATTAATAAAAGCGGTGCAAAAGGAAGCATCAGTATAAAGCCCTGAAAATTGCTGGCAGAGTTTACATCTTCCACGGTTGCACCCATCCCTGCAAAAACTGCGGCAAACAGCAGATAGCCAAGGATCGCAAACAGCATAAGGACCAACGTTTCCGGGGCTGCGAGATACTGGATCAGCGGGACATCGAGCCTCCATGATGCGGCCGGGATGACGAACAGAAGCCAGACGGCCACCTGAATGATGCCAAGAGTAAAATAACCGATGATTTTCCCCTGCATCAGTTCACCGGATGTCAGAGAAGACAGCATAATTTCAGCTATTTTATCTTTCTTTTCCTGTGACGCACTCTGGAAGATCATCATTCCCGAGATTACAACCGAAAACAGGACAACACCCGCAGTGATTCCCGGGATCAGCTGACCATACATATCCTCTCCAGCGCCCGTCTCCTTCGCATCAACCGCTGCAAAACTGATATCCTGTGAGACTGCTGCCATCTCCTCTTCATCAAGTGCCAGCTGGCTCAGCTGAAAGGCGCGCAAGGGCTGCTCCAGCAGCATCGCCTGCTGCAGAACATCATCCGGTACTCCTTTACTCTTATAGATTGGGAAACGTCCAGCATCAAGTCCGTTCTTTGTCAGTGGAATAAAGATCGTATTCTCAGCCGCTTCAAGCTTATTTAAAATTTCACTTTCAGAGGCATCTGTCAGTTTGACTTCCCAATCAAGCCCTGCCATGATTCCTTCAGTGCCATTCCAGATACCCAGTTCGTCCTTTATAATTACATTAACCGGCTCGGGCTCGCTTTGAAAACGGTCCATCATGGCTGGCAATATGGCAAAAAACAGGAAGCTTAACGGAGTCAGCAAAAGCGAAATGACAAAGGATTTATTTTTCATATTCCGTTTTATCTCCCATTTGGCTACCTTTAAGCTATTGCGCAATTCTATGACCTTCTTTCTGTACAGGATGCTTTTCCGATGCAATGTCTATGAATATTTCATGCAGGGAAACACGGTCGATGGACAGCTCCTGGACTGCCAGCTCCTCAGGCAGCTGCTTCAGCCACCTGGCTGGATGAACAAGGCTGTCGAGATAAAGGACTGACATATCGCCTTTTTGCTCCACCCTCTGCACATGGGGGATTTTCTCCAGCATTGCCGCTCCATTTGCCCCGCGGATTGTGCATTTATAGTTCGCATACTCTTTTTTCACTTCTTCCACCGTTCCAGCAAGGACCTTGTGCCCTTTATGGATCATAAATAACCGGTCGCACATTTCCTCCACCATATTCATCTGATGCGAGGAAAGCAGAATCGCCGTCCCTTTATCCGCAAGCTCCCTGATTTCCTTTTTGAAGACCTCCTGGCTGACTGGATCAAGCCCGGAAAAAGGCTCATCAAGGATGAGAAGGCGGGGCTCATGAAGGACAGAGGCGATAAACTGGATTTTCTGCCCCATCCCTTTGGATAATTCCTCCAGCTTGACCTTCTCCTTACCTTCCATATTGAACTTAGCCAAATACTCAAGAATCCGCTCTTTTGCCTTTTTCAATGGGTAGTCCTTTAACTCCGCAAGATAGAGCAGCATATCCATCACCTTGACATTTTTATAAAGGCCCCTTTCTTCAGGCAGGTAGCCGATCAGGTGGCGGGGAATGCTTTTTCCTGAAGAATGTCCGTGAAACGTGATATCTCCTTCATCCGGCAGAATGATGCCCATGATGCTGCGGATCGAGGTGGATTTGCCGGCGCCATTCGGTCCAAGGATAGCCATGATCTCACCCTCATGCACCGAAAAAGAAATATCCTTCAGCACCTGCTTTTCTTTATATGATTTGCCGATTCCTTCAATAGAAAGTACCTTCCCGGTCACTCTCTCCACCCCTTTTCCTGTTTTGGCTGCTGAAGCATGATGGCCAGCGCTTCCTCAAGCTCCGGCACCTCTTCCTCCAAAATCGAAATGCCAGCTTTTTTAAAATAACGTTCTGCTTCCAAGGCTGCCGAGGTTATGACCATCCGATCCCCCTGGCGTGATACTTCCCCCGGTATGCTTGAATCCGGCAGCTGGCCCACCCAATACTTTTTAAACTTGAGGGCCAATTCATCTTTTTCAAAATGGCCAGTGATTTCTCCATCCTTCATAAAAAGGATATAATCGGCCAGTTTGCGGATATCCTCTGCCTGATGGGTCGCAATGATCATCGTCTTATCTCCCCGCTCCATCCACTTAGCTAGCACTTCCATTAAAAGATGCTTTGCAGGTATATCCATGGAGGCAGACGGTTCATCCAGAAGAAGAATCTCTGTATCCCTTGGCAGAGTCAATGCAAGATTAAGCTTCTGCTGGACGCCTTTGGAAAGCTTTCCGTACGGCTTATCAAGGGGAACCGAAAATAGGTTTACAATCTCGTCGAACAGCTGCTTATCCCAGGAAGGATACCATCGCGAAACAAGTGAATACAGCTCATATCCGGTAAGCGTGCTGACGCCGTTCAGTGTCTGGGACTGATAAGCGATGGTCTGCTTCCATGACTCTCCCTCTGAAATCGATTGTCCGTTTATCAGGATATCTCCCTTGTCTCTCTTGGCAAGATTCATCATTAATTTTAATAGGGTGCTTTTTCCTGATGAGTTATTGCCGATCAAAGCTGTGATGGTCCCTGGCTCAAAGCTTGCATTCAAAGGGCCCAGTTTGAAGCCGTCTATATTTTTTTCAAGTCCGGTGATTTCTATTGGCAGCATGCTCATTCCTCCCCGTTCTTAATTTTTTCTACCACTTTATGAAAAATCTCTTCTATTTCTTCAAGTGTGCAGTCATAGCTCATGGCCGTCCGGATGCCATTTTCGAGTGCCTGGTAGACTGAACTGTGCTTAACATCCGCCTTTTCCGATTCAGCCACCTCGGCTACAAAGGTTCCCTTTCCCTGGATCGTGGTGATGAAGCCTTTATATTCAAGATCCTGATAAGCCCTTCTCGTTGTGATGACACTCACCTCAAGATCCTTAGAGAGGGAGCGGATGGACGGTAGCGGCGATCCTGCCGGGAGCACCCCGCTCGCAATCAAAGCTTTTATCTGGCCCTCAATCTGGTGGTAGATGGGAACGCGGGATTCCTTGGATAATCTGATAGGAAGCTCCAAGCGGTTTCCTCCTTTCTATGACAGATAGTCGATTGTAGACATTTTCTTCAGCATGTATTTTTTATAGAAGAGCGTGCAAGCCACTGCCGCTGCTATCGCCAGCAGGGAAGTAAATAATGGCCATCTCCCCGCGGCCATAATCGTCCAGCCGACAAGGCCGCTGCTGTAGGTATTGAAAAGGATGACAGCTGCAATTCCTCCGCCATACAGCATAATGCTGTAAATGACCATGCGGGTGCGGTTGATCATATCGCCAGCTTCCATTACCGGGAAAGACAGGCCAAAGAAAATGCTGAAAGCAAGCCACATAAGAGTAAAGGCAGCAAATCCGCCTATTCCCAGCTCATGGTTCAGACTTGGACTAAAGCTGTACAGCAGAATCATGAAAATCAGCTGTGCTGGGATAACGGTCATAAAATAAGTCAAAAAACGGCTTTTCACCAAAATCCCTTTCCTGATCGGCAGCTGGCTCAGCGTCATGAAATAAGGGGAGGCCCATACATCTCTTTGCACCTTTTGAGATTGGAAGTCTTTTGTCCTCGACCAAGCCCCCGAGAATCCGAATAAAATCATAAACATAAAATCCACAATGGCAGTTTTGCCAATACCGAGCGAAAAAGCTAAAACGGTTACCCCAAGAAACAGGACAGTATTGAGTATGAGCTGTATAAAACCTCTTGCTGATTTGCCCAGTTCAAACTTAACGAGCCACATTGCTTCTTTCCATTCATTCAATTTTGATTCCTCCCACTGTTATACTGTTTATATCTATATACACAGTATATGATATTTAGTATTTTATTTCCAATGTTTTTTAAAGGTTTTAAACACCAAAAACAGTTGTTCCTTTTCTACTCACCACTTATTAAAAAATCCGGATAGGATATCCTCTGATAAGCTTAAGTCAAAATTTCCGATACCCTAAACACTTAAAGTTATTTGACGATAATAAATTGGTGAATCAGACCAATTAAAAGAAAAGGAGTTTGCATAATGAAATTATCAATCAAGCAGAAATTAATAGGAAGCTTCCTAATTGTGTCCTTCATTTTTGGGATTGCATCCTTTATTTCATACAAAAATATGAAAGACTCAAATGAATCTTATGATTATGTAGTTGAAACTGTTGCTGAAGTAAGGGCACTGACACAATCCATCCAGACAGACGCTGCTCTGCAGACAGGCTATTACCGTGCTTTCCTGTTATATGATGAAGACAGTGAAAGTTTCAGAGATATGATGAATCAGGCAAATGAAAGAATCAATGCTTCTATAGCCAAAGGAAGAGAGCTGGCTACCCTGCAGGAAACACAGGATCGATTTAACTCTATCCAGGAAGCAAATAAGAACTTCAAGGAATTGGCTAACCAAATCATGGATGACAGCAGCATAGATAAGGAGAAAGCAATTGCTGACGGCTTAAAATTAATTGTCCCTATCAGCAATAATCTGACAGAGAGCACGCTTTCTATGCATGATTGGCTGAAAGAAGACATTCTTGATGTTAAATTTAAAAAAACACAGGAACAATCCAGCAAAGCACGAATGTTATTGCTTTCTCTAAGCATAGCCGCTGCATTAATTGCTTTGGCCAGCGGGATTATTATCTCTGTGTTAATCACCAGGCCGATTGCGAAACTGGGCAGTCTGGCCAAGCAGGTAGCTGGCGGAAATTTAAACGTGGATACATTGAATTTAAAAAATAAAGATGAGATTTTTGATTTAAATCAATCTTTCGAGGAAATGAAAAATAATCTCAGAGACATGATCAGCTCCATCTCTTCTAACTCTGATTTAGTGGCTGCATCTGCTGAGCAGCTGAATGCGAGTGCGGAACAGTCAACCATAGCCAGCGAAACAGTTTCATCTGCCATACAGGAAATTGCCGGTGGAGCCGAAACCACGACAATAAATCTGGAGAATAATTCAAAAGCCTTAAATGAAGTGCTTCAGGGCATTTTACATATCTCAGAAAGGTCAGCTAATGTGGCCGAGCTCTCAAGAAAGACAACTCAGGAGGCTGAAGAGGGGGAGAAACAGGTTACAGACAGCCTAGAGCAAATGAAGTTTATTCACCATTCCATCAAGCGATCAAACCGAGTGATATCTTCTTTATCCAGCCGTTCAAAAGAAATAGGTTCAATCTCTGATGTGATCAGCGGGATTGCTGATCAAACAAACCTGCTGGCTTTAAATGCGGCAATTGAAGCGGCAAGAGCCGGAGAGCATGGGAAAGGATTTGCAGTGGTAGCTGATGAAGTGCGCAAATTAGCAGAGCAGTCTCAAGCATCAACAAAGAGTATCGCTGACCTGATTGCACTAATACAGCAGGATACAGAAGAATCAGTTAAAATCATGGATGAAGCTGTAATAAATGCAGAAGAAGGCGTAAAAGTTTCAGAGCAAACATCTGAAAAATTTGCCGGGATATTAAATAGCACCAGAAACATTACCCCTCTGATTGAACAGGTTACTGCCACTGTCCAGCAGATTACTGCCAGTATAGATGAAGCGACTAATGCAGCAATGGATATCTCGATGATGGCCCAGGAAAACGCATCAACTTCGGAAGAAGCTGCTGCATCAACAGAGGAACAGCTGGCATCAATGGAGGAAATCCATTCATCTGCCCAAGCATTGGCACAAATGGCTGAAGAATTGAAGCAGGTGGTAGATAAATTTAAAATCTAAGCAGTGCTAGTAGAGCCACTCATATTTTATGGGTGGTTTTTTATATTTCTATGAGCCTGCTACAGACGGAATAAGTAAGCAGTTCATAAAGGCGAGCTTATAAAGAAACACCGCCCTGCCTAGCAGGACGGTGCTCAAGAAGCTAACAGCTTTTATTCATTTGTTCCCCTTTTAAATGGCCACCAGTTTGCCTGGCCGAAGTTTTTCACCATCACCGGGATAAACAGAGGGAGGATGATGAACGCATACAACAGGAGTCCGACCAGGATGATCGAGGCAATCTGCAGCAATGACAGCATGCCGGATGGCATCATCGCCGCGAATGTACCGCCAAGGATGACAACTGCCGAGATGATGACAGTTCCCATCTTCTTCATCGCCATCAGCATCGCATCTGCTACAGAAAGGTCTTTATATTCATTGAAGCGGTCCATAAGGAAGATGCTGTAATCCACCCCAAGCGCAACAAGAATGACGAACCCGAAGAACGGCACTGCCCAGCTGATGCCTGTATAGCCGAGAATATCCACGAAGATCACTTCGTTCATCGCCATGGACGTGTAATAAGTCAGGATCAGTGATCCGATAATATAGACTGGCATAATAATAGAACGGAACAGGAATACAAGAATGATAGAAATGCCGACGAGCATCAGCACGACTGTGCGGGAATAATCCTTGCCTGACATCTCATCAAGATCTGCGTTCGTACTTGTAATTCCGCCCAATGCCAATTTAGCATTTTCAAGCTTTGTATCCTTCGTCGCCCTCTCCACGGCATCCTTAATTTCCGGAACCTGATTGATGGCTTCATTTGAATACGGATTTGCTTCAAAAATAACATCCAGTGTCATCACTTTGCGGTCTTTTGACATATAAGCATCTACCGCCTGGTCGAAATCATCGCTTTCCAGGACTTCTTCCGGCAGATAGAATGCATTCAGGGAATCTGACTGCGACAGTCCGGACAGATAGTCCTGTGCAGAACCCAGTCCGTCTGATACCTGATTCAGCCCATCCACACTCTGATTAAGGCCGTCAGTCAGCTCACCCAGCTGGCCGCCGAGGCTGCCGAAGCCATCCAGCAGCTGCTTTTGGCCATCATTAACGCCTGCAAGTCCGTTTGACAGCTGCGGGAATCCATTGACAATCTGGCCCTGCCCGTCTGCCAGCTGTTCGAGGCCGGCCTGCTGCTGTTCGAGGCCGGTGATGATTTTCTGAAGTCCGCCGGCCAAATTCTGCTGGCCGCTGATCGCCTTGCCGAAGTTATCATTTGCCTTATTAAGTCCATTCTCTACGCCTGCCAGCCCGCCATTCAGCTGTGTCAAGCCTTCTGCCAGAGGTTTAATATTTGCCTGTACATTCTGCACAGTTCCTTTAATTTTTTTGTAAGAATCATTTTCAGCTATTCCTTGATAATTGTCTTCCAATATAGCAAAATCATCTGCTGTAATGCCTGCAAGAGCTTCTGAAAGACCGTTTAAACCTTCACCGATACCCTTATATTTAGCTTGCAGCCCACTTACTCCTTCGGCAGCTTCCTGATATCCTCCGAGTAATTTATTGTAATTTACAAGCAGCTCTTCCGCCCCAGCCTTTGTCTCCTCCAGCCCTTTTTTCAGCTCAGTGGATCCGGCTGTGCCCTGGCGGAGGCCGTCTTCAATTTTGGCCAAATTGGTTTGAATTTCAGAAAGGCCATTCTGAATTTCGCCTGTTCCTGATATCAATGTACCGATGCCTGAAACAGCCTGATCCAGCTCCGGCTCTGATTTAGACAGTTCGCTTCCTGCTTCCAGTAGCCCGTCGCTGATCTGTTCAAGTCCGTCTTTTCCTTCGCCCAGGCCATCTTCAAGGCTTTCGGCCTGCTTGGAGACGAAGAAATCTTCAATCGGCTCACCTGTCGGCCTTGTTACAGACCGGACAGTATCGACCAGGTCCACTTTTTCCAGCTCCTGGCTGATTTTTTCTGCGAGAGCGATGTATTCAGCTGAATCCATCCGCTCATCGTTCTGGAGCACAATTTGCGTCGGCATCGATTCACCAGGGCCAAAGCTGCCGCTGATGGCATCAAATGCCTTGATGGACGGTACATCCCCGCTGATTTCCTCCAGGGAGTTATAGGAAAGATCTCCGTCATACACCACAAGGAACGGCACACAAACCGCCGCAACTATGAACAGGGCAATGAATGGGCGTGCAAGCGAGAAGCGCCCGACAGTACCCCAAAGCTTGCTTTCACCATGTTCTGCCGTGCTTTTTGAAGGCCAGAAGATCTTTTGGCCGAGCACAGCCATAAAGAATGGCACTACCGTGAACAGGGCGATCAGCAGCAGCGCTACCCCTACGGCAACAGCTGAGGCTGACTGATACAGCTTAAACTGGGAGAACCCGATGGCCGCAAAGCCGATCATAACCGCCAATCCGCTGAAAAATACGGTGCGGCCGGCATTCTTATACGTCGCAACAATCGCATCAGCCGTTGATTCACTTTGAGCCAATTCTTCTTTAAACCGGCTCAGCAGCAGGATACAGTAATCAGTCCCGATACCGAAAAGGACGGCCACCAGGAAGATCTGCGTATAGTTGGAAATCGGGAAATCCACTTTATCCACCAGGATCGATACAATCGATTGTGAAGCCAGATATGAAAATCCAACCGTCAGCAGCGGAATGACCGGCGCCACGATAGAGCGGAATACCAGGAACAAGACAACGAGGATGAACACAACGGTAATCCCCTCTGTTTTCTTCAGGCCTTCCTCAGAGCTGGTGGTCAGATCTTCATTGATCATCCAGTTGCTCGTATAATAATGGTCAACATCCGCATCTTCAATGGTTTCATACAGAGCATCGCTCAGTTCGCCTGCTTCGCGGCCGTTCCAGCTGATGCTCAATGATGCGAGAATTGACTTCCCGTCATCGGAAACAAGCTGGTCTTTCAGGTTTTCTTCTGTAAAATGGGAGAGGATCTGCGTGATCCCAAGCTCCTCTTTATTTGCTTCCAGATCATTGATGGCTTTCTCAGCTTCTTTGATCTGATCTGCCGACAGCTTTTTATCATCATGGAAAACAAGGGCCACAGAGGTCTCATCGCCTCCGCCTTCCTGCTTCTGCACTTCGTCCATGATCTGGCCGGCCAGCTTGGAGGAGTATTCCTCCGGCACATCCACCTGCCCTTTTTCACGGACAAGATCAGCCATATTAGGGGCCAGGAAAAACAATCCGGCAATAACTGCGATCCACGCAATCAGGACAAACCATTTTCTCTTGATTATTGTATACACGCCTATTCCTCCACCTGTTGATCTTTAATTTCAAGCAGAATACTGCCCAGTTTTTCATAAGTTGTGATAAACTGCTCTATCTCCTGCTGGTCAAATTTTTTGATAAAAGATTCAACCAGCTTGTTGATGCGCTCTTCCGTTTCCGAAAAAAGCTCCCTGCCTTTTTCAGAAAGCGTCAAGTACACGACCCTGCGGTCTTTTTCATCACGTGTCCGTTCGATCAGGCCCTTCTCAAACAGTCTGTTGATGATGGCTGTGATCGCACTTTTTTTTACATCGAACACCTCAGCCAATTCCGTTGACGTGCAGTTCTCTGAATGGTGGATGTATCTGAGCGTGTAATGCTGGTCATTTGTCAGTTCATCCCCGAGCTGGCACTTTACCAGGTTTTCGCCCGTCTTGTTTACTGAGAAGGAAACGGATATGTACCGGTCCACTAAGTCTTTTATATTCTCATGCGGCATGCATTATTCACCTCTCCCGCTATAAAGTTCTACCCTTTAATAATTCAACACTTTAACTAATTTATCTTAATTGTATTTTTCTGTCAAGGGGGAGTTTTTGAGTAAAAAATTGAACTCAAATGGATTTCCTATAATTGAACTATTTCTGTAAAAAAAGAGGTTTTTCAGGTATCTGCTTGTTATGGGTGTTGATTTCCGTTCCAGGCACTTCGCTTTCCGCGGGGCGGAGTTAAGCCTCCTCACGCTGCGCGCTGCGGGGTCTCAACATTTCCGCTGCAATCCCGCTGGAGTCTTCGTGCCTTCCACTGCAATCAACAGGTTTTTGAAACTCGTTTAGCTATGTAACCAAGGCTATTGAACAATCACTAAACAAAAAAAAGAGGTACGGAATGAGATTATTCCGTACCCCTGCTGTCTTTTATTTGCTTAGTCGATTAGGTTTTTCTGTTTCAGAAAGTCGATTGCTACTTCGCGCGGGTTTTCTTTGTCGAGGTCGACTCTGGCATTCATTTCAGCCATTTCTTCCTCGGAAATCTGGTTGCCGAGCCTGTTGATGACTTCTTCAAGCTCTGGATATTTTGCCAGTGTTTCCTGGCGGATGATTGGTGCTGCATAGTATGGCGGGAAGAATTGCCTGTCATCTTCAAGCACCTTCAGGCCGAAGCGGACAATCCGCCCGTCTGTGGTAAAGGCAGGGATGGCATCTACTTCCCCTTCCTGTACAGCGGAGTACATCAGGTTTGCATCCAATGTCCGCTTTTCGCTGAAATCGAGATTATATGTCTCAGTGAAAGCGGTGAATCCATCCTCACGCTCGTAAAAATCTGCAGGACCCCCAAATCGGAGCTCCGAGGACACAGGAGAAAGGTCGGAAATTTTTTCAGCACCATACTCGCTGTCGGTTTCCTGATTGACTGCGAGGGCATATGTGTTCTGGAATCCTAGAGGCTCCATCCACTCCAGCTGATATTCTTCGCTGTAGCCTTTCTTTACTTTGTTATATATATCCTCAGGGCTGTCCTCCGGGTTATAGGATTCCTTCATGATCGTCAGGAGACCCGTCCCCGTATAGTCCACATACATATCAATATCGCCTTTTCGGAGGGCCTGGGTCAGGATTGGAGTGTCGCCGAGCCCTTCCTGCACCCTGACATTATAATCTGTCTGATCTTTGATATATTCAGAAAGGATATGAGGGAGGATATACTGCTCTGTCCATCTCTTCCCGCCGAGGACAATGGTATCTTCCTCATTGCCGCCCCTGAGTCCAAAGAACAATGCCAGCGCAGCAATAGGAATAAGGACAAAGGAGATCTTCTTCCAGTTCACCTTTCTGCCTCTGCGCGGGTCGGTGGCAATTTCAATTCTTTTCAGGATCAAATCAATCACAATCGCAAGGACGGCTGCCGGTATCGCACCTGCAAGCACAAGCTCATTGCGGGCAGTGGAAAGGCCCCTGTATATCAAGTCCCCGAGACCGCCTGCCCCAATGAAGGCGGCGAGGGTCGCCACACCGATTGTCAGAACGGCTGCTGTCCTGAGGCCTGCCATAATGATCGGCAATGCAAGAGGAAGCTCAATCATCCTGAGGATCTGGTTGCTTGTCATCCCCATGCCGCGTCCTGCCTCAACGGCAGACTGGTCTACACCATTGATGCCTGTATATGTATTTCTTAAAAGAGGCAGCAAAGCATACACAGTCAGGGCGATGATCGCCGTTACATTTCCTATCCCGAACAGGGGAAGCAAGAATCCGAACAGCGCAAGGCTCGGGATCGTCTGAAAGATGGATGTAACGCCAATGATCGGCTCAGCCAGCTTCTTCCTCCGCGAAATAAAGATGCCCAAAGGCAGGGATATCGCTGCTGCTATCACAATGGAAACAACCGACAAAAATAAGTGCTGCTGAAGGGCTTCCAGAATTTCAGGCCATCTATTTTTAAAAATATCAACAACGAGTACAAAGAAATTATCATTCATTTATAGTGCCCCCTTCAGCCGGTGATGAAATTTTCATCCCCGCCAGGCCTCTCATCATCGTGGACCTTGTGATAAGCCCGGCAAGCTTTCCGCCCTCAAGGACGGGAATGTAAAGGGACCCTTTGGCAAACAGCTCAGCAACCTCATTATAAGGTGCATCAACGAGTACTGACTGATAGTCCGCGCTCATAATATCGCCAAGCGTTTTTTCTTCCTCGGCGTAATTTTTTTCGACATCATCAATGGTTGCAATGCCAAGGAGCTCATTCTCGCCATTTACTACAAAAAGTGAGTCAACCTTATATGTCTTCATCGTTTTCAACGCCTGTGCCAGACCTCTGCCGGGACGCGCTGTAATGACCTTCCTGAGCATCAGGTCAGCAGCAGCAGGCTGCCCGTTCTCAGCATCATTCAGGCGGTCTTCGCCGATGAAGCCTTTGACAAACTCATTCTTTGGATAACGCAGAATTCTTTCCGGCGTATCGAACTGGATGATCTCGCCGTCTTTTAAAATGGCAATCCGGTCGGCGATTTTAATGGCCTCATCCATATCGTGGGTGACAAACACAATGGTCTTTTTGATGGTTTCCTGCAGCTTGACCAGCTCATCCTGCAGCTGCTCACGGCTGATCGGATCCAGTGCGCTGAAAGGCTCGTCCATAAGGATGATGGGCGGTTCTGCCGCCAGGGCGCGGATAACGCCTACACGCTGCTGCTGTCCGCCCGACAGCTCGCCGGGGAACCGGGTCCGGTATTCTTTCGGATCCAGGCCGACAAGCTCCAGTAATTCGTCCACTTTATCGGAGTACTGCTCCTTTTCCCAGCCTTTAAGCCTCGGAACAAGTGTAATATTATCTTCAATGGTCATATGGGGAAGCAGGCCGATCTGCTGGATCACATAGCCGATATCCCTGCGCAGCTTCACAGGATCCTTTTTGGATATGTCTTCTCCATTGATAAAAATCTGGCCGCTGGACGGCTCAATAAGCCGGTTGATCATTTTCATGGTTGTCGTCTTTCCGCAGCCGCTCGGCCCGATCAGGGCAACCAGTTCCCCTTCTTCTATATGGAAATCAATATCCTTGAGGGCAACAAAGCCATCCGGATATTTCTTTCCTACATGCTTAAACGTAATCAATAATCAACGCCTCTTTCATTATGTAGTGCTGCTAGGTTTAACATGCCCAAAACAGGCAGCTTGAATGAATGCACAGAAAAAACAGGCTGTAGCTTCATAAGCAGCCAGGTGTATACTATTGGATTTGCAAAATGGTATTAGACAAGAGTTCTGCGATTAGCAGATGCAGATAAATGCGGGAATTTCAAAGACAGGTAGATCCTGAAAGATTGATTTGCCTTATATGGCGCTGAGGATTTTGGCCATAAAATCGCGGATTCAGCAAATCAATGTATTGAGCAGGCGTTCGCCGTTCCCAAATACTCAGCAGCATGATGCGGTGGAGACCGCCAGAGCTGCCTGCCCTAAACAGGGCTGATGCAAAAAAATGAAATCCCAATAGCAATAATTCTTTGTAGCCTTCCCTCCTTTATATAGTCCAACTTTTTACCCATCTCTATTTAATTGTAAACATAAATGACACAGTTTTTCAAATTTATTTGAAATAACGACTGTTTTAACTTGATCCTGAATTCAATTTTCAGTGGTTTCTTAGTGAATGAAGCTGCGATTTAAAAACACAGCACAATATCTGCCAGCTTATATATTGTTTTTTAATCAAACGGACATGGATTCTACCAAATCCGACTTTAATTTCACCAATTGAGCATATATTCTACCAAATTGGGCAAGGATTCCACCGAATCGGCCAAATATTCTGCCGATTGAATATCTCCCCTGCTAAACAGACTCTTTTTCACCAGCCATTACCTCATCTGCACGCCACGCCATTTATTTGCCAATTAATCACCATCAGCCAGCTCTTCCTTGTTGGAATCCAGCACGTTTACCGCAATTTCAGTCCCGGCTTAATAAACCAAAAAAGGCCGCCATGAAGGCAGCCAGGCTAGGATACGGAAACAGGTGATTCGCAGCATGTAACTCTGTTTCTGCCTCCATTTTTTGATTGATATAAAGCAGTGTCTGCATTGTGAAGCAGCCGTTCGAGCGTCATTCCCGGTGCTGCTTCTGCCGCTCCAAAACTCGCGGTCAGTGAAATCATTCCCGTTTCAGAAGGCAGAAAAACCTCTTCGATTCCGGCCCTGATTTTTTCTGCCTGATCAGCCGCTGATTCTAGATCGGCACCAGGAAGGCAGATGACAAATTCCTCTCCTCCGTAGCGTGCAAAAATTGAACCTCCCCCCAGCAGGCTTCCGCTGACCCGCGCTATATGCCGAAGCGCTTCATCGCCCTGCAGATGCCCATACTGATCATTGATATTCTTAAAATAATCGATATCAAACAAAATGACTGACATGGTTCCCCCGGCAGCTTCCGCTTCCTTAAGAAGCCTGCCGCTCTGCTCAATGAAATAGGTCCGGTTATAAATGCCTGTCAGCCCATCTTTAAAAGCAAGCTCCTCCAGTTTCTGCCTTAGCAGTACTTCCTGGGTGATATTGCTGAGGATCACCGTAGTACCGGCCAATTCGCCGCTGCTTTTTTTTATCGGGAAAGAATGAATCTGGATATAAGTTTCTGCCTCGTTCTCAAACTTATGGATGCCGGAATAGCTGCCGCCATCAGCCCCGGTCCCTGAATTTGCTGCAGCCGGCTGGAGAACTACCTTCATCTTTTCACCGATTGAGCTGGAATCAAGCCCTGGCAGCATTTCCTCTGCAGCCGGGTTAAAGTCCACAAGTCCATCATCCTGGGCAAAAACGAGAACACCATCTCTCATGCTTTCAAAGACCCGTTCCTTTGCGATCGGTGCGGCTGTCAGCCTGTCCATAAAAAAGGCGCGCAAATATAAAAAGGATGTCAGGCACATCACCATCGGAACAGGATCCATGCCGTAAGGGGAATATCCCATTAAATAAAGGAAAGAGGCTGTCATGGGGATCGTCAGTCCCGCGAACATGGTCATCAGCTGCCTTCTGTAGGCGAATCCTGCCCTCTTCCAATACCATACAACCATGCAAGCCCCTGCAAAAAGGCTGCCGAAGGTAAAGCTGCCATGAATCACATACCAAAAGCCAACATCCATATCTACAAGCAGATATGACCCCTCCCGGTGCAGAAGATATCCGGTGTAAAAAAGGCCATGCCAATCATTTGTCAGCACCATAACCATGCTGATGAAAGGAATGGTGTATAAAAGAATAAGATTGAAGGTGGTCAAATATCTGTCCAAACCTGTGAATCTCATGACCATGACTAATGTGATAGGGGAAATAAAGGGCAGGCCCGCATATTGAAAGGCAATCCAGAACTTGATTTCTGCCCGCGAATCAGCTGTCAGTTCAAAAGCATGCCCGAATATGTAGATGGCCGAGGTAACCGCTATCCAGACAAAGGTTTTGCCGGCTGAAAAGGTCTTTCTTTTAGCAAAGGCATACATGCCCAAAATGCTTGTCAGGACTCCGGATACAGAGATCAGAACCATATAGCTGAAAATATCTGAGTTCATTATATTCACCAGGTTAATTTTTTGCTTTAATGGTACCATAACCCGGATAGAAAAAGAATATAAACCGGAAAGATGGAATTTTGTTTAGTTGTAATCAGAAAAAACCTGCCTGGACTTTTGTCCGGCAGGCCGTTATGTAGCGGCAGCCTTCATCCAAGGCTGCCATAGTGCTTATTGAGGCTCAAAAGTTTTACAGTCGGTTTCTTCATTGGTGCTCGCTTTCTTTCCGGTGATCGCCCCGACAAAAATCTCATCCGCCCCGCATTTCCTGCCGTTGCGGTTAAACTTGCAATTGACTACTTCACATAATACATCCTGTGCCACTCTAACCACCTCCTGTGAGATTTGTAAAGTGAGACTAGTGTTTCTGATTAAGTAGCACTTAATAGTCTATTCCCGTATAGAGGCATTTTAAACGCTTTTAAATGGAACCCGCGGGGCTGCCGGTCACCTGATTCAGTATGCCCTCTACTCTATAAGCCCTTCATTTTTCAGGAATTCCCTGGCTGTATCTTCAGCACTCATTCCATCAACATTGACTTTATAGTTCATTTCCCGCATCTGGTCATCTGTGATTTTTCCTGCCAGCTTGTTCAAAGCATCCGCGATTTCCGGATGATCATCAAGCGTCTCTTTCTTTAAAAGGGGAGCCCCCTGATAAGGCGGAAACAGATTTTTATCATCTTCAAGCACCTTCAGATTGTAGGCTTCCAGCTCACTGTCCGTCGAATAGGCATCCACCATATTGATATCGCCGGTTTCAACGGCACTATAGCGAAGCTTAGGCTCCATTGTTTTCACATTAGGAAACTCTATGCCATACAGCTTTTGAATACCCCGGTAGCCATCTTCCCTGTCGGAAAACTCCAGCGTAAAGCCCGGGTTGATATTCTGCTGAACCGCTTTTACATCTGAAATCGTTTCAAGTCCATATTGTGCAGCCAGCTCTTCCGGCACAGCCAGTGCATATGTATTGTTATAGTCCATCGGCTCCAGCATTTCCAGTTCAAACTCTTCTGACATGCCGTCCCTTGCCTGTTCATACACTTCCTGCCGGTCTGTGCTCACTGCCGTTTCTTTTAAAAATTCCGAAATGGCTGTTCCTGTGAACTCAGGGTAGATATCAATATCACCTGAACGGAGTGCATTGAACACAAAAGAAGTCTTGCCAAGCCCTGGCTGCAATTCAACGCTCATATCCGTTTCCTCTTCAATGAGGAGTTTGTACATATTGATCAGGATCTCCGGTTCAGAGCCAAGCTTTCCGGCAATCACGAGATCTTTTTCTCCCTTGCCTGAAACAAACGGCAGAACCATGATGACAATGGCTGCAAGGGCAATCGCCCCGAGCGGGATCAGTGATTTTTTGAATGAAATCTTTTCGAACCTTTTCAGCAGCAGGTCAAATAATATGGCCAGCAGCGCTGCCGGGATTGCTCCCAGTACAATGAGGGATGTATTGTTCCGGTCAATCCCGAGAAGGATGATATCCCCAAGGCCTCCTGCACCGATCAAAGCTGCAAGCGTTGCTGTCCCGACGATCAGGACCATTGCCGTCCTGATCCCTGCCATGATCACTGGCATGGATAGAGGCAATTCTACTTTAACAAGCCGTTTCCAGCTGTTCATCCCCATGGCCCTTGCCGCTTCAATAAGCGAAGGCTCCACTTCTTTTATGCCTGTGTACGTATTCCTCAAAATCGGCAGAAGTGCATAGACGATCAGCGCGATGCTTGCAGGCACTTTCCCGATCCCGAACAGCGGGATAAGGAGCCCTAGCAAGGCGAGGGAAGGAATGGTCTGCAGCACCGCTGTAACGCCGATGACTGCCTCAGCTGCTCTTTTATGCCGCGTCAGATAAATTCCGAGCGGGATTGAAATCAGGACAGCGAAGAAAAGCGCAATGAATGAGATTTGTATATGTTCAATGAGTGCACTGAAAAGCTCTGATTGCCTCTCTTTAAAAACACCGGCCAAATCATTCAATTATAGCCCCCCTTTCTCCTAAGCTTCCCGCCACATGCCTGATGGCTTCCCTGCGGCTGATTGAACCGACGATGGTCCCGTCTTTTTCAACAGGTATCTCTTCCCTGTCAGTCAGCAGTTCCAGCACTTCCTTTAAACTGGCCGAAGCTGCGACCGCTTCAGCAGACACACTTTCGGCATATCCGGCTTTCATCATTTTTTCAGCTGTAATCTCGCGGCCGGCTCCAGCCTGCGCACCGACAAATTCACGCACAAATTCATCTGCCGGATTTGCAATGATTTCCTCAGGCGCAGCCAGCTGCACAATCTTCCCTTCCTTCATGACGCAAATTCTGTCTCCCAGTTTAAGAGCTTCCTGCATATCATGCGTCACAAACACGATCGTCTTCTTAATATTGCGCTGCAGATCCAGAAGATCATCCTGCAGCTTTTCCCTGCTTAAAGGGTCAAGTGCACTGAAAGGCTCGTCCATCAGAATGATTTCAGGGTCGGCTGCGAGGGCACGGATAACACCGATCCTCTGCTGCTGCCCGCCGGAAAGCTCGCTCGGCTTCCTCGTCAAATATACATCCGGCTCCAGCCCGACCATAGTCAGCAGCTCTGCCGCCCGCTTGCGGATCTTTTCCCGCTCCCATTTTTTCAATTCCGGGACTATAGCGATATTTTCTTCGATCGTCATATGCGGAAAGAGCGCGATTGACTGCAGCACATAGCCGATGCTCCATCGTAATTCATGGATATCATACTCACTGATCCTTTTCCCCTCTATCCTGATCGTTCCCTTCGTGAGATCGATCAGCCGGTTGATCATCTTGAGCGTCGTTGTCTTCCCGCACCCGCTTGGCCCGATCAGCACGAAGAATTCCCCTTTCTTTATCGTAAGATCCAGGGACTCTACCGCCTTCGTTCCGCCGGGGTACTCTTTTGTCACACCCTCAAACTCTATCATGGCTTCTCTCCTTTTCATCGTCCTGTTTACTCTTTATGTATAAACACCATTTTTATTATTGCCTTTTTTGAGCTGTCTGCGGCTCCTGCGCCCAGGAAAATTTAACCACCTCACTCCATTAACTCTATTACCTACCCTGTTGCCCATTTTTCCAAACATAGCATTTTTCACTGCCAGCTTCAATTCTCAGTTCTCTTACAAAAAGTAAAAAAGCCGGGAGCAGTCTCCCGGCCTTTATTTGTTTATTTGCTATAATACTCGCCAAGGTATTCTGATACCTGTTCCGGTGTCTTCGCATTTGCGCTGTGAAGATGCCCAAGCTTTTCATCGTTCTTGAATACCAGCAGACTCGGAATGCCCATCACATTATATTCAGCAGCCAAATCAGGCAGTTCGTCTTTGTTCAGCTCATATAGAGGAAACTCCTGAAATTCCTCCAGCACGCTCGGCATGAACATATCCATCCGTTTGCAGTCCGGGCACCAGCCCGCAAAAAACTTTACAGTCACTGTTTCCCCGCTGCCGATTATTTCCCTGAATTCTTTTTCTGTTTTGATCATATTAGCCATTCTCATCAACCTCCTGCCCTCATTATATACAAAACGTTTCTGCTTATCCTCAAACTTGCTTTCCTTCGAAAATAAGGTATTTCCGTGTTACACTTAAGCATAAAAGAACACAAGTGAGGAGCATGTGACGATGAAAACTTTATGCTTGCTGGGAAGCACCCGCAAAAATGGCAACTCAGAATATTTGGCAGGAAAAATTCTTGAAGGAACAGACCATACTGTTGTTCACCTGGCTGATAAGCATATTGAAGCCATCCACGACCAGCGCCATGCTGAAGGCGGCTTTGATCCGGTCCACGATGACTATGACGAATTGATTGAGCTGATTTTCAGCCATGATGTCATCCTGTTTGCTACTCCCCTGTACTGGTATGGTATGAGCGGCCCAATGAAGAATTTTTTTGACAGATGGTCACAGTATCTTCGCGACGAGCGCTTCAATTTAAAAGAAGAGCTTGCCAGAAAAAAAGCTTATGTAGCCGTAACAGGCGGCACAAGCGCAAAAATCAAGGGACTGCCGCTCATCCAGCAATTTGAATACATATTTGAATTTGTCGGCATGGAATTTGCAGACTATATCATCGGCGCAGGCGTCAAGCCCGGCGAGGTGAAGGAAGACCAGATTGCGCTGGCAAAGGCAGAGGCTTGGAATAAAGGATTGCGCTCATAATAGAAGAGGACCTGCTGGGAGGGCAGGTCCTTTTCTGCTAAGATTTCTTCACTGACTTATTAATATTCTCGATTTTGCCTTCAATGAAAGAAACGAATCTATCATCCTTCTGCGCTTTAAAAATGCTAATCGTTATATCATAGTGCTCAATCGCCTGATTGTATTCTTTTAAGCCTTCATAGCTTATGCTCAGATAATAATAGAGCTCCCCTAAATAGTCCAGCAGATTCGCCTTCACGCACCAGTTAATGCCTTTATAGCAGCACTCTATTGCCTCTTTATATTGTTGAAGGGCCCATAAGCTTCTTGCTTGATTATACAGTACTTTAGTTTTCAAATCCTTATTTTGCAGCTGCGGCAGCTCTTTAATAACCTGAGACGCTTTTTTCAGCAAATCATAGCACTGCTGGAATTCTTTTATATCATAGTGGAAAATGCCCATGCTGATATAAATCTCGAGCTCGGATTCCGTCCAGATCGAAGCATTTTTATGGGTAAGATCAATCGCTTCCTGCAATATTGAAATACTTCTCTCAAAATCTTTTTCCAAGTAAAAGGTGTAGATTCCTTTATTCCAGAGAAGCACCTGATGGTATTCGGGATTTTCCAGAATTCTAGGATTCTTTTCCTCGACTTTAACAATATCCCTTACCTGGTCATACTCCAGCTTTTTCCGGGCATTATACAGCTGTGTCATTACTTCTTCAACATACTCATTGCTGGCAATGCCGTTCATCCCGAAAAAATAGGAAATATCCACTCCAAGCCTCCGGGCGATAAGATAAAGAGTGGAAGAAAGCGGGATGATATCCCCCCGCTCAATCTTGCTGATCTGCGCCTGTGTGCAGATGCCTTCAGACAGTTCACTCTGCTTAAGCCCTCTTGAAACTCTTAAATCTTTAATTTTTTTCCCAAGATTGCTTCCAAAAATATTCAAACTATCACGTCCTGGATTATCTTTTATTGTAGAATAGCAATAAATCCAGCAAAATAGAAATGATTTATCCGCGGTCAGCTCATATTAAAATGGCTTCATTACCATTAGAACAATCAAAACAACTGCTGCTAAGTGTGTATATAAGGTGAATGGCTGCTGTTCTTTGTTTATGCGGTGGTAAGAGTCAGGCAGTGATTCGTCCTTGCCTTCATGATTAGCAAGAAGCTCCTGCTGTGCTTTGACTTTCTTCGGCAGTACTGCTGCTACAATCGGCTGAACAGATATAAAGATTATGATGGAAATGATATACCAGACCTGTTTGAATAAAGCAGGATTCAAAGCTCCAAAAATCAAACCGGTGATCAATAGTATAATACTCCCGTATTTTGCGAGCTTCTCTACTCTCTCATTGATTGAAATACAAAGCCTAGCCTGTGAAACCGTTTTTGGAGCCTTTGAAATGATGGGCTGCGCAAAAGCAGCGCCAAGGCCGCACACTGCGGCAATGATATGCACTGTAAGCAGGATGGAATAAAAAGTCAAAGATAAGTTCCCCTTTCAAACAAAATTTTTTATATCTCTCTTGTATAATAATACAGATTTGTTAAAATATAAGCATTTCTTACCAATTTAATGGATAATTTTCTCTATTTTATTGAGTCATATACATGAACGACCATTATCTTGAGGGCGTTTATAAGGAAATTGGCATGTGTTTTCTTATGCGAAGAAGGTATATATGGAGGTTTTTTAAGCAAATAAAAAAGCCTGAATCTTCCATCAGGAAAATCCAGGCTTCGTAATTTAAGATTTAATCCACCAAAGTATGTATGGTGGAGACGGTGGGAGTCGAACCCACGTCCAGAAACATCGCCACTTAAGCTTCTACGAGTGTAGTCAGCATATTTGCGTTTCGCTGCATCTTATGCCTGCTGACAGGCGTCCGTGCAGCTAGTCTGGTTGTTCTCTTCCTTCATCCTCAGACGGTGGAATCCGGCGTAGTCCACTTAGAGTGAGTCCCTTACCCTACCACATGGACGATGGAGGGAGGAACCGCTTAGCGCTATTAGGCAGCTAGAGCGAAGTTGTTTTGTTGTTTGCCAGTTATAGGCTTTGACGTTTTAACGAGGCCGATCCCCTCGACTCGCAACCTAAGCTCGAACTATCCCTGTCGAATCCGTAACGTCCCCATATTGGGCAATGTGCATAACGCATCATTTCCGCTGAGAGCCGGTGCGAATCTTATTCTGCCACTCGGTTTGACGCCAGGAGCGCTCGAAATAGAAGAGCGTAAGTCAGATAGCATCGCTGCTACAATACTTATTATATCATATACAGCACGGATATCAATTGTTAAGTCTTGGATTTACATTTTCTGCCGTTCGCGGAATGCCCGCTCAATATCCCGGCCTGCTTCTTTCTTTTTCAAGGTTTCGCGTTTATCATAATTCTTTTTACCCTTGGCCAGGCCGATCAAAACTTTCGCAAAACCATTTTTCAAATACATTTTCAGCGGTACGATAGAATAGCCGGCTTCCTTTGTTTCGCCGATCAGCTTGCTGATTTCTTTATTATGAAGCAGCAGTTTCCTGGTTCTGAGCGGATCATGGTTGTACCGGTTTCCCTGCTCATAAGGGCTGACATGCATGTTGATCAGGAATACCTCCCCGCTGATGATCCTTGCATAAGAATCCTTCAGCTGCACCCTTCCTGCCCGGATAGCCTTAATCTCTGTACCTTGCAGGACGATTCCCGCTTCATAGGTGTCTTCTATAAAATAATCATGATACGCTTTTTTATTTTGGGCGATAACCTTGCCCGTTCCCTTTGGCATATGAATTTCCCCCTCAATCTCTTACACTGATTTTAACAAAAATCTCTCCCAGCAACAATCATGACCCTATATCGGAAAGGAGAGCCACTTGGATGGCTCTCCGGGTTCCAGCTTTTTAGCGTTTCTTTTTCTTACGCTTGGCTTTTGGCGCATTTTCAAAGTGCTTTTTCTCTTTCCGGGCAGGTCCGCCGCTTTTGCCTTTCGAGCTGCCGCTGCGTCCTTTTGGGCCTTCGCCTGCTTTGCCTCTGCGCGGCTTCTTTTCTGTGCTGCCCGTCTTGAACACTCGCGGCGCATCCCGATCATCACGCTTCCGGGGGCCTTTCATGCCGACGATTTCAAAATCTATGGAGCGCTCATCTTTGTTGACATTAATGACGCGTACTGTAATTTCGTCGCCAATCCGGAACACATTGCCGGTTTTCTCGCCGATCATCGCGAAATGGCGTTCATCATAGCGGTAATAATCGTCCGTCATATAGCTGACATGGATCAGACCTTCAATCGTGTTCGGCAATTCGACGAACATGCCGAAGTTTGTAACTGAGCTGATGATGCCATCATATTCTTCGCCAATTTTATCAGCCATATATTCTGCTTTCTTCAGCTCATCTGTTTCCCTTTCAGCTTCGACCGCGCGGCGCTCCATATTGGAGGAATGCTCGGCAATATCAGGAAGCCTTGAATTCATCCGCTCTCTTGTCGCCTGGCTTAAATCGCCTTCAATCAGATAGGTGCGGATGAGCCTGTGGACAACCAAGTCCGGATACCGGCGGATTGGTGATGTGAAATGAGTATAGAACTCAGTCGACAGCCCAAAGTGGCCGAGGCTCTCAGGATCATATTTCGCCTGCTGCATCGAACGCAGCATGACGGTCGAAATTACCATTTCCTCAGGTGTACCCTGCACCTCTTCAATGATTTCCTGGAGGGCGCGCGGATGCACAGAGTTTGCCGTGCCTTTTACAATGTAACCGAAGTTTGTAATAAACTCGAAGAATCTTCTCAGCTTATCTTCCTTCGGATCTTCGTGAATACGGTAGATGAACGGCACATCCATCCAATGGAAATGCTCGGCGACCGTTTCATTGGCTGCAAGCATGAATTCCTCGATGAGGCGCTCTGCCACAGAACGTTCGCGGAGTACGACATCACTTGGCTTTCCTTCTTCATCAACAAGAACCTTTGACTCTTTAAAATCAAAGTCGATGGCGCCGCGGCCCATCCGTTTCTTGCGGAGCACCGCTGCCAGCTCTTCCATAAGCTGAAACATCGGGACAAGCGGCTCATAGCGCTTCATCAGCTCTTCGTCTTTATCGGTCAAGATCTTGTTAACGTCATGATAAGTCATACGCTCTGTCGTTTTAATGACACTCTGGAAGATTTCATGATTAACCACTTCACCGGAGCTGTCCATTTCCATTTCACAGGAAAGGGTCAGGCGGTCAACCTGCGGATTAAGGGAACAGATGCCATTGGATAATCTGTGCGGGATCATCGGGATGACCCGGTCCACCAAGTAAATACTTGTCGCCCGTTCTTCCGCTTCCTGATCGATCGGTGTATTCTCGCGCACATAATACGTCACATCGGCAATATGTACTCCGAGCTTATAGTTTCCGTTTTCAAGCTTAGTAACAGTTACCGCATCATCCAGGTCCTTCGCATCAGCGCCGTCAATCGTGACGATTGTCTGGTCGCGGAGATCGCGCCGGTTCTTGATTTCACTTTCATCAATGCTGTCAGGTGTATCATTCGCCTGCTCCAGCACTTCTTTCGGGAATTCCATCGGCAGCCCATGTTTGTGGATGACAGACAGGATATCCACGCCTGGATCATTTTTATGGCCAAGGATCTCAAGGACTTCCCCTTCAGCACTCTTGCGCCCCTCCGGATACGTCGTCAGCTTGACAACGACCTTATGTCCTTCTATTGCCCCTTTAGAAGCTGATTTCGGGATAAAAATATCGCTGGTGAACTTTTTGTCGTCCGGGAGCACAAAGCCGAAATTTTTACTTTCAACATATGTCCCGACAATCTGCTGGACACCTCGTTCGAGAATGCGCACGACCGTCCCTTCACGCCTCTGGCCGGAAGATTCAGAAGAAACCCTTGCAAGGACAATATCGCCATGCATAGCATTATTCGTCTCATTCGGCGGTATAAAGATATCATCAAGGCCAGGCTCTTCAGGAATGACAAAAGCAAAGCCTTTTGCATGGCCGGACAGCTTACCTTTGATCAGATTCATCCTGTCCGGCAGGCCGTAGCGGTTGCTCCGTGTCCGGACAACAAGCCCTTTCTGCTCCATGACCACAAGGGCCTTCACAAAGTCTTTAAAATCGGAAGAATCCTCGATTCCGAATGCCTCTTCCATCTCCTGGACGGTCAGTGGCTTATATGCTTCATCTTTCATAAAGTGGAGAAGCTTATCCACGATTTGCTTAATATTATTTTCCATCTATGCTATCCCTCCTAAATAAAGGATTTAAACAGTCCAATCCAGCGATTCCAGGAACTGATATACATCCTCATGCAGCTGATCCTTTTCCTTGTCCAATGTGATGACGTGGCCGGACTCTTCATACCATTTCAGCTTTTTATTATCATTCTCCACTTCGCTGAAGATGATGTTCGCGCTGTCGGTATTGATCATGGCATCATGACGGGCCTGAGCCACAAAGGTTGGGGAATAGATCATGTCCACATGATTCCTCACATCGGCGATCAGCTCCTGCAGCGCTTTAAGTGTCTCCATCGGAGTTTTCCTGAATTCAGCCATTTCCTGTTCAATCTGCTCAGGGGATTTGCCTTCAAGCCTCTTATACTCGCTGGCATAGTGAAGGATGCCCTGATACATGACTTCCTCGCTCTTAATATACATTGGTGCACACATTGGAACGATACCCTTTATAGGAACAGTGTAACCTAATTTCAAGGAAAATACCCCGCCAAGCGAAAGCCCGGCAACTGCAATCTCTTCATAGCCCTGTCCCTTCAGCAGCTCATAGCCTTCCATAACATCCTTCCACCAGTCCTCAGGCCCGGTATGGACCAGCTCTTCAGGCGGCACCCCGTGTCCCTTATACTGTGGCGCATGGCAGGTATACCCCTTGGTCTGCAAAAACCGTCCAAGCATCCTGACATCCGCAGTATTGCCTGTAAAGCCGTGCAAAAGCAGGACAGCCCTTTTTCCGCCTTCAAAGGTAAATGGTTTCGGTGCAACAATCTTCATTTTGAAAACTCCTTTTGCTATGTAAATGATTTCATTGATAAGTTCAGCTTCCTTATTTTTAGCAAAGCCGCGCCCAACAATCCACTAAAACGGCTTATCAGCAGCTGCAGGAAAAATATTCCGTTCAGCGGCAAATAAAAAACCTGACCTTCTGGGCCAGGCAGCAGCTTTATTATTTTACAAAATAAGCGACAGCAATTGTTAAAACAAAAAACAGTACAGATAACACAATCGTCACACGGTGGAGTATAAGATCAAGCCCGCGCGCCTTTTGCTTGCCGAAAAGCTGCTCGGCACCACCTGAAATCGCGCCGGAAAGACCCGCACTTTTCCCTGATTGAAGAAGTACAACAACTATAAGAGCAACTGAAACAATAATCAACAGCGTAATTAATAATGTGTACATGAAGTCCACCTCCTGAAACGTACAATCACATTATTCTTAATTTATCATATTTTGGCGGATTGGACAATAGCAATGTTGGTTTGCGGAAGATTGAGCGGGTGTTATTTGAGAAGGGAAAGGACGGTGCCGGATGAATTGGAGCACGTGGAGGAAGGAGCATTGGGTGTGGGGGATTTAGTTAGCAGCTCAAGAAGGAGGACAGGACATGGGGGACGAAATAATTAAATAATACATTTATAAGGAGGAAGATATGATTGTTAAAGAATTAACAGTACCAAAGCGGATTTTAGCCCTGGAAGCTCTGCTGCGCCGGCTGGAGGAAGGGAGTCCTGACTGGCACCGTGTTAAGGAAGATCTTGCGAAACGCTGGGCGGGCTACTATGGTGAATTGTCTTTGGATTATTATTTGCAGATGCTGCCGGAAAAAGAGTATCTGGTACTGCATGATCTGCGGCTCGGCCTGTCCGGCAGCTTTTTTCAAATTGATCTACTTGTGCTGCATGCTCATTTTGCATTAATCCTGGAGGTTAAAAACATACTTGGCACCCTTGTATTCGATAAGCAATTCAGCCAGATGATCCGCACCCAGGATGAAAAAGAAGAAGGCTTCCCCGATCCGATCGCTCAGGCAGAACATCATAAAAAACAGCTGGCCCGCTGGTTAGCGGAACGCAGCATCCCTCTCCCCGTCGAATCCCTCGTTGTTATCAGCAAACCATCCACTGTCCTCAAAGCGAACTCCCCAGCCATCAGCAGAACGGTCATCCACAGCCACCGCCTCCTTGGGAAGATAGAAGACTTGAGCGGCCGCTATCAACAAGCGCTCCTGGATGCGAGAGAGCTGAGAAAAACCTCTAGATTGTTGATCAAACACCATACACCTGAAAAAATTGATATTCTGTCCAGGATGAGAGTCAGCCGGGAGAATGTGAGGATGGGTGTCCATTGCGGCGGCTGCGGCCATATTCCGGTTATAAGGGTATATGGTACTTGGTTTTGCCCGAAATGCGGGTTGAAGGACAAGTCAGCGCATATCGCAGCTTTGAAGGACTACTTCCTTTTGTTTGGGAAGGAGATTACGAATGGGGGATTTCGGGAGTTTGCGGGGGTGGAATCCGTCCATACAGCTTCAAATATACTAGCAAGCTCAAATTTAGTGGTCTCAGGCAGAGGAAAAGGGCGCAAATACAGCGCACCAGCAGATTGGTGGAATGGGTAAAAAGCGTTTATTAGCAACTTTTTCCGTATATTAGCAACTTTTCAAATTTATTAGCAACTTTTTTGTTTTATTAGCAACTTTCAGGATATATTAGCAACTTTTAGATTTTATTAGCAACTAGCCCTGCTCGCGGCCACTAAACTCCAACCAGGTACCATGCATCAGCTCGAAAAACCAAAACCCAAAAAAACACCAGCCCCAAAAGGCTGGTGTCTCCCTCAAAAAGAATTACTTCTTCAGGTTATAAAAAGATTTCAGTCCATCATATACAGCCAGATCGCCAAGCTCGTCTTCGATGCGAAGGAGCTGGTTGTATTTCGCGATGCGGTCTGTACGGCTCATAGAACCAGTTTTAATTTGGCCTGCGTTTGTTGCAACAGCGATGTCAGCGATTGTGGCATCTTCTGTTTCACCTGAACGGTGGGATACAACTGCAGTGTAGCCTGCGCGCTTAGCCATTTCGATTGCTTCGAAGGTTTCAGTCAGTGTACCGATCTGGTTCACTTTGATCAGGATGGAGTTGCCAACGCCCTGCTCGATACCTTGTGCAAGCTTCTTAGTGTTAGTTACGAAAAGGTCATCTCCGACAAGCTGAACTTTTCCGCCGATGCGGTCAGTCAGAAGCTTGTGGCCTTCCCAGTCGTTTTCATCCAGTCCGTCTTCGATTGAAAGGATTGGGAATTCGTTTACCAGCTCTTCGTAGAAGTTAACCATATCTTCTGAAGATAAGCCAGTGCGGCCTTCGCCTGCAAGATCGTATTTGCCTGTTTCTTTGTTGTAGAACTCAGAAGAAGCAACGTCCATGCCAAGAAGAATGTCTTTGCCTGGCTCATAGCCGGCACTCTTGATTGCTTCGATGATGACTTCAAGTGCTTCGCGGTTGGAACCAAGGTTTGGAGCGAATCCGCCTTCGTCGCCGACTGCTGTGTTAAGGCCTTTGCCTGAAAGAACTTTCTTAAGCGCGTGGAATACTTCAGCACCCATGCGGATTGCTTCCTTGAAAGTAGGAGCTCCTACAGGAAGGATCATGAATTCCTGGAAGTCAACGTTGTTGTCAGCATGTGATCCGCCATTGATGATGTTCATCATTGGAGTTGGAAGCTGCTTCGCGTTGAATCCGCCAAGGTAACGGTATAATGGCAGGCCTACAGATTCAGCTGCAGCGTGTGCACAAGCCATGGATACGCCAAGGATTGCGTTAGCGCCCAATTTGCCTTTGTTTTCAGTACCGTCAAGCTCGATCATTGTGCGGTCGATTCCGACTTGGTCAGTTACATCCATGCCGATGATCGCTTCTGAGATCAGGTTGTTTACGTTGTCCACTGCGTTTTGAACACCTTTTCCAAGGTAGCGGGACTTGTCGCCGTCGCGAAGCTCAACTGCTTCGTGCTCGCCTGTTGATGCTCCTGAAGGAACGATTGCTCTTCCAAAGAATCCTGATTCTGTTAATACTTCTACTTCAACTGTTGGGTTACCGCGGGAATCTAATACTTCGCGGGCATATACGTGCTGGATAAATGGCATAGTAAAATCTCTCCTTAAAATGGAATTATTTTTTTAAAATCGTTGTACCGGTCATTTCAACCGGCTTTTCAACTCCGAGCAGGTCAAGCATGGTTGGGGCAAGATCAGCAAGGATTCCGTCCTCGCGCAGCTCATCCCCTTCTTTTGTTACGATGACAGGCACCGGATTAGTGGTGTGTGCTGTCATTGGATTGCCTTCAAGGGTGACAACTTCGTCTGCATTTCCATGGTCAGCTGTGATGATGGCATGACCGCCTTTTTGAATGATCAGGTCAACAATGCGGCCAAGGCATTCATCCACAGTTTCGATTGCTTTCACTGTCGGCTCGAGCATTCCGGAGTGCCCGACCATATCAGGATTAGCAAAGTTCAGGATGATAGCATCAAAGTTATCTGCTTCTATTTCTTTCACGAGGGCATCGGTTACTTCATATGCACTCATTTCAGGCTGAAGATCATAGGTTGCCACTTTTGGCGAATTGATGAGGATCCGTTCTTCGCCTGGGAATTTCTCTTCACGCCCGCCGCTCATAAAGAATGTTACGTGCGGGTATTTCTCAGTTTCAGCGATGCGCAGCTGTTTAAGATTGTTCTGGGCCAAAACCTCGCCGACCGTGTTGTCCAGGTTGTTTGGCTTGAATGCTACATAGCCGTCAACGGTTTCGCTGAAGTGGGTGAAGCAGACAAAGTGCAGATTCTGCGGGTGCCCTGGGCCCCTGTCAAAGGATCTGAAATCTTTGTTTGTGAATGTATTGGAAATCTGGATCGCACGGTCAGGGCGGAAGTTGTAGAAAATGACTGAGTCATTGTCTTCAATCGTTGCCACCGGCTCACCGTTTTCCCTTGTAATCACGGATGGAATGACGAACTCGTCAAAGATTCCGTTTTTGTAGTTGTCTTCGACAAGATCAAGCGGATCGGAATAAGATGGTCCATCTCCGTACACCATCGCACGGTAGGATTTCTCCACACGGTCCCAGCGCTTGTCGCGGTCCATGGAATAGTAGCGCCCTGAGATGGTCGCAAATTCGCCTACTCCATATTCCTTGATTTTTTCCTGTGCTTCTTTGATATATTTCTCGGCTGTTTTCGGACCGACGTCTCGGCCGTCAAGGAAACCGTGGATATATACCTTTTTCAGTCCCTCATCAGCTGCAAGCTTCAGCAGGGCGTACAGGTGGTGGATATGGCTGTGGACACCGCCGTCGGACAAAAGGCCAAACAGATGGAGAGCTTTATCGTTCTCCTTCGCATGGTTAATTGCGTCTAAAAAGGTTTGATTCTTTTCAAACTCGCCTTCACGGATGGCCACATTCACCCTTGTCAGGCTCTGGTAGACGATCCTTCCGGCACCGATATTCAGGTGTCCTACTTCCGAGTTCCCCATCTGCCCTTCAGGAAGGCCGACTGCTTCTCCGCTTGCCTGCAGGGTAGAGTGGGGATATTTGTTCCAATAACGCTCAAAGTTCGGTTTGTTCGCTTGAGCAACTGCGTTTCCCATCCGTTCACCGCGCAGGGCGAATCCGTCCAGGATAATCAGTGCTACTGGGGATTTACTCATTCTTGCCTGCCTCCAGTAATTGAAGGAATGAGTTCGGCTCAAGGCTCGCCCCTCCGACCAGTGCACCATCGATATCAGGCTGGGCCATGTATTCTTTGATGTTTTCCGGCTTAACGCTTCCGCCGTACTGGATGCGGACTGCCTCAGCTGCCGCAGTTGAGAACTCCTCGCCTACCACCTGGCGGATATGGGCGCAAACTTCGTTTGCATCCGCAGAAGTGGAAGATTTGCCTGTCCCAATTGCCCAGATAGGCTCATAAGCGATAACAGTCTGCTTCACCTGGTCTTCTGTCAGGCCGGCAAGGGCTTTTTTCACCTGGCTGCCGACGATTTCAGTTGTTTCGCCGTTTTCGCGCTGTTCGAGCGATTCGCCGACACAAACAATCGGTGTCAGGTTGTAGTTGAACGCAGCCAAAGTCTTTTTGTTAACAGCTTCGTCTGTTTCGTTGAACATTTCACGGCGCTCTGAGTGACCAAGCACTACATAAGATACACCAATGTCCTGAAGGGCTTTCGGGCTGATTTCGCCTGTGAAAGCACCGCTTTCTTCAAAGTGCATATTTTGGGCGCCGATTGCGACGTCATGGCCTTCTGCACTTTCAACAAGTCGCTCTAAGAATAAAGCTGGAGCACAAACGACTGTATCAACATCTTCCTTTGAAGGTACAAGGCCGTTGATTTCCTCTAAGAAGCTTTTCGCTTCAGGCAGGGTTTTATGCATTTTCCAGTTGCCTGCAATAATTGATTTACGCATTCCGGCACATCCTTTCAACTCTTTTGCTTATTTATCATTTAAAGCCGTTACACCAGGAAGCTCTTTTCCTTCGATGAATTCGAGGGAAGCGCCGCCGCCTGTTGAGATATGGCTCATTTTATCAGCAAGATCAAACTTTTCGACTGCAGCCGCAGAGTCTCCGCCGCCGATTACCGAATATGTATCCTGGGATTCAGCAAGGGCTTCGGCTACTGCTTTCGTTCCGCCTGCAAATGCATTCAGTTCAAACACACCCATAGGGCCGTTCCAGATGACAAGCTTGCTTGATTTGATGACATCCTGATAGATGGCACGAGTCTTCGGACCGATATCAAGCGCTTCCCAGTCTGAAGGGATTTCTTCAATGGAAACTTCTTTAATATTGGCATCCTCGGAGAAATCATCCGCAACAAGCACATCGACAGGCATATAGAATTTAACGCCTTTTTCCTCTGCCTTTTTCATGAACGAATCGGCAAGATCGATTTTGTCTTCTTCAAGAAGGGATTTCCCGATTTCGTGGCCTTGTGCTTTAACGAACGTATAAGCAAGACCTCCGCCGATGATCAGATTATCTACCTTATCAAGCAGGTTTTCGATAACACCGATTTTGTCCTTTACCTTCGCTCCGCCGACAATTGCCGTAAACGGGCGCTCCGGATTGGACATCGCTTTTCCAAGAACGTCCAGTTCCTTTTCCATCAGCAGGCCGGAAACAGCCGGAAGATGGTGTGCAATGCCTTCAGTTGAAGCATGGGCACGGTGGGCAGCGCCGAATGCGTCATTTACATACACATCCGCAAGTTCTGCAAACGCCTTTGCCAGCTCAGGATCATTCTTTTCCTCACCAGGGTAGAAGCGGACGTTTTCAAGAAGGAGAACATCGCCCTCAGCCATTTCGGAAACCAACCCTTGTACAGCTTCACCGTAGGCTTCGTCTGCTTTCTTTACATCCTTGCCCAACAGCTCTGATAAGCGCTTGGCAACTGGTGTAAGGCGCAGTTCTTCTACTGCCTGGCCTTTTGGACGGCCAAGGTGGCTTGCAAGGATGACTTTAGCTCCCTGTTCAGTCAAGTACTGAATGGTAGGAAGAGCTGCTGTGATGCGAGTTTCGTCCGTAATAGAGCCATCTTTCATCGGCACGTTAAAGTCCACACGGCAAAAAACGCGTTTACCTTTTAAATCAATGTCTTTTACGCTTTTTTTGTTCACGGCAAAGGACCTCCCAGTTTCTGATAGTGTTCAAAAGAAAAGGGAGAGGGAATTGTTTCCCGCTCCCCTTTTCCCCATCATTATAGATGTTCGCTATTTTTTTATCCAATAAAACAGGGTTTTAAAGGAAAGCTTCGGTTCCCGGAGTTCATACAGGACCAAACAATAGCTTATTTATTGTTTTAAATCGTACCTATTAAAGGCCTTGCTTTGCAATGTAGTCTACAAGGTCTACAACGCGGTTAGAGTAGCCTGACTCGTTGTCATACCAAGAGATTACTTTTACCATGCTGCCTTCCATAACCATTGTTGACAATGCATCAATAGTAGAAGAAGCAGGGCTTCCGTTGTAGTCGCTTGATACAAGCGGCTCTTCGCTGTAAGCAAGGATTCCTTTAAGGTCGCCTTCTGAAGCTGCTTTGAATGCTGCGTTGATTTCTTCAGCTGTTACGTCTTTGTCAAGCTCAGCAACAAGGTCAACAAGAGAAACGTTTGGAGTTGGAACACGCATAGCTCCGCCGTTCAGCTTGCCTTTCAGTTCAGGCAATACAAGGGAAACTGCTTTTGCAGCACCAGTTGTAGTTGGGATGATGTTTTCAGCAGCTGCACGCGCACGACGGTAGTCTTTGTGCGGAAGGTCAAGGATCTGCTGATCATTTGTGTATGAGTGAACAGTAGTCATCATACCGCGCTTGATGCCGAACTTGTCGTTCAATACTTTAGCGAATGGCGCTAAGCAGTTTGTTGTACAAGATGCATTTGAGATAACGTGGTGGCTTCCTGCATCATATTTGTCATGGTTAACACCCATAACGATTGTGATATCTTCGTCAGAAGCTGGAGCTGAGATGATAACCTTCTTCGCGCCTGCTTCTAAGTGTTTAGCTGCATCGTCGCGCTTTGTGAAGCGTCCAGTAGATTCTACTACTACTTCAACGCCAAGGTCTCCCCATCCAAGCTGAGCAGGATTGCGCTCTGCAAGAACCTTCACTCTTTGGCCGCCTACTACCAGGAAATCTCCGTCTACAGAAACTTCTTCGTTAAGTGTGCCGTGAACTGTGTCATATTTTAAAAGGTGTGCAAGCATGTTTGCATCTGTAAGGTCGTTTACCGCTACAACTTCTACTTCTGAGTTCTTAAGTGCTGCGCGGAATACGTTGCGCCCGATTCTTCCAAATCCATTAATACCAACTTTAACTGCCATGTTAATATTTCCTCCTTTAGATAGTAGGGATATTTGTTAGTTTTATATTAAAGGGGATTACCCTTTTAACAACTGTTTTGCTGCGCCTTCATCCGTGATCAGGATCGTTGAGGACGGCGCCTGTTTCATATAGGCCCTTATTGCCTTTGCCTTCGAAGACCCTCCGGCAACTGCAATAACATGTTCGATATCTGCCAGGTCTTTGAGCTGAAGCCCTATGGTCTGCACTTTATGGACCACTTCGCCCGCTTCATCGAAATAATAGCCGAATGCTTCTCCTACTGCTTTCCGCTCCTGAATCTTCAATAAGTCCTCCGGTGTCGTTTTACGGCGCTCCGCCATTGTTATAGCGTCTCCAATTCCATGTAAAACCATTCCAGCGGATTGTATCAGATTCAATACTTCATTAATAACGGGTTCCTTCATGATTGTCTCGTACATCGTCTTGCTTACCTGATCCGGGACATGAAGGAATTTGTGGCGGGAGGCTGTGTGCTCCGCCATCATGGCGCAGATGGTATTCGCCTGGTTTTTGACCTCCTCGCCGATGCCGCCCCGTGCAGGGACGAACAGCAATTCGTCGTCAAAGAGATTGGGCGTCAGCATCTCAGCCACGGCCGCCATGGTCGATCCGCCCGTTACAGCAACGGTATTCTTCCCTTTAAGCCGCTGTTTCATACTGGCCGCACAGGCCCTGCCAAGCTCGCTTTTCACCCATGGTGATTCATCGCTGTTGCCGGCAACCACAATCACCTGCCGGACGCCAAGGACTTCTTTCAGCCTTGCTTCCAGTATGTCTATACCCGTTATGTCTCTCATTATGCTTTCAAGTCTTTCCAGTAAATCCTTGCCTTCGGCTGTCAGGTTCATACCTGAACTTGCTACAGAGATAAGATTTTGATTCTTTAGGAAATCAACCTCGCTTCTAAGCACTCTTTCCGTTGATCCAAGGCTCACTGCCAGACTTCTTCGGCCCACCGGCTGCATAAAACCTATGTACTGAAGAATTTGGTAGCGTTTTTGCATAACAGTAAGTAAATCAGGCAATAATCTTTTTTGTATATCGATCAATGAGTCCATCGCATGCCCCTTTTTTAGAAGTATTCCACATAGGAACGTTCTAACGTGGTCAATTTCTGTCCCGCATAGACATATTATGTCCCGCTTGAACCAAAAAAAATCACCCCTGTTACAATTACATTCTAGCAGGAGTGATTTGCGAATTCAACTGATTAGAACCGGTTTTTTGCTGTAAGCGCTTCATATAGCGTAAATTGATCAATCCGCCCAAACTGGACCTCTTCCCCATCCAGTTCCACGACCGGAATCATAAGCCCGTACCGTTCAGTCAGATCATCGCTGGCGCTGATATCCACTTCCTCAAGCTCAAATTCATGCTCTGCTTGAAGATCCAGGATTAATTTTTTTGCATTATCGCACAAATGGCAGCCTTCTCTTGTATATAATCGCATCTGTCGATCTTTCACTATACTTCCTTCTTTCTTCATTCATATCTTTTGCGTTTCGCTGAAGAGGGGATGCCCAGCTGGTCCCTGTATTTGGCAACCGTCCGCCTGGAAATGACGATAGCATCCCCCTTCTCCAGTATGCTCATGATCTCCGAGTCAGAAAGAGGCTTCAGTTTATCCTCAGCTTCTACCATGGCAGCAATCTTCTTCTTCACACTTGCTGACGAAGCACCATCGGCTCCGGTAGTCTTTACCGCGCTTGTAAAAAAGGTCTTCAGCTCAAATGTGCCAAAAGGAGTCTGGACATACTTTTCGCGGACCGTCCGGCTTACTGTCGACTCATGGATTTCCAATTCATCCGCGATTTCTTTCATTGTCATCGGTCTCAGCTTTGCAGGCCCTTCAATGAAAAAATCCTGCTGTTTTTCTACCAGCTTCATTGTAACCTTTTTAATCGTATCTTTCCTTTGTTCCAAACTGCGGACAATCCAATTATAGTCCTGCGACCGGTCCTGGAGGTATTTTCTGACCTCTTTGTCGCCAGTGCTTTTAAAGCTTTCATAATACTGGCTGTTAAAGCTGACTTTTGGGAGCAGCTCATCCTGGACGGTTATCAGGAAAGAGCTGCCGTCCCAGCTGACAGCCACATCAGGGACAATATAGCCTGCACTTTCTTTTGAAAAAGCCGCTGCAGGCCTTGGATTGAGCGTTCTGACTAAATCGGAGACACGCTGGATATCCTTCAGCTCCACACCAAGGAGCGAAGCCAGCTGCTTCCACTTTTTATCGGCGAACCATTCGAAATGCTCTTCCATGATCACTTCAGCGAGATCATCCGGGCTCAAAAGCCGCTGCACCTGCAAAAGGAGGCATTCCTGCAGTGTCCGCGCCCCAATGCCCGCCGGCTCCAGAAGCTGAAGCTCTGCGAGTGCTTCAGCGGCATCACCTTCACTGACGCAGAGCTCATCCGCAATTTCTGTGACACTTTCACGCAAGTAACCGTTTTCATCTATACTTTTAATAATCCTTCTGATGATCTTGTCCATCAGAGGAGATATATATTTAATTTCAAGCTGTGAGATCAAATAATCCTCAAGCAGATTGTCTTTTGCCCTGATCTGCTCGATCCACGATCTGTCATCCTTTTTCAGCTTGCTGCTTGCGCCTCTGACTCTGTCGCGGCGCGGATCCATCGCCCTTACATTTTCTGTCTCTATCTGCATAAGGGGATTTTCAAGCGCCCTGCTCTCCAAAAAGGCCGTAAGCTCAAGCGCAGAATATTGAAGGAGCGCAATCGCCTGGGACAACTCCTGTGTCATCGCCAATTTAAGCGACTGCTGCTGAAATAAACCTGCATTCATGTTCATTGCACATTCCCCCTTCTTCTATTTTACATGATGGAAGGGGAATGGTGAATGGGAATATATATAAAGAAAGCAGAAGCTTTTCGCATTCCGGACTATGGCAGGTGATTCCATGATGTTCATCCCGCGAAGATGTAAAGCATCTTTCAAACGAAAAAAAAGCCTCCAGCCCTATAACAGGCAGGAGGCTTTTGGTACGCCCTCGGCAGGAATCGAACCCACATCTCAAGAACCGGAATCTTACGTGCTATCCGTTGCACCACGAGGGCAAATCATACAGGTCTTCTATAAGACACTAGTATATAATACTAAAGCCGGCCGCTTTTTGTCAATGGTTAAACAATAATTGACTATAGCGGCCGATTTTATTTAAAGTTTTTCTCGATATACTTCTGTTCCTCTTTTTCGCTCAGGAGTCCTTTGGCTTCCCCGACAGTACCGCCCTGGAGCTTCCAGATGCTGTTATGGTCCCTGGCTGCAGACGAAAAGTCGCCCTCACTCCATCTTTTAAGGATATCCAGGTATAAATCTGAATGCTGGTAGTTCATTTCATTGGCTTCCACCACATAGATCAGCCTGCTGATCCTGTCAGGAGTGATCTGCAGTGCGCCCCATTTATTTTCCGCTTTCACCTTTTGATGGCTCATATCATGGATGGCCTGCTGTACAGCTGATTCTTCCATATTGCCCGGGAACAGCTTTTTCAAGTCCTTTTCCCCTTTGGACGAAGCTGACCTTTCTTCCGCAGCCCGTTCTCCCTTTCCTAGTGAAGTATAATTATAGGCAGCATATCCGGCCAGTGCCAGGATGATCAGGCCCAGCCCTGCAAGCCGCAGCTTATTATGAAAAAATGATTTCTTTTTTTTAGACAAAATCGCAGCCTCCAGCATTAATTTACATGCCCGTATCCCCACTTCAATTTTCAGCTTCCTTTGTTTAAAAATAGAAGAGGTGGGTATGATGGTTATGGATAAGGAAATTTTTATCAATGCAATTATTATACCGCATTAAGCAGGTATATCCTGCTAAAGAGAGAATAAAATGATTGCAGCATATATTGGATTTCCATAAGCGATTTGTTTGACCTTTATTGACCATCAGTGTATCATAATGATTACATACAGAACCCAAAATATTTCTTCTTATGGAAGAACATGCTTTAATCCGTTGTATGTTGGATCTTTATCTTGAAGGAGGAACTGACAAATGAATTTAATCCCTACAGTTATTGAACAGACAAACAGGGGCGAGCGCGCATACGATATTTATTCACGCCTTCTGAAAGACCGCATCATCATGCTTGGTAGTGCGATCGATGATAATGTGTCAAACTCCATTGTAGCTCAGCTGCTATTCCTGGAAGCAGAAAACCCTGAAAAGGATATCACTTTGTACATCAACAGCCCTGGCGGCAGCATCACTGCCGGTATGGCGATTTATGATACGATGCAGTACATCCGTCCGAAGGTTTCCACAGTCTGCATCGGGATGGCCGCTTCCATGGGTGCATTCCTTCTGGCAGCAGGCGAGAAAGGCAAGCGTTTTGCCCTTCCAAACAGTGAAGTCATGATCCATCAGCCGCTGGGCGGAGCTCAGGGCCAGGCAACAGAAATCGAAATTGCCGCAAAGCGCATTCTTTTCCTTCGCGAAAAGCTCAACCAAATTCTTTCAGAACGCACAGGCCAGCCGCTTGAAGTGATCGCTAAGGATACTGACCGCGACAACTTCATGACAGCTGAGAGAGCATTGGAATACGGCCTGATCGACCAGATCATCAGCCGCAATGTCCTGGAAGAAAAGAAAGACAAGTAAAGAGAGCAAGAGGGCTGACAGGTTCAGCCCTCTTTTTTGTGGTTAAAGAGATTATGGTGTTAAACAAAGAAAAAGCGCCCTGCACAAATGCTCAGGGTGCCTTTTCAGTTTTTTTTCAGCTTTCCTGCTGGATATATTGCGAAAGCTCTTCGAGTGCTTCCTCTTCATCACTTCCATCAGCCACCAGGTTTACAACAGAGCCGGTGCTGACTGCAAGGCTCATAAGGCCCATGATGCTCTTCGCATTGACCTTCTTTCCGTCCTTCTCCAAAAAGATATCTGAAGAAAAGCGGTTTGCTTCCTGGACAAACAGGGCGGCAGGTCGGGCCTGCAGGCCGGTCCGCAGCTTTACTTCCACTTGTTTTTCAACCATTTCTCTCTAACCTCCCATATTATCTTATTTCTAATTGCCTGTTATGGATTCACCTAAACGCAGTTTTTCTGCTATTTCATCTATTTTTCTAAGTCGGTGATTAATGCCTGATTTGCTGATATGGCTGCCTGACACCATCTCCCCAAGCTCCTTCAGGGTTACATCCTGATAGGCTACCCGAAGCTCTGCAATTTCCCTGAGCTTTTCCGGGAGTATATCAAGGCCGACAGTATCCTTGATATAACGGATATTCTCGACCTGCCTGAGAGCCGCGCCGATTGTTTTATTAAGATTGGCGGTCTCGCAGTTTACAAGCCTGTTCACAGAGTTCCTCATATCCCTGACAATCCGGATATCCTCAAAGCGCAGCAGCGCTCCGTGGGCACCGATGATGTTCAGGAATTCGGTGATCTTCTCGGCTTCCTTCAAATACGTGATATAGCCTTTTTTTCTTTCAAGTGTCTTGCTGTTCAATCCAAATGTATTCATTAATTCACACAAAGAATCATTATGCTCTTTGTATAGTGAAAAAATTTCCAAGTGATAAGATGATGTTTCAGGGTTGTTCACCGAGCCGCCGGCAAGGAAGGCGCCGCGCAGATAGGAGCGCTTGCAGCATTTCTTTTTCACAAGCTCCTCTGAAATATCATGGGTAAAATCAAATCCCTCTTTCAGGATCTTCAGGTCGGCGAGTATTTCCTGCGCCTGCTGCGCCAGTCTTACAATATAGACATTATTCTTTTTCAGGCGCATCTTTTTTCGTACAAGCAGCTCCACTTGAACGGTGTAATTCTTTTTCGTCAGTGTATAAATTCTTCTCGCTATGGCGGCATTCTCTGTCTGGATATCCACAATTAGTTTCCGGCTGGAAAAAGAGAGTGATCCGTTCATCCGAATAAGCGCTGATAATTCAGCCTTGCCGCAGCAGTCTTTAACTTCAAGGTTGGTTAGTTCCTTTTTCGTTTCCGAAGCGAAAGACATACCTTCACCCCCCGCCCAGACAAACGCTTGCACATTTATATTTACGCTTTATATCGCTTGCTGGTTTCATTTATTAGTAAAGAAAATAAAATATCTGCTACTTCCTGTGTATCATGGCGGATAACGCCGCCGTCCAGGCTGACGATTTCGCCGTGAACAACCTCGAGGCCCAGCCCCTGCAGGTTGGCCACATCATAATGGACAGGCTTGGCCAGCTCCTCGCTGTACCGCTCCTGTACTTTTTCCGGAATATCTTCCTTATTGACAAGGATCGTATTGATAAAAGAACAGTTCATATGGTCATATATGGCCTTTACATGATCGCTCGCCGTAAAATCAAGCGTCTCCCCTGCCTGCGTCATCAGATTGCAGATATAGACCTTTTTGGCCTTCGCATTGCAGACCTCTCTTCCCAGGTTCGGAACAAGGAGGTTTGGAAGTATGCTTGTATAAAGGCTGCCAGGCCCGATGATGATCAGATCCGCCTGCCTGATGGCCTGGATGGTCTCCGGCAGGGCATTGACATCCTCAGGGCTCAGGAAGACTTTTTTAATTTTTTTCCCTGAGTATGGAATCTTGGATTCTCCTGAAACAATTGTCCCATCCTCCATCTCAGCATGGAGGACGACACTCTGGTCTGCAGCCGGGAGAACCTTTCCCCTAACATTGAGAACCTTGCTCATTTCCTGGATGGCATGAGTGAAATTGCCTGTGATCGAGGTCATGGCAGCAAGGATCAGGTTGCCGAGTGAATGGCCGGAAAGCTCATTCGCGGTGCTGAACCTGTGCTGGAACATTTCCTCGATGAGCGGCTCCACATCAGACAGTGCAGCTAAAACATTTCGAATATCCCCAGGGGGAGGAATCTGCAGTTCATTCCGGAGGCGGCCCGAGCTCCCGCCATCATCAGCCACCGTCACGATGGCTGTGATATCTGCAGGATGCTTCTTCAAACCGCGCAGGAGGACCGGGAGCCCTGTGCCTCCCCCTATGATGACGATTCTAGGCTGTTCTGTACCTGTCATGTTGTTTTATCCTTTCTCCTCTCGATATCGCGATGAGTGATATGTGTATGGTAATCCGCTTCATAAAAGCGGGCAATATACTCAGCTAGGGCTACAGAACGGTGCTGGCCGCCTGTGCAGCCAATCGCGATCACCAGCTGGGCCTTGCCCTCGCGCTTATAGTGAGGGAGCATGAAGCTCAGCAGATCTGTAACCTTTTCGAGAAATTTATTGGTTTCATTCCATTTCAGTACATATGTCGACACATCTTCATCCAAGCCGGTTTTCGGCCTCATGCTCTCGATGTAATGGGGATTCGGCAGAAATCGTACATCAAACACAAGATCTGCGTCTATCGGCAGGCCATGCTTAAAGCCAAATGACATTACATTGACGGTAAACGTCGTCTTCCGGTTGACTGAAAACTGATCAAGGATTTTTTCCCTCAGCTCCCGCGGCTTCATGTTTGATGTTTTATATATCAGCTGGGCCCTCCCCTTCAGCTCCTCCAGAAGCTCCCTTTCAAGCTTGATGCCTTCAAGAGGCAAACCTGACGGAGCAAGGGGATGGGAACGCCGCGTTTCCTTGTAGCGCCTGACCAATGTAGAGTCATCCGCATCCAGATACAAAATCTGCGGAGCCACCCATGAAGTTTCGGCCAAATCGTCCAGCGCCTTGAATAGATGATCAAAGAACTCCCTGCCGCGAAGGTCCATGACCAGTGCAACCTTATTCATCTTATTCCCTGATTCCTTCATCAGTTCAAGAAATTTCGGAAGCAGAGTCGGAGGCAGGTTATCCACACAGAAAAAGCCAAGATCCTCAAAACTCTGGATCGCCACTGTTTTCCCTGCTCCCGACATCCCAGTTATTATGACCATTTGTGTATCAGTCGCCGCACCGCTGCTCATTCCTATTCTCCCCTTGTAATCTATATTATTTAACTCGGGTCCAGCCGGTAGCTTAGAAGCTCGAAATTCGGCGTATAGGTAAACGTCCCGTAAATAATTCCATTTCCATGAATCATATATTCAAGAATGTGATAATCGCCGGCAGCCATCGGCAGATTCTTGATATCATCAAAATCATGCCAGGACAGCTTCCCTTCCTCCGACTCATCCAGATTGATGCCATCAGACTCCCGTGCAAGGAAAGTAAACATCATCCATTCAGAAAGCACCTTATCCCCGTCTTTCATAATGAAGGTAAAGATCCCCTTCAAGCCCGGGTTTCTTAAGTATATGCCTGTCTCCTCGCGGAATTCCCTGATGCAGGAATCCCGGACTGATTCACCCGGCTCCATCTTTCCTCCGGGCGCTACCCACCAGCCACGTCTCGGTTTTTGTAAAAGCAATACTTGATTTTCCTTCAACAGCACACAATTCGTGACCCGCTGCAACAGCCTCACCTCAGCATTTCCTTCTCATGACCGCCGTACAGGCAGTCCTGTCGAATATATTCTTTTCATTATACTATTTTTGTCATGCAGCCACAATGAAATGAAAAAATGAAATGCGGAGGCGGCTCGCCCAGAGCCGACAAGCATAAGACGCAAAAGAATAAAAGGCGTTCTTTGCCTTTAATTCTTTTGTGGCTTATGACTCGAGGCTCTAGCCGCCGGAGCTGGACAAATTGAAATGCAAAGGCGTCTTGCCTCCGCCCAAAAAAAAGAGCACAGGCTATGTAGGCCTGTGCTGCACAAAGGATTATATCTTAAAAGGGGGTCAATTTCTATTCCTATATTACCCGATGTTTATTGCACTACTGTTACAGTACGATTAAAACAAAATGACTTTTTAAAATTCTGGTAAAAAGCTGCCCAAAACCCTTATATATTGCGGCTTTTGGCCTATTACCCCAGCTGGATGGAAGCGGCATCTTTTTTACTTTTCCCTCTTAAAAAAATCTTATCTGCCCTGACAGTGAATGAAAAAAACGTCCATCTTCGGAATGGACGTTTTTTCAATCAATATTAAGCTTTCGCCTTTAAAGATTCCATCAATTCTTCCACAAAGTGCTGGGCACTTTGTGCGGCAATACTGCCATCGCCTGTTGCTGTCACGATCTGGCGAAGCATTTTCTCACGGATATCTCCGGCAGCGAAAATGCCGGGAACCTTCGTTTCCATGCGTTCGTTCGTTTCGATATAGCCGTTCTCATTGGTGATGCCAAGGCTTTGGAAAGGTTTGGACAATGGCACCATGCCAATGTAGATGAATACGCCATCTGCCTTGAATTCGCGCTCTTCCCCATTTTCAGTAGAAACAAGCGTGACGCTTCCTACCTTGCCTTCGCTCTCGTTGATTTCTTTAACTGTAGAGTTCCAGATGAAATCAACCTTCTCGTTGTCAAACGCGCGCTGCTGAAGGATTGCCTGTGCGCGCAGCTCGTCGCGGCGGTGGACGATGGTTACTTTTTCCGCGAAACGGGTCAGGTAGACGCCCTCCTCGACAGCAGAATCTCCTCCGCCGACAACAACAAGCTCTTTGCCTTTGAAGAACGCGCCATCACAGACAGCACAATATGATACACCGCGGCCGCCGAGTTCTTTTTCACCCGGAACACCGATTTTTTTATATTCAGCACCCGTTGTAATGATTACAGCACGGGCTTTATATTGTTTTGATCCTGCAACCACGGTTTTGTATTCTTCACCGTCGATGATTTCTTTGATATCGCCATATGCATATTCGGCGCCGAATTTCTTGGCGTGGTCGAACATTTTAGTAGACAGGTCAGGGCCCAGGATATGATCGAAACCAGGATAGTTTTCGACTTCTTCTGTGTTGGCCATTTGCCCTCCCGGCACGCCGCGTTCAATCATCAATGTAGACAGGTTGGCACGGGATGTATACACAGCAGCTGTCATTCCGGCCGGTCCTGCGCCAGCGATGATGACATCATAAATTTTTTCTTCTGTCATCTTGCTCCACTCCTTCACTAGGACTTGCTGATTCCCCCTGAGAAATGCTTTTTCTATAGTATATTACCGCTCTGAAAAAATTGCCTTTACCGCCTCGGCGGGCAGAAGGAACTGATGGAGCAGTGCGTTTATTCCCAAGAAAAACAGCGGTTGTTTCAATAGTATTTCCTTACTAACCATATCCTATAAAACAATAAGGATACAGTCCAAGAATCTGCTCATTTCAGAAAGCTGCTGACTGATTTTATATACTTTTGCAGCGTGGAAGCAGAAAGCCCGTACTGTGCTGCGACGCTTTGCTGCGAGACTTTTTCACTGCGCTGCTTTCTCCAGACATATTCCACGGCACCGGCCCATGCTTTTGCATTCCTGGCAAGGAGCCCCTGGCCTTCGGCTTCATTGAAGACAGTAAACCATGCCAGGTACAATCCGGCTTCAACCGTTCCGATCGGCTTGTGGTGTTTGTATAAGAGCTCTGCCGTTTCATGGGCAATATTCACACTGTTTTTTTCTGGTGCGCCCTTTTCAATCAATGATGCATATTCCCTGTCAACGCTGTTGAATTTCGGATTCTGCTTAACATCCTTGCTTGCAAGGATCTCATCTTTGCTGCCTGATTTTGAAGCAAGGAAAAGAGCAAATAAGCGTTCCTCCGCATATTCACTGTTCATTTTTTTATAGATGGAATCCAGATGGTCCTCGAAACCCGCTGTTTCCGGCTTATCTTCATTCCATGGTTCAAGGCCCGCCTTCTCAGGGCTGTATTCCAGCACCCGTTTCCAGAAGTTCCTGGCCTGGTCCTCTTTCCCCGTAAAGTAGGAAGAATAAGAAAGCCAGTAATAAAAGGCGCCATCCCCCTCGTAGCCTGACTTGTGAAGCTTGCGCAGCCACTTGTAGGCAGGCTCATATTCACCGACAAGCGCGAAGGTGGCCCCCAGCTTGAACTGGTGATCGATCAAAAGCGGCTGAATTTTTTTCAGCGTTTCAATTAAAGCCTTTACCTCTTCAAGATCATGCTGATAGTAGGCAAACACAAGCTTATTGCAGAGCGCATGAAGATTGCCCTGGTTGCGTACAAGCACCTCGTCAAGGATATCGTTCGCCTTGTTCACTTCTCCCAGGTAAAAATGGGCAAGCGCCAGGTTATTGTAGGCTGACCAATATTCCGGATAATCCTCAATCACCGTGCTCAAAATTTCCACTGCTTTCGGGAAATGCCCTGATTCAAGAAGCTCTCTTGCCTGCTCCTGCTTGGTGATCAGGTCGTCCTGCTCATACAGCTCTTCATCCAGATCTTCTGCTTCCAGTGTCAAAAGTTCCAAAAGATCTTCCGTATCCTCAATGAACTCTCCATCAGGCTCGAGCTCCAAATACGTATTGGCATGCTGGTAAGCATCCTTGAAGAATCCCAGGTGGGCATAATTATTGGCAAGGAAGTAATGGCATTCAGCCATTTCCTCGTCAAGCTCCTCCAGGACAAGATGCAGCAGCTTATTCGACTTCTGGTATTCATTCAATTCTGTATACACGATCGCCAGCTGGCAGGCAATCATCGGCTCGCCCGGCTCCAGCTGCATCGCACGCTGCAGATATTTGCTTGCTTTATGAAAATCCCGGCGGTGAAAGGATTTGATCCCTTTTGAAAAATAATACTCGCCAGTCGGGATGAATGTAAGTAGTTTCCCCATCGGTTGTCTTGCTTTTGAGTCTTTGCTCATGTAATCCCTCATCTCTAGGCAGCAGGCCAATCACTCGCACACCTGCGCCAGCCTTAACTACAGTAGTATATCACATGTGCAAGCCGCCGGAGAAGAGCAGAATGAGATTAGTATTTTTCGGTAAACAGAATTGTGGCCATGAGTTTAAAAGCGTATCTGCAGGTGGAGTTTTCCTGCCCATCATGGCATTCAGTTGGTTTTGCCTAAGGCACTTCCGGAGGTTCTTGAGGAAATTTCCTGGATTCTTTCACAATATCTGCTGAATTTCAGCACAGTTCTGCTTAACCTAAGCATGTTACAGCATAATTCTGCCGTGATTCTACCTAGAACAGCCGTTATTCAACCCTGATCCCGCATGATTCACCCTAGTTTTTTTGTTATTCACCCTAGTTTCCACACGATTCACCCCTTCTTACATTTTTCACCACAATTCACCAAAAAGAGGCCAGCTTAAGTGAGCTGCCCTCCTCAAAAATCAACCTTTTTCATGCCGCTCTTTCAGCACACCAAGCACTTCCTCGAATGGCAGCTTCTGCTCGCGCAATAGGACGAGCAGGTGGTAAAGCAGATCGGCGCTTTCCCATTTGAGCTCTTCCTGGTCGCGGTTTTTTGCCGCGATGATGACCTCTGCGGATTCCTCGCCAACCTTTTTCAGGATTTTATCAACACCTTTTTCAAACAGATAGGTTGTGTAGGCCCCTTCCGGACGCTCTTTTTCCCGCTGCTCAATTACCCGCTCCAGATCGGCAAGGATGCTGTAGCTGTCCTGTATACCTTCTGCCAATCCTTCTGATTGATAGACCGTTTCATTAAAGCAGCTGACGGCACCTGTATGGCATGCAGGCCCGGCTGGCTCAACAAGCACGACGAGGGCATCCTGGTCGCAGTCATATTTGATTTCAGCGATCCTCTGCGTATTTCCGCTGGTTGCTCCTTTATGCCACAGCTCCTGGCGTGATCTGCTGTAGAACCATGTTTCGCCGCTTTCAATGGAAAGAGACAGTGATTCACTGTTCATATAGGCAAGAGTCAATACTTCCTTCGTTTTCCGGTCCTGGACCACCGCCGGAATCAGACCGTTTTCATCAAATTTCAGTTCTTCCAGATTCATCGGACCGTCACCCCTTTTTCTTTTAAAAATTGTTTTACTTCGCTGACTGATGTTTCTTTATAATGGAAAATCGACGCAGCAAGGGCCGCATCAGCCTTCCCTTCTGTAAAGGCATCAGCGAAATGGGCGCTGTTGCCGGCACCTCCGGATGCGATGACCGGAACGCTGACAGCCTCGCTCACTGCTTTCGTTAATGAAAGGTCAAACCCGTTTTTCCCGCCGTCGGCATCCATGCTGGTCAGCAGGATTTCCCCGGCGCCAAGCTCAACCGCCTGCCTTGCCCATTCAATCACTTCAAGGTCCGTCTCTTTGCGGCCTCCATGAGTGTACACTCTCCAGGATCCAAGCTCAGGATCATACTTCGCATCAATTGCAACAACAATGCACTGTGACCCGAAGAAGCTTGCTCCTTCCCTGATCAGATCCGGATTGTTTACAGCTGCTGTATTCAAGGAAACCTTGTCTGCGCCTGCCCTGAGGATTCTTTTCATGTCATCAAGTGCATTGATTCCGCCGCCGACCGTGAAAGGGATGGCCAGCTCTGAAGCTACTGCCTTCACGACTTCAGTCATGGTCTTTCTGCCTTCATGGGAAGCAGAGATATCAAGGAATACAAGCTCGTCAGCTCCCTGCTGATCATAAAAGCGGGCGAGCTCTACCGGATCGCCGGCATCGCGGAGCTGTACAAACTGAATTCCTTTTACGACCCGGCCTTCCTTTACATCGAGGCATGGGATGATCCGTTTTGTCAGCATCAGCGGGTCACTTCCTTCAAGGCCTGTTCAACCGTGAACCGGCCTTCATAGATGGCTTTCCCGACAATCGCGCCGGAAACGCCCTCAGCCTCATTCTCCTTCAATGCTGCCAAATCAGCAAGGCTGCTTACGCCCCCTGAAGCAATGACGCTTTTTCCGGTCGCTGCCGCGAGCTCCCTGACCGCCTCGGCATTTGGTCCGGACAGCATCCCGTCTGTCGCGATATCGGTAAAAATAAAGGTCTCTGCTCCAGCTTCAGCAAACCGCTTCCCAAGCTCAACCGCTTTTACCTCGGAAGTATTGAGCCAGCCATGTGTCGCAACATAGCCATCCTTTGCATCAAGACCGACCGCAATTTTATCGCCGTACTTGCGGATCATCTCTTCAGCAAATTCAGGATCAGAGACCGCAATGCTGCCGATGATCACACGGGATACGCCATTATCGAGATAGTGGGCGATATCCTCCTCTGTCCGGATCCCCCCGCCTATCTGGACCTTTGCACCAAGCTCCTGCGCAGCCTTAATGACAAAAGAGTCATTCACACGCTTGCCATCTTTTGCGCCGTCAAGGTCGACCATATGTATCCATTCTGCGCCTGCCTCGGCAAAAGATTTGGCCATATCGAACGGAGAATCGCCGTAAATCGTTTCCTTCTCATAATCTCCCTGCAGCAGGCGGACACATTTGCCTGCTCTCATATCAATGGCCGGATAGATGGTAAAGCTCATTGGGACTCTCCTCCTTTGCTGGCTATCGTCGTAAAATTCCGCAGCAGCTCCATGCCAAGGGAACTGCTTTTTTCCGGGTGGAACTGCATCCCGAAGACATTGTCCCTGCCGACCACAGCAGGAACTTCCCTATCATAAAAGCTTCTTGCAAGGACAACATCATGATCGCCCGGCTCTGCATAATAGGAGTGGACAAAATAAACATATCCTTCTTCCACATTCTTCAGAATCGGTGAAGAGTTGATGAACTCAAGCCTGTTCCAGCCCATATGCGGGACCTTGTATTTTTCCCTTTGCTCATCTTCTCCTGGAAAACGGACAACCTTTCCAGGCAAAAGTTTCAAGCCTTCTGAATAGCCATTTTCCTCACTGCTTTCGAACAAAAGCTGCATGCCAAGGCAGATGCCGGCAAGCGGCTTGCCTGCCGCGGTATATTCCTGAATCATCCCTGTCAGCCCGGTAGCATTCAGCCGGTCCATTGCATCCTTGAAGCTGCCTACTCCAGGAAGGATCAGCCCATCCGCTTTTTTCAGCTCTTCCTGGTCTTCTGATAGAAAGTAAGGGACTTCAAGCCGCTCTAGCGCTTTGCTGACGCTGAACAGATTACCCATTCCATAATCAATGATGCCGATCATTTTATAACATCCCTTTCGTTGACGGAACTCCTTTAATTCTTGGATCGATTGTCGTCGCTTCATCAAGCGCCCTTGCAAGCGCCTTGAAAATGGCTTCGATAATATGATGTGTATTTTGGCCATAGTGGACGATCACATGCAGATTCATCCGCGCTTCAAGGGCCAGCTTCCACAGGAATTCATGGACAAGCTCCGTATCGAAGGTGCCGACCTTCTGGCTAGGGAAGTCTGCCCTGATTTCCAGGTGCGGACGGTTGCTCAGGTCGACAACAACTTGCGCTAATGCTTCATCCATCGGCACAAATGCATTTCCGTAGCGTTTGATGCCTTTTTTATCCCCTAGCGCTTCCTTTAAAACCTGGCCGAGGCAGATGCCGATATCTTCTGTTGTATGATGGTCATCCACCTCTGTGTCGCCCTTCGCATCTACTGTCAGATTGAATTGCCCGTGCTTGGCAAAAAGGTCGAGCATATGTGTCATAAATGGGACAGGCGTTTCCAGCTTGGATTGTCCTTCTCCATCAATTTCGAGGGATAGAGCTATTTGTGTTTCGTTTGTAATCCGTTCAACAGATGCCGTTCTTGCCATTTATTTTTCCTCCTTGTTATTCAAGCGCTCCTCGATTGCCCGCGCATGGGCTTCCAGGCCTTCAAGCCTGGCAAAGGCAGCGATTTTTGCTCCATTTTCCTGAAGCGATTTTTTACTATAATAAACGATGCTCGATTTTTTCTGAAAATCCTCCACATTGAGCGGACTGGAGAAACGGGCTGTCCCGTTCGTCGGCAATACATGATTCGGGCCGGCAAAATAGTCGCCGACAGGCTCAGGGCTGTATCTCCCCAGGAAGATGGCCCCAGCATGCCTGATCTGGCCGAGAAGCTCCATCGGGTTTTCCGTCAGCACTTCGAGGTGCTCAGGTGCCAGACGGTTCACCGTTTCTACGGCTTCTTCCATAGTTTCCGCCACATAAATCATACCGAAGTCTTCAATTGATTTCCCGGCAATTTCCCGGCGGGGGAGATCTGCAAGCTGCCGTTCCACCTCTTCTGCTACCTTTTCAGCGAGAATTGAGGAGGCTGTAACCAGAACACTGCAGGCCATCGGATCATGCTCTGCCTGTGACAGCAGATCTGCAGCCACTTCGTTTGCTCTCGCCGTTTCGTCGGCGAGCACGGCAATTTCACTCGGGCCGGCAATCATATCGATATCAACATCTCCAAATACTTCCCTTTTGGCAAGAGCTACGAAAATATTACCCGGTCCAGTAATTTTGTCTACAGGCTTAATGGATTCTGTTCCATAAGCCAATGCAGCAATGGCCTGTGCACCGCCGATTTTATAGATCTCTTCTGCTCCTGCTTCCTTAGCAGCTACAAGTACTGCAGCCGGGAGCTTTCCGTCCCGGCCTGGCGGGGAGGTGATAACAATCCTTCTGACTCCAGCCACTTTTGCCGGAATTACATTCATCAGGACAGAGGATGGATAGGCTGCAGTGCCGCCCGGAACATACAAGCCTGCTGAATCAAGCGGTGTCACCTTCTGGCCTAGCATCGTCCCGTTTTCATCCGTGGTCATCCAGGATGGCCGAAGCTGCTTCTCGTGAAAGCTGCGGATATTGGCTGCGGCCTCCTTGATTACCTCGAGGATTGAAGGATCAATTGTACTGTAGGCTTCCTCTACTTCAGCAGGAGTGGCCGCGAAGGAGGAAAGCTGGATCCCGTCAAATTTTTCTGTGTAGCTGCGGACGGCCTCGTCACCATTTTTGCGCACTTCGGCAATGATGCTTTTAACAGCATACCTTTGCTCTTCCGTACCGCTGTCAACCGATCTTTTAATAGAAATCTCTTCTGATACTCTGATGATTTTCATCCTGTTTCCCCTCCCTGAAGCAGCAAGCTATTGAGCTGCCTGTTCATTCACGACCCTGCTGAGCTTGTCGACAATCTCGCTGATTCGCTTGTCCTTGATCCGGTAGCTGACCGGATTGACAATCAGCCTGGATGTGATGCCGACGATCTGCTCATACTCGACCAGTCCATTTTCTTTCAGTGTCCTGCCTGTTGACACGATATCGACGATCCTGTCCGACAGTCCGATCAGCGGGGCAAGTTCAATGGAGCCGTTCAGCTTGATGATTTCAACTTGTTCCCCCTGCTCGCGGAAATATGCCGCGGCCACATTCGGATATTTAGTTGCCACTTTTGGCGCCACTTCATTCATTTTTGTACCCGGAATTCCTGCTACAGCAAGATAGCAGGCACTGATTTTCAAATCAAGCAGCTCATATATATCACGCTCTTCCTCGAGCATAACGTCTTTTCCTGCTATCCCGAGGTCCGCCACCCCATGCTCCACATAGGTCGGTACGTCCATCGGCTTTGCAAGGATAAATTGAAATCTTTCTTCCTCCACATCAATGATCAGCTTGCGTGAGTCATCAAATTCGGGCGGCAGATCGAAGCCGGCCTGGCGCAGCAGCTCTGCAGCCTCCTCAAATATCCGCCCTTTCGGCATCGCAATCGTCAGCAGGTCCTTCATTGCTGCTCCTCCTTCCCGGCTTTTCCAACTAAAAAGGTAATATCATCATATTGGCTTGTGCACGCATCCAGGTTTTTGACGCCGCTGATATCCTGAAGCACAGCCTTGATCCCTGATTTCCTCATAACCTTTGCTTTTTCATATGCCTCGCGCCTGCGCTCCGAGCTGAAGATGATGCAATGGAGCGGCTCTTTTTCCCCTGCTCCGCCTAGAGCTTCAAGCAGGCGGTCAAGCCGGATGGCAAAGCCGGTCGCCCCTGAAGATTTTCCGAACTTTTTCAGCAGAAGGTCATAGCGGCCCCCATTGCCGATCGGAAAGCCGACATTCCCTGCGTATACTTCAAATAAAATTCCGGTGTAATAGCTCATATGGCTGACAAGCGTCAGATCAAGCTTGATTTTTTCACCTTCGCCAAAATCGGCCATCGTGTCCCACAGACGTTCAAGCTGGACGATCGCTTCCCTGCCCTTATTATTTTCAATCAGGCTGAACGCCTGCTCAATCGCTTCGCGGCCGCCCCTGAGCTGAAGGAAATCCAGGAGGCGCTGCTTATCTATAGAAGATAGCGGGAGATTCTTCACATGCTCCCGGTACCCGACATAATTTTTTTCATAAAGAAATCTCGTTAATTCATTGGCCCTTTCTTCTGTTCCAAGAACCTGGCGGAAAAACTCCTGTACAAAGCCGATATGGCCGACAGACAGCTGGAAGTCCTCCAGGCCCGCTTTTTTCAGCGAGCTGATGAGGAGAGCCAGGCCTTCGCCATCCGCGCTGATTGAATCATCGCCAATCAGCTCGACGCCGATCTGTTCAAACTCAGCCGGGCGGCCGCCTTCTCTCTGCTGGGCCCGGTATACATTGGCTGAATAGGCGAGTCTCAATGGAAGATCTTCTTTCAAAAGCCTGGATGCAGCCACCCGGGCAATCGGGGCTGTCATATCCGGCCGCAGCACAAGAGTATGGCCCTGCTGGTCCAGGAGCTTGAACAGCTGCTGATCAAGTGTCGCCGAAGCTGAGCCGACGGTTTCATAATATTCTAGCGCCGGTGTTTCCATAAATTGATAGCCCCAGCTCTTCATCTCCTCTTCAATGGAAGAGCGGACCCTGCTTTTTGTTTCATATATTTCAGGCAATGTATCACGCATGCCTAATGGCTTTTCAAACATAAATAAACGGCTCATCGTATTCCACCTCTAAATCAAAAGTTCCGAATCCTTTAGTTCGCTAATATGTTATCGAATTGAAGTTATTAGTAGTTTATCGCTGTTTCCAGCATGCGTCAACCATTAATGCTTATTTTCTGAAAATCGGGGGGATGTATCCGTGGAAAAGCTTTTGAGGCAGTTGAGTACTGGGCTTGGAACCGGTATATGCAGGGGTTCTATGGTTTTTATTTGCGGGATTTTTGTTTTATTTGCGGGAATCTGATTATATTTGCGAGTTTCCAATTTTATTTGCGGCTTTTCCGATATATTTGCAAGTTCCCCTTTTTGCAGCTTTCACGATTATACCTGTCCCCTTCTCCTATCAAAAAAGCCCCATCAACCGAAGTTAATGGAGCTTTCTATCACTCAGCCTGGCCGTAGATCGGATCATCCTGCCAGCGCTTTTGCAGTTCTTCTTTTGTATAAATGACGCGCATCGGGTTTCCCCCGACGAAACTGCCGGGCGGGACGTCCTTGTGGACAAGGGTGCCGGCGGAGACGATCGCACCGTCGCCGATCGTGATTCCGGGCAGCAGAGTTGAGTTGGCGCCGATCATGACCTCGCTGCCGATTTTCACCTCACCGAGGCGGTATTCGCGGATTAAATATTCGTGCGCCAGGATGGTCGTGTTATAGCCGATGACCGTGTTGCGTCCGACGCTTATTTTTTCCGGGAACATCACATCCAGCATGACCATAAGCGCGAACGAAGTCTGATCGCCGACCTTCATTTTCAGGAATGTACGGTACAGCCAGTTTTTCAATCCGAGAAAAGGGGTGTACCGGGCCAGCTGTATGACGATGAAATTTTTTACAACCTTCGCGAACGGGACCGTTTTGTACACATGCCAGAGGGAATTGGCGCCCTCAACCGGATGCCTGACTGTCTTCCTCATCCTTTATAATCCTCCAGGATATCAAGGAGGTCAGCCATATTCTCCAGCATAAAATCAGGCTTGTACTGCATCAGATGCTCCCTGCCCTTAGCAGACCAGGCGACAGCGGCTGATTTGGTGCCTGCATTATGCCCGGCAAGAATATCATGGTGGTTATCCCCCACCATGATAGCTTCTTCCGGACGGGAGCCGAGGAGCTCAAGCGCCTTGTAAATCGGCTCCGGATCAGGCTTAGCTTTTTCAACATGGTCCAGTGCCACGACAACTTCAAAGAACTGGTCCAGATTCGTCAGCTTCAGCCCTTTTTCCACGACTGGCATAACCTTCGTCGTAACAATCCCAAGCTTGTAGCCTGATTCCTTCAGGGTCCTGACTGTATCAAACACACCATCAAACTCTTTGACAAGCACATCATGGTTCGCAAGATTGAACTCGCGGTATTTGCCGATCATCTCTTCAACCCGGCTTTCATCAATGCCGGCAAAAGTCTCATGCAGGGTCGGACCCATGAACGGAAGCACATCCTCCCGCTTGTATTTGTTCGGATAATACGCTTCAAGCGTGTGGAGGAATGAGCTGATGATCAGTTCATTTGTATCAATCAATGTTCCGTCCAGATCAAATAAAATCGTGTTTATGTTTTCGTTCACAAAGCAGCTTCCTTTCTATTGCTGGCCACTTGGGAGCGGCGGTTCCAGAAAAAGGCGACCGCCAATGTCAGTATAATGGCTGTGCCAAGGCGTATCAGGAGCAGCGGCAGCACCGGAATGCCCAGCGGGAGGAAAATAAGTGTATCTTCGATTACCGCATGGCATGCAACCAGGAAGATGAACGCGATGGTTACATCCTTCCGGCTGACTCCGTCCTCTTTGACAGCCTGTATCATGACTCCCGCCCCGTATGCCAGGCCAAAAATCAGGCCGGCAGCCAAAGTGGTCGAGGTATTCTCTTTCATTCCCAGCGCCCTTGTTGCAGGCGCCATCCATTTTGAAAAAACATCCAGCCATTTCAAGTCTTTCAGCAGCTGTATCCCAATCATCAGCGGAATGACGATGATGGCGAGCTGCAGAATCCCGAGACCCGCCTTGGTTACCGCTTCTAAAAGAATGGCAGAAACACCTGATGCCTGTTCTTCCTTGGCCGGGATCAGGCCGTACTGTGCAAGCTCGGAGCCGCCGCGCCATACCAGATTGATCACCACTGCAGACAGGATGGCCAGGCCGAAACGTACGGCCAGGATAATCCAGAGCTTAACGCCCACCTTGAGCGCCACACCGGATTCAATCAGGATATTATGCGAGAAGGACAGCATAACCGCAATGATGAATACTTCCTTCACCGAAAGATCCAATGTCAGGATGGCCCCGATGGCTGCGTACAGATTCAGGAAGTTCCCGAGCACAAGCGGAATGGCGGCATCACCGGATAGTCCAAGCAGTCCCATCAGCGGCGTTATCACCTTAATGACCCAGGGAAGCACAGGCGTATATTGAAGCAGCGCAACGATCAGCGTGACAGGGAAAATGATTTTCCCCAGTGACCATGTCGTTTTAAGCCCTGCAGCTAATCCTCGTTTGAGCGTGCCGAACAGCATGTTTTCTCTCCCCTTTGTTTTTATGCTATGAGTTTAAGCACTCTTATCCAAATACCTTTTATCTGCATAGCCCTTTGTTCTTCTGATAACGATGAGCACTATGGCCCCGATGACCAGGACGATGGATATAAACTGCGCCATGCGGAGACTCTCAGTCAGCATCAGGCTGTCCGTCCTCATCCCTTCAACGAAAAAGCGGCCGATGCTGTACCAGATCACATACGTAAGGAAAAGCTCGCCCCTGCGCAGATTTACTCTTCTTAAAGACAGCAGGATAATAAATCCGGCTATATTCCATAATGATTCATACAGGAAGGTCGGGTGGTAATACGTTCCGTTTATGTACATCTGATTTATGATGAACTCCGGAAGATGAAGATTTTCCAAAAACGAACGTGTCACTTCACGGCCATGTGCTTCCTGATTCATAAAGTTGCCCCAGCGGCCGATGGCCTGGCCAAGGATGATGCTCGGCGCGGTGATGTCAGCCAGCTGCCAGAAAGAAATGCCTTTTTTCTTCGCAAAAACATACGCAGTGATGACAGAGCCGATCAGTGCCCCGTGTATAGCGATTCCGCCATGCCAGATCTTTATGATTTCGGCAGGGTTTTGTGCATAATAGTCCCATTCAAAAATGACATAATACAGCCTTGCAGACAAAATTGCGATCGGAATCGCCCACAGCATCAGATCAGCAAACAATTCCTTCTGCAGCCCGCGCTTTTCCCCTTCGCGCATGGCCAGCCATAAAGCAAGCGCAATCCCCGTACCGATGATCAGCCCGTACCAGTGAACCTGGATGGGACCGAGCGAAAAAGCAATCGGATCAAGCGGCTGGATATTTTCTTCCATAATCATTCTCCTTTTTGAAGAATCCCCTTACAGAAACTCTCTATTTATTTGGGTATACTAGTCGTTGTCCCCGTCCTCGATCACATCAGAAAGGCGGCTTGTAAATTGTTCTGCGGCATTGACGCCCATTCGCTTCAAGCGGAAATTCATCGCCGCCACTTCAATGATGACAGCCAGGTTCCGCCCCGGACGGACCGGGATGGTCAGCCTTGTGATATCTGTGTCAATGATCTTCATTTTCTCTTCATCAAGGCCAAGACGGTCATATTGTTTTTTCTGATCCCACAGCTCAAGATTCATAACGAGGGAAATGCGTTTATTGCTGCGGACAGCACCTGCACCGAACAAGGTCATCACATTGATGATGCCCAGTCCCCTGATTTCAAGCAAGTGCTCAATCAGTTCCGGCGAAGTACCGACAAGATAATCTTCATCTTCCTGGCGGATTTCCACGCAGTCGTCAGCAACAAGGCGGTGGCCTCTTTTCACAAGCTCAAGGGCCGTTTCACTTTTACCGACGCCGCTCTTGCCCGTAATGAGCACGCCAACTCCGTATATATCGACTAGCACGCCATGCACCGCGGTCGTCGGGGCCAGCTTGCTTTCAAGGAAATTTGTCAAAAGGCCGGAGAACCTCGTCGTTTTCTGCTTGGAACGCATGACAGGCACCGCTTCCCTTTCCGAAGCCTCAATCAGCCCTTCCGGCACTTCCATATCCCTTGTAATGATGATGCCTGGCGTGATATCAGTGCAGAGGGATTCCATCCTGTTCTGCCTGTCTGCATCACTCAGCTTTTCCGCAAAGCTCATCTCTGTCTTCCCTATAAGCTGGATGCGCTCTGCAGGGTAATAGTCGAAAAAGCCCGCCATTTCAAGCCCGGGTCTGGAAATATCACTGGTGGTAATCGGACGGCTGATCCCTTCCTCCCCGCTGATCAGCTCTAAATTAAATTTCTCAATGATGTCTTTTGTTCGCACTTTTGCCACGCTGTTGTCCTCCTTTTGCGGAATGCGCCTGATAAGGTCTATTATAATGAATGGTTTCTTTCGATTGGAGAAACTAGACAATAAAGTTTCATCTTATTGTAGCATTTTTCCCCGCAGAACCAAATTGTGCTATCTGATTTTTTCAAAAACCTTTACATAAAGGATACAAAATTGGTATAGACAACTATATGTGTTTATTTTATCATGGAAATATAAAATATCAGGATTCAGAACGGAGATGTGAGGCATGAGTTCCCTACTTTTAAAAAACAGCAGAGTGCTGACAGAGGATGGAATAATTGATAAAGGATATATATTGGTTGAAGACGGCAGGATTAAAAGCTTCGGCCCGGCGGAAGAGCTTGGCGGCCAGTCTGCAGACAAGACGATAGAGCTGGATGCCGGTGCAACCCTGGCGCCGGGCTTTATTGACCTTCATATCCACGGTGCAGGCGGGGCCGATACGATGGACAGCACACCTGAAGCATTACAGACAATAGCCCGGACCCTTCCCGCCGAAGGGACGACAAGCTTCCTCGCGACCACCATTACACAGGAAAGATCCTTGATCGAAAAGGCATTGGCAAATGCAGCGGCATACAAGCCGGAAGGATTTGAGGCCGAAATGCTCGGCATCCACCTGGAAGGCCCATTCATCAACGAAAAACGAAAAGGCGCCCAGCCGCTCGAGCATATCCTGAAAAGTGATGTCGAGTTATTCAAGGCTTGGCAGGAAAAATCCGGACAGCTGATCAGGCTCGTCACCCTTGCACCTGAACTAGAGGGCGGAAAAGAGCTGGTCCGCCATCTGGCCGAAACAGGCGTTATCGCTTCCATCGGGCATTCTGATGCTGACTATGAAGAAGTCAGGGAGGCTGTCGAAGCAGGTGCGACCCATGTAACCCACCTGTTCAATGGCATGAAGGGACTTCATCACCGTGAACCAGGCACAGCAGGCGCAGCTCTCCTCTTCAAAGAACTGATTGTGGAAATGATTGCAGATGGAGTCCATGTGCGTCCAGAAATGATCAAACTTGCATTGAACAGCAAAGGCATGGACGGAATGGTGCTGATCACCGACTCAATGAGGGCAAAATGCCTGAAAAACGGCACCTATGATCTCGGCGGCCAGGATGTTACTGTCAAGGATGGGATGGCCTTGCTTGAGGACGGCACACTGGCGGGAAGCATCCTGAGAATGAAAGACTCTGTTAAAAATATGACCAAGTTCGCGGATATCACATTGGCTGAGGCAGTCAAGCTCGCCAGCGAAAATCCGGCAAAGCAGCTGAAAGTATTCGACCGCAAAGGCAGCATTGCAGAAGGAAAAGATGCAGATCTTACTGTACTGAACGAAAACATGGACATCGTACTGACGATCTGCCGCGGAAAAGTCGCATATAATCATTTGGAGGTAGAATGATGAAAATCGTCCAAGCAAAGAACTACCAGGATATGAGCTCGATTGCCTGCCAGATCATCCTGGAAAAAATCAAATCGGCTCCTTCCCTCACACTGGGCCTTGCAACCGGCAGCACACCGAAAGGGCTTTATGATTGCTTAGCAGCAGATTATAAGGAAAACCGGACTTCTTATAAAAATATCCATACCGCCAATCTTGATGAATATATCGGCCTCCCGAAGGAAGATAAAAACAGCTATCATACCTTCATGAATGAAAACCTGTTCAAGCATATCGATATACCTTTGAGCCAGACTTATATTCCGAATGGCCTGGCTGCTGACCTGACAGAGGAATGCAGGCGCTATGACAGGCAGATCAAAATGCTTGGCGGAATTGACCTTCAGGTGCTTGGCATCGGCCAGAACGGCCATATCGGCTTCAACGAACCAGGAACCCCCTTTTCAAGCAGGACCCATGTCGTAGACCTTGATAAAAGCACAATCGAAGCAAACAGCCGATTTTTCTCCAGCATAGAAGAAGTTCCGAACCAGGCCATCACAATGGGCATTGCCTCTATCCTGGACAGCAGGGAAATCCTGCTGCTTGCTTCCGGAAAATCAAAGGCCGAAGCAGTCTATCATCTATTGAACGGAAAGCCGGATGAAAAATTCCCTGCCTCCGCCCTCCAGCTGCATCCGCAAGTGACAATCGTGGCTGACGCAGAGGCACTGCAAAAGGTATAAGGAGACATTCATATGATTGATAAAAATTCACCGATCCCTATTTATCATCAGCTGGAAGAACAGTTGAAAAAGCAGATCAGGGAAGGCCTCCTGCAGGAAGAAGAAGCCATCCCATCTGAACGGGAATATGCCGAGCAGTTCCAGATCAGCAGGATGACCGTCAGGCAGGCCATCAGCAATCTTGTGAGGGAAGGCCTCCTATATCGGGAAAAAGGCCGCGGCACATTCGTCAACAAACAAAAAGTAGAGCAGGAGCTTCAGGGGCTAACAAGTTTCACGGAGGATATGCAGATGCGCGGGATGAAGCCGAGCAGCCGCACCCTTTCCTTCCAGACACTGCCGGCTCCAGGCGGCATAGCATCACGCCTCCAGATTGCCGAGGGCAGCCCAGTCTATGAAATCTCCAGGATCCGCCTGGCCGACGGACTCCCCATGGCACTGGAAACCAACTATATCCCTGAAGCGCTCATGCCCGGCCTGACCGAAGAGGACCTGGGCCATTCCCTTTACGAATACGCTGAAAACCGCCTATCCCTGTCCATTGCAGAAGCAGAACAGGAAATCGAAGCAGCCGGCGCCAAAAACCGGGAGGCAGGACTTCTCTCCATACAAGAAGGCTCCCCCATCCTCCTCATCCTCCGCACAACCCGGCTCTCCGACGGTACCCCCTTCGAATTCGTCCAATCGGCATACCGTGCTGACAGGTATAAATTTATTCATACAATGCGGAGGGTGTGAGGGTTCAGCGGTTATTAAATCAGTATAGAATGGGGAGGATGTGCTTCTTCATGTGGGCGGGTTAAGTTACTCAACTCGGAATGCTGTCATATTGAAGGGAGTTTAAGGGAGCCTTTGAAAGCAGCTTTAGGTTGCCCAATCAATTTTCAGAAGCTCTGTTGATCGGAGTGGAAGGCACGTAGACTCCTGCGGGAAATAGCGGAAAAGTTGAGACCCCACAGCGCGCAGCGCGAGGAGGCTCAACTCCGCCCCGCGGAAAGCGAAGTGCCTGCAGCGCAGATCAACAGCCCCATTCAAAGAGAGCAAAGGTCTCCCTTTTGCTAATGCAAATAAATTCTAAAAACCCTGTTGATCGGAGTGGAAGGCACGAAGACTCCTGCGGGATTGCAGCGGCAAAGCTGACACCCCGCAAGAGCTCGCTCTGAGGAGGCTCAGCGCCGCGGAAAGTGAAGTGCCTGGAACGCAGATCAACAGACTACATCCAAAGAACCAAACTACATAGTTCCTAAAATTTTTTCTCCCTCACCATGTCCTAAATCCCCATTTTCCCCTATATAGTAAATGAACAAATCATTAGGAGGGAAACAAATGAAAATCATACTCGACGCAGGACACGGCTACGAAACCCCTGGAAAAAGAAGCCCCGACGGCTTCAGAGAATACGAATTCAACCGCCAGGCCGCCCACCACTGCCGCAAACTCCTCGAACAGGCCGGATTAACCGTCATGGACTCTCATTCCGACGAATGGGACATCCCATTATCCGAAAGAACCGGAATGGCCAACCGCTGGAAAGCAGACTGCTATGTCTCCATCCACGCCAACGCCTACGGAACAGGCTGGAACAGCGCAAACGGAATCGAAACATACGTCCACACCCCCGCCCTGCAGAAGCAGTAAAGCTAGCCCAATCCGTCCAGGCACAGCTCGTAAAAGAAACCGGCCTGGCCGACCGCGGCGTCAAAACTGCGGACTTCCATGTACTAAGAAAAACCACCATGACAGCCATCCTCATCGAATGCGGATTCATGACCAATAAAACAGAATGCAGGCTGCTGCAATCCAAAGAATACCAGCAGCTCTGCGGAGAAACCATCGGCATGGCACTCCTATCATTTTACAAACCAGCCGGCGGCCTCTACAAAGTCCAGGCCGGAGCCTTCTCCCAACTAACAAACGCCCAATCCCTCGCCGGAAAACTAAGAGAAAACGGGGTACCGGCTTATATTACTTATTCCTAGGAATCAAAATAAAGAGCGGGCCCACATGGGAAGACCCGCTCTTCTCAGTAGAAAAAGGGTACGGTGTTAGGAACTTCGGCACCCTTCAAACTTTACATCTATTTATTACATCTAACTGTGTAGTTAATGGTTATACGACTGCTAGGAGTGCCAATAAAGTTTAAAACCCTGTTGATTGGAGTGGAAGGCACGTAGACTCCTGCGGGAAATAGCGGCAAAGCTGAGACCCCGCAAGAGCTCGCTCTGAGGAGGCTCAGCGCCGCCCCGCGGAAAGCGAAGTGCCTGGAACGCAGATCAACAGCCCCAAATCAAAGGGAGCATGGGTCTCTTTCTATGATCTTATGCACCACATAAATTTTAAAAACCCTATTGACCGGAGTGGAAGGCACGCAGACTCCTGCGGGAAATAACGGCAGAGCTGAGACCCCGCAAGAGCTTGCTCTGAGGAGGCTCAACTCCGCCACGCGGAAAGCGAAGTGCCTGCAGCGCAGATCAACAGCCTCATTTAAGGAGGGGTTGTAGTCTCTCCTTTTTACTAATGCAAATAAATTCTAAAAACCCTGTTGACCGGAGTGGAAGGCACGCAGACTCCTGCGGGAGATAGCGGCAAAGCTGAGACCCCGCAAGAGCTTGCTCTGAGGAGGCTCAGCGCCGCCCCGCGGAAAGCGAAGTGCCTGCAGCGCAGATCAACAGCCCCATTAACAGCAGCAACCTAACTATTTTTCATAAAAAGACGGGCTTATGGCCCGCCCTCTTTAGCTAGTTTTCCTTCCGATCCATAACCGTCCTCTGAATAACCAAATTAACAACCGCCATAATCACAGCCACCAAAAAAGCCATCCCAAACCCATCTATCTCAAAAGAGCTCCCCATAATCCCGTCAGTCAGAAGCAAAGTAACAGCATTGATAACAAATAAAAACAAGCCAAGCGACAAAAGCGTCACAGGCAAAGTCAAGATAATCAGAATCGGCCGCACCAGCACATTCAGCAGCGACAAAATGAAGCTTGCCCCCAATGCTGCACCAAAGCTTTCTAAATAAAACGAATCACGGAAAAATCCTGCCAAAGCGGCAAACAAAACAGCATTGATCAAGATGCCTATCAGCCATCTCACAGTCCATCACCTCTTTTATGGATAAAAGCCAGAAGCATCGCTTCTGGCCGCAGCTTATTCTTATATTATTTAACAAAATCACCAGTTTTAACAGCAATTGACCCTGTCTTGGTCTTAGCCCTCAGATCAATGGCAGCTGCAGGGTCTTTAACAGACTGAAATCTGAGCATTTTCTGCACCATTTCTGATTTTTCCTCTACTACCTGGATTCCATCCAGCTCAAGCTGGAAGCCTCCAAGATTGGTTCTCAGATCACCATTCACAGGCGTTCCGGATGGAAGATACACGTCGACTGTACCGGTGACAGCTTCCGCTTCGAGCCGTTCACATCTGTCGCCTTTAACATGAACCTGGATATTACCATTAAAAGATTGAAGATCAGCACTTTTATAATCACCAGCAACTTTTATCGCCCCATTAACGGTCTCTGCTTCAATATGATCCAGTGTGCTGCCAGTCACTGTAATCTGGCCATTTCCTGCCTCAGCTTCAAGATGGCTGGCATTAAGCTTATCCAGCGTAATTTTTCCGTTCGCTGACTTGACCTTCAGTTTTGTCACGGCCAGGTCGCTGCCTTCTACCGGCCCATTGAACATCCTGATTCGGATGCTGTCATACTGCTCCTTTGGAATATGCACAGCGGCCTCAACTTTCATCCACTTCTGCTGCGCAGAAAACAGCAGCCGGCCATTGTCCGCCGTAAAAAGGACATCCCTTAAAAAGTTCTGGCGGGCTTCATCTTGGGTTTCACCGCGGTACACCTTAGCCCGGCAGTCAATTCGGACATCATTCTGTTCCCAGGGAATCAGCGTCAGTTTCCCATTCGCCACTTCCATTTCAATTTCAGACAATCTGACATCGTTCTGCTGGAACACATGAGATATTTCAAATGCAGGGCCGAAATTGAAATCAAGATCGGCATCCTTAATCTTCTGGAAAGCAGTATCTACAAACTCAATGATTTTTTCTTTGGCATAGTGGAATTTATATTGGGCCGTGTCCTGCTGCTGTTTCTTCGCTTCTTCAAAATAGGTCTGGTTTCCCCATTCACTATGCAGCTTTTCTTCTTTTTTCTCCATCGTTTTCGACGCCTTTTCAAGCTCCTCAAGCAGAAGAAGTGCCTCCTCAGCACGCAGGCTTCCGTCCTCGACCATTTTTAAAATCCTTTTTCTTTCATCTTTCATGTTATTGCCTCCTCGATATAGTATTCACTATTCACTTGCAGCCAATATCTGAACGCCTTTGACAATATTCCAGACTACAACAATCAAGCTAAGAATTACGGAAAGGCCGATTCCAATCAGGAAAAAGACCGGAACTTCGTTTGGATTGGAAAAAATCTCAAAAGGGATGGCCAGAAAAATGACCGGCAGCGCAATCAAAGGGATCAGATGCGACAAAAATGCCTTTTTAGCATGCACTTTTACAAAAGGATTTTCAGATGCAAAGAAAACCACGAGCGGAAAAATAAATCCTGCAAAAAACACACTAAAATAACTTAATGCCGAAAGCACCTTTTTAGAATCCATCATTTTCAACTCCTTGATAATACTTACGCACGGGCGCTTTAAAAGTTTCACTGAAGCTGAAAATAATGAGCTGAATCATGATTTATAAAAAAGGAAAGAAATGAAAGAATTCGTAGTACTTTCATAAAATTAACCCTAAAAGAGGATAAATTAATGTACGTTTGCAGTATCGTAATACCTGGAGTAATATTTATTAGCAGCTTTTTCTTTTTATTAGCAAGTTTCCCAATATATTAGCAACTTTTTCTTTTTATTAGCAAGTTTCCCGATATATTAGCAACTTTTTCATTTTATTAGCAACTAGCATCATACTGTGTTCCTGACCCGAACCAACAGCTTCGCCTGCTCCAGTTCTACAAAAAAAAGAAGCACTGCTTTCCCCAGTGCCTCTTCTTATAAAGCCTTAAACCGTTTTCGCTGCTCCCTTCCTGCATACTTCATCAATTTTATGGACAAACATCTGAAATACCTTGCGCTTTTCTTCCAAATCCCGGATTGAGCCCTTCAGCTCATTATATTTTTCCTCAAATGGGCGGTGGTACTGCTCGCGGATGGTTTCAATGATCTCATCATTGACCGTTGATTGTATAACCTGCTTTGTTATCCCGTATTTGTATGTATACACCTGCAATTCCCTTTTGACCTCTTCATAATCCTGATTGATCTGGTCCAACACCTTGGAAATATCTTCTTTCCATTCATTAAGGGAATCTTCGATATAAGAATGCATGGGCTGCCCCCCTGAAACTCTTTTTCTTTATTATAAAGGCTGCAGTTTACAGCCCTTTTTCTTTTCGTTTACAGAGTGGTGTCAATCTTCCTGCAGCCTGGCATATTCCTTGGCAACCCGGTCTGCAATCAGGTCATATCCGCGGTCATTGGGATGCAGGGAATCATAGAAAAAGAGATTTTTCTCCTTGCCCTTAAACAAATCGTCAGTAGGAACCCATCTTACCTGATGATGGCTCGCAGCTGCTGCTTTTACTTTCTCGTTCCAGCCCTCTATGATGCTGCCGATTTTTTCATTGCCTGGATAGGGATTATAGAGGCCAAGCAAAAGGATTGGACTCTCAGGATTGTTCCGCTCTGTCCACCGGACTATTTCTTCCAGGTTTCCTCTATAAACTTCTTCTGCCTTCTTAAGCCTTTCTTTGTGTAGTGGTGCCAGATCCCCGCCATTTGCATGAAGCAGGTCATTTGTGCCGATAAAAATGATGATTGTGTCTGCCTCCTGCACCTCTTTTAAAACAGCCGGGGTATTCAGCTGTTTTTTGACGTTCAGTGTATCCTGTCCATAAATTCCAAAGTTTTCAACTTCAACGTTTTCCTCATAAATCTTGTCCAATCTTCCCTCAAGCCTTCCGGTATACCCTTTTCCGTTTTTATCGCCATACCCATAGGTGAGAGAATCCCCGAGTGCCACGATTTCTTTCTCGCCATCATGCGAAACAGTATTTTTTGCCTGAATGGCGACAGCAGAGCCAATTAACAGTATAAAGCCGATAATAATCCAAATATATTTTTTCATCATGAACCTTCCTTTTCTGATTAAGGTTCATTTACCCGATTCAGCGGGAGGCAATCTGGCAATATTCAGCAGGAATTCCATCATCCTAAAAAAGCGAGCCCGCAGTAATTGCGGAACTCGCTTTTGGGTTTATGCTTTTGATACGCTTGTTTCTCTTTCTTTGACCAGCTTCTGCATGCGAATACGGTCTCTGTCCAGGATTGGCTTTAGATATTTGCCGGTATAAGAGCCTTCTGCTTCAGCCACTTTTTCCGGGGTGCCCTGGGCAATGATGGTTCCGCCTTTATCGCCGCCTTCTGGCCCAAGATCGACAATATAGTCGGCAGCCTTGATGACATCGAGATTATGCTCGATGACCAGGACTGTATCCCCGTTTTCAACAAGCCGCTGCAATACAGTGAGCAGCCTGGAGATATCATCGACATGCAGTCCGGTCGTCGGTTCATCCAGTATATAGAAAGAGCGGCCGGTTGACCTGCGGTGCAGCTCTGAAGCCAGCTTCACACGCTGAGCCTCCCCTCCGGACAATGTGGTTGCCGGCTGGCCGAGCGTGATATAGCCCAGGCCAACATCATAGATTGTCTGGAGCTTTCGGCTGATTTTTGGAATATTTTCAAAGAATTCAAGTGCATCCTCGACTGTCATATCAAGGATATCTGATATATTTCTCCCTTTATACTTAACTTCAAGAGTTTCGCGGTTATAGCGTTTCCCGTGGCAGACCTCGCATGGGACATACACATCAGGAAGGAAATGCATCTCAATCTTAATGATTCCGTCTCCCCGGCATGCCTCGCATCTTCCGCCTTTAACGTTAAAGCTGAAGCGTCCCTTCTTATATCCGCGGACCTTTGCTTCATTCGTAGAGGCGAAAACATCGCGGATATCATCAAAGACACCGGTATAGGTGGCCGGATTGGAACGCGGTGTACGTCCAATCGGCGACTGGTCGATGTCAATGACCTTATCAAGATGCTCAATTCCTTTGACATCTTTATGCTCGCCTGGCTTTGTTTTGGCTTTATGGAGCTTTTGCGCCAGGGTTTTATGAAGTATTTCATTGATCAGCGTACTTTTTCCTGATCCTGATACACCAGTGACGGCAGTAAACGTGCCAAGCGGGAATTTGACATTTACGTTTTTCAGGTTGTTTTCCTGTGCACCCTTGATTTCAATGAAGCGCCCATCGCTTTTTCTCCGTTCAAGCGGCAGCGGGATAAACTTCTTCCCTGACAAATACTGGCCGGTCAAGGAATTCGGATCATCCATTACCTCTGCCGGTGTCCCCTGGGAAACAATCTGGCCGCCGTGGACGCCGGCTCCCGGGCCGACATCGATAAGGTAGTCGGCTGCAATCATCGTATCCTCATCATGTTCAACAACTATGAGCGTATTCCCGATATCACGCATATTCTTGAGCGTATCGATCAGCCTGTCATTGTCGCGCTGGTGAAGGCCGATTGACGGCTCGTCCAGGATATACAGGACACCGGTCAGGCGGGAGCCGATCTGAGTGGCAAGACGGATGCGCTGAGCTTCCCCTCCTGAAAGCGTGCCTGCTGCCCGGCTTAGTGTCAGATAGTCCAGTCCCACATTGATCAGGAATCCGAGCCTTTCTTTTATCTCCCTAAGAATCAGGTTGGCAATCTGCCTTTCTTTCTCAGAGAGAATCACATGTTCAAAAAAGTCTTCTGCCTCTTCAATGGACAATGATGTAATCTTTCCAATATGCTCCCCTGCAATCAGGACAGCAAGACTTTCCTGTTTCAGGCGGTTTCCTTTACAGGCCGGGCAAGGGTGCTGGGCCATATACTTTTCCATCTGTTCGCGGATATAGTCAGAGCTTGTTTCCTTGAAGCGCCTTTCCACATTGCGGATCACACCCTCAAACTCAATAAAGTTTTCCCTTACCTGGCCAAAGTCGTTTTCATAGCGGAAATAGATTTTTTCCCCTTTTGCTCCGTAAAGAAGCTTATCAAGCAAATGCTTCGGTATATCCTGTACAGGCATATCCATGTCAATCCCCAAATGGCTGCTGACTGCCTCAAGCAGCTGCGGATAATACTGGGAGCTTGTCGGCTCCCATGGTGCGATGGCATGCTGTCTTAAAGATAGTCCGCGGTTTGGGATGACAAGGTCAACATCCACTTCAAGCTTGCTGCCAAGACCATCGCAGGATGGGCAGGCGCCGAATGGGCTGTTGAAGGAGAACATCCTCGGTTCAAGCTCGCCGATGGAGAAGCCGCAGTGCGGGCAGGCATGGTTTTCGCTGAAGAGGAGCTCTTCCTCTCCGATTACATCAATGATGACTTTGCCTTCACCGAGCTTAAGCGCCGTTTCAAGGGAGTCAGCCAGCCTTGCTGCTACGCCCTCTTTCACGACCACGCGGTCAATGACCACTTGTATGCTGTGTTTCTTATTTTTTTCCAATGTGATGTCTTCGCCCAGGTCATGCATTTCGCCGTTGACTCTGACACGGACATAGCCTTGCTTTTTCACATCCTCAAGAACCTTGACGTGGGTCCCCTTCCTGCCCTCAACGACCGGAGCGAGGACCTGCATCTTCGTTCTTTCCGGATATTCCATGATCCTGTCGACCATCTGCTCGATTGTCTGGGAGGATATCTCCACATTATGGATCGGGCATGTCGGACGGCCGACCCTGGCGAACAGCAGCCTCAGATAATCATAGATTTCCGTCACGGTGCCGACAGTCGATCTTGGGTTCCTGCTTGTTGTTTTCTGGTCGATGGAGATTGCCGGCGACAGCCCTTCTATGGCATCGACATCAGGCTTATCCATCTGGCCGAGGAACTGGCGCGCATAGGCGGAAAGAGATTCCACATAGCGGCGCTGCCCCTCTGCATATATCGTATCAAAGGCCAAGGATGACTTCCCGGATCCGGAAAGCCCCGTCAGCACCACAAGCTTATCCCTCGGGATGGTGACATCAATATCCTTCAGGTTATGGGCCCTGGCGCCTTTTACAATCAGTTTTTCCATTGCCATCAGTTCGTCATCCTTCCGCTTTCAGCTCTAATAATAGATCACGAAGCTCGGCCGCCCGCTCGAAATTGAGCGCCTTGGCAGCTTCCTTCATTTCCTTTTCCATATTTGCGATCAGTTTGTCGCGTTCTTTCTTCGTCATTTTTGCCGGTTTGGCTGGTGCAGCATAGTCGGCCTGCTCCTCGGCAGCATGGGTGGCGCGGATCACATCGCGGATTTCCTTCTGGATCGTCTGCGGTGTGATGCCGTGCTCCTCATTATAAGCTTCCTGGATTTCCCGGCGCCTTTTCGTCTCGCTGATCGCCAGCTCCATTGAATTGGTGATCTTGTCTGCGTACATGATGACATGGCCGGAAGCATTCCGGGCCGCGCGCCCGATTGTCTGGATGAGGGACCTCTCTGAACGGAGGAAGCCCTCTTTATCTGCATCAAGTATGCTGACAAGGGAAACCTCCGGTATGTCGAGCCCCTCCCTCAGGAGATTGATCCCGATCAGTACATCATATTTTCCTAGGCGGAGCTCACGGATGATCTCAATCCGCTCCAGCGTCTTGACCTCTGAATGGAGATATTGCACCTTTATGCCGATTTCCTTCAGATAGTCGGTCAAGTCCTCTGACATTTTTTTCGTCAAGGTCGTAATGAGGACCCTCTCATTCTTCTTTACCCGATCATTGATTTCGCCAATCAGGTCATCAATCTGTCCTTCGATCGGGCGCACCTCGATCGTCGGATCAAGCAGCCCTGTCGGCCGGATGATCTGCTGGACCATTTCCGGCGTATGCTCTATTTCATATGGACCCGGGGTTGCGGAAACATATACAATCTGATTGATATGCTTTTCGAATTCCGGGAAGGTGAGCGGCCTGTTATCCATCGCGGATGGCAGCCTGAATCCATGATCCACAAGGACTGATTTCCTGGCCTGGTCCCCGTTGAACATCCCCCTGACCTGAGGGATCGTTACATGTGATTCATCGACGACCATCAGGAAATCGTCAGGGAAATAATCAAGCAGCGTATACGGCGTTGATCCGGCCGGACGGAGAGTCAGATGGCGCGAATAGTTCTCGATCCCTGAGCAAAAGCCCATTTCCCTCATCATCTCCAGGTCATAGCGCGTTCTCTGCTCCAGGCGCTGAGCCTCAAGAAGCTTGCCGTTTTCACGCATTTCCTCCAGGCGCTCTTCCAATTCCTTTTCGATATTCCCGATCGCAATTTTCATCTTTTCCTCGCGTGTTACGAAGTGGGAGGCCGGGAAGATGGCAACATGTTCGCGCTCGCCCATGATTTCTCCGGTCAGTGCATCCACCTCCCGGATCCGGTCAATCTCATCACCGAAGAATTCGACCCGCATGCAATGCTCATCCCGTGAAGCCGGGAAGATTTCCACCACATCGCCGCGGACTCTGAAGGTCCCCCTCCGGAAATCAATATCGTTCCGCTCATACTGGATATCAACAAGGCGGCGCAGAAGCTGGTTCCGCTCAATTTCCATCCCTGTCCTCAAAGAGAGAACAAGCTCCTTGTATTCCTCAGGTGAACCGAGGCCGTATATGCAGGAAACACTGGCGATGATGATAACGTCCTTCCGTTCAAAAAGCGAAGAAGTTGCTGAGTGGCGCAGCTTGTCAATCTCATCATTGATGCTTGCATCTTTTTCGATGAATGTATCTGTCTGGGGCACGTATGCCTCAGGCTGGTAGTAATCATAATAACTGACAAAATACTCTACAGCATTGTTCGGGAAAAAATCCTTGAACTCACTGTAAAGCTGCCCTGCCAGGGTTTTGTTATGGGCTATGACCAATGTAGGCTTGTTAACCTCTTTAATTACATTGGAAATGGTAAACGTCTTACCAGTACCAGTTGCACCCAGCAGGGTCTGGTGCCGCTTGCCGGAGCGGATGCCCTCGACAATCCTGCTGATGGCCTCTGGCTGATCGCCCTGCGGCGAATATTTTGAGACTAATTCAAATTGGTCCTTCACAAAAAAAGCCTCCTGTTCAAGAAGTTGATTTTAACATTTTATCTATATTTGCAGGCAGGCATACCAGTAAGCAAGCACCTTGCTTCTGTTGCCCCTGTTCTTTTAATGGTTAAGCGGTCCTGAATGCACGTGATGATCCCTGCTGAAGTTATATTATAGAAGAAAAAGGTCTGAAGCCTTGTACGAAGCTGAAAAACTCATATCCTCATTCTACCACAAAGCACATGAAAGAAACCAGGAATATGCGAACGGATATTCGTTTTTCATGAAATAGCATGTGATGAGTAAAAAGGCTCCTGCCAGGAACGGCTCGATTCCTGCCGAATAAAGGTTAATCAAACGTTTGATTAAATGGTGGACCGGCCCTTTAAAGCTGGAATATTTCCCGCGAAATATGTCGGCAGGAAATATGGATGGAGATGACAGCTGAAAGTCTTGCTTGCCAAATAAAATAACCTGCCCGATTAAAACCAGGCAGGTTTTTGAGAATCATTATAAAATCAAGCTCGCTTCTTTGCTCTTTGTTTCATAATCTGCGCATACCAGAAACCGGCAGTCAAAGAAAAGGCATCAACAACAATAAGCCCCCAGCTGTCTGTATAGCCCTTGTAGACGGAGGCGGCAATCAGGGCGACTGTCAGAATGAGCCCGATTACATGATTATACGTCACCCTCGTAAAGAACATGACAAGCAGTCCGGGCAGCAGCAGGGCTGAAAGATACTTTAGCGCCACTTTTTCACACCTTCTTTATGATAGATTCACTATGAATTGCGGACAAGTATAACATTAGAATAGCGGTTCAAACTATATGATACAAGCAATTTCAAAAATATGCAGCTGTATTTTTTTGCTTAGGGTATTGTTGTCCATTCATCGATTTCTGTTTGCAGCTGATGATATGGACGGGCTTCGCTTAGAAAAAGGCTGTTTGCAAAATACTATCCATAATGAACGGAAAGGAGGTTTGCATAATGTCCAGAAGAAGGAGGCGCCCCCTAGTTCCAGAATCCCGTGAAGCCCTCGACACATTGAAGGCACGTGTTATGGCTAACCAGGGCTATAAGGTCGGACCGGATGCGCCGGAGGAAGTAAAATATGAGGTGGCCAGGGAAAAGGATGTTCCGCTTCAGCATGGATATAACGGCAGGCTGACATCGCGCGAGGCCGGCAAAGTCGGCGGCCCGATCGGCGGCAGCATGGTGAAGGAATTAATCCGGCTGGCCCAGGAAAGCCTCAACAAAAAGCAATAGTATAATGGAAAAATGGAGCCGCCATATAGGCAGCTCCATCCTTTATTTTTGCGCTTCTTTGTTCCTAGCGAACTCTTCTTTAATGGAAGCAAGCAGTTCAGGCTCCGTGATAAGCCGGAATGCGGTTTGTGCCAGCGCCTTTGCACCTGTGAGCAGGGCTTCATCGCCTTTTTCCGACCGTGCAGCTTCACGGAAAGGTACAGTATGGGCAACAAGATCATCGCTGCCGATCTTGATATAAGGGTGGATCGTCGGTACCTGCTGGCTGATGTTGCCTGCATCTGTTGAACCGATTCCTTCCCTTCCTGACAGATCGACCTCTTCCCCCAGTTCCTCGATGACTTCACGGAACGCTTCATCATACGCTCTATTTAATAGAAGATTATCGACTTCATTCTGGAATGCAATTACATTCAGTTCAGCGCCTGTTGCAAGGGCGGCAGCTTCTGCCACCTTCTTCACTTTTGCTGTAACTTCATTTAGATAGGTTCTTGTCGCTGCCCGGATGAAGAAACGCGCTTTCGCATATTCCGGAATGATATTTGGTGCGTCTCCTCCATGGGTGATGATGCCATGGATTCGCACATCATCTTTCAGCTGCTGGCGCAGGGCATTGATGCCGTTGAAGAGCTGGATGACCGCATCAAGTGCATTAATTCCTTCGTGCGGTGAAGCCGCAGCATGGGCAGGCTTGCCGATATACTCAAAGTCCAGCGGATCCACCGCCAGGGAGGAGCTTGTCAATGCCGTCCTGCTTGAAGGATGGATCATAAGCGCCGCATCAATTCCCTCTGTCAGGCCGTGCTTCACGAAGCTGCCCTTTGCACTGCCGTTAGGTCCGCCTTCTTCGGCGGGTGTTCCGAATACGACGACCTCTCCGCCTGTTTCTTCAATCACCTTGCTTAAAGCAATCGCTGCCGCTGTGCTTGTTGTGCCGATGATATTATGGCCGCAGGCATGGCCGATTCCCGGCAGTGCGTCATATTCGGCAAGGAAAGCGATGGACGGTCCCGGTCTGGAGGATTTTTTCCTTGCAGCAAAGGCTGTTTCATGGCCGGCAACAGCACGCTCAACCTCAAAGCCCTCTTCTTCAAGAATTCCTGAGAGCAGCCCGGATGCGAAAAATTCCTGGTTGCCGATTTCCGGTTTGTCATGAATCTGGTGGCTTGTTGAAAGGTAAAGCTCCCTTCCAGCTTCTACACTTTGATTGATTCTTTCCTTCAGCTCGGTTACAGATTTAGCAGGTGCTGACATAATGATCTCCTCCTTGGGTTATAGCGGTGCCAGGCACCGGTTATTATTCTCCGATTTCACTAAGCGGAACGAATGTCGGGATTGTGCTGCCTTTGTATTCTTTTTCAATGAATTCAGCTACATCATCTTCCTGATACAGTTCGCCGAGGCGCTTCAGTGTCTCATTGTCTTTGTCTTCTGTTCTGGCGGCAATGATGTTGATATATGGAGTTGCTGTTGCACTTTCATGGAAGATAGAGTCTTCTACAGGGTTGAAGCCAGCATCAACAGCGATTCCATTATTGATGATGGAGGCAGCTACATCCGGCAGGACGCGTGGTGTCTGGCCCGCTACTACAGGGACGATTTCCAGGTTTTTCGGGTTGTCGACGATTTTGTCGATGCTGCCATTTCCGTCAAAGTCTTCAGGCAGCGTGATCAGGCCGGCTTCCTGCAGAAGCAGGAATGATCTTCCCATATTGGTTGCTTCGTTCGGCACGGCAATCTTTCCGCCTTCCGGGATATCTTTTACATCTTTATATTTTTCAGAGTAGATGCCCATAGGTGCAATAACGGTTGTCGCGATTGGTGAAAGATCCAGATCATGTTCCTTTTTAAAAGCGTTGAAGTAAGAAATAGTCTGGAAGGCATTGGCATCAAGCTCTCCCTCTGCTAGAGCGATGTTTGGCTGGACATAATCAGAGAAGCGGACGATTTCCACTTTGATTCCTTCTTTTTCAGCCTTCTTGGCTACAAAGTCCCAAATGCGGTTGTCTGACCCGCTGACCCCGATTTTCACTTCTTTTTCTTTTTCCTTGCCGCTTGTTGATGATGAGCAGGCTGCACTGAAAACCGCCAGTGCGAGGATGATTGCCGTTAATAGTAGTTTTTTCATGGATGATTCCTCCTGTTATCGTCTTCTGATTTTTTTGGATAAAATATTGCCGAAGCTTTGCAGCCCCTGGACCATAATGACCAGGATAGCGACTGTTATGAGCATGACCGTTGTATCAAAGCGCTGATAGCCATAGGTAATGGCCAAATCGCCAAGCCCTCCGCCGCCGACAGCCCCTGCCATGGCGGATGCTCCGACAAGTCCGACGGTTGCAATGGTCAGTGCCAGGACAAGTGAGCTGAGTGCTTCCGGTACGAGAAACTTAAAGATGATCTGTGCCGGAGTCGCTCCCATCGCTTCCGCCGCCTCGAGGACACCAGGATCAACCTCGAGGAGTGAGTTCTCGATTAACCTTGCAATATATGGGCCGGCATAGAATACTAGCGGTACGACAGCAGCCGCCGTTCCGATTGAGGTGCCTACTAAAAGGCGCGTCACCGGGATGATTGCGACCATCAGGATGATGAATGGAACAGAGCGGAATATGTTAATGATCCCATTCAGCACGTTAAAAACGGGCAGATTCTCCAGCAGATGGCCTTTTCTCGTAATAACCAGCAGGATGCCCAGCGGCAATCCGAGGATGGTTGAGAAAAGAAGCGAGAAAGCCACCATTTGAATGGTTTCGATGAGTGCTTCTATGATTTGCGTGTGATCAACTAGCATGTGCTTTCACTTCCTTGATTGAGACTTTTTCCTGATGAATATACATAAGCGCGCGCTGCACTTCCTGGTCGGTTCCCTGGAACTCGACAACAAGGTTTCCAAAAGGGATTCCCTGAAGCTCGGTTATATTCCCGAACAGCACGTTGATATCAATATCGAACTTCTTGGCAAGTCTGGAAAGCAGCGGCTGTCCGGCTGACTCGCCGACGAAATTGATCCGGAAGATCCTTTCCTTTCCATCGTTTTTCTCTACAAGCTGCTTTAGAGAATCAGGGATTGAATCATTCATGACAGAGCTGACAAAGTTCTGGGCCGTCTGTGTTTTCGGCGCCGAGAATACATTGAACACTGACCCTTCTTCAATGATTTTTCCTGCCTCGATCACTGCCACCCTGTCGCAAATTTCCCTGATGACCGTCATTTCATGGGTAATGATCAGGATGGTGATGTTGTATTCTGCATTAATTTTTTTCAAAAGCTGAAGGATGCTGCTCGTCGTCTGTGGATCAAGGGCCGATGTCGCTTCATCGCACAGAAGAATCGATGGCTGTGTCGCAAGCGCCCTGGCAATCCCGACCCTTTGCTTCTGGCCGCCTGAAAGCTGATCCGGATATTTATCCGCTTTATCGGCAAGGCCGACAAACTCAAGCAGTTCAGCGACCCGTTTGCGGATCTGCTCTTTCGGCAGCTTTGCCAGTGTGAGCGGCATGGCTACATTGGCGAACACCGTTTTTGAGTTGAGCAGATTGAAATGCTGGAACACCATGCCGATATTCCGTTTAACTTCCCTCACCTCTTTGGGCGAAAGCGAGGTTAGATCATGGCCATCGACGATCACCTTGCCCGAGGTCGGCCTTTCGAGCAGATTCACACAGCGGATCAGCGAGCTTTTTCCCGCTCCGCTAAAGCCGATGACACCAAAAATTTCTCCTCTTTCTATTGCTAGATCAATCCCGTTGAGCGCGGCAACCTGCTGCCCGCCGCTTTCATACACCTTTCTGAGATCCTGAAATTCTATCATTTTGCTTCACCCTCCATATCAAATAAAAAACCCTCTTCTGAGAACAGAAGAGGGCATGCATCATCAGCATCCGCTCTTCTTATCTCCCAGGCTCACACCTGCTGGAATTGGCACAGTACTCATAAGAGTCCGCTGCCGAGGCTTCATTGGGCCAGTCCCTCTGCCTCTCTGGATAAGAAATTATGGTTTTCCTATAAAATTAATTGGTTTTAACACAATAGCTATGCAGCATCACGCACTTTTATTCCGGAAAACAAGAAAGCCCTCTTCAAAAAGAAGAGGGCAGAATAATAGGCGTTCGTCCTCTTCTTATCTTTCAGGCAATCTGCCTGCTGGAATTGGCACGGTTCATCAGTCCGCTGCCGAGGTGTCATAGGGCCAGTCCCTCTACCTCTCTGGATAAGAAGCTATCGTATTAAGTTTATTTGCTTGATTAATTGTTTTTTACTTTACACGCGTTTCAAAGTTCTGTCAAACCCTTTTTTAAATTTTTCGGATAAAAATTCTTATCCACAATTTTTGAAAACCCTTACTTATTTTTGGAGAGTTTTTAAAAAAAAAAACTCCATCTGCTGTGGATAAAGGAGGTTTTCCACATTTTTTCCTCCCCTTATCAACATTCTCCCCAGTCTTCACACAAGAAGAGGGAGTTTACTCCTATATTTATGCCCGCTTGTCTATTGTATAATAGTGGAAAAGAGCAAATTGAACTGCATTCCGGGAGGGAGAATGGTTTTGATTGCAACAAACAGAGACTATCAATCTGAATTATTTGTGGACAAAGTTGAAGCAAAGAATCTCGAACTGGCTCTGAAGCATTCGGCAGACCTGATTTCAAGGCATACAAAAGAAGGCATCTTTTTATATGTTTCCCCATCCTGCAGCACCCTTTTGGGCTATTCACAAGAGGAACTGTACAAGGACTGCATTCTGGCCTACTGCCACCCCCAAGATAAAGAAATCCTCAAAAAAGAATTCCGCGGGCTATCCCCGGGCAGCAGCTCACGCATTTCATTCCGGTTCCGCCGCAAGGAAGGCGACTATATCTGGCTGGAGACCAGCATCAGCACACTCGGCGACGGCCAGGAAGCCATGTGCATATCAAGAGATATGACCGAGCGCGTCAATATGGAAGAAGAAAACATGGAAACCCAGGAAAAGTACCGTTTCCTTGTCGAATACAGCAGGGATACCATTGGCATGACAACCGAGAAAGGCATATGGACCTACATGAATGATGAAGGCAAGAAGGTGTTCGGCTTTACTTCAAGCAAGGAAATTATAGGCGCTTCTTTGTATGACTATGTTTCACCTTCTGATCATGGCTATCTGAAGGATTTTTACCAGGCGAATCAGACTGTCTCTTTTGAATTGAATATCATCAGGAGTGACGGGAACACCCGGAAGGCCGCTATCCAGCTGATCCCCACCGTTTTTAAGAACCGGAAGCTTTTCCAGATCATCATCAAAGACGTCACCGGCCAGAAAAAGACCGAAGAAAAGCTTCATAATGCAGAAAAGCTCTCTGTCGTCGGGCAGCTTGCAGCAGGAATCGCCCATGAAATCAGAAATCCCCTTACCGCCATCAAAGGCTTTACCCAGCTTCTTACAGAGCGTAAAACAGAAAAATATGCAGATGTAATCCTTTCCGAACTCGAACGGATTGAAGAAATCGTCAATGACCTCCTTGTCCTCGCCAAGCCTGTTGTGACAGAGGCTCAGGAAACCAATCTGGTGAATATAGTCAAGAGTGTCGTCACCCTTTTAAACACACAGGCGCTTATCTATAACATCATGATAGATGTAAAATACTCTCTATCTGAAATCAGCGTCCGCTGTGAAATCGATAAAATCAAGCAGGTGCTTATCAATGTGATCAAGAATTCAATTGAAGCCATGCCCCATGGCGGAAAAATCAGCATTGAGGTCAGGCAGGATAACAGCTTTGCGATGATCAGCGTGAAGGATGAAGGGATCGGCATTCCCGAGGAAAGGCTGCCGAAGCTCGGTGAACCGTTCTACAGCACGAAGGAAAAGGGGACAGGCCTGGGGCTCATGATCTGCAACCGGATCATTAAGAGCCACGGCGGGAATATATATATAACAAGCAAAGAAAATGAAGGAACCATCGTGAAACTGCTGATTCCTGTGGTCTGATTGAAGCCTCCGGCGTTCCTGCCCGGGGCTTTTTTGATTCTGCTCCAGCTTCTCGCTGCAGACCTTCTTGAAAACAATTGTACTTCTGTTTAAACAATAGTAAAAACTTCCCCTATATTGCCGATATAAAGCAGGATAATAGATATAGAAAATGGGAGTGTTTCAAGTGCTTTTTACGAAAACAGCAAAACCGAAATCGTTTGACCTTGAAAGCCTGATTCAGAAAGAACTGGAACATGCAGTACAGGAAACTGAATTTGATCAGGATTTAAAGCTTCAGATTGAAGTGATGGGCCTGACAAAAGAAGATTTGGCTATTTTGCGGGCAGTGCGCCCGATTGCCGAAAAGCATATCAGCGCCGTTTACAATAAACTTCTCACTTATGAACAAGAGGATGTCAGGAAAATAACCGATATTTCGAAAATTGGCGTGACTACAGAGATGAGCCAGCAGTATATCCTCAGTCTGTTCAATGGCATAGTTGACGGCGAATTCGTTGAACGCCGCAGAACAGCAGCAAAAGCTTATGTGCAGATCGGGGTGCAGATTCACTGGTATATGTCCATTTACCAGCTGCTTATGAAAAACATCTTGGAAATTGTCCTGCAGGAGCTGGAACTGTCATCGAAAGATCAAAGCCGCGTGACTTTTGCGATGGCGAAGATTTTCAATCTTGAAATCCAGCTATGCATTTCCATCATGCAGCAGACGATGGAAGCATTCTCAGCCGAAAGGGAGAATCAAGCGAAGGTCGAGCTGAAAAGCTATGTCGGGGAAATCGTTGAAAATCTGGCTGCCATGTCAGAGCAGACAGGCGCTTCTGTAGAACAGATTGTGCATCAGTCCCGTCAGATATCCGGCAATGCAAAAGATGGCGCCGCTTCTTCGACTGAAATGGAATCTCGTTCATCCAAAGGCCGCGACCAGCTGAATCGGGTTGTCGATAATATGCATGAGCTGAAAAGCAATGTGAATGAAATTACCAGCACCATCAGCAGCCTGGAAAAAACCTCGAACCAGATCGGCGAGATTGCCGGCGTGATTACAAGCATTGCAGACCAGACCAATCTGCTCGCCCTTAATGCTGCCATTGAGGCGGCCAGGGCAGGCGAGCATGGAAAGGGATTTGCCGTTGTTGCCGATGAAGTCAGAAAGCTGGCAGAACAGACAAAAGACTCATCCTCTAACATCACCTCACTGCTGAACAGCACAATCAGGCAGATTTCAGAGGTGATTTCGCAGATTGGCACCATTGATGGAATAGTCGTGAACGGGAATAAAGAGATCGAAAACACAGGAAATGTCTTCAAAGAAATCCTGTCGGCAAGCACAGAAAGCAAAGATAAAAGCCGCCAGATCGAAAAGGACATCGAACTTCTTACCGGCCTTCTTTCCGAAATCAGCAGTGCAGCTGCCAAATTATCCGATTCCGCTGAAGAACTAAGCTTAACAGTGGCAAATTTTTAAAAATGCAAAAGAGAAGCATAGGCATCACCGCTTCTCTTTTTTTATGTTGATAGCTTTCTGTTCACTGCACAAATTTAAATAGGGAACGGATGAGAAACCGGGACAGAAGGTATATCGGCTCTATCAGATCGATTGCAGCATCAATCACTTCAAGCTTGTTATTCTTTTTCTTTTCTTTCTTCCGCTTTATTCTGAATTTCAAAATACCGCCCCCCGCCTTTATTTGTATATATTTTACAGCAATACGTTTACTTTGTCATTTCACAGCGAGCCAGATGGTCCAGCAATCCTGCTCCGTAATTTTCCCTGCATCTGTCAGCCTGCTTTCAATATGCTCCACGAGCTCTGCCAGCTCGCTGTCATTCAGCTCATGAAGGATGGAGCGCCCTGTCCTTTCAAGGAGATCATGGCGCAAACCGCTGATATCGCTGTACGTCTTCCTTACTTCCCATAAGGAAATCTCTTTGACGGAAGAGAACCCTGCCTCCTCCAGCGCTGATTGTACAGCTAAGCTGTTATATCTCCGGGATATCTCTTTCTCCGCGAACTCCGGGAATTTTTCAAAAAAGAACCCTCTGATATGTGTCCTGCTGCCAGGAAGCAGGCAGTCCTCCGGTGTCCGGTCCTGAATCAGGCAGAATCCGCCTGGGCGCAGCACCCGGAAGCATTCAGCAAAGGCGTCCGGAAGCCGGTCGAGATGATGGATGACAGCCCTTTCAAGCACCATATCATAAGCATCTCCCTCCAAGCCGGTTTCGTACGCATTTCCATGCACAAATTCTATTTGCGGATAACCATCTGAAGCCCGGTCTGCCGCCTCAAGCAGCTCCCGTGAGAAATCCAGTCCTTTCACATGTGAGGCTCCCATATCGGCCAGAGCTCTTGAGTAGATTCCCCCTCCACATCCAATGTCGAGAACACTTTTTCCCCTTAAATCAATCTCTTTCCCAACCGTTTCTATCCAAGTTGAGTCAGCTTTCCGGGAAGAATAGGTATCCTGATTCGTTTTATCGTGAAAATTGATTGGCATTGGAATCCCCTCCTTATTAGTTATATTATAAGGCTGGGTGATGAAAGGAAAAATATTGAAATTCCGATCGTATGTGATAGGTTTTGCTTATTCTTTTTCCAGGACCGTCAGCTGCACGCCTGGTTCAGGCTCCAGCTCACCTTTTTCTTTAAACCCGAAACTTATATACAATTGAAGGGCTGGCATATTCCCCTTCCCGGTCAGTACCCTCCATTTTCTGCCGGTAAATTCACTGGTTAAATGAGCAAGCAAACTCTTTGCAATCCCTCTCCGGAAAAACGATGGATGAACGGTCAAACGGCTGATGACCACCCAATTTTCATCCTCTTCATAAGCAAGAACGCCGGCCAGCCTGCCATCCAGGCACATTCCAACAAAACTTTCACGGGAGGCCATCAAGCTTTCAGCTGTATCAAACAGCTGCGGGATAGCATCAAAGCCTATAATCTCAGCTTCTATTTTATAGGCTGGGATCTGGATGCCAAGGACCTCTTCTGCTGTCCTTCTGTCTTTAATATTAAGAACCTGGATATCTCCCACTTTCCCTATTGCCCCTTTCATTGCCAATCCGCTAGAGGAAGCTAGCCAATATGACCTATGATAATAGCATCCTTTTAAAAAGGAATTCCAAACCGCCTCTTTATTAAAAGATAATCGGGTATATTACAATAAATCCCTCTTTTAGAAAGGCGGAATAACCATGAAAGAAACTTCTGGAATCCCCTATGAAAGCATGCTGACGACCAATGAGATTAAAGATTTGCTCTCCATGTATATCACGCCTTTTCGGGACATGTGCATCAGAACATCAGAACAATCTGAGGTGAAAATCAGCAAAGGCCGCGCCATCAGCCTTATGCTAGACAAGCTGAGCAAGGTCCAGCTTAATGAACTCATCAACCAGCTTTACCTTATGCGCAAGAAGAGGCAGAATGAACTCTGTTATATTCAATATATTTTAATAGCCATTTTGGGCCGAGAACGCCAAACCGGGTAACCTGGCGCCAGTGACTTTTTCAAAGGTCTGCCGGGTATACGACGCCCATCTGTTTTCTGGCTTCATCCAGCATTTCCATGACCAGCAAGCTGTTCTGGAAAGTGTTAATATCTGATTCTGTTTCCCCCGCCTTTACGAGGCGGATAAATTCCTGGAGCTCATAGAAAAGGCTGTTATTATTCTGGGCAACAGAGATGATTTCAGGCTCCTGATTGCGCAGCTGCAGCTCCACTACATCCATTGTGGAAATCCGGTCTATTTTTATTGAGCCTTTTTCACCCTGTATTTCGGCCGGCAGGGAGGAATCGGTGATTTTTGAAAAAAGGACAGCCGCATCCATATTTTCATAGGTAAACACAATGCTTCCGGACGCATCTGATCCGGTTTCCAGCAGAAATCCGCTTGCCTGGAGGCTTTTCGGCTTACCGAAAAGAACCAGCATCGGAAAGATCGCATACACGCCGACATCCATTAAAGCGCCGTTCGACAGCTTCGGATCAAAGGCATTCGCCTGCCTTCCTGCCTTGTAATCTTCGTACCTGGAGTCATACTGGCAATAGTGGGCGAAATATTGCCTCACCTTCCCGATTCTCGGCAAATGCTCCCTGATCTGCTGGAAGTTCGGATAGAATGTCGTTTTCATCGCTTCCATGAACAGCACATGATGTTCTTTAGCAGTCTGGATCATCCTTTTCAGCTCAGCCGTATTTGAAGCTGCCGGCTTTTCACAAAGCACATGCTTCCCATTTCGCAAAAACAGCTCTGTCTGACCGCTGTGAAGCGAATTCGGGCTTGCAATATACACCGCATCAATCACTTCGCTTTTGGCCATATCCTCTAAATCTGTGAATATATGCTCTGCACCAAATTTCTCTGCGAACCTCTCGCCTTTATCCCGTGTTCTTGAATAGACTGCTGCCAGCTGAAAATCCTCCAGCTCTTTCCCGGCAAGAACTAATTTTTCCGTGATCCAGTTTGTACCGATGACGCCGAATTTGACCATGAGCAGGACACCCCTTTTCTTTTTTTGATAAACTAATTCCAGTGTATACCAGCAGGGAGAATGGAGTCTATGCAAAAAAGCCGGCTGCGTTAAAATTGCAGCCGGCTTTTGATTTGGCCATCAAACGGCCCGCTCATCTTTCTTCCATTCATCCTGCACAAACAGAATGCCTAGCTCATGATGGTCGCCTTCATATAATGCCTTCTGGACAAAGCGGATCTGTCCATTTACGTCGAACACTTCCAATTTGCAGTGGGCTCCGTTGCGCTGAAGTGCATTGTATAAATCATTTTCATCGTGAACCTTCAGTCCATTTACCTTTGAAACCAGTTCACCAGTTTTAAGGCCCATCGATTCTGCGGGCGTGCCAGGCTTCACTCCTAGAACAACAAGGCCCTCGTTCCTTCTCGAGAAAAAGAAAGACTGGTTCCTGTCATATACCTTTTGGCGGTATGTGATAAATTCCCTTCCAATCACAGCCAGTGCAGCAACCCCGATCGATGCCAGCGGATACCAATAGCCTGCTGCCGAAAGCAGGAGTAGGATGATAGAGAAGACCAGCAGCCTTCTGCCTGTCCGCTTGGCAGCCGTATCCGGCAGCATGCCCTGAACCTGCTGAGAGAACCCAACTGAAAATGGAACTAAGATGATTGCATAAGAGCTGTCTCCTATGGAAAACAGCGGCCACCAGCCAAACAACCCAGAGATTGCATCACCAGGGATAAGCAAAAATAACGGAAGCAGCCAAAGCCTTTTCGTTTCATGGACACCGATGGTCTGTCCCCTCTTGCTTTTAATGAGCTTCGGAGACGTTGCCCGGCCGCCGTTCCGCAGAATCAGGACAGCTTCGCCAATCATCAGAAGAGCAAGCAGAGATGCACCTGCAGGGAATAGAATGTCATCCGTCCAATTGCCGGCAGCTTCAATGAGCGGGATGCTAAAGCCCCGGTCAATGATATAAATGCTTGCGAAAAATGCTGCGCCCACTGTGTAAGCCGGGGCAAGCAGCCGTACCTTTCCTGTCAGACTCCAAAGAATGGTGAATGCAGCTGTCAGCCACACAAGCTCTATCGGGATCACCATGCCGGTTCCCAGAGTAATCACGGAAAGAACCAGACCTGCTGCAAGTCCAGCAGGGATCAGCTGGCGAAGCTCAAAGTAAGCATTTTCCACCCTGATATGAAAATTCTTGCGCTCTCGCTTCACTCTGGAAACCCCAAGCAGCGCCGCTAAAAAGAACAGATAATAAAACACGGGATTCAGCAAAAGCTTTCCCGCACCCTTTGCCAGCTCCAAAAGCCACTCCTGAATCAAATCCTCCCACCAACCTCTAGTATAAAAGTTTCTATTACTTCTATTCTATCAAAAAAACAGGGCAGCAGGCACCTGTTATATTCGATATGGCGAATATTACTGATGCCTGCTGCCCTTTAATAAATTCGACAAAAACCGGGAGGTGCCTGTCACCGCTATCTGCGGTCACCTGCTCAGATAGCGGATGGCTGCCTGCAGCTGAATATCATTTTCTTCTTTCTTGGTTTCCGCGATGATAGCCTGCTCAAGCGCGGCAGCAGTTTTGCTGTCAACCTTGCCTGTTGCCTCCAGTCCCTGATGCTGCTGGAAGGCTTTGACAGCCGTTTCGGTCGCTTCACTGAAATAGCCGTCCTTCCGGCCAGGCGACAGCCCGAGCCCATCAAGCATGATCTGTGCATTTTTGACCTGCTCATTATTCATATCCAGCACAAGCGGCTTCTCCAGATTAAGCGGGTGGGTATGGAAGATCTCCGGCTGGACGACTTCAATCGTCGGCTTGATCCCTTTCCTATGAATCCAATTTCCATCCGGAGTGAGCCATTTGAACAATGTCAGTTTAATATTGCTTCCATCTCCCATCGGAACGGGCTGCTGGACGGTCCCTTTTCCAAAGGTGGATTCTCCGATGAGCGGGTAGCCTGCCCCTTCCTCCAGTGCTCCGGCAAGAATTTCAGACGCAGATGCACTGCCTTTATCAATCAAAACGGCTACCGGATAGTCTTTTTCTTTCTCAAGCTCTGAGAAATATCTTGTTTTATCTCCGTTTCTTTTTTGAATCTGAACATACGGCTTTTCTTTAGTAACAAGACCTTTCAGAATTTCCTCGACGCTGGACAGCAGTCCCCCCGGATTGCCGCGCACATCAATGATCAGTCCATCCAGTCCCTCTTTCTCAAGCTTTTTCAGCTCCCTGGTGAATTCCTTTGCTGTATCCTCTGAAAAAGTCGTAATTTCAATATGTCCGATTCTTTTATCGTTTTCTTCTTTCATTTCCGCATAGACAGTAATCTGCGGAATTTCATCTCTTTTCACCTTTACCGAAAGCGGCTCCTGAAGGCCCTGCCTCCGTATTTCCAGCATAACATTGGTTCCTTTTTCACCGCGGATTTTCAAGGTGGCTTCATATAAATCAAGGCCTTCAACGCTTTCGCCATCCACCTTCAGGATCTGGTCGTTCGGCTTCAGGCCGGCTTTTTCTGCTGGAGAATCTTTAAATGGAGATACAATGATCACCTTGCCATCTACCATGCTTACTTCCGCTCCGATCCCTTCAAACGATGACTCCAGTGTTTCATTGAATTGCCTGGCCGTTTCCTCGTTCATATATACCGAATAAGGATCATCCAATGTTGAAAGCATCCCCTGGATCGCCCCTTCTGCCAGCTGCTCTCCCTCTACCTTCTCTACATAGCTTCCGAGGATCAGCTCATACGCCTGGCCTACCTTCCCGAGCTCCTCGGGTGCTCCGCTGCCTGGATCTTCCTTGCCCTCCAGCCCGGCTTTAGGCTCAAGTCCGGCCTCTTTTTGCGAATGATAGAACCACTGCATCCCTGCATACGTTCCTCCGGATCCGGCCAGCAGTGATCCGGCCATAAAAAAAGCGATCACTCTTCGATTCATAGGTATCTTCCTTTCATAAGCCTGTTAAGCTTGATACTTCACTATATGAAAGATAGGGACAGGTTATGATGGAATCCACTTTCCCCTTAGATTTAAATCGCATTCTTTCCCTTTTTATTGGTATTCACCCCCGCTAAAGGGTAAAATGGTAACGAAGTTTATGAATAACTTGCTGGCTGAAGGAGGAAAGGTTTTTGGAGGAGAAGACTAATAATGAGTATAAAATCGGGCAAACGACCATCCAATGGAATGAAAGCAGCGGTTCCCTTGATTTTGAAGGGGATGATGCTATTCTCCTTTGGACCAAAACAGCCCTGAAAACCTTTATGAATACAATTGAAGAAATAGCTGGAGACGATTCCGCCAGGCTCGTGCTTGAAACAGCAGGCTACAGGACCGGTGAGGATGTAAGCAGATTTTATAAAAGCACAGGCAAAAGTGTAGAAGCAATCATTGAATATCTTCCGCCGCTTTATAGCAGTGCCGGATGGGGGCAGGTGGAAATTACCGAATATTCCACGGATAAAAGAACGGCTGCACTCCGGCTGAAAAATGATTGGGAAGAAAGGGTCATCCGCGCCCAGGGAAAAAGCACGGCAGGAGCCTTCATTCCTGGCCACTGGGCAGGAGTGCTGTCAGGCCTTTTCGCTACAAGCATCTGGTATGAAATCACAGCGAGCACCTTTGAAGGAAGCACCTATACGGAAATCAGCTATTTCCCTTCTCAAATCACTCCAAAGGACAATATCCATGACAGCATCCGAAAGAAAGAGCAGCAGGCAATTCTAGAGCTAGAAAGAAAAGTCGATCAGCGTACAAGAGAATTGAGCGAGCTGGTGAATGATCTGTCTTCTCCGCTTATCCCCGTAATAGATGGCATTACAGTCCTTCCTTTAATGGGCAAATTTGAGGAGAACCGTTCATCACAGCTCATCGAAAAGGTTCTTTCCGGCCTTTTGCTTCATAAGCCCTCTACACTGATTGTGGATATTACGGGCATCAACTCAGTTGATGACTATATTCTGGAGCTAATAAATAATCTGACAAAAACAACCACCCTGATGGGGGTCAAGCCTTTCATTGTAGGCATCTCCCCGCAGATCAGCATCCAGCTGACCGAGCGGAATATCACGCTGAATGACCAGCACTGTTTTGCCACACTCAAGCATGCCATCAATGAGGCACTGAGCATAGAAGGGCTTGAGATTGCACCTGTAAAAAAGACTGACTGATCTTTTTGCAGATAAAAAAAGGAAGAAGCATCTAAGCTTCTTCCTTTTTTATTACATCGGTACGATCCCGATCGGATTGATTGCATTGGATTTAGATGCGTTCCAAGGGCCTCTGTGCAGTTCGAAGTGCAGATGCTGTCCTTGTGAATCACCGGTGTTGCCCATGATCCCGATCTGTTGTCCTTTTGAGACAGTCGCTCCAGTGCCGATTGAGCGGCTGCTCATGTGAGCATATACTGTCGTGTAGACTTGTCCGTCAATGGAATGGGCGATGAATACAGCATTGCCATAGCTGCTGGAGAAATAAGATCTGATGACAACACCATCTGCAGCTGCTACGATTGGAACTGTCCCGCTCTTAGCAATATCAACACCCGCATGGAAGGTTCCCCAGCGCTGTCCAAGTCCTGATGTCACAACCCCTGCAGCAGGCTTCGTAAAGTTGCCTCCCGAAATCGAAGGTGCGGATGATACTGGGCCGCCGCCTCCACCGCCGCTATTGCTGCTATTACTACTACTACTACTACTACTTCCTGATGAGCTGTTTTTCTTGGCAGCCGCTGCTGCAGCCGCACGTCTTTGACGCTCAAGCTCAGCCTGCCTTGCCAATTCTGCCTGGTGCTTTTTCTCAAGCTCTATTGCCTGCTTGATGGCAGCTTCCTGGGCAGCAAGCAGTTCATTTTCTTCTTCAAGGTTCAGCTTTTCAGCATGCTTGTGTTCTTCCTGATTCTTTAAGCTGGCCATCAGCTTGTTCTTTTCAGCCTTCTGTGCATTCAGCTGCTTTTTCATGCTCTCAAGGTCGGTGCGCATCTTCTCCAGGGAAGAAAGCTCACTTTCCACCTTTGCCTGAGTCTCTTCAAGAAGCTTTTTGTCTGCCTCATGCTCGCGCAGGATATCCTGGTCTGCTTCAACAATCGTAGCGACTGCTCCTACACGGTCAATGAAGTCACTGAAGTTCTGTGCTCCCATCAGGACATCCAGATAGCTGACCATCCCGCCATTTTCCTGGAAGGAGCGGGCCCGGTCCTTCAGCATTTCGTTCCGCTTGTTGATGCGGTCAGTGATGACAACGATCTCTGCCTTAAGTTTCTCTATTTCTTCTTTCGTTGCTGCAATCTGCTCTGTTTTTTCCTTGATTTTCGTTTCTGTATCGGAGATGGACAGGCTCAGGCGCTCAATCTCCTTGCTCACCTGATCCTGCTCACCTTGAAGTCTATTAATCTCTGAATCTGCGCTGTTAATCTTGCTGTCATTACCGGAGCGCTGCTCCTGAATTTGATTTTTCTTGCTTTCCAGATCACTGATTTTGCTCGCTGATGCCTGGCTGGCAGGGATGCCTCCAAAGATGCTTCCCAGGCCGACTGCCGTGGCAACAGAAAACGCCGCTATTGATTTTTTCAAGTTCCGATTTCTCCTTTCCAATGGGGCCATATGTACGGGTTAGATCGTCTTCTATATGTTTTTGAAACTTTTCATACTATTCATACGTCTATTCTATGACGCATAAAGGGCCCGGAGTATGGTTCCCCCCTGCAGGGCCCTTCCATGCATCTTTTCTTTTATACTTATACTTTAAGGAATTTGCGGACACTCATCAGGCTGCCCCAGACTCCGATCAATGCTCCCATCAGAATGAGGAGTGCGGAAACCTGGTAGACAAATGGATTGAATTCCAGCAGCTGGATGAAATGGCCCTGAAGCCTTGGCGAGATATAATCATAGGCATAATTATAAGTGGTTGCAACCAGCACGATCGGCAGAATCGACCCCAGCACGCCCAGCCACAGCCCTTCAAGGAAGAACGGCCAGCGTATAAAGGCATTGGTCGCCCCTACCAGCTTCATAATCTCAATTTCTCTTCTTCTTGCTACAATTGTAATTTTAATCGTATTCGAGATCAGGAACATGGCGGTGAACAGAAGGCCCACTACCAGGACAAGACCGACATTCCGGCTTGTATTGATAAAGCCGAACAGCTTCTCAACCTGTCCCTGTCCGTATTTAACCTTTGTGGCATACTGCAGCTTCTCGATCTTTTCTGCCGTCTTCATTGTATCTTCCGGGTTTTTCGTTTTTACGATAAATACATCGTTCAGCGGATTGTCCTGTTCAAAAAGTTTGAAGGCCTGGCCTTCATCTCCAAGACTATCTATCAGATTGGTCAATTCTTCTTCCTTGGCTGAATATTCGACACTCCCCACTTCGGGTATCTGTTCAATCTTACTCCGTAAAACCTGCTGATCCTGCTCATTTGCAGCAATATCGATGTGAACGCGGATTTCCACGTCCTCTTCAATGGTTGTAGCCACTTGATTAAGATTCATCATAATAACGAAAAACACACCTACCAGGATGAGAGTGACCGTTACCGCACTGGCGGAGGCAAAAGTCATCCATCCGTTCCGGCCGAGGCTCTTGAAACTCTCCCTGATGTGACGGCGAAGGGTTCTAGCTTTCATAACCGTAATCTCCCCTTTGCTCATCACGTATGATTTTTCCGCCTTCAATGGCAATTACGCGATGCTTGATTGTATTAACGATTTCTTTGTTGTGAGTCGCCATCACGACTGTAGTGCCCCTCGTATTGATCTCATCAAAGATATTCATGATCTCCCATGAGGTATCAGGATCAAGGTTCCCGGTAGGCTCGTCGGCGATGACTACCTTCGGCGAATTTACAATGGAGCGGGCAATGGATACTCGCTGCTGCTCTCCGCCTGACAATTCAGTCGGCAGCATGCGCGCCTTATGCTTCAAATTGACCAGCTCAAGGGTTTCCATAACCTGTTTTTTAATATATTTTGGCTGCTCCTCGATAACTTCAAGGGCAAATGCGACATTCTCGTAAACTGTCAAAGTAGGAAGCAGCTTGAAATCCTGGAATACAACGCCGATGTTTCGGCGGAGCAGCGGAACTTTGTTAGGCCTCAGCTTTTCAAGATTCACGCCATTTATCGTAATTGTGCCGGATGTGGGCCTCTCTTCCCTGTACATCATCTTGATGAAGGTCGATTTGCCGGCTCCGCTCGGACCTACAACATATACAAACTCTCCTTGCTTGATGCGTACGTCTATCCCGTTGGCAGCAGTTACTCCGTTGGAATACTTCTTATATACGTCTTGCATTTCGATCATTTATATCACCTGTAGTTTAGTGTTAAGAATAGAATTAACTTTTCGCTAGAAATCGACAGCAATTCGACAACAGTGTTTATTAAATCGTGACAAAATTAAACACAAAACTACTAAAAGCAGCTTGTTCGTATTCTCACTCAACCCATTATAACATCATACTTTGTCAAAATAACGGAAAAAAATATTACAGTTTCTTTTCATTTGTATAAAAAACGGTTCTTTTTACCCAAAATCGGGTATCGTAATTTGTTAAAATACGACAAAAACATTGGAAAAACCTTCATATTTATAAATTAAAAAAACCGCCATCCTACTAAAGTAGGATGAAACGGTTTCTCCCTCTTACTTCTTAGCTGCCAGCCATTCTGCCACCGCAGCGGCATCCTCGCCTTCAAGAAGCCTTGGCGGCATGGCACCTTTACCTTCTGCAATCGTCTTTTCAATTTCTTCCTGGGAAAGCTGTGATCCGATCTTCTCAAGGCTCGGCCCAACCCCGCCCTGCAGATTGTCGCCATGGCAGCTTGAGCATTTCTGGGTGAACATTTTTTGCGGATCGCCCGCTCCTGCCGATTCACTGCCTTCATTCGCTTCTTCCCCGCCGCCGCACGCAGCAAGGACTAAGGAAGCTCCCATAAAAATCATCATCAATTTCTTCTTCATTATAAATACCTCCTATATCCGGATCATTTCCGGACATCTGCAAGCCTAGGCACGTTTGAAGCCTTCGCCGAGCACTTCAGATGCATCCATTACTATAATAAACGCTTGAGGATCTATGGTCTTGACGAGTTGTTTCAATTTAGTGAACTCCGTCTGATCAACAACACACATCAGTATAGGGCGTTCATGGTCGGTATATCCGCCATATGCTGATAGTTTTGTCACTCCGCGGTCAATTTTATTCAAGATGCCTTCCCTGACAGCTGCCTGATTGTCCGTAATGATCATGGCCATTTTCGAACGGCTGAAGCCGACCTGGATTAAATCGATCGTCTTGGTTGTCACGTAAAGGGCAATAAGTGCATACAAACCTCTTTCAATATCAAATATGACCGCTGCAGAAAGGACGATCAATCCATCAATGATGGCCACACATGTCCCAAGGGTCAGCCCTGTATATTTATTGATGATCTGGGCCGCAAGATCAGTGCCTCCCGTTGAAGCCTTCCCGCGGAATACAATCCCAAGCCCAAGTCCGACCCCGATTCCGCCGAACAGGGCGCCAAGAAGCGGATCCTGTGTCCATGGGTCTGCATGGCTCGTCAAAAAAACAACAAGCGGCAGGAATATGGTTCCCGCTAAGGTCTTTGCCCCAAACTGCCTGCCCAAGAATATCAGCCCTGCGATGAACAGCGGAATATTAAAAGCCCACTGCACATAAGCCGGCTCCCAGCCAACCAATGCGTCCAATATCGTACTGATCCCGCTCACTCCGCCGGAAGCAATCCGGTTCGGCAGCAAAAACACATTGAACGCCACCGCCACAATCCCGGATCCCACCAGCACAAACAAATACTCAAGCGCCCACTCCGCCCCAGGGTTATATGTACTTCCTCTCTTTCTCTTGCTCACTTGCATCCTGCTCCTTTATTGGTGACAGGCACCTCCCGTTATTTGTCGAAAGTTTCCTGTTTACTTTTTTTCTTACATGGGCTTTTCATAGCCGAAAGTGAGTATAGCATGTTGAAAAAAGGCTGTAAATGCCAATAAAGTGACGTATTAAAGGAGTGGAGCGGAAGTGTATGGGAACAGCGGAATCCAGAAAAACTAAACCAATGCTTTCTTTAGTTTTTATCTTTTTTACAAAAATATACAAAATGGATTTCCGCATACAGAAAAGTGGTATAATGTCGAAAAGGAGGTGAAAAAACATGGAGAAGTCACTCGAACAAATCCTGGTCATCATGCAGGAGCAGATAGTGGATCTTGGGTCACAGATGAACAGCCGGTTTGATGCAATGGAGAAAAGGCTCGATGGTGTGGATAAAAGGTTTGATGCTGTTGATAAAAGATTTGACGCTGTTGATAAAAGGTTTGATGCTGCGGATGAAAGGTTTGATGCTGTTAATAAAAGGCTCGATACTATGGATGAAAGGTTTGACAATCTGACAACCGAAATGAGAAGCCATTTTAAACATATTGAAACGAAGCTTGATCATCATGAAAAGCTTTACCAGGTGGTTTCAAATGAACTGAATGCAGCGCAGATTGACATTGAGTACTTAAGCGAGAAAACCGGTGTACATGATAAAGAGATCAACCAGTTGAAAAAGACGATTAAAGTATAGAACCCTTACCGAAAACCTCTTCACTGGCCTCACACAACATCCACATAAAAAAAGCCTTTGCCATTTCCGGCAAAGGCTTTTCCTTCAATATTATAAGCTTAGTCTTGAACGCAGATAAGCATTGATGAACGGATCGAGATCGCCGTCCATTACGCCCTGGACGTTTCCGGATTCCGTGCTTGTGCGGTGGTCCTTGACCATGCTGTACGGGTGGAATACGTAGGAGCGGATCTGGCTGCCCCAGCCGATTTCCTTCTGCTCGCCGCGGATTTCCAGCAGCTCCTGCTCCTGCTCTTCAATTTTTTTCTGATAGAGCTTAGCCTGGAGCATTTTCATGGCACGCTCACGGTTCTTAATCTGGGAGCGCTCGGTCTGGCATGTTACCACGACATTTGTCGGCAAGTGGGTGATCCGGACCGCTGAGTCGGTTGTATTGATATGCTGTCCGCCGGCGCCGCTTGCCCGGTACGTATCGATTTTCAGGTCTTCTGTACGGATATCGATTTCGATTTCATCATTGAACTCCGGCATAACCTCACAGGAAACGAAAGAGGTATGGCGGCGGCCTGATGAATCGAACGGCGAGATCCGGACGAGGCGGTGAACGCCTTTTTCCGCCTTCAGATAGCCGTATGCATTATGCCCTTTGATGGCAAGAGTGACACTTTTGATTCCAGCTTCATCACCAGGAAGATAATCAAGCGTCTCAACCTTGAAGCCTTTTTTCTCTGCCCAGCGCGTGTACATTCGCAGCAGCATGGAGCCCCAGTCCTGGGATTCCGTACCGCCCGCTCCCGGGTGAAGTTCAAGGATGGCATTGTTTTTATCATATTCCTCACTAAGCAAAAGCTGCAGCTCGAACTGCGCAAGGCGCTTTGTCAGCTCAGTCAGCTCTTCGGCAAGCTCATTCTGGAGATCCTCGTCGCTTTCTTCCTTCACAAGCTCATAAGTGAGCTCCAGGTTTTCAAATGTTTCATACAGGTCATGGAATTCATGGACCTGATCCTTCAGGGCATTCGACTCGCTGATAACAACCTGCGCCGCTTTCTGATCATCCCAGAAATTTGGGTGCAGCATTTCTTCATCAAGCTCGGCGATGCGCGCCTCTTTGTTTTCTAAGTCAAAGAGACCCCCTAAAGTCCGCTAATACCTTAGCTGTTCTCTCTAACTCATTGCGAATGTCTGCTAATTCCATTCCAGTCACCTCTAAATAGTTTTTTTACAGTGTATCAGGAAAAAGAGAGCAGGCAAAGCTGATCGAGCTTTACCGGCCCTCTTCATTTCTTATACTTAAGCTTCTTTGCCGCAGCAGTTTTTGTACTTTTTGCCGCTTCCGCAGATGCAGCTGTCATTGCGGCCGATATCCATTTGCTTAACGGCCGGTTTTTTCTTCACTTTTCCGCCTTCGTTTTCCTTGGGGTTGACCGCCTGGCCTTTGGCCACTTCTTCACGCTGAAGGTTGTTGCGGATTTCCGCTTTCATGATGTACTTGGCCACATCTTCTTCGATGCTGGCAATCATGTTCTCGAACATCGCAAAGCCTTCATGCTGGTATTCCCGCAGCGGGTCGATCTGGCCGTAAGCGCGAAGATGGATGCCCTGGCGAAGCTGGTCCATTGCATCGATATGGTCGATCCACTTAGAATCAACCGCACGGAGCACAACAACTTTTTCGAACTCGCGCATCTGGTCTTCAGCAAGAATTTCTTCTTTTTCATCATAGCGCTCTTTTACCTTCGCATAGATGGTTTCAAAGATTTCCTCTGTATCCTTGCCGCGCAGGTCATTGACAGTTAGGTCGCCTTCATTGAGAAGGTTGCCGTTCACATAATCAAGCAGGCCATCCAGATTCCAGTTCTCTTCATCCTCGACAGCAGGGGCAAAAGCCTCGACATTGCGCTGCAGGGCAGCCTGGATCATCTTCTCGGCAATTTCGCGGAGGTTTTCAGACTCAAGCACCTCATTGCGCTGTGCATAAAGGATTTCACGCTGCTGGCGCAATACATCATCATATGACAGAAGCTGCTTACGGGCATCAAAGTTATTGCCCTCAACGCGTTTCTGCGCAGATTCAACAGCTCTGGATACCATCTTGCTCTGGATCGGCTGGCTGTCATCCATGCCAAGGCGCTCCATCATTGATTTCATATTGTCAGATCCGAAGCGGCGCATCAATTCATCTTCCATGGAAAGATAGAATTGCGTCACACCTGGATCTCCCTGGCGTCCGGAACGTCCGCGGAGCTGGTTATCAATCCGGCGGCTTTCATGCCTTTCCGTACCGATGACCGCAAGTCCGCCGACTTCCTTCACGCCTTCCCCAAGCTTGATGTCAGTACCGCGCCCCGCCATATTCGTGGCGATGGTAACAGAGCCTTTTTCACCGGCATGGGCAATGATTTCCGCTTCGCGCTCATGGTTTTTCGCATTCAGGACATCGTGGCGGATGCCTTTTTTCGTCAGATATTTAGAAATGATTTCAGACGTCTCGATGGCCACCGTACCAACGAGCACCGGCTGGCCTTTCTGGTTGCGCTCGGCGATATCCTCGACCACCGCACGGAACTTGCCGTCCATGCTCGCATAAATGAGATCGGCACGGTCGTCACGGGCAATCGGCCTGTTCGTCGGGATGACCGTTACATACATATTGTAAATATTGCGGAATTCCTCTTCCTCTGTCTTCGCTGTACCCGTCATACCGGCCAGCTTTTCGTACATACGGAAATAGTTCTGGAAAGTAATTGTCGCAAGCGTCATGCTCTCGTTCTGGATTTCCAGGCCTTCCTTTGCTTCGATCGCCTGGTGGAGACCGTCGCTGTAGCGGCGCCCTTTCATCAAGCGGCCTGTGAACTGGTCAACGATGACAATCTCGCCGTCCTGGACGACATAATCAACATCAAGATGCATGCTCGCATGCGCCTTCAAGGCCTGTGTGATATGATGGTTGATCGCCACATGGGAAATGTCGAACAGATTCTCGATGCCGAAAGCCTTCTCTGCCTTCGTCATCCCGTCCTCTGTCAGCTGGACTCCCTTGGTTTTTTCATCATATGTGTAGTCGTCTTCTTTTTTCAGGTTGCGGACAAAAGCATTTGCCTGGATATAAAGCTGGGCAGACTTTTGCGCAGAACCGGAAATGATGAGCGGTGTACGCGCCTCATCGATCAGAATGCTGTCGACTTCATCGATTACAGCATAATACAGCGGGCGCTGGACCTTCTGCTCTTTATAAAGGACCATATTGTCGCGCAGATAGTCAAAGCCAAGCTCATTATTCGTACCGTAAGTGATATCAGCCGCATAAGCAGCCTGCTTTTCTTCTTTTGAAAGTCCGTTCAGATTCAATCCGACAGTGAGACCCAGAAATTCATAAAGACGGCCCATCTCCGTCGCGTCACGGCTGGCCAGGTATTCATTGACCGTCACAACATGCACGCCTTTTCCTGCCAGGGCGTTCAGGTAAACAGGCATGGTGGCCGTCAGCGTTTTACCTTCACCGGTTTTCATCTCGGAAATATTCCCCTCATGAAGGGACACGCCCCCCATCAGCTGGACCGGATAAGGATAAAGGCCAAGCACACGTTTCGCGGCCTCGCGGACCACAGCAAATGCTTCGACAAGAATGTCATCAAGCGTCTCGCCTTTTTCCAGGCGCATCTTAAACTCAGCCGTCTTGTCATGCAGCTGGTCATCAGTCAATTTATCTATAGTGGAAGCCAGGGCATCAATCTGCTCCGCCTTCTTTGACAGTTTCTTCAAATCGCGTTTATTTTGATCGAACACTTTGTTTAAAATCCCAAGCATCAAAAACGCTCCTTTATATTGGATATGGGCTCGTCAATTGGCCTCAGAGCTTTTTATGAAAAATAAACAGCAGCCTCTATGGCAACTGCCGCTCCTGTACCTTTCGCTATCACAGCAGCTATCTCCTCCTGCAAAAAATCGCAGGTTTCCTCCTTAATTCTACCACTTCCTCTATAGAGTGACAACAATTGTGAGAAAGTGCACGAAGCATGCTATAAATGGGGGGAATGACTTTTAAGAGGTCAGGGGTAAATTATAATAGTTTGGGGATCAATTTTAAGCAGGTAAGTGTAAAATATAGAGGTAGTCAAATGGATTTATAAGAAAATAAATCGCTAATTCTCAGTTCGGGCAGAAAATTGGATTTCAATTTGGTTTTTATATGAGATATTAAGGCTAAAAACTAACTCCTCACCGCGGATTCTACATAAAATGAATTTTTTCTACATAAATTCTCTATTATTCTACATAAAATCCCAATGATTCTACATAAAACTCGCCCTTTTCTACAAAAAATACAAATAATCCCAATTCAACAAACAAAAAACCGGCACCCCCAACAAGGGAGCACCAGCCAAATTTCAAAACCTCAGCAAAGACGTAACAACCACAATCCCCAGCACAGAAAAAGCGAACGTGCTATACTCCAGCTTCTTATTCTGGTCACCGAGGAATTTAGCTGTAACGGTTTCCAGCACCCGCACCAGGACAAATAGAACCACCAGCACTGGAATCAGCAGATAGATATTCTCCCGCACAGGGCCAAAGTCAATCAACCTTACTAACAGCAGCAGCACTCCGAGTGAGACCAGGTCGCTCAGATTGCGGTAATTCTTTTTAAACAGCCATCCAAAAAATGTATTCAATATGTCGCACCCTTTTTAGTTATTTTGCAGCCATGTCTGAATCCCGGGAATTCCCTGCCATAAATGAAGATGTCCATCCGCATAGGTGATAGCCTCATTCTTGTCACCCCAGCTGTAATAGTCCGGAATTGTACGCGGCATTTTCTTTTTCCCTGAAAGATAATCCGAAGCATGAGGATTATGTTTCTTCGCTTTCTTCAGCAGCGCAGCCGCTTTGCTTGTGAAGCCTTTTTCCAGCAGTTCGAGCAGGACCTGATTGAAGAGGCCTGCAGCCATTTCTTCCGGATAAGCTTCTAATAGCTTTCTGGCTTTCTTGTATTGCCTGCTTTCACAGTAAGCCTGAAACATCACAAACCTGACACCCTGATTATCATTCGGATTTAGCTCAAGAAGCTCTTCATAATGCCCAATCGCTTCCGGCAGATTGCCAAGCGCATGCAGCGCCTGTGCATAATTGGCTTTAGCCCTCATAAATGGCCGCGTTTCAATCAGGCCCCAAAAGTGGCCTTTATTTTCCTTGAAAAAGCCGTCCCCGAGATCCTTCTGTCCAGCGTCCATCCCCTTTTTAAACAGCTTAGCCGCTTCCGGGAGATCTTCCTTTTCGGCAAGGATATTATAGGCATCACTATTGAGCGGATTCAGCTCAAGCGCTTCCTTGGCAAGCTTGTATCTTTTTGCACCGGATGCTTCGAATGCTTCATACATCATATCCTGGGCTTTACCCTTCTTGGTGGCCGAAGCTTTTTTCGGCAGCGGTTTATTCATGAGCCCCTGAAGGAAGCTATCCAAATCCTGTTCGTTCTCGAACTCCTGCTCCCCGATAAGACCCATCAAATCCTGCATCATCCGCTCAGACTCCATCAGGGAAGCCGGCTCCTGGAGCTCAGATTGAAAGATTTCCTCCAGCACGTCCTCGATCGCATGATAGATTTCACCATAAGCATTCGATATGCTGGCTGCAGACACGCCATAGAGGGTTCCCAGCTGTTTTTGAGTATACACAGGGCCCGACGGATTTGCCAGAGTGCCGACAAGATAGCGGAGGCCCGCCACATAAATCCCGGCCTTCTTTGGCTTTTTGCCGGTCTTCTCGATATATTTCATCCAGAGGGTGACCCCCATATCAATGACCAAGCTTTCCTCGCCCTCTTTCTCCATATCTCTGGCAAACAAATCAGCAACTTCCGCAGCCCCTTCATTCGGCCACTCAAAGGCAATAGCGGCCCCTGGCACTTCTTCCATCATCTCAAGGAAGAACTCCTGCAAAAATTCCTGCGGATCATCCATCCGGGTGGCTTTATATTCTCTTAAAAGAAAATCCCTGTATGCGTCGGAGTTTTCCCCGCCAAGTTCAAATGGCGCCGGGAAAAATACATGATGATCCAGATAAGGAAGCAGCATGCCGAATGCAAAACGGCCAGTCTCTATATCCCTGTAAGGTTCAAGGATGGTGACTGTAAAAGATTGTCCGCTCGTTGCATCCTCAACCAGAAGCTTGCTTTCATTTCTTTCCTTAATAATACCTGCAAAGGCAAACGGCTTGTCCCATTTCTGCAGGATATCCTTCAGGTAGGAATTCTTCAATACAGGGAGCATGTCTTCTATAAATAAATCCATGATCCTCTCCCCGGAATCGAGCTCCCCAAAAGCTGTGAACCAGAACATATGGACAAATTCATAAAAGTCCCGCTCTTCCTTATCAAAGTATGGAAGATCCTCTAATTCGAAAGACTCCTGAAGCAGTTCTCCGTATACATGCTTGGCAAATTCAATCGCTTCTCCCTGGAGAGCAATGATTTCCCCTTCCATCCTGTCCGATATCACAATTACATCCTTGCTGCCGCAGCATTTTTTATATTTTTTTCCGCTGCCGCATAAACAAGGATCATTCCGATTGATTCTTCCGCTCAACATCAATCTCTCCTTCCGGACATTCATTCTATCTCCTTTTTAGCATAATCCCTGCAAAATTGAAACCACTTATAAAAAACAGCCGCCAAACGGCAGCTGCTATTCTTGTTTCTTCATATATTCCAGTATATCCAGATCTATTTTCCCCTCATCCTGCTCGCGCTCTTCGAAGTTTTCTGTATGGATATAGGTTTTCAGCGCTTTGTATAACTCCCCGCCAGATGCCTTTTTCTCGAGATAGCCGAGCCTCACCAGCTGGCTGCCCAGTTCTGCCTCCACATCTCCTTCAATGTCAGCCACCCTGCCCTCTCTGCTCGGTGCAAAATAAAGCTGCTGCAGATGGTAGATTCGGATCAGTTCCGTGATCGGGTCATGATGGTCATCGACACGCAGATCGATATAGCGGTCATTAAAGCCGCCATACCCGCCCTTTTCTTTTACCACCAATAGAGCTGCCGACTGCTGGCCGCGGCTGTCCCCGCCTGCTTCCTGGCCGGCGTTAAGAGAGGCAAGCAGCCGTTCAGCCAGGGTGCCTTCACTGCTGGTAAAAGTATCAGCCATCGCCTTTACTGTATTTTCATCTACTAAAATATTGCCCTGTGCTGCAAAATATGTGCCTGCAGTCCCGCCCGCCCAGTCATAGCAGCCGTTTCCAGTAAAAGTCGCCCCGTTTCCCTCAAAATCAACGATTCCGACCTGGCGCAGTTCCTTGTCAGGGTCTTCGGCTGTAATAAGATCAAGCGCCTCCTGGGCAGTCTTTCCCTGCTCCATTAATTCTAGAGCCTGCGGACCGTAAGCTGTATTGGCATAAGACTGCGTCGCCACTGCACCAACGCCTGCCTTCGCAAAGGGCACGACCGCACCAACACCTAAAAATTTGGATTGGACCGCAATCCCCCATTCCTTTTCCTTCGGATCATAGCCAACGATTGAAAATGTCATATTCTATTCCTCCTAAAAATCTCTCTTTATATTCTTTCGCTTCTCTAAACGTTTTCTCCTTTTTCTTCCTTCTAAATAAATGTCACAATCTGTCGATATACTTCACGTGAGAATTTTTTGATAGAGGTGAATGGAATTGGTGAAAAAGTTAGGCCTGCTTCTGCTGGCCATTCTGCTGCTGGCAGGATGCTCGCTGCCGGGTGATGCAGCGGAGGTTAAGCAGGAAAAGGAATATAAGATTGGCATTTTAATGTCCGAAACAGGATTGGGGGACGACTCCTTCAATGACTCGGCCTTCCGCGGCCTGGAAAGGGCCCGTGATGAGCTGGGCGTCCTGTTTGATTATAAAGAAGCGCCAGACGGAGATTCAGAAGAAAAGCTGACAGCGCTTGTCAAGGAAAAAAATGACCTTGTCATCGGCCTTGGTTTTACAGCACAAGAGCCGCTTGAAAAAATCGCTAAGAAATATCCAAAACAGCAATTTCTGCTGATTGATGCCGTATCAGAATTGCCGAATATCGCTTCGATCACATTTAAGGAGCATGAAGGCAGCTTCCTGGTCGGAATGGCAGCAGCCATGGCCAGCAGAACGGGCACACTTGGCTTCATCGGCGGTGAGGACGCAGAGGTCATCCACCACTTTGAGCAGGGCTTCATTCAAGGTGCCAAGCATGTAAAACCCGATATCAAAATCCTGACCGAGTACGCAGGCTCATTCAGTGATGCTGAGCTCGGCGGAAAGATTGCAGAATCACAGATTAACAAAGGTGCGGATTTCATTTATCCAGCAGCCGGGTTTACCGGCTATGGCGCGCTCCAAAAGGCCCAGGAAAAAAGGGTTCATGCAGCAGGAGTCGACTCTGATCAGTTCTTTGTCGCGGAAAAAGCCATTGTCACCAGCATGCTGAAAAATATTGACGTTGCAGTGTATGACATCGCGAAGATTTTAAAAGAAAAAGGTAAAATTGAACAGCATTCTTTTGTACTCGGCCTTGCTGAAAACGGCGTCGGCCTTGCAGAACTGCGTGCCTTCCCATTCTCGGAAGAACAGAAAAAAGCCCTTATTGCCGCCAAGGATGAAATCATTGCCGGCGATATTACCGTAAATTCTACTAAACCATAAAGGAGGCTGCACCATGAGATTGCGCAACCGACTGATGATGATTGCCATCATCCCCCTTATCTTATCAACTGTAATCATCGGTTATATGATCAGCCAGATCCTTGAGCTTCAGAGCTCCTCCAGGGAGGATGTAGAGGTCCTGCTGCAGATAGAAACCCTGAACGGTGAATTTGTCAGTGCCAGGCAATCACTGGCGAGCGCAGCGGCGACCGGCACGGACGCTAATAAGCAGGAAGCTGCCGGAATGCTCGGGAAAATTGAAGAAGACATGAAACAGCTGAAATCTGCCATAAGTGAAGCAGACCAGAAAGCCACTTTCACAAAAGCGGAAAATAAATTCAGCACCTTAACAAAAGAAGCCGGAGACGCCCTTACAAGCGGGAACCAGCCGGAAATCAAGCGGCAGTCCATCCGCATTGCAGGCATCATGAATGATTTTTACTTTTTGGATAAGCAGGCAGAAGAGTGGTATGAAGCAAAGACAGCCCAGATGGAAAAACAGATCGGCTTCATCGTCACATCATCCCTGATCGCCAGCATCCTGCTGATTCTTCTGTCCGGAGGATTTTCATGGCTGGCAGCCAGAAAGATTACAATGCCGCTCAATGAAATCGTCCAGCAGGCAGGGCGGGTCGCCAAGGGAGATCTGACCATCGAGCTCCAAAAGGCAAAGCCGGCGAGCAAATTTGAAATAGACCTTTTACGCTCAGCTTTTGCCGACATGATCGGGAATGTAAAATCAACCGTAGAATCAATAGATAATGTTGGAAAGCAAGTGTCCACTTTTTCAAAAGAAGTATCCGGCTATATGGAAAGTGTGACAGAAAGCAGCAGCCAGGTTGCTGTTTCCACCGAGGAGCTCGCTAAAGGAAGCCAGGCGATATCCGAGGATATCCAGTCAACCGCAGAGCTCATGCGCAGCATGGGCGACAACTTTACAGTGGTCCAGCAGGAAAGCCAGAACTCACTCCAGGCGAGCATGGAAGCAATGAGCTCCATCGATGACGGCCGCAAGTCACTCGAAAAGCAGGCAGCCTTCGCCGGACAGCTTTCCAGCTCGTCTGAAGGAATCAAAGCCTCCGTCCAGGAATTCGCTGAGTATACCGGTAAGATCGAGAATGCCGCCAATACGGTCAGAGAAATTGCCGAGCAGACCAATCTGCTTGCACTGAATGCAGCCATTGAAGCAGCCCGCGCCGGCGAGGCAGGCAAAGGCTTTGCCGTTGTTGCGGAAGAGGTAAGGAAGCTCGCAGATGACAGCTCTAAAGCTACCGTCCAGATCACCAGCATGGTTTCCAGCATCAAGCAGGGAGTTTCTACCATACTGAATGCAACAGAGCTGGGCAGCAAACTGACTGATGAACAGCTCGGATCCATCAAAGAAACAGAAGACAGCTTCTTCACCATCGCCGGACATGTGGCCGGTATCTATGACCAGCTCACAACACTTGCGGAAGGAACGGAAAAATCCGCAGGCATGAGCCAGCAGGTCATCGCTGCCATTGAAAATGTTTCCGCTGTTACGGAAGAAACGGCAGCCGGAACAGAAGAAATTTCTGCATCCACCGATGCCCAGCTCCGCTCCTTCGAGCAGGTCGGCGATAAGGTCTCAGCACTTGAAGCATTGACTGAGGAAATGAAGCGTGAGCTTGGAAAGTTCAAAGTAAATTAATTAAAAAAAGAACCGAATCCATTTGGATTTGGTTCTTTTTTCTATTATGCTAAAAATATCCCGCCATAAACAAGCGAGCCGGCAATCACATATGCAGGGTGCACCTTGAACTTCTCCATAAGCACCAGGCTGACGCCACCGATGAAGAGAGTCTGCCATATACCGGCACCTTCGTATGAGGAAAACAGGAAGTCGTACGTCATGACTCCGAGAAGGACGGCGATGACCGGTCTGATGACAACCGTCATCCGCTTGACGCGCGGCGATTCCTTGTATTTCATCAGCAGTCCGAGAAGTCCGATCATCAGGATCAGCGACGGGGCAACGGTGGCAAAAACACCGACCGCGGCACCCAGAACACCTGCCTGGTCATAGCCAATATAGCCGGCCATCTTTGTGGCAATCGGTCCGGGAAGTGTGTTCCCTAATGCAAGCATCTCACTGAATTCACTTGTGCTGAGCCAGTCATAGCGATCGACCACTTCATTCTCAACCAGCGGGATGGACGCCGGGCCGCCGCCATAGCCCAGGATTCCGGGGATGAAAAACGCTAAAAATATCTGGATATAAATCATGCTGAGCTTTTCTCCTTTTCCGCATTTTTGCCAGATCTATCCTTTTTAAGGAGTGCCCCGAGCAATAAACCAATGATTATGATTGCGGGATGAACGTTCAGGACCTCCAATACAACCAGGCTTCCGGCCACAAAAAGCAGCGTCCAGCCCCAGCCGAGATTCGATTTGACTGATTTTTTCACAAAGTCCCAGGTCAAAGTGGCAAGCATGACGGCAACGACAGGCACAACCGCCATTGACATCCCCTGCACCCAAGGCTGGTCTTTATAGGAATTCAGCACGGTCAGGAGAAGCACCATCAGAATGATCGTCGGCACAATCGTCGCGATGATGGCATTCAGCATCCCCCAGACCCCTGCAACCCGGTAGCCGATATAGCCGGCCATTTTCGTAGCGATCGGTCCCGGAAGAGCGTTACCGAGCGCAAGCACATCACCAAACTCATCTGAATCCATCCATTTATATTTTTCCACCACTTCTTTATGGACGAGCGGAATAGAGGATGGCCCCCCGCCATAGCCCAGGATTCCTACCCTGAAAAAGGCTAAGAATATGTCTGCATGCTTCATGACTGATTCACCTTTTCATCCTTTCCGGCCTGCCCGATGAACAGGCATCCGGCAGCCCTTCCGCACAAGGTCAGAAGGGCCACCCTAATTATTATTATTTTCTAATTATAACGCTCTATAACTGGTTTGCCTATCCATTTACTTTAATTCATTACCATACAGCAATGGTTTCTTCGACCAGGACAAGGCTGGTAAATAAAAGGACTCCCATTTGCACATACTAAGCTCGATTTCTCAATTGAGTTAAAAAATCATTAGAACACCTTGTGAAAACAATTGATTTTCCCGGCGATATTTTGTACAATAAACCTATAAATTCATAGCACGTCTCCCACAAAGGGGAGTAGCTTTTACAGCTTAGTCGTCATTACAGAGCATCCGCTCTCGGCTATGCTGGCAGACCTGATTCTGTTAGCCAGACCTTTGCCTGAACGGCAAAGGTCTTTATTTATGCACTCAAAGAGGCCTTTGCCGCGCTGGATGATCCCAGCATGGCAAAGGCCTCTTCTCGTTGCGGGACAGGCGCCTTTTTTGGCAGACAAGTGTGGTAAATCGCTGCGGACGTGCATATGAAAAGAAAAGAGCTTTGTGGCTGGAATGCCAGAAGGGGCAGGGAATGTAAAAATAGAATTTTCCAAAATGAAGTTTAAACAGGACAACCAAAGACTAACAAAATAATAAAACACAAAAAAACTAATAGGAGAGATTTATGTTGCTTTTACGAAAGTATATGTCATTGATTGGTGTCGGTTCGGCGAGGATTGACCTTATATTGCCAAAGCTGAGCTACCATCCGGGCGAGAGCATTTGCGGTTATTTCAACATTGAGGGAGGCACAATCGACCAGCAGATCAAACGTATTGAGTGCGATCTGGTTGTCACTGATGAAACTGGAGAGAGTGTAGTAGACTCAACCACCATCCTGACTACGAAAAAAATTGAATCGGACGAGTGCAACCATATGCCGTTCCACTTTACTCTGCCGGAGACACTGCAGCCGTCCGGCAAAAAGCGCTCCTACCGTTTTAAGACGCGTATGATTTTTAATGAGGGCGTTAAAAGTGCAGATTTAGATGAAATCACTATTAATCAAGCTTAATGGAGGAAAAAGTGAATATAAGGCATATAAAACAGCTCATCATGGCCGCGGCCCTTGTGAGCATAGTCGAAACCGGCTATCAGGCTGCTTACGCACTGGAGATTAAAAACCCGCCGCGGGTATAGCTCGTTCAGTCGAGCTTTCAAAAACCCTCAAAATTCGACATAAAGAACATCTTGACTTTTTCTTTATAAAGAATTTTTATCCACTTAATGTAATTTTTTTAGGATAAAAGGAAGGTTTTTTTCCAGTTTTATAGTATAGTAGAGGGTATAACATTCGAAGGAGTGAACGGCCTTGAAGTTAAAGTCCCTCTATTGTTTCTTTTTAAAGAACCATAAATACAGCTATTATAATGATCAATGCATCAGATGCGGGAAAAAGCGAAAGCGCACCGCGGCCTAATCCATCTAACTATAATAAGACCCTGCTCCAATCGGGAGCAGGGTCTCTTTATTCTTATTGAGCTTCAATCAGGCCATAGCGGCCGTCTTTACGCTTATAGACTACATTGGTGCGGTTTGTTTCCGCGTTGGTGAACACATAGAAGCTGTGGCCGAGAAGATTCATCTGCAGGATCGCCTCTTCATTGTCCATCGGCTTCAAATCAAAGCTCTTCTGGCGGACAACCTCAAGATCATTATCCTCTTCTTCCAGGACAGGTGCCTCCGGCTCATCAAAAGAAGCGAACATCAGCGTCGGGCTTCCCTTCTCACGGAACTTACGGTTCACCTTCGTTTTGTGCTTGCGGATCTGACGCTCAAGCTTATCCACAATCAAATCGATCGCCGCATACATATCTTCATGATCCTCCTCAGCACGGAGCACCAGATTCTGCATCGGAATGGTCACTTCCACTTTGGAGCGGTTATTATTATACGTTTTTAAGTTTACATGTACATTTGCATCAGGAGTTTCAGTAAAATATTTTTCCAGTTTCGCAATCTTCTTCTCTACGTATTCTCTAATCGCTGGAGTTACCTCAATGTTTTCACCACGAATGTTATAATTCATAGATGAACTCCTCCTTTTCATTATACAGTAGAGCTCTCACAGGCGTCCGCGGCCTTTAAGCTGCCGCTCCCTGAAAAAGCCTAGCCTTAAAATTTTATTAAGACTATGTAAATATAATTCTACTGTACCCCAGAAAAGTCCTGCAAAAACGTTGAGATATATTGAAAACATTTGTCGAATGCGTGTCGATTCAGCTGTATCAATGCCTTAGCCTATGAAAAAAAAAGACCGCCAATAAATGACGGTCAGGATTGTGTATAAGATGCCAGCTCCTGCTGGACCCTTTGGCTCCAGCCTGTATAAGCCGGGTAAAGCTGTTCACGGATAATCGCCTGTTTCTTCTCAAGATCGCCGAAATTCCCTTCCAGCATGGCAGCTTTTTCCGCCACCTCTTGAAATGAGGCAAAAGCTCCTTCAAGAGCTGGAGATTCTTTTTCAAACAGCCTGCTCAGCTGTTCACTGGTACTTGCAATATGAGACAGCGCCTGGAATACATCCAAAAGCAGACGGTCGCCTTCAGTCTTCTCAAGATTATCAAAGCTCGCCACGATGTATTCAAGTGCCTCTTCGACCGTTATAAGCAAGTCCTGATATTCCTTAATTAATATATGCTGATTTTCCTCGAGTTTAATCATAGAAGCCACCTATTTTCGTTTATCGTAAAACATACCGTCCGTTGCCATCGACTGATATGGATTCACATATTTATTGTTCGATTCCTTCTTAATGGACAAGCCTTTGATATCCTTCTGGATCATCGCCTTTTCCTTCTGCAGCAGCTGTGACAATCGGATATTGAGGTCAAGCAGCTTTTTCCCGAATGCCTTTTCCCCTTCTGAATACGGCGGCTGGACCTCCTTCATCAGCTGGTCCCTCTCTTCAAGGGCTGCTTCAATCCAGCCTATCTTTTCGTCGCGTTCGTCTCCCTGCTCCAGCTTTTCAATCAGCCCGGCCGTTAAAACATACAGCCGTTCAACAGAGCTCATTAAATCTGCCCCGCCTGGCTGAACTGCTTCTGTCGGTTCACCTGGATAACCTCTTTCCATGTATCACGGAACTCAGTCACAAGGCCTTCCACCTCATCCAGGATAGCTGCATCACTCTTCAAATTCGCCTCAACCAGCTGGCGGTTCATATAATCATAGAGCGACATCATATTCTGTGATACTTCCAATTCCATATTGAGCGTCACCATCAATTCCCTGATGATGTTCTGCGCCTTCTGGATGTTCGTATTCTTTGCTTCAATATTCTTATCAACAATTGCCTTCTTCGCCTGATTGATGAACTTCAGGCAGCCATTATAAAGCATCAGCGTCAGCTCCCCAGGCGAAGCCGTCGTAACCGAATTCTGCTGATATGATTGATATGGATTTTTTGTGGCCATGTAGGACACTTCCTTTCAAAACTGTATTCCCTGTGGCTGTGATTATCCTCCGAATTGCTGCATCAGGTACGCCATCTGTTCGTTGGATCGCTGGATTGCTTTTTCCATGGCGGTGAATTGGGACCAGTAGCGGTTTTCAACTTGGGTCAAACGGCTTTCAAAGCTGTCGATGCTTTTGTTAAGGCTATCAAGCTGCTTACCCATCGTAAATTGCTGGTTAGTGGAAAAAGAGTTTCCTGCCTTCAGCTTGACTTTCTCCATTGAAGTATTGACTGTATCATAGAGACGCTGAACAATTCCTTTTTGATCATTCGTTGTTCCAGATGCGTTAAACAGCTTTTCAATGGAAGCCGGATCAGCTTCGATCGCTTTTTTAAGCTCCGCCTCATTAATCTCAAGCTTACCGCCTTCAAGATAGTTTGCCGTCGTTTTAATGCCGATGGCTGAGAGCTGTTTGTATAAAGGATTGATCCCCTCGCTGTTAACGGACGTGTAGAAATCCGTTCTCATTGATGTAAGAAGGCTAGTAAGGGTCGGGTCTCTTCGCAGTGTACCGCTTTTAGCCTTCTCTTCCCACTGTTCCTGCTGCTTATCAGAAAGCTGCTCACGCTGTTCGTCAGTGAGCGGTGTGTAGGATTTATATTTTTCCTCGGAGATCTCACCCTGAATCTTGCCGATCAGTTCATTATACTTCTCCACAAAGCCCTTAATATTATCAAAGATTGCATTTGTATTATTATTGATTGATATATTGACCGGAGCATCAGAGAAGGTCTGCTTTAAAGAAAAGGTGACTCCGCTGATATCAAAGGTGTTAGAGCTCCGTTCTGTTTCAAGGCCGTTAATAGTAAAGACGGCGTTATCTCCGCCTGTTTCTGCCGCTTTTTCAAATCCAAGAACTCTGTTAATAAAATCGCCAGAAGTAACGATTTCGTCATCTGCTAATGGGGTTCTAGCTATCTCTTTCCCATCTTTATCAACCGGATTGGAATCCAACCCATGGAAGTTTCCTGTTTCAGTCCGAGTTAAAGTCACTTTATCCTTAAAGGAATCATAGAACATTGAAACACCGGCAGACGAAGAGTTTACTTTGTTTATCACATTATTAAGGGACTCTGTGCCCTGGATATTAAAGTTTTCCGACACAAATCCTTTTGAAGTATGAGAACCAACATTGAAATTAAAGTAGCTTTGCTGATACTCTACTTTGACACTAGCATCCTTCAGATTAATTCCGTTGAACATCACTTTTCCGGTGGCAGGGTCAACAGTACCGACTTTTCCCGAATCATCAGTAATATCCCATAACCCGTTTTCTCCATTAACCACTGTATAAGTAGAAGCTTTCTGATCTTTATCAGTTATTACAATCGAAGAAATAGAACTGGGCTGACCCTTTGATAGAGTAAAGTTGCTGGCATCTTCAGAAAAAGCAAAGGTATCTATTTTTTTGTCAGCAATATAATCCACCTTGATGGAGCTGCTCTTTGCAATTGAATTTTTGAAGGTTAATTTTCCATTCTCTGTGTCGACATAGACATTATTTTCGTTTAATTGATTAATGTCGGTAACAACTCCAAAGGTTTTTCCGTTTACCTTCACATTCATATAACTCTCAGTACCTGCTGCAAGACTTACTCCCTTAGCCAGCCCTAAAGAAAACTCTTTTCCTGCTTCTGCCGGATTAATAGTTTTCGTTTCAACACTTCCGGTTTTCCATTCAATCGCCTCTGCAAAACTGCCTGAGCTCTCCAGCAGCGATTTGCTTACATCGATCTTTTTTTCTTTATCAGCAGATAAGGCCGCTGTATTAACCTTCGTAGCCGCTGATGCCAGTTTCTTCACATTTGAAATCGAGTAAGAGGCCAATGCAGCTGCACTCGTAGCTGTCGCTGTTACTCTCGCCTCATTTGTTGAAGAAGTAGAGCGCGCCCGGTAACTTGTTGAAAGCTTCATTTGAGTTAGCTCTGTCCGAAAATTAAGCAGCAGAGTGTTCATTGAGCGGTAATCATCCCGCTGCCATTCCATCACTTGCTTCTTCTGCTTCATCTTATCCAAAGGCATCCGCTCAGCCTTCATTAAATCCGACACAAGCTGATCTATGTCCATTCCACTTGCCAATCCACCGATCCTAACCAAGATTGGTCACCCGCCTTTAAATCTTTTTATCAACCACCAGCCCGACAAACTCTGTCATGGCAGCATACATATCAAGCATTTTTTTTGAAGGAATCTCCTTCACAACCTCGTGAGTATCATTATCTACAATTGTAACGTAATACTCATTTAATTTTTCATGAAGCTCGAATTTAAGGGAGGTATTTGAGGGCTGTAGAAACTCATTCATTCCCTCGATGATATCACCGAGCTTTTCTTTGCTATCTTCATTTCGATAAGTATCTTTTTCTGTTGAAATAATAATATCTTGTTCTATATTTACCTGCGTTACCGCTTTGTCTAAAGATGTTGTTCTAGGTGAATAGGGGACAACGCTCTGCCCTGAAAGCCTCTCGATCATGGAGGATCCTCCTATTCTAGTGTTCATGGTAATTATATCGGCAGGATCAAACAATATTTTAGGGTAAATACTCCCCTTTTCAAAGGTAATTACCCTAGGAAAAGTAAACATCGGTAAAATATATTAACCTCATAGCTGAAATAAAGAGACCCTAGTACAACTAGAGTCTCTTTTACATAAAATTAAACTAACGGAGAAGCTGAAGAACGCCTTGTGGGATTTGATTAGATTGAGCCAGCATTGCTTGTGCTGCTTGAGAAAGAATAGAATTCTTTGTTTGTGCCATCATTTCCTTTGCTAAATCGGCATCTCTTATGCGGGATTCGGCACCTGTTAAATTTTCAGAGTATGTTTCTAAATTGTTAACTGTATAATTTAAACGGTTATGGTAAGCTCCAATCAAGGAGCGTTCAGATGAAATCAACCCAATAGCATGATCGATTATATTTAAAGCGCCACTTCGAGCATTAGCCTCAAGCACCGACAAATCCTTCAAACCTAAAGCAGCGGTTTGTGTATCCATGAGTGTTAGCGAAAAACTTTGTCCCTCATTTGCTCCGATTTGCAGTTGTATATTTCTGGGTTCACTCAAAACCTCATCCGCACCTTTTTCTTGTGAAAGAAAAAGCGATGTAAATGCATTCCCAGCAAGCCGATTTATCTTATGGTTAGAACCTGGAGTATCATGGTTCAATAATAGCTGACCGTTTTCATATAATGCTGTTACTCCTGAGTTCACTTCCAATAACTTGGCATTAAGTTCAGCTAAAAGCTCTTCCGATGTATAATTACCTGATTCCATTAGAATTGTCTTTTCATTCTCATCTACATAAAAACCAAAAGTATCATTTACACCTTCCTCGATCAGTAACCCCGAGGATAGGTCCGAATTTCCTAGAATGCTAAAAGATTGTTCTGGTATTTCAGTTCCCTGGTTTATATTCATAAATAAATCAGTAAACGCACTTCCCGCGAACTGAATGGCGTTAACATCCCCAGTGCTGGCAGACGTTCTTTTAATTTCAAGAACTTTGATATCATAACCATCAACAGCTAATCTCTCATCTGAGTACCCTTGCTCAATAGATGCTTTTAACTTTATGTTTTCTCTGGAAAAATGGCCGTTCAGCTCTTCTATTAGCTCTTGCGAGGAATAAGTCCCTGCTTTCAATTGAAATACATACTCACTGTCATCTATCTTAAGTTCCAGAATATCATTTTGTCCTTCATTAATAATGATGCCATCACTTAAATTGCTATTTCCCCGTAACCACTCGTCACTCCATTTATAGTTAAATAGAAATGAAGCAGCATTCCCACCAATATTACTTATTTGCTTTTCTCCCCCGGCAATATGTTCTAACTGATTAATAGCTAAGGTACCTCCTGGAATCACATAGCTAGAAAACCGGACCTGCGCCCCACTTTCGCTTATTCTTACATTTATTTCATCTTTTATTTGTTGCCTATTTCCGTATGTACCAGCTGTAAGTGTAATTTCATAATTCTCATTATCAACGTTAAAAGTAAGAGTGTCATTGACTCCTTCAATAATGGTGCTATAAGCAGGATTGGCATTGTTGAAATTGCTTTTGCTTGTCACTGATACTTTCGTGAATGCCTGAAAATCTTGACCTGGTTTAACCGATAAAAAAATACTCTCTACAAGATTTCCGGATAAATTTGTAATTTTAAAGTCTTTGCCGGGGATCATATGATTTAGAATTAATTGTTGTTTCTGATAAGAAGCTGTGACCTTAATATTTTTATCCATGAATTTACGATTTATTTCATCCAGTAACTCATCTGCCGTATAAGAACCTTCTTCTACTTGAACAAACGTTGAAACATCATCTATATGGATGTCTAATCTATCATTATCCCCCTGGACGATTGTAAATCCATGTGAAAGATCAACAGAGCCAAAGACTTTAGCAGGTTCCGCTTCCCTTAAAACAGATTTCTCCCCATTGAAACTGCCATCAATTAAATTTTTACCATTAAAATGAGTATTTTGGGATATATCATTGATACTGCTTTTTAGCTCATCAATTTCCTTTTGTATTTCCATGCGATCCGATTTTGTGAGGGTATCATTTTCTGCTTGAATCACTAGTTCTCTTATTCTTTGCAAAGGGGGATTTAAGATTTGTGATAATGCTCCTTCAGCTGTATCCAGCAAAGCAAGCCCATCCTGAACATTCCTTTGAGCTTGTTCCAGGCCGCGTATTTGAGCACGCATTTTTTCAGAAATTGCAAGTCCTGCCGAGTCATCAGCTGCAGTATTTATCCTCAAACCTGATGACAGCTTCTCCATATTTAGGGCAAGCTTTCCCTCCTGATTTTTAAGCCTATTTACACTGCGTAGAGCGCTGATATTATGATTAATGATCATTTCAAACACCTATTTTTTTATATTCTCTTTTATTTATCGGATAAATATGGGAAAAGTGAAGTGGTTCGTACAAATAAGTGATTATATATTGTCGGCGATATTTTTAGTAAATATAAGGGATAGTCAAAATTGATGATGGAAGAAACTTTAAATTATTACAAGTAACTTTGTTATATTGTTGTATAGTGGCCGAATGAAAAAAAGAGACCCTAGCAAAACTAGAGCCTCTTTCAAGAATATTAAAATTAACGAAGAAGTTGAAGAACTCCTTGTGGTTGTTGGTTCGCTTGCTTTGCGACTGTATCTTTCGATTACAGAATAGACTATATCTTCATCCATTTTTTCATGGAGCTGGGCACTTCGAACAGTATTTACTGCCCTACGAATCTCATTGTCATAGCGATTGCCTTAGACAGTACATTCTAGTCGTTGAACCTTCTCCAGAGTTTCCTCACAGGAGCTTGGCTGCTGATTATCCATTGTTCATCCTCATCATTTTCAAACCTTCACGCTGACCGTTTCCAGTTACGTTGTGGTTGATGAAGCTTTAGGAAGTTCCAGCAATTCACCCAGTTATACTCCAGCTCGTTACCAAACTGGACGCCCTTCTAATCATTATCTCAAGAGTTGTAATACTCCTTGAGGCATCTGATTGGATTGAGCCAGCATTGCTTGTGCTGCTTGAGAAAGAATAGAATTCTTTGTTTGATTCATCATTTCTTTCGCCATCGTGCGAACATTTACTTTCATAAATGACTAGACTATATCTTCACCCTCAACATGATTTGTTAGGGGTCGGGCACTTCGGATTCACAATGCTGATGATACATTGCTTCACCTATGGATTTCATCACCATAGCTTTCGCCTTAGATGGTCTATCCTAGTCGTTGAACCTTCTCCACTCTTTCGAGGCAGGAGCTTGGCTGCTGATTGCCCATATCTTTTCTTTTTTCAAACCATCACGCTTGTCGTTTCCAACTACGTTGTGGTAAGAAAAGCTCTTAGGGGTTTCCAGCAATTCACCCGATAATGATCTCTAGCCGTTACCAGCTAGGACGACTGTGCTTGTCACTGTCTAGGCAGCTAAAGCATAATCTACGTCACGGATACGAGATTCCGCAGCAGTTAGGTTTTCAGAAGATGTGTTCAAGTTGTTAATTGTGTGTTCTAGACGATTTTGGTTTGCACCTAGTTTAGAACGCTCAGCTGATACCTTTTCAATAGCAGCGTTAATTTTCGTAACCGCATTTCCTGCATTTGCAGCTGTAGAAACATCTAATGCAGCTTCATTAGTAGTATTATTAGTACCATCTGTAACTGTATCGGTTCCAGTGAATCCTGTTGTAGCAGCAGTTCCAGTTAGTCCAAGTGCAGCTGCACGCATATCTTCAAACTCAAGAGTCATGGTCTGATTTTCATTGGCACCAATTTGGGTAGAGAATGATGATTTGGCACCTGTTGCTGGTGTTCCTGGTACTGCTGGTGTTCCTGGACCTGCCGCCACAGCTGCTGTTAAACTTTCAGTCCAAGAATCACCAGTAGCAGCATCCGCTTTAGCAGCAGAGACGTCAAATGTCAATCCTTTATATGCGAATGTGTCACCTGCTAATGTTACGTCATTTAACCCTCCATCAATAGACCAACCAGTTGCGGTCTTTTCAAACGTAACACTTTCATCAGCAGTACCAGTGAAAGTTCCACTAATCTTAACATCATTTGCAGCCGTAGGAGTTCCATCAGCAGTCATATCAGTTCCAGCCGCAAACACAGTTGCTGGTACTGCTGGTGTTCCAGGTCCTGCTGGTGTTCCAGCTCCTGCTGGCGCTCCAGGTGTTACAGTCCCAGCACTAGCATTTAAAAGTTTTTGATTATTAAACTCTGTAGTATTACCAATACGGTTAATTTCAGAAGTTAGTTGGTTAATCTCTTTTTGAATTTCGCCACGGTCTGTACCTGTGTTTGTATCGTTACCGGCTTGAACAGCTAGTTCACGCATACGTTGAAGAATATCGTGAGTTTCGTTTAACGCACCTTCAGCAGTTTGAATCATTGAGATGGAATCTTGTGCATTTTTGCCTGCTTGGTCTAGACCACGAATTTGCCCACGCATTTTTTCAGAGATTGCAAGTCCTGCGGCATTATCTCCAGCTTTGTTAATACTTAAGCCTGAAGATAATTTCTCCATTGATTTACCTTGTGCATTATTTGCACTATTCAACTGACGATAGGTATTAAGCGCTGCAATATTATGATTAATTCTCATTACTATTTTCCTCCTTGAGTGTTGTCCCACATCCATGTGGTTAATTTTTCAGCTGGTCTAAAGTCGGCCGCCTTATGACTAGCTGGTTACATAGTTAATATCGGTTAGTTAAGACAATGTTTAACAAAATAATAAAAGTTTTTTAGTTTTTTTGTCTAAAGAAGGAGGTTATGCTGCCCAGCAATTCGCTTTCTGTTTTGGTGGCGCTGCTGTTTTCCTGCTGGATGGAGAGATAGATTTCTTTTCTATGTATCTCTACATTCTTAGGTGCATTGATGCCGAGTTTGACCTGGTCTCCGTCAATCGAAACGATCGTGATTTCGATGTCGTCATTTAGCATGATTGATTCTTTTGTTTTGCGGGTGAGGACAAGCATTTATTTCCCCTCCTTGGTTATAAGCGGATGCTTAGTTGTATAGGAAGTTCCATTCAAAATGACTTGCTTGCCTTGTTTTTCTTTCTGATTAATGACAACTGGTGCCTGGAGGTTGGCGGTTGTTTTTTCAAAAGGCTCCTGGACGGTTAAGATGGCAAATACAGCAACGTCTTTATCAGAAGAAATGGATAAGGTTTCGGTCACCTCTTCCGGCAGATCAAATTCATAGTCTGTGAAAAAGCTGAATGGCTCCGTCAGGATAAAGGCTGTTTCAGCAGACTTGACCGACTGCAATACGAATAGAGGCGTTTCTTCTATCGGCAGGATGCAGAATTTCTTCTCATCGATAAATCCTGGTATTCCAGTATTAAAATGAATGACTCTTTCCTCGTTTATTTCTACTTCTCCATGAAACTTTGTTTGCAGGTTCATATTTTCACCACATTCCTTTATTCATTGCTGACAAAGTCGATTGTCAGGCTGTTTTTTTCGAGTATTTCGGGTGTGACTTTACCTGGTGTGTAATGATGGATCGGCTTTTGGGTTTCTGCTGAGATGATCGGTTTTTGCGGTGTGGCGTTTATATTGACCTGTGCAGGTTCATACTGCAGCTTCACACTGAAATGGGATGGCAGCCAGCCGATATTGAACTGCTTCTCCGGCCCCTCGCTGTTTGCCTTGGCCTGGCCAGGGATAGGATTCCCCCCGTTTTCAATCTTCATCAGTTCACTGCCTTCTGCCGCTCTCCGCTCAAGGCCTGACAGCCAGTCCTGATAGCCGTTTTGAGCAGCCTCAGCGACTCGTACACTGAGCGACTTGAGATCCACATCTTCCCTTGCTTTTGTCTGATCAATGGTCAGCCTGCCAGAAATTGTTTCAATCTCAAGCTTTGCCTGCGGCTGTTCAATTGACTGGATTGCCTGCGGCTGCTGGATTTCCTGTACTGGCTTTTCGATGTTAAGGCCGAGCCGTACAAAAGTTGATTCCAGCCTTATTTGCGGCACATTCATCCTCTCTGCTCCTCTCTATGAAAAAAAGCTATCACTGGGATAGCTTTCATTTTTATCGTAAAAAATCCATCAAGCTCGGCTGTATGATTCGTGAGCCGATGCTTAATGCAGCACGGTGGACGCTTTCCTGAGTGGTCATCTCCATGATTACTTTTTCCATATCAACATCTTCGTTGTCGGATAGGATGCGGGTGGAGAAAACCTCTTGCTGCTGAAGGCGGTCGTCCATCAGTTCGATCCGGTTCTGCTTGGCACCGATTTTCGCTCTTCCGGCAAGCATTTGGTCGATATATTTGTCTACCTTTTCCAGGTAGCCGCCGATTTCGGGGCTGTCTGCATCCAATGCGTTAATCAGCCCCTGGATGTCTCCGCTGTCTGTCAGCATATCGCCAAAGACTTCATTGCCGTTCATATTCACCTGGATTTTAATATTGGAAAAAACCTCGAGATTAATGGCCCCTTCGCCAAACTGCCCATTTCCTTCAGGCTTTACATTGGTCTGGGTGCCGTTGAAGATATATTTGCCGCCGACCTGGGTTTCCCCAATATCAATCAGATGCTCCTTCAGCTGCTTAATCTCTTCCATTATATTTTTCTTTTGATCGCCCTCAAGCGTCCCATTGCTTGCCTGGACAGTAAGCTCTCTAATCCTTTGGAGTGCCATGATTCCCTTATCCATCGCATCATCCGTGCTGTCAATCCAGTTCTTCGCTTCACCGATATTGCGCTGATACTGCTCGATCCTGTTCAGGTCCGTCCGGTAATTCATCGCCATCATCGCAGAAACAGGATCATCCGAAGGCTTTGTGAATTTCTTCTGGGTGGCGATCTGGTCCTGCAGCTTGCCAAGCTTTGTGTAGCTGTTGCTCAGGTTGCGGAGCATATTATTGGATAGCATTGATTGCGTTACGCGCATTTATTTTCACCTTACCTTCCGACGACGCCCATGCCGTTGATGATTTTGTCGAGCATTTCGTCCACTACGGTTATATTGCGTGCAGCTGCGTTATAGGCATGCTGGAATTTGATCATATTGGTCATTTCTTCATCAAGAGAGACGGCACTGACTGACTGCCTGCTTTTATCAACTGAGTCTGCCAGCACTATAGAGTTATTCGCATTCTTTTGGGCGCTTTGGGAATCGACGCCGAGGCGGCCGATGATTCCGGAATAGTAGGTATCGAGATTTCCAGACGTCATAGAAGCTGGGAATCCTGCGTCACCCTTTGATAAAAAGCTGCCAAATGCCTTTGTCTTTATTTGGGACAATTCATGGGCATTGTCATTATCTCCTGATCCGCCAGTGCTGGTTGCCGCTGCCGCGATCAGGCTGGAATCAGCTAGTATATCTTTGTTTACTCTGATTTGCTGGGCTGGGTTATCCCCTTGAGACGGGTCAAATTCAAAGAATGCTTTTCCTGGATTGCCGTTCAGGTCGAATCCTGATTCATGGATCTTGTTGAATTCCATTGCAAATGCAGTGGTAAAGTCATTGAGCTTCTGCAGCATATCCGGGTAGAAGCCTGCTTTATTTCCGGAATTATCAATATAGCCATAGCTTTTAATCAGACCAGACAGCTCACCTGAAAAGTTCATGCTAGGTAATGCTGCACCGCCGACCCGAACCTCGGTGATCAGTCCGCTGACCAGCTCAAGATCTTCATTTGCAGCATCTGTTATATCAGTAACTTCAAGCAGGTTTGGATCCTTAAGGCCATCCTCCTTTGTCACATCCAGCAGCACGGCAGCCGGGGAAAATGACTTCCCGTCATCTCCGACAATTTCAATCTTATAAAGTCCTTCTGAGATGTCCTTTGCATGTCCGTAGTTATCCGGTTTTACATTGGTCACTTTTATATTAACCAGCTGTGAAAGCTGATCCACGTATAGATCGCGCTCATCATAAAGGTCATTCGGCAGGTATCCATTCGGCTCTACGCTGGCGATCTGCTTGTTGAGCGCATTGATTTGCGAGACAAGGCCATTGATTTCTTTTACCTTGACGCCGATTTCGCTGCCGATGTCCTGCTGGACTCTTGATAGAGAGTTATAGTAGTAGTTTAAAGTGTCAGCGACCATCTGTCCGCTTGCCGCCGCTACGTCGCGGGCACCGGTGTTTTCCGTATGGCTGGCGATATCCTGAAGGGAATTCCAGAACTTTTCCATTGTCGCATGAAGTCCGCTCTCCGAAGGCTCATTCATGATTTCTTCCATCTTGGTGAGCGATTCGCTCATAGAGCTGTAATAGCCGACTTTATTTGCTTCAACACGGTATTGCAGATCAAGGAAGCCTTCGCGGATCCGCTGTACAGAGCCTGCTTCCACCCCAGTCCCCATCTGCCCCGGAACTTGCGGGCGGTTCATGGATGCTGCTGGATACGGCGATGTCTGTTCAAAGTTGATGCGCTGGCGGGAAAAGCCTGGCGTGTTGGCGTTGGCGATATTGTGCCCTGTTACATACAAGGCGCTTTGCTGGGTGAACATGCCGCGGCGGGCTGTTTCGAGTCCCATAAAGGTTGAACGCATGGTAGTTCCTCCGTCTCTTAGGCTTTCGAGTTAAACAGCCCTTGAGAAGGAAGCTGTTTGTTCTGCTGGCCGGCTGCCGGTCCGTAGTTGATATTTTCCGGCTGCGGCCTCATCAGATTCATGGATACATTAATATACTGCAGGCTCTGGTCCAGCAGCTGCTGGTTCAGGTCATTGGCTTCTTTTATATGAAGGATGGCATCTGCCAGCTCTTCCGTCAAAACGGCCAGCTTTTCCTGGTCCGGTAGGCTGAGAACCTCCAGACAATCTGAAATCGTCGGATTCGCTTTCCCCGGTACCAGGGCTGCTGCCGTTTTCTGCCGATCGTTTTCGATCCTTCTGATCGCAGCCACATGGGTCTGTTCTTCTTTCAATATCTGGCTGAGGGCTTCAGTGTCCCCTGCCTTTATGATGCCGGTTTTCCGGGCAGAAAGCTCAGACAGGCTTTTATGGAGCCTGATCAACTTTGCCATATTCTCGAACAATGCTTCAGCGGACATGAAGTCCCCTCCCTTCTGTTAATTCTTTGTATAGTAATCAAGCAGGCTTTTCGCCACTTCTTTTGGGTTTACTTTATAATTGCCGTTCTCGACCTGGATGCGCAGCTCCTCTACTCTTGCCTGGCGCTGCTGGTCTATCTTGGAGGTTTGCTGCATTTCCTTGGCTGCAGACGAAATCTCCACCTTATCCGCGGCTTTTTTCGCCTGGGCATTGGCGCTGTCCAGCTTGTTCTGCTGGCGTTTGTATGGGTTAATTCCTGAAGGTCCAAAATTATTAATCTTCATTTGTTTTCCCTCGCTTTCGACCGAACTAGTCTTTCCTTTATTATCGGCTATACATGGGGATTTTTTAATAAAAAGAAGAAAATACTTCTTTATGCCTATATTATTTACTTGTCATTGATTGAAAAATAGGTGCCTTGCTTCTCTTTAAGCGCCATCTGCTTTTTCCGCTCTTCTTCAGCCTGTAAGGTATTTATATCCTTCCGCAGCTCTTTTGCACATTTTTGGCAGATTTTACCTTCACGGATGTACGCTCCGCATTTATCACAAGGATAGCCAAGATTCGGGAACTGCGCCAGCTTCAGCTTGCCTGTGCGGATGAATTTCAGAATCAGCGCTTCTTCAATCCCTGTCGCATCGACAACTTGCTGCATTGTCGCAGTCCGGTTCTCTCTTTTGCGGATATATTGATAAACCGTTTCGTACTTCAGCTCCTCTTCCTTCCAGCAGTCATTGCATATATCACGGAATTGATTTTTTACAAATACCTTGTCGCATTGCGGGCAATTCGCCAGTTCAGCCATGATAATTCTCTCCTAAATAGGGTATATAGTGGTCACGGTCACCCTCTTGCCAGTGTGAGAGACATGATGTTAGCCGCTCCCGCCTGTTTCAGCGGCAGGGCGGCATGCCGGAGGGTGCTTCCTGTAGTATATATATCGTCAATGAGGAGGAGATTTTTAGCCTCAATTGCGGCTGAGGTGCTTATTTGAAAGATTTCACTGAGATGGATTCTTTCTTCGCGGGATTTTTTGGACTGCTTTTCGGTATGAATTCTATTGAGAAGATGGGATGGTGCTAGGCCTGCGGTGATGATGAGGGCCTCGGCCTGGTTGAAGCCGCGCTCGTATAGGCGCTCGGTGCTGAGCGGTATGGGAATGATGAAATCGGGCTTGAGGGTTTCTATATTTCTTCTTATCTCCTGTTTGAACACTTTGGCCAGGATGTAGTCTCCTCTGTATTTAAAGCGGGCAATCAGCTCCTGTAGAAAGTCATTGTAGGTGTACAGAGAGATATTTCTATTGAGGATGCCTTCCCATTTGGGGTCTTTTTCCCAGCGGATGCAGTCGTAGCAGTTGTCGTTTTCAATGAACTGTGGATTTAGCCCCTGCAGCTGCCTCCCGCAGATATGGCATAGCGCTCCCTTTATCTCTTCGAAGCTTTCTTCACACTCCCTGCATATTACCTTCTCCTCCGTTCGTGTAAACAGCTCCTGCCACCCAATCTCTGCATCAATCTCTTTTTGGCAGATCAGGCAATGATTAGCTTGAAAAAGATTCATACAAGATTAGCCCCCTTCGTTTCGCTTCCCTGTTCATTCCTGTAATCTGGTTTCTCGCTTTGATCATTTCTTCTGTTTTGCCGAAGTGGAAAAAGGTGATGGTGCCGCTCGGGTAATCTGCACTTCTGCCGACGCGGCCGGAGATTTGGACGAGGGCGCTTTCGGTGAATACGTGGTGCTCAGCGCCAATGACGGCTACGTCAATATTCGGGAACGTTACGCCTCTTTCCAGGATGGTTGTGGTTAAGAGGATTTGCGTTTCTTTATTACGCATTTTTTGGACTTTGGATTTGCGGTCCGGGTCTTCGGCATGGACAGAGTCAGTTTGCTGGTGGAGTTTTTGTATCAGTGGAAGAGCTGCTTCCATGATGTCGATGCGGGGGAAGAACAGGAGAATCTGTTTGGAGGTTTGGATGCGTTGGTTGATCCAACTGATGAGCGGATTGGGGAGTTTGCTTTTCTTTAAAAGCTTCTCCCAATTTCCGCACCAGCGGTATTCCGGAACAGGGAGCGGATGGCGGTGGTAGCGCGCTGGAATGGTGACGTGGTCCCTTTTGCCGAATGAGCAGTCTCTCTGCCATTTTTGGTTAGGTGTGGCGGTTAGATAGATCATAGAGGACTCCGGCTTTCTTGCCTGCTGGACGGCGTACTGCAGGGTTTTGTCAATTGAATAAGGGAAAGCGTCGACTTCGTCCAGGATGATGGTGTCGAATGCCTGGTAAAAGCGGAACAGCTGGTGTGTGGTGGCGATGGTGAGCGGGGCGAAGAGATGGCGGTCTTCGCTGCCGCCGTAGAGGGATGCTACCGTTATTTCAGGGAATACTTTCTTCAGGCGCGGAGTGAGTTCAAGGACTACATCGGTCCGCGGTGTGGCGAGGCAGACCCTTTTTCCGGCTTGGAGGGCTAGGTCGATGCCTGCAAACAGGACTTCGGTTTTTCCGGCGCCGCATACCGCCCAGACGAGGAGTTCTTTGTTTTGCTGGATAGCTTGTGCTGTGCGGTTGGAGGCAGTCTGCTGGCCGTTGGAAAGATTGCCTGACCATTCCAGGTAGGTTTTTGGCTGGGGGTGGGGGGATTCTGGTCCTTGCCAGCTGAGGAGCGGGGTGCAGGAGCTGACCCGGCCCATCATGATGCAGCTTCGGCAGTAGAGGCAGTCTTCTTCGCATCTGGCGCAGGGGAATTTGGCGAAAAGATGAGTTTGAGTGTTGCCGCAGCGGGCACATTGAGGTTTTTTGCCGGCGAGGAGGATGCCTGGGCGATAGAGAATGTAGCCATTTTGGTAGTGCTGCTCGATTTCTTGTGCAGTGAAAGGGAGTTCGTCTGTGAGGAGCTGCTTGCCGATGAGCATTTCGGCCAGTTTTTTGTCCGGATTGAAGGCTGGATTGAGGGGAATAGCCGGAATTTCAGTGAGTTTGGAGATTGGTGTGCCATTTTGGTCCTGGTTGAGGCGCCCTTCTTGGATTTTGAACTTCAAAACTAATCATCCTTTCCTGGTTATTTGCGGGATTTTAGATATATTTGGTTCCGTCAAGAATTATGTGTAAGCATATGCACTTCATGAGTTATCGTTATATTTAGTTTAGGGGGGGAGTCAGGCAGCCGAGGCTGCCTGACTCCCTGACTATGCGTTTTATGACTTTGGATATCGCTCATCAAACATGTTCAATATTGTTTCATAGGCCAAGCCGAATCCACCGAGTTTCCTTCTTGCCCATCGATCATTATAATCGATAGAAGTAAGGTATATAATCTTCTCGGCTGCTTCAATATTAGGTAAGCTGTTCATTGTCTTTAACCTTTTACGCACTTCCTTGTTGGTACGCTCAATTAGGTTTGTTGTGTATATATACTTTTGGATTTCCTCAGGGTAGTGTAAAAAAGTTAGGAGGACTGGGAGGTCCTCTTCCCATGAGGCCAGTTCCCTGCTATAAGTCTTTTTCCATTTCTCCTTAATCTCTTTCAACACTTTTTCTGCTTCTTCGAATGTGCTTGAAGTGTATACTCTTTTTAAATCCAAGCTTAGCTCTGCCTGATCCTTTTTTCGTGCTTTATTCATAGTGGAACGTACCTTATGAACAACGCAGCGTTGAACATCAGCTTTTGGAAAAATGGATTTAAAGGCCTCTTCGAGACCTGGAAGTCCATCAAATACGCCAACTAAAACTTCCTGGACGCCTCTTTTACGTAAGTCCAGAAGGATCTCCTGCCAGCCGTTTGATGATTCCACTCCGCCTACATAAAATCCAAGGATTTCCCGATGGCCTTCTGGAGTGTACCTAAAACAATATAAACAGCCTCTTTGCCTACAGTATCTCTGCGGACTTTTACGAATAGCGCATCAAGGAATAAAGCACAGTAACGTTCCTTCAGAGGCCGATTCTGCCATTCAATAACGTCCTCCATAACAGCCGAAGTGATATTGGAGATTGTCCCTGGGGAATATTGTTCACCAAGCAAACTTTTCATGATCAGCCCAACCTGCCGAACACCAACTCCATGTTGATAGAGCTGGACAACGAGTTCATCTACGGCCACCATACGTCTTTTATAGGGTTCGAACATTTGGGTAGTAAAATCGCCCTTACGATCACGGGGAACTGCCAGATCCTCAATCCGGCCATAAATGGTGTCAAGAGTCCGTGAATAATACCCATTACGTGAGTTTTCTTCGCCGACAGGCTCATTTTCTAGGACATTCTTTATCTCTTCACGCAAGATATTTTCTGCTTTCTCTTTAAGGAGGTCCTGCATAGAAAGTTTAAGGATATTGGCAAAATCAAGGTCGTCTATGTTAAAATGGGGCATGGATAAAGTGCTCCTCTCCTAAGGTTATTGTGGTGATAACTCAGAGGGTACTTTGTCCTTTTTTATTTGTCTAGAAAAAGGTCTTACACATACTTTTATACACCATCATATATTTGCGAGTTTTGAGTTTTATTTGCGACTTTTTCATTATATTTGCGAGTCCAAGCCATTTATTTGCGACTTTAACGATATATTTGCAACCTCTCCCTTGGGCAGCCTTCCCCGCGAGATGCCGAATCCCCCTTTTATTAGCAACTTCCCCGATATATTAGCAACTTTTCTCTTTTATTAGCAACTTTCCCCATATATTAGCAACTTTCCATTTTTATTAGCAACTTCCACCATATATTAGCAACTAGCCCCCTTCCCACAATCTGCCCCAACCCAAAATCCGCCCATCCCACCTTCCCATTAACCCTCAAAACCCCAAACTCTCCCCCTAGATTCCCCCCTCAATTTCCTCTATAATAAACCATGAAGAATCCACCTAAAAAAGGAGATTTACATATGGAAAAAACCTTAATTTTCGGACATAAAAACCCAGATACAGATACAATCTGCTCAGCCCTGGCATATGCGGACCTAAAAACACAGCTTGGCCATGAAGTCGAGCCGGTGCGCCTTGGCGAGATCAACGGCGAAACGCAGCATGCGCTGACTAAGTTCAACGCTGAAGCTCCCCGCCTGATCAGCAATGCAGCTGATGAAGCACATACTGTCATTCTTGTGGACCATAATGAACGCCAGCAAAGCGCAGACGGAATCGAGAGCGTTCGTGTGGCTGAGGTAATCGACCACCACCGTATTGCCAATTTTGAAACAAGCGATCCTTTGTACTACCGCTGCGAGCCTGTCGGCTGTACGGCTACGATCCTGAACAAAATGTACAAGGAAAACGGCAAGAGCATCCCGCAAAATATTGCCGGCCTTATGCTGTCTGCGATCATTTCTGACTCCCTTCTGTTCAAATCACCAACTTGCACTGACGAAGATGTGAAAGCTGCACATGAGCTTGCGGAAATCGCGGGTGTGGATGCGGAAGAGTATGGCCTTGAGATGCTGAAGGCTGGTGCCGACCTGAGCGATAAGTCTGCTGCACAGCTGGTCAGCCTGGATGCGAAGGAATTCCAGATGGGTTCTGCTAAAGTGGAAGTGGCGCAGGTGAACGCCGTTGACACGAATGATGTGTTTGCGCTTGAAGAGGAATTGCGTGCGGTGATCAACAGCACAATCGAGGAAAAAGGCTTGGATCTGTTCCTGTTTGTTGCAACGAATATCCTGACGAATGATTCTGTTGCACTTGCACTAGGCAAGGAAACAGCTGTTGTCGAGAAAGCATTCAATGTGGTGCTTGCGGATGAAAAGGCTGTCCTGCAGGGTGTTGTTTCACGTAAAAAACAAATCGTTCCTAACCTGACTGATGCATTAACAAAGTAAAAAGTAGCCGCTCCGACAAAATTCCGGAGCGGCATTTTTTATTTCTTATACCAGCCAAGCCCCATTGAGCCTTCGCCAAGATGCGTGCCGATGACCGGGCCGAAGTAGCCAATCATGAATTCAACGTTCGGCAGCTCTTTTTCCAGCTCTGCTTTCCACTCGTCAGCTTCCTTCTCACGATTCGCGTGGATGATGACGGCGCGGTAATCACCGCCGCCGGCAGCAGCATCGCCAAGAAGGTCGGCAATCCGCTTCATCGCTTTTTTGCGTGTGCGGATTTTTTCAAATGGCACGATGACCTTGTCCTGGAAATGGAGAAGCGGCTTGACCTGAAGCAGGCTCCCGATCAATGCCTGGGCGCTTGAAAGGCGGCCGCCGCGCTGGAGATGGGAAAGGTCGTCCACCATGAAGTAGGCACGGACCGTCTGTTTCATTTTCTCCAGGCGGGACATGATATCCTGCGGATCCTTGCCGGCAGCTGCCATTTCCGCAGCTTCAATGACATAGAAGCCCTGGACCATGCAGCTGATTTCAGAATCAAACGGATACGCCCTGATTCCTTCAACCATGCTGCCTGCTGTGACGGCTCCCTGATAGGTTCCGCTGATGCCGCTCGACAGATGGATGCTGATGACCGCATCATAGTCGGCCGACAATTTTTCAAAAAGCTCGACGAATTGGCCAGTCGATGGCTGAGAGGTCGTCGGCAGCTCCTTATGCTTTACTTCTTCGTAAAACGCTTCTGCTGTAATTTCTACCTCTTCCTCGTATGTTTCGTTTCCGAAAATGACGCTGAGAGGGATCATATGTATGTTGAGTCGATCCCGCAATTCCTTGGGGATGTATGCAGTACTGTCTGTTACTACGGCTGTTCTCATATAAAGAGTACCATCCTTTGTTTTTTCTCTACTATATGTCCAATTTATATTTTATATGAAAACAAGGGAAAATCCTAGGGAGAAAAGAAAGCTTAATATTTGAGGATCACAATTGTAATGCGGCGAAAAAGAGAGGGGCATTAATTAGAAGCTACGGGCAGCAGATGCGAGAGCTGCCTCCGGTTGATTTCATCAGCAATCAGCCGAATAAAATCAGTATCCACATCACAAAGCAGGGCATCCTCGAAAACTTTAAACAAATTCTCATCGGATAAAAGCAGCAGGCTGGACATATGTTCAAAACCTCCATCTATTACTTTTATCCTATTTTTAACATAAGATTACATATATTGTAAACTAGTATTTTTCATATATCTATTATGCATAAAAACTATCATGATTCCTCCGGCTCCCAACCCATGCATGAAAATAAATCTCCTATGTCCATAATGTAGAGGACACAAACAGATTATAGGACGTGGCTTTTTATGGTGGCGAAGACCCTGTAATAAAAACTGTTTGAGTGGATTTGGTGATCAACCCTTTGTTGGCTCATTCCCTTTGGGAAGGATGACCACGTACAGAAAAATGCCTATTTTCAAATCCACTTGCTGTTTGTGATCTAACATGCGGAGGATTGGTATTATGGATGTATTTATTGAACGTTGTGCAGGTCTTGACGTTCATTCGGAGACAATCGTTGCCTGTGTTCTGACGGGCAAACAGGACGAAGATTTGATTAGGGTAACTGAAACCTTTCCAACCTTGACGAAAGATCTCTTCCGTCTCTTAAAATGGCTGGAAGACCATGGGGTTTCCCATATTGCGATGGAAAGCACGGGAGTATATTGGAAGCCTGTATTTAATATCCTTGAAGACTTTTTTGATATTACTCTTGCGAATGCCCAAAGGATCAAGAACGTCCCTGGAAGAAAAACAGATGTTTCCGATGCCGAGTGGATTGCCAAATTATTGCGACACGGACTCATCGAAAAGAGTTTCGTGCCTCCGTCCGATATCCGGGAGCTACGGGACCTTACACGCCTTCGAAAAAAGTGGATAGGTCATTTAACTTCCGAGAAGAACCGGATTCAGAAGGTTTTGGAGTGCTCAAATGTAAAGCTGAGTTCGGTTATTTCCGATGTCTTTGGGGTTTCAGGGAGAAAGCTGCTTGAGAGACTGGTGGAACAGGGATACGTAGATGGCGATGATGTCGAAAGCCGGATACACGGAAAGATGTCATCTAAAAAACAATTAATTACTGACTCGCTCTTCGGCACGATCAATGACCATCAAAGATTTCTAATCAAACAGTCTTGGCTTCATATTCAACAGCTAGAGGGACATATTGTAGAGGTGGAAAAAAGAATTGACCAGCTTCTAGAGGAATATAAAGAAGAACTTCATTTACTTCTGACCATTCCTGGAATAAAGAAAGATACAGCAGCTATCATTATTGCCGAGATTGGAGTGGATATGAACCAATTCCCAACCTCTCAACACTTAGCTTCGTGGGCAGGTGTATCTCCTGGCAATCATGAAAGTGCAGGGAAACGCAAGAGTACTCGGACAACCAAGGGAAATCCGCACATTAAATCAGCCATGTGTGAAGTAGCCTGGGCCGTTTCAAGAAGTCGAAATAGGTGGTTAGCTACGAAATACTGGTCTACTGCGGCTAGGAGAGGAAAGAAAAAAGCACTCGTTGCGACATCGCATCGAATGCTTCGAATCATTTACTCCATGCTTATAAACAAGGAGCCATTTAAAGAAAGACAAGTTATTTAGTATAACCAAAACCAAATAGAAGTATACACGGTTACCCTCCTACCGGTAGCCCTGCTTTCTTATTGGCTTTTTTAGGTTATTTTAAGGATTGCCGAATAGGATCACTATTATTCGAGGAAGCCAGAATTAATTATTTTCACAGAAAAAAGAGCACGCTAAGGCGTGCCCCTCCATTATCTCACTTCAACCCAGCCGTTCTTGATGGCTACAACAACTGCCTGAGTGCGGTCATTCACATTCATTTTCTGCAGGATATTACTCACATGGTTCTTAACCGTTTTTTCACTGATGAACAATGCTTCACCGATGCCGCGGTTGCTTTTTCCGTCAGCAAGGAGCTGAAGGACTTCGCATTCCCGGCGTGTCAGCAGATGCAGTGGGCGGCGGATTTCAACTTGTGTGTATCCTTCGCTGCTGCCATTTTCATCAGATGCCAGGCGGCGGTATTCTTTGACGAGATTATGGGTTACCTTTGGATGCAGGTAAGAGCCTCCATCAGCCACCACTTTGACCGCTTCAACAAGTGCGTCGGCATCCATTTCCTTCAGCAGATAGCCGCTCGCTCCCGTTTTCAGCGCATGTGTTACATAGTTTTCATCATCATGGATGGAAAGGATGATGACTTTTGCATCCGGATATTTTTCGACTAATTGCTTGGTCGCTTCCACACCGTTGATTGTCGGCATGTTGATATCCATGATTACGACATCCGGGTCATATTCTTCAACAAGACCCAGCGCTTCATTTCCGTCATCGCCTTCTGCAACAACTTCAAATGTCTTTTCAAAATCAAGAATACGTTTAACCCCTTCTCTAAACAACTGATGATCATCGATAATGACGATTTTTGTAGTCAATTGCTTCGCCTCCCAAATTTCCGTAAGTTTATCTCTTTTTTTTATACTGTTGGTTTAAATAATAGGGATCTCTATCATTATATCTTTTTCAAGCCCTATTTGAACCTATCTTTTTTCACTGTTCTCTTAGATTATTGCTTCTGCGGCGCTGGCATTCTTTTTGAAGAAAGCGGCTCATTCCATGAAAGGAACCTGAATCAGCACGATTGTCCCGGCATTGATTTTGGAGTCGAAGGATATCTGCCCTTCCAGCAGTTCGACTCTTTCCCTCATGCCGATCATCCCAAAGGATTCGGGCTTCTTCTGGCTCGTGTCAAACCCTTTGCCGTCATCCCTGATGACAACTGAAATAGAATCATTGCGGATTTCGAGCTTCACTTTGATCTCTTTTGCCTCAGCATGCTTTAGAGCATTCTGTACAGATTCCTGGACAAGCCGGAACAAAGCTACCTCATATTTTGGCGGAAGCCGCTTTTCATCGCCGACATTGCTGAAATAAATTTTCACCGTATTATGGTATTCTTCAATGGTTTGGAGATATTTCCTTAAAGTCGGCACCAGTCCAAGGTCATCGAGAGCCATAGGCCTAAGATCATAGATAATCCTCCTGACCTCGTAAAGCGCATTTCTGACCATCTTCTTAAGGCTTTTGATTTCAGTGATGGCTTCGCCTGCTCCCCGCTCCTTATAGATTCTTTCTATCAGGTCAGAGCGCATCATCACATTGGCCATCATCTGGGCAGGACCGTCATGAATTTCCCTCGACAGCCTTTTTCGCTCTTCCTCCTGCGCTTCAATGATCTTAAGGCCGAAATCCTGCTTAAGCTTTGCATCTTCCAGGACCTCTCCCATCCTCTTCAGGTCGCTCATCAAATAGTTCATGACGACCGAGATCTGGGAAACGAGATGTTCTGCGCGGTCAATGGTTTCCTGGATGCCGAGCAGCCTTCGTTCTATGTCATCCCGCCGTTCGCGAAGCTGCTTTTCCTGCTGGCGGTTCATCGAAAGCTTCATCTGCAGCTGGTGCGCCTTTTCATACGCTTCTCTTACCTGGCTTTCTGTGTAGTCCTTGAAATGCATGCTTACTTCAGAAAGCCTTTTTCTGGCAAACCTCGTTTGTGCTTCCAGCTGGTCTCCCTCATCAATGGTCAGGACAACTGCCTGTTTGACTTCCTTCAAATCACTTGTCAAGCTTTCAAAGTCCTGCCGGCATTGCTCGCTTATGCGGAAGATTTCATCCTTGCTGTTTCCAACAGTGGATACCATCTTTTCTAATATAAGATCGAGTGTCTTCGTATCGAATTTTTTTCTAGTCATAAAGATTCCTCCAAAGAGACTGAAAACCCTTCCGTAGCAGTATCTGACACTATTTTAGCTTGAAAATAGAAATTATGTATGAAAAATATACTAAAAAACGAAAAATTCGGCAAAAAGGCACAAGAATTTATAGTATAATCATGTCTAATATCCTATTTTCTTATAATCAGCTGCAATTTATGCCTTATTTTTAAACATAGGACTTTTATATATTATCTCGCAATAATATGTCGATTGGCTTGAAATTATTTTTTAATTATATCATGCGAGAAAGGTACCTATATTAAAGTTTCATTACAATCCATTGAAGAATTGAAGTTACTGAACAAGTCGCTTTATAATGAAATTTGGCAAGCGACGATGACAATCAACGACAAAAATCGATAAAATGCACAGGAAAGGAGCGGGATGCATGCTGCCCTCTTATAAAACAGTCAAGGGCTTTGCCGAGCATGAAATTATTATTCAGAAATCAAGATTTATTGCTCATATATCAAGGGCCGAATCAGAAGAAGAAGCCCTGGCATTTATACAGGAAATCAAAAAAACACACTGGAATGCTACCCACAATTGCTCAGCCTACCTGATCGGGGAACATGATCATATCCAGAAAGCGAATGATGACGGTGAACCCAGCGGCACTGCGGGGGTCCCGATATTGGAAGTCTTAAAAAAGAAACAGCTGAAAGATACAGTTGCAGTAGTAACAAGATATTTTGGAGGCATCAAGCTTGGAGCCGGGGGTCTCATCCGCGCTTATGGAAAATCAGCCTCTGAGGGCATCAATGCGGCTGGCATAGTCACAAGAAAGCTGATGAAGATTTTATCAGTAAAGGTGGAATATACTTGGCTCGGCAAGCTGGAGAATGAACTCCGTGAATCTGTTTACTCCATAAAGGATATACACTACCTGGAAAACGTAGAGTTTGAGGTGTTTGTTGAAGAAGCTGGCATAAACCTATTCTCAGAATGGATCACTGAGCTCACCAATGGGCAAGGACTGATTGATGAGGGAGAATTGCTGTATCTGGAAGAAGATACGGCTTGAAAAATCTATATCCGGAAATGCATAAAAATTGTAAAATAAAGCTTGATCTGAAGATTTTGCCAAACCTACATTAAAGGAGTACAGATATGTCTGCTAATAGACAAATGGTAAAGGTTCAAAAGAAAAGAAAACGCCGCAGGAGAGTCGTGATGTGGATCATTGTGCCTCTTCTCGTGCTCGTTCTTGGGGCGACGGCTTATGGCGCTTTTCTGTACAGCAAAGCGCAGACGGTCATTGAAAAATCCTATGAGCCGGTTGAGAGGGAATCAACAAAGCGCGATACAGCAGTTGATCCCGGAATAGATAATGTGTCCATCCTTTTTGTTGGGGTGGATGACAGCAGTACCAGGAATTTCAGCAGCAGCTCCCGTTCAGATGCCCTGATGCTCGCAACACTGAACGAAAAGACCAAATCTGTTAAGCTGCTCAGCATCCCCCGGGATTCTTATGTTTATATCCCTGAATTGGGCTATAATGATAAAATTACGCATGCCCATGCCAATGGCGGGGTTGCCACAACAATTGAAACAGTCGAAGAAATGCTGGATATCCCTGTCGATTATTATGTAAAAATGAACTTTAACGCGTTCATAGATGTTATTAATGCCTTGGAAGGCATTGAAGTAGAAGTCCCCTATGAACTTAGTGAAAAAGATTCGGAGGACCGGAATCATGCGATTAATCTTGAACCGGGACTGCAGGAGCTTAACGGAGAGGAAGCCCTGGCTTTAGCCCGTACCCGCAAACTGGATAATGACATTGAGCGCGGAAAGCGCCAGCAGGAAATCCTTAAAGCGATTGTAAAAAAAGGCTCCTCTGTCAAGTCTGTCTCCAAGTATGCAGATGTGATGGAAGCTGTCGGAGACAATATGTCTACAGATCTCTCCTTTGATGAAATGAAGTCATTCATCAATTATGCGACTGCTGGAACATCTCTTGATATTGAAACATTGAATCTGGCCGGGCAGGATGCCTATATTGATGGAATTTATTATTACCAGTTAGATGATGAGGAACTTGAGCAAACGATCCTCACCTTAAAAGAACATCTTGAACTCGTCCCGGAAGGCAGCTCTGAAACGGATACAGACAGCACTGTCTCTGATGATACAGGCGAAGATTCCAGCTATTAACCATAGAAATGATACCCGCTGCGGCCATGAAAAAACGTTCATCTTTATAGATGGACGTTTTTAACTGCTTAAAAAAAGGACCGCCCGGAAACGGGCGGCCAAAAGTGGAGATATTAAGGTATTGTCCGTATTTCATAGCCAATAGGAAATGGACAAGTGAGTTAACGCTGAACAGGACATCTAAACCGCTGTTCAAGTCCGTTACGGAATTCCTTATAAATTGATTAAATCATAAACAGGATAAGTCTGCTTTTTTTGTCTGCTATCTATATCTTTTGATAATCTATTAAAAACGATGGTTTTTAGTCGCATATCCTCCACTATATAACTATAGGAATATTTTTTTGCGAAGGGTGAATGATAGATGGATTTCTCAGCAATCGGACAAAAAATAAGGGATCTCAGGAAGCTGCTGGGATTATCTCAGAAAGAACTGGCAGAAGGCATATGCACCCAGGCACAGATAAGCAAAATAGAGAAAGGGGATGTATACCCGTATGCGTCCACACTTTACCTGATTTCCCAAAAGCTTGGTGTGGATGTTAACTACTTCTTTCATATAGGTACAACACCGAGGCTGGATTATATATTGGAGGTCGAACGCCAGCTGGAAATCACCAGGCGCAGCTTTGATTATGAAACCATGCGTTCTATCATTAAAGGGGAAGAGAATAACCCTTTATTTACACAAAATCCTGTGAACAGGCAGCTGATCCAGTGGCATAGAGGCATATACGAATACCACCTTAATAAGAATCCGATTAAAGCACACCAGGTCCTGAATGAGGCCATTGCTTTAACACATGGGAAGCTGTGGACAGAGCGTGAAATTGAAATTCTCCTGAGCAAGGGCATTATACTCTTTGAAGAAAATGAGCTTGAAGAGGCCCTGGCCGTTTACAGGGATGCCAAGCGCTTTATTGATTCACTGGCCACTCTGCAGGATGTTATGCTGATGACGAAACTGCACTATAACATTGCGCGGGTGCTCACCAGACTTTCAAGATATGAAGAGTCCATTGAAAGCTGCACAAAAGGGATAGCCTGGTGCCTTGAAAAAGATCATCTCTTCCTTCTCGGTGAACTTCATTATCATACAGGCTATAATTATGAGCTGAGTCACCAGCTGGCGGAGGCGAAGAAATACATGGAAAAGGCACTTCTCATATTTGAACTGCAGAACGATACGAAATACCATTCTTATATCAATAACAAATTGAAAACCTGGAATTTCCCGATCTAGCCATTAAGATCGAACTATTATACCGATAAAATAATCCTCTTTTTTTCATAGGCATTTCCACCGGTTATTACTGCCCTTTTTCCATTATTTGCGATAGAATAATAGTTGAGATATTTTGTCTATATTTAACAGACTATGGAGGAAACTATTCTATGATTTATGAAGTAAAGCTGTTAATGGCCCTGCGGTCTCCCGGGATAAGCCTTTATCAGCTCGAAAAAGCGGAGGATTTCCGGGGGCTCCGAAAAAGGATTTGGCTCTTGGCACTTCTGAGCAGCATTATTTATGCAATAAGTTCCTACTTTGGAATCGGGACAGAATTCATATCAAAAGAGCTGAGTAATTTGTCTGCAGGCGAATTTGAGGCAAGAAAGGGGCTATTTGTTCTTGGAAAGATAGTCTGGGGGCTGCTGTATGCTGCTATCTACATCTTCCTGCCGGCTTTATATTTCTGGACCCTGACAGATTTGGAATATAAAAAGCTACTAGTGGTGCAGCTTTTTGCTTTTTCCATTCTGCTGATTGAAAAGGCTTTGCTCATCCCGATCAGCCTGACATGGGGAATCACTCCTTCATCCTCCCCGTTTTCATTGGGCATCCTGGCTCAGTACGCCACATCCAATGGATTGATTGTGCACTTTCTGGGAGCCATAACACTATTCCAAGTCTGGATCATATATGTTCAAACCTATTGGATCAAGAAGCTGACCGGCAGGAAAGGATGGGTCATATTCCTGATTGTCCTGTCACTCCATATCGTGTTTTGGATCTTAACAGCATTGGGAACACATATCAAAATGGAAAAGATATTTTAAAGGTGTTGAGTGAAATGAAAAGTTGGCAAGCGGGTCTACTGGCAGCAGGTGTAATAGCTTTTACAGGGGCAAATACATACCTGATCATAAAAGAAGACAGTAAAATCGATAAATCAGTTTATATAAGCGAATGGCAGCGGGCTGCCCAGGGAGATTTAAAAGAGACCCTCTCGAAGCCTGGGGTAGCCATCCCCCAGTCTGAATATCCCGTTTATTTCAGCGAAGAGGACGGAACATTCTCAAAGTTTCTGGTGAAGCCAGGCGATAAAGTAACGCCAGGAACACCTTTGTACGAATATGAATCGGTCAACCTGGACAGGGACAGGAACAGGATTGAGTCCGAAATTGAACAGCTTACAAACCAGATTGACTCGGTCCAGAACCATATTTCCAGCCTGAACAACTATTTATCTGCTCTTGAAGCCGAACAGGCATATACTTCCACTGATGCTGAAAAAGAAGAGAAAGATCTTTCCGTAAGCATCCATGATACAGAAAAAGAAATTCTGCTCCAAGAGCTTGAAGCTGACCTGCTTGAAGACGAAAGAGATAAGTACGAAGAGCAGCTCGATTATGTCAATGAACAGACAGGTGTGATGAGCTATCTGAGCGAAATAGAGGGGCAGATCGTGTCGATAAGCGAAGACCTGGACAATCCAGTGCTCATGATCCGTTCTGAAGCTGCTGCAGTAAAAGGCAAGCTGGATGAGAAGGAGCTGCAGAAGGTTGTTCAGGGCCAGGAAACGGCTGTAGAGTCAGGAACACTTAAAAAGGACTTTACAGGAAGAGTAGCAAGTGTCCAAACGATGCCTGAAACACCTTTATCGACTGAAACACAGGCAAGCTATCCATTCACAGTAGAATTGGATCAAGCCCAGGAGAAGCTCGAAAACCTTCACCCGGGAATGCAGCTCAATGTTGAAATCACAACAGGCGAAGCAAAAGATGCTGTTGTGGCTCCTTCTAAAAGTATTATGAAGCAAAATGATAAAGAATATGTCATTGTTCTGAACAGCGTGGGGAAAACAGAAAAACGGGAAGTACAGGAAGGATTGAAGGTCAAAGGCAGCAGCGAGGTTGTCTCAGGACTGGAACAGCAGGAACCGCTGATGCTGCATCCAAAACCTGCAGCTGAAATCAGCCGGGAGTTCTTCACACCATTTACTATGGATAAATTCTACCCAGGTGCACTGAAGCATATGACCAACAGGGAAAAGTTAAAGTATTTCCTTCTTGGTATGTTTAACCGCTAGGACATAAGAAAAGCGCAAGCGCCTTATTCACCCCCGACAAGCACAAGACGATCCTCCCGGAAAGGCGTTCTTTGCCTTTTTGGGAGGTTTGGCTTGTGATCTCGAGGGGGTAGGCGCAGCTGCTAGACAGTAATCCAAGTTAAAAAATATACTTTCTTATCTGCTAAAAAAAAGAACACTCCAGCTGGAGTGTTCTTTTCTTATCTGTCTTTCGCCGTCGAATACCGGATATCGCGCATGACCTTAAGCAATGGCCTGTGATCCTTGCCCATCAGACCGACTTTCTCAGCGAATACTTCGATGAGCAGCAGGAGGACTCCTATCACAACGAATGATCCCCACACCTTAGCCTGGGAAAAGATGACCGCCGTTAGTCCGAAAAATGCAGCCATCGCATATATCAGGATTACTGTCTGGCGATGGGAGTAGCCAAGGCGCAGCAGACAATGGTGAAGATGGGATTTGTCCGGAGCTGATAAAGGCTTTTTCGTGACAATCCTGCGAATAATCGCAAAGAATGTATCAGAAATTGGAACTCCGAGGATAATAACAGGAACGATGAAAGAAATCATGGTTACATTCTTAAATCCAAGCAGTGATAATACAGAAATGATATAGCCAAGGAAAAGGGCTCCTGTATCCCCCATAAATATCTTTGCCGGATGGAAATTGTAAATCAGGAATCCGAGTGTGCTTGCAAGTGTGATGCTTCCGATTGCCACTACATAAGGGTCGCCCATAATGATGGCCATCCCTGAAATAGTAATCAGGGCAATTGATGACACACCTGCTGCCAGGCCATCCAGACCATCAATCAAATTGATGGCATTAGTGATGCCGACAATCCAAAGAATCGTGAGCGGTATGCTCAGCATCCCAAATTCAAGCATGCCTCCGAATGGGAGGTTGACGAACTCAACATGCACGCCTCCCCATATAACAACGATGGCTGCTGCAGCCAGCTGACCGGCAAGCTTAACTTTTGCTGATATTTCGATCATATCATCCAGAACCCCGGTTGCAATGATGATCAGGCTTCCAAGGATGATCGCCATATTGTAAGGTGCTTCAGGCTGGAGAATCAGCAAGCCTGCGATAAAACTTATATAAATGGCAAGGCCGCCCAGCCGGGGCATAATCTTTTGGTGGACCTTCCGCTGGTTGGGCTTGTCTGTAGCGCCAATTTTAAAGGCAAGTTTTTTTACTAAAGGTGTAATAAGAATGGAGGTGATGAAACAAATTAACATGGTCAAGTAAATCATGTAGAGCCTCCTTAATAAATAGCATATCCATTCAGCTTTTATTTTACTATCCAAAAATGATGCATATTTCGTCATTTATTTACACAGATACTATTATTGCCACAATGCATTATAGCACATCAAATTCAATTAATATATTAATTTTTTATTTCTTTTCATGTACTTATACAGGCATGTATGTAATATTTCCAATCTTTCAATATGTAAAACTTCTGACTGCAGACTTCCCCCTCTCTCCTCATCCTCCAATAAATCATTAGACGGAGAAAAAGCAGGCGAGGTTTCAAATTCAGACAGAATTTTATAGAAGATTTTGTCATTCCTGCAAGTATTACTATAATAGGAAAATACATGATATACTAGTAGGGAATTTGCATAAGGAGCGTCCCAATATGCTGACAATGTTAAAGAAATTTGGCGACACAAATGACCGCCGCTTAAAAAAATACAAGAAAATAGTCGAAGAGATAAACAGTTTGGAGCCGAGCTATCAGAAGCTCAGCGACCAGGAACTGCAAAATAAAACAACTGAATTTAAACAACAGCTCTCCAGCGGGGAGAAAATTGAAAATATACGCCCTCATGCCTTTGCTGCAGTCAGGGAAGCTTCAAGAAGGGTGCTTGGGCTCAGGCATTATGATGTGCAGCTTATCGGCGGACTTGTACTGTCTGACGGCAATATTGCCGAAATGCCTACAGGTGAAGGAAAAACCCTGGTAGCATCCCTTCCTTCTTATCTGAGAGCTCTTGAAGGCAAAGGGGTCCATGTCATAACAGTTAATGACTATCTCGCTGCCAGGGACAGAAATCTTGTTGGAAAAATCCATGAATTTCTCGGTCTTACTGTCGGCTTGAATGTACCTATGCTTTCCCCTGAAGAAAAAAAGGCTGCATACCAGGCGGATATCACTTATGGGATTGGAACGGAGTTCGGCTTTGATTACCTGCGGGACAATATGGCAGCGTCGCTTTCCCAGAAAGTTCAGCGTCCGTATCATTATACAATTATAGATGAAGTGGACAGTGTTCTGATAGACGAAGCAAAAACACCGCTTATCGTAGCCGGAAAAATGGAATCGAGCTCAGAGCTTCATTATATTGGTTCAAGACTGGCGAAAAGATTCAAAGCTGATGTGGATTATACATTTGATGTAGAGACGAAGGCGACAAGTTTAACTGAAGAGGGAATCGAAAAAGTTGAAAAAGCCTTTGGGATCGACAATCTTTACGAGCTGGAGCATCAGACGCTGTATCATTATATGATCCAGGCAGTCCGTGCCCATGTGATGTTTGAAAAAGACGTTGACTACATCATTAAAGACAGTGAAATCAAGCTCGTTGATATGTTTACAGGCCGTATCATGGACGGGCGGACATTAAGCGACGGACTCCATCAGGCATTGGAAGCAAAAGAGGGCCTTGAGATTACAGAAGAAAATAAAACTCAGGCATCCATCACCATCCAGAATTACTTCAGGATGTATCCATTGCTTTCCGGTATGACCGGCACAGCTAAAACGGAAGAAAAAGAATTGATGGAAATCTACGGGATGGACGTCATTCAGATTCCGACAAACAAACCGATCATCCGGGAAGATCTTTCAGACAAAGTATATAAAACAGCAGAACAGAAATACAAAGCAATGGTTGAAGAGGTTAAAGGCCGTCACAGCAAGGGGCAGCCTGTCCTCATAGGAACAGCCTCTATCCTGCAGTCCGAAAAGGCTGCTGAATATTTGAAAAAGGCCGGACTTTCATTCGAACTCCTTAATGCCAAGACAGTGGAGCAAGAGGTCCGCCTTATTGAAATGGCCGGACAAAAAGGAAGAATAACAATTGCAACCAATATGGCCGGCCGCGGAACGGACATCATGCTCGGTGAGGGAGTCCATGATCTTGGCGGACTTTTTGTCCTCGGTACTGAAAAACATGAAAGCCGCAGGGTTGATAACCAGCTGAAAGGAAGATCAGGGCGCCAGGGCGATCCCGGGAGCAGCCAATTCTTCATTTCGCTTGAAGACGATATGTTCAGGCGCTTTGCCAAGGAAGATGCGGAGAAGCTTCTTGCCTCTATCCAGGCTGACGGAACCGGGTTGATCCAAGGGAAGAAAATCCATGAATTCGTTGACCGCATTCAAAGGATTGTGGAAGGATCCAACTATTCTATGCGGGAGTACAATTTGAAGCTTGATGATGTGATCAACGAGCAGCGCAATGTCATTTATCATCTAAGGAATAAGGCATTGAGCGATGATAATATTCTTCCTGTCATCCTGCCTATGGTCCACTCTGCCGCCGGTAAGCTTATTGCCCATTATGAAGAAGAGGGGATCCAGCAGGAGGCCTTGAATATAAAAGGCCTGGCAGACGAACTTAATCTGCTGCTTGCGGGTGGATCGATAGACTTGAGTGAGGACCAGTATGAAATCCAGGATATTAAAGAAATAGCCGAACGCAAGATCAAGGACTATCTGGCCTATGCAGGTACACTTGGTGAAGATGAGATGCTGCAAAATGCCCTTAAGCACCTGCTTACTGCCATCATAGACCGCAACTGGATTATTCACCTTGAAAATATGGCCAGGCTTAAAGAAGGAATAGGCATGAGGCATTACCAGCAGGAAGATCCTATGAGACTCTATCAGAAGGAAGGCCTTGAGCTATTTGAAAGCACCTATTTCCTGATAGAAAAAGAAATCAGCCGAAAGCTGGCCGAGATCATCAGATCCATTAGCCAAGACTCATAAACGAGGAGACAAGCCATGTTATCTTTCTTTAAAAAGAATAAACAGGAAAAGCCTGTCAAACAAGGCACTGACAGCACGATATCTTCAAAAGAATTACTGAATGAGACAGGGAATGAAGCGGCTGCAGAAGAGGTGGAAACTGCACTATCCCTCCATCCGGCCACAAATATTACAGCAGAGCAGCAGTATGTTTTAAGGTTCCTTAATAATGAACTGCCTCCCCTTCTGCCGAATCAAATTTCCCTGGCAGGAATTGAGCTGCAGCAGGATGGCGGATCTGTGACAGTTGCCGCTTTTGTCCGCAGCAGCCTTTCAAAGGCCGTTGAGTTCAAGAAGACCCACTTATTGCTTGTGGGGCCAGATGAGGAAATTCTCGCACGGAAGGAATTTGATCTTACAGAAATTGGTGAAATACCTGCCAAAAGCAGCCGTCCGTGGAATTTTACTTTTAACAGTTCTGATTTACTGACAGATTCGATCCCTGCAGAAGGCTGGAAGCTTGCTTTTGAAATTCGGAATAATGAGGAGCACAGGCTGGACCTGGATGAAGCCTGGGAGAATAGCTTGAGCAGCAGCGACAAAGAAAAGCTTAAACAGATGGTTGAACAAATGGACCCGCCAAAGATCGGGGAAATCAACTTTATGGGCATCCAGGCAAAAGTTGCTGACAATGAAGATCTGCAAGTCACACTCCTGATCCGAAATGGAAACGATCAGAATGTCATGCTTCAGCAGCTGCCGCTCCAGGTGGAAGACGCCACCTCCGAAGTAATTGCAAAAGGCGGCTTTCAGCTCGACAAGTTTGAACTCAAAGCCAATACAAGCAAACCATGGACATTTATTTTTCCGAAAAGCCTACTATTGAAAGACAACCCTGATTTAAGCAGCTGGAAGGCTTATCCCCTTCAGCAGCAGGTTCAAACGGAAATTTAAGGTAACCATAAGAAAACCCTCCCCTGCCTTCTTTCCCGGCTGGGGAGGGTTTTTTCAGCTTACTGCAAGAAAATGCGGTGACTATGCATGTCCATCAGCATATTTTGCTATATGCTCCACGAGATGATGGCCAGTATTCTGGAAGAAGCTGTCAGGCTTCAGCACTTAACCTTATTGTTTTTTTCACACGCATTTCTATTAAAAAAACATTCAAATAAAAGAAAATGAGCACCCATTAAAATAGGTACTCATCCCCGGCCACAACCATTTATAGTAGTTTACAAAACAGGTTTGTTACATATTTATTTTAACATATAACTTATCATATACAAGTTAAAATATGAAAATATTAGTCCTTATACCATAAAAATGAAATAGGATCACAACTGATAATAACTGGGGATTTAACAAGATTTCAAGTCCCTCTCCTCATGCGGGAAAGGATAAAGCGGCTTTGATTCAAAGCCGCTTTCCATCACTTATTTCAGATATACTTTCAGCTTATAAGGCTTAATTGTGGACCCTCGGAAATAATCATTTACTTTGATTTGATAGGTTCCTTTTTTCAGATTCACGCTCAGTACCTCTGCATCTCCCTCAGGATAAAAATCAGCAGAAGATACCAGCTTTCCATTCTGATAAAGAGCCATTTTCCCGTCAGATTCTATTCCGGTTTCAAGCTTAATTTTTCCGCTGCTGTCCTTTTTGAGGGTAAACTCATACCAGTCTTCATCTCCATTTGGCACGCCCGCATTCAAATATCCGCTGGCCTCCCACATATTGCCCTTTTGCTTCAGTTTAACCGGCTTAGAGGCAATATTGTTCCGAACCTTGTTTCCTGCATCTTCATCCTTCTTATTTGTTGAGGCCAAAGTCAGCTTATACGGGACAAGGGTTAACGGAACAGCAGAATCTGTGAAGCTGGAGAGGGCCAGAATATAATTCTTGCCTTTTTCCGCTTTAAAAGAACCAAACGTGTTTCCATAATCAATGCCTTTTTCGATATATTGAATATAATTATACTCTTCTTCATCCACTTTTCGGTTCTTATTCTTGTCTTCAATGACTGCAACGAATCCATAGAAACTGCCAAGCAGTTCCTTCGGATATTTCTTCAGGCTTGCCGGCACCTCTCCTTTTTCCAAGGTGATTCCATAGATTTGCTCTGATTTGGATTGCAGATAGAATACATCCTGGTCACCCGGCATCGCAAAGTTGCCTTGGACTGTCATGCCAGGCAGATCCTTCACCTTTTCCATCTTATCATTATCCTCATACTTATCCTGAGGATTTTTTACAATCAGCTTTGAAGTGAACTGGAAGGGAGAAAAAGAAATCTGATTGCTATAGTAATTTGTATTCACTTTAACCAGATAATTTTCACCTTTTTTCAAGCCGGTATACAGAGATTTATCTGTATCAATGAACATATTATAGCTGATATTTGATCCAATCTGATTCAGATAGGTATGCTCTGTTCCTTCTTCATCCTTTTCCTTCACAACCTGATAGATTTCAAGCATCGGTATGTCAGTGCTGTTCAGCATACTAAACTGGTAAATGCCTGTCTCTGACGGTTCGAGCTTAAACCAGTCTTCATCCTCGAACGTCTGCAGGTATCCTGAAGCCGTCCCCCCGATTTTATATGGCAGAGCCATCTCCTGTATTGCTGCCACATAATTTTCGTAAGAATCCTCTTCCGCTGCTGCTCGGAAGGTATTCCTCTTCTGTTCCAGTGTGCCCAAGCCGCTGCTGGCAGATCCGACTTTCTCTTCAGTGCTTCCTTCATCATAGAATGGCAGGCCGTCTTCATCCGGAGGAAGAACTTTTCCTTCAATCTTCACTGAATACGGATAAATGGAAGATTCTACTTCATCATCCTCTTCAAATAGCTCATAGTTCATATAGTAATCATATATTCCATAGTAATTGCTTTTTTTGCTGGAAGTTTTGATTAGATACTCCATGCCAGGATCAGCTGTAAAGGTAAGGACCTCCCCTTCACCGCGTCCTTTCGAATTGACATAATGCATAGGCTCAACAGGTTCCTCGCCTTCAAGGAGTTCATAGATATACTGTTCCTTCTCCTCCTCGCTCATCTCTCCCATATCCCCGGGGAAGATCATGTCAAGAGGATACACGCTGATGGTTGAGTCTATTCCGGCAACACCTGTCGACGTAATTTTAATCACCTGCTGCTCTTCCCCTTCAGCTTTGAAGCTTAAATAGTCATCATCGCCGTTTTCGCCTATGAAGGTTAGGCTTTTCTTGGAGTCATAAGGCAGAGTATCCACTTTTAATGGATTCGCCGCTGTCGACTCATCTTCCGGAAGGACCGTAAGCTTTTCAACATTCAGCTCATATTGTGAAAGTTTCTTAGCCGAATCATCATAGCTTCCATTTGCATCTTTTACGCCAATTGCCACAGTTCCTGTGAAAGGCGCTTTTACCAGCTTTCCTTCCGTTTTATTTTCTCTTACTTTATTAACATCTATTATTTCTTTCGCGCCTTTTGGAGAATAGAAATGGATCATCATTTTATAATCATACTGGCTGGAACCGAGCAGAGAAGCCTGGATGTATTCTCCCTCTTTGACATTGAACTTGATCCACTTTTCTTCATAAGGCTTGGTTAAGGTCCCTTTTCTTACAATTTTTTTGCTGCTGTCCACGGTTTCTGCAGCGGTCTGTACTTCTTTTGGGCTTTTTGCCTTATTCACAATGGAAGGAACTTTCTTGATATCAAATTGAAGCGCCTTAACCGGGTTGATTAGACCGCTTCCGAACTTAACATCGTAGCCTGCTGTTCCAAGATCATCGGCCGTGTGCTCCAGGATATATTCGACCTGGGCCGGGGTGAGATTTGGATTCTTGGACAAAAGAAGTGACGCAGCTGCAGCTACCATCGGTGAGGCCATTGATGTTCCGCTCAGCGTTCTGAAGGTTGACTTCTTCTCCGGCTCGTAGATGGTGCTGTATACATCAGCCCCAGGTGCAGCTACATCAATCGATGGGCCATAGGAAGAAAAGTCTCCTAATTTTTTGTACTTATCTACGGCAGATACGCTGATGACCCCTTCATAAGCCGCAGGATAGCTGATGGTGTCATCACCGGTATTCCCGGCAGCCGCTACAATGGTAATATTTTTTGCGAGAGCTTTTTTGACAGCCTCCTCTATGATTGGCGACTTCATCGGACCGCCAAGGCTCATGTTGATCACTTTGGCACCACTTTTGACAGCCTGCATAATGCCCTGGGCAATTGCATAGTCGGAAGCACCCCAGCCCCTGTCAAACACATCGATCGGCAAGATCTGGGCATTGGGATTTATCCCGTATGCACCGACTCCATTATCCTTTTTGGCGGCAATGATCCCAGCAACATGTGTCCCGTGAAAATCTGGCATTCCCGGATTCATTGGATTGACCGTATTATAGCTTGAAAGGAGCTGCCCCTTCAAATCAGGATGGCTGCTGTCAACACCCTGGTCAATGACTGCTACCTTCACTTTATTTTTTCCGGCAAGCTTCTGGGCTTTTTCTGCTTGAAGCATTGTTAAATGATAAGACTCCCCAAGCTTAGGATCCTGAAGCCCGAGAGGCTTGTACATAACAGCAGGGCTGACCGACTGGACCTTGCTGTTTTTTTGATATTTGCCAATCACTTCATGAAGCTTCTTTTTATCCTGAACCTTGACCACTGAATAGTTTAAATCTGCTATCTGTTTTATCACAATTGAACCCATCCGCTTGTGCTCTGCCGCCGAAATGGTTCCCTTATATTTAATAATAAGCGTATCTTCACTGACCAGCTGCCTTTCCCCGGCTTCCAGCTTGTCCTTCAGCAAACGATGATCTTTCAAATTTGAAGCGATGCTGACCTTTTGTCCGCCCTTTGATTCTGCAAGCACATTAACCGGAGCCAGAACTGCTCCCGCCAGCAAACCAGCACTCAGCCCAATCGAGGCAAAGCTTTTCTTCCATTCCCCCATCACTCTTCCCCCTAATAGCATCTGTTTTCTTCTAACCTCTCAACCCTGAATTTCCTAAAACAGGAATACAAGATTCTCACAAGAAATTTTCCCTGCAGTTAAGCACAACAGTAAATATATACATATTAAACCAATATATTCCTACTATATAGACGAATGGGAATGAAAAAAGTTTCATTTATAAAACTATGGTATTAGCAGCAGAATTGACAGGGACCCGCCGGGCTGCTTTGCTCCTCTTCAAACTTCATAGTATTCTTCAAAAAAAAAGCATCCGACCGGATGCCTTCTTATTTACTCATAGCCGTTTCACTGCTATTTTCTTTCAGCTGTGCATATTTGAAATTTTTGATCTGCTCTCTCATATTGCTGATTTTCTGGTCGTATTCTGCCAGGGTTTTAATGCTGTTCCCCTTGCTCATTTCGTCAAGCATCCAATCGTTTACATAGGGGAAGTAATGCGATCTGTCCATATAATTGGATACATTGAAGGTTATCTCTGATTCATCCTGGAAATCATAAACTTCCACATTTCCTAAAGAATCAAGTTCTTTAAAGATATCCTTCTTGACCTGAAGCCTGTCTGCTGTAATAACCGGCTTCCCTTCATCTACAACCACATGCCGTGTGATTGGATATGGTGTATAAAAAAAGGTGAATTCTATATCCGGATGCTTCTTTGCCATGGACAGCATGTTGGTCCGGAAGCTTTCCATATAGCTCTCTGTATTATGCGATGCGGCCGGCGGAGCGGATATTCCTTCCAGCTGCTCCTTCATCCCGCTGACTGTAAGAGGCGGCCTTTTCTCACCAAATTTGTAATAGGACCGCGGATCAGCATCCATATTCACTTTATCTTGGTTATGATACTGATAGTCTATTTTCTTCAAGGCATCATAGCTGAGCAGGTACGGCAGATCATTGATGATATTTCTGTCATAAAGATATTCGGGAAAAGTAGCATCCTTCCTGTCAGGTTCGCCTGCCAGAGAATCATAATTGATTTCCCAATAAATCTTTTTAATGTCCTTTGATTTGACGGCGAGCTCTGCAGCTTTTTTCTGCTCATGAGCCGAAGACCCGGATATGGAGGCATTGAGGGATGCTGCATCGAGCTTCCTGTCGATGGTTTCCTCCTTGAAATTATGCGCCATTGAGGTACCGATAAACACGGTATCATAATCGAGATTGCGGATCATCCCTGCCATTTGGTATCTCATATTAAAATTTTTTATGAATGTACGTTTATAGATGCCTTCTTTGTGGTAGTAGACATAAGGATCTGATACATATACCAGTCCCATCAGAATGACAGCCAGGACAATAAATATAAGAGAGAAACCTGTTATAAATCGCTTATACGACATTTCCACTGTCATTGCTCCTTAAAAGTTGAAATATAGGAATTCAGAGATTTTGCCGAGCTGAAGGATCGACACAATTGAAATGATGGCCAGAAAAACCATATTGAACGCTGAAGGCTTGAATCTGTGCATCATTTCAAAGGAATTATGTCTTAAAGTCACAATGAATAAGGCTAATATAATCATGATGAAGCTCGGAAACGTGTAAAACATAGCCCTGTCCGGCATGAGGTTCAGCCCTGTCAACGGCTCGAGCACTGCTGCAGCTCTTGTCGGCAGCTCAAAATTGATGAACCCAAACATGATTTTCAGCATAAGGACAGCCTGAGCAAAGCTTTCGGCCCGGAAAAACACCCAAGCCATATTGACAAAATTGAAGGTGATAAACCAGGCGAGGATTGCCGGCATCTTGAAGCCCTTCCTGCTCCACCACCTGTATACCACAGAGGCAGCCCCGTGAAGGAATCCCCAAAAGATGAAGGTCCACCCTGCCCCATGCCAAAAACCGCTCACTAAAAAGATGATCATAATATTGATATAAGTCCTGAACGGCCCTTTTCTATTCCCGCCAAGCGGAAAGTAGATATAGTGCGTCAGGAAACGGCCCAGCGTCATATGCCATCTCCGCCAAAAATCCTGGATATTAAGAGACTTATACGGAGAATTGAAATTAATAGGGAGCCTGATATTGAAAAGCAGGGCAGCACCCGCAGCCATATCGCAATAGCCGCTGAAGTCAAAATAAAGCTGGAACGTATAAGATAAGGAGACGATCCATGACTCCGCAAAATTCAATTCGGAAATCCTGCTGTAGCCATCATTGGCCCATACTGAAAAAGAATCGGCAATCATGACTTTTTTGAATAGTCCAATCCCGAAAATAAAAAGGCCAAGTGCTATATTCTTCGCCTGAAGGCGGCCGCTTCCCTCTTTATGGAACTCTGACATCATTTCACTGTGGTGCACAATCGGACCGGCAATCAGCTGCGGGAAAAAGCTCACAAAAACCATATATTCATGCAGTTTATAGCCCTTCGTTTCATAGCGGTAGCTGTCAACCAGATAGGCGATCTGCTGAAAGGTAAAAAAGCTTATGGCAAGCGGAAGAGCCAGATGAAGCAGCGGGAATGCATCTCCTGCAAATGTATTGAGAGAGGATAGGAAGAAGTCTGTGTATTTAAAATAGCCGAGCAGGCCGGCATTGAATACAATTCCCAGGGTCAATACAATCTTTCTTTTCTTGATCTCTTCCATTCCCCCAAGACAGGTCCCTATTGCAAAGTTAACCAGCATGGATATCAAAATCAGCGGCAGATAGCTTATGTTCCACCAGGCATAGAAAAACAGGGAAGCTGCGACAATCCACAACTTGGCTGCTGTCCCTTGCTTCATATAGTGAAGAAAAAAATATCCCAAAAAAGCAATTGGCAAAAAATAAAAAATGAATTCATAAGAATTGAAAAGCAATTTGCCTGCACCTCTGTTAAGTTGTAAGTTTTACTGGTCAATTATACTAGATATAAAGGCAGTTGTCATACTTTGCCGAAAAATGCTACGATTCCTATGCTCGTTGATAAAGCCTGCTTAAAAAGCTTTCTCATCAATGCGCTAAAACATTTAAGGAGGCTGTAATGCACTTAAGCAAACTATTTTTTACGGTGTTGATAGGATTTATTTTCACTCTTGCCCTCCTGGAGGAAGAGGCTTTAGCCAAGAAGCTGCTGGATGCCCCCCATATAAAACAATTGCCGGAGCTGCCAAGGGGCTGTGAGGTGACAAGCCTTGCCATGATGCTGCTGGATGCAGGTGCCAAAGCGGATAAAATGACATTGGCCAAGCAGATCAAAAAGGTTCCATTTAAACAGAACGGGCTCCACGGAAATCCATACGACGGCTTCGTTGGAAACATGTATACATATTCCCTTCCCGGCTACGGCGTATATAACGGCCCTATAGCAGAGCTTGCAGAAGATTATCTGCCAGGAAGAACCGTTAATTTAACAGGGCTTGCTCCTTCTTACATATATAAAATGATAGACAAGGGTTCTACAGTCTGGGTCATTACCAACTCACGCTTCAGAGCGCTTCCCACTTCGCAATTTCAGACATGGAACACCAGCACAGGGAAGGTCAGCATTACATACAGAGAGCACAGTGTTCTGGTGACAGGCTATGATTCACAGTATGTGTATATCAATGACCCGCTCTATAAAACCAAAAACCGGGCGGTCAGCCGTAAAAACTTTGAAGCTTCCTGGGTGCAGATGGGCAGACAGGCGATCAGCTATTATCCTAAGAACCAACATTTTTTTGCCGATACAATTGGACATTGGGCAGAAAAAGAGATTAATAGATTTTCAGAGCTTGAATACATAAACGGCTATAAGAATGGATTGTTCAAACCAAATGACAGCATTACACGCAGCCAGCAGGCCATCATGACAGCACGGGTGCTCAATCTTCCTCTCGAGAACAGGAAGAGTCCTTTGTTTAAAGATCTTTCAGTTACGAATACAGAGTACAAAGCTGTTTCAGCACTTGTAGAAGAAGGGATCCTCCAGGACGGGGCAGCCTTTTCCGGCACGAATGCCCTGACCCGGGCAGAGATGAGCAAGATATTAACAATGGCATTTAAGCTCCCGCTGTCTGGAACAAAGCAATTTACTGATGTTTCGGATGCAAGCTGGGCACTGCCATATATACAAACGATTTATGAGTACGGTATCACTTCCGGCTATTCTAATGGCACCTTCAAGCCTAACGACCAGGTGACAAGAGCACAGTTTTCCGTCTTCCTGACCCGAGCGATGGAAAAACTGTGGTTTACAGATATATATAAGCATTGGGCAAGGGATGATATCAGCATGCTGAAGAGAGAAGGAATCATAAAAGGTGAAAGCAACGGCTCCTTCAGGCCGAATGCCAGCATCTCAAGAGCGGAAGCAGCAGTCATGCTGGACAGGTCAATTGACCTCCCTGAAGCGGGCGGGTTCCAGGCAGCCTTTAAGGACCTCCCTGCGAATCATTTTTCTTACAGTTCCGTGATGAAGCTTGTCCAGGCTGGCATTCTATCAGACTCTGAAGCTTTCAGGCCAAATGACGAAATGTCCAGGCAAGAATTCGCCAGGGTTATTGCCCTGGGGTACAAGTTAAACTACACGCCCGCCGATCCCGTGTTCACCGATGTTCCGCCCGATCATGGATTTTATGAGGCGATTCAGGCATTGGCACAGAATAATATCACAAAAGGGAATGGCAGCGGCCAATTCTCCCCCGGAAGCTCGATTACAAGAGCGGAATTCGCAAGTCTCCTGGCGCGCGCCTATAGGAAATAAAAAAAGGAACACCTCTATTATATTTGGGAGGTGTTCCTTTTTTAGGTTTTTCTATGTTGCTGCAGTCTATTTCCGGCTGGGTCAGCTGCTTAGCAGAGCATTAACGACCGGCTTATCTGCTTAAAATCCTGTACAGGAATAATGCATACTGTCCTCTGTTTACCGTGTCGCCAGGCCGGAAGGTATTGTCTTTAAACCCTTCTGTCACCTTATTGGCAATCAAAGACCCCACTGCTTCGTAAGCAAAGCTTGAAGGAGGCATATCAGAGAATCGGATAGGGGCATTGCCTGTCAGCTTAAAGGCCCTTTGGAGTATTACGGCCATTTCAGCCCTGGTCAGGTTGGCATTCGGATCAAATAGATTTCCTTCCTTTCCTTTTATCACTCCTGCAGCTGCGACAGCTGAGATTTCCTTGGCATAACGGTATTCCTTCGGTACATCCGCAAAGCCTGCGTATGGGGCATTGGCAGTATCCAGCTTAAGTGCCCTTGCTATCAGCAGCGCTGCATCCAGCCTTGTTAATGATGCTCCCGGCCTGAAAGTTCCATCATTATATCCATTAATGATTCTCCCATCTGTCAGGAAAGCAACAGAATCAAAGTATGGTGAACTGTAGCCGACATCGGAGAACTTGGCCAGCTCTTCCACTACAGTGATCGGGATTTGCTTCACTGCGTTCCCATAAGAAGCTGTTATCACTCCGGTTCCCGCTGTCGTTGCTTTTACTATATTCCCAGAGACTTCACCGATTGTACTGCTCAGTTTCAATTTGGAAGGATCTTTCGGAAGCGGATTATAAAATTGGTCAAGAACACTGGTTATATTGACAGCTAAAGATGATCCTTTCACAATTTCCCCTGAAGCGGATAATGCCGCATTCAAGAATTTTGGCTCTGAAAGAGGAGCTGTGCTGATTGCCTGAAGGGAAGTGGATACAGCCCTTTCCCTGCCATCAGACGGCTTATTCATCAGTGTGGCCAAGTCATTGCCGTTTTTGCGGGCGATGATGGCCGTACTCCCGCCTCCATCCAAATTAAGAGCTTTATAGGCTCCCAGCTTCACAAGATATTGAGCGAACTCGGTAAGGTTCATCCCCTTGCTTTCTGCCAGCCTTCCATCCACAGTCACCAGGAATACTTTACTCATCGTTTTATCGATGGCTACAGCGGTTCGGGGGGCCCTTTCCCTTGCCCTTGTGCTGTTGGGATCCATCCCCAGATCGACCTTGCCATTATTGACAAGAAGCGGGCCGCTCGCCAGCATATATTCAGAGTTCTTCCATTTATCATCAATATTGATGGCAATCTCTACGGTATCACCGGGCTTCATTTCTTTTAACGCCGGCAGGCTCGTACCGTGGGCAGAAAGAACAAATCCGTCTTCCGGGATTTTGGTGTTCGTGATGTCGCCGTGTGCGCGGATCTGGCTGACTGTGCCTGTAATCACATCACCGAACTCAAGGTCCCTGTTTTTAGAAGCATTGGAGAAGACGACTTCCATCCCATATTGGTTTGTATTCGTATAGCCGTTTGCGTATTCCGGCGTAAACAAAATAAGGTCATCATAATTCCTTATTTTATTCATGCTGGTAATATTCACTGTACGATTATTATGAACAGCAGACATCGAAAGATTGAAAGACTCAATCTGCGGCTTGCCCTGACTGTTGATGCCAAAAGCCACCGGCTTGTTGACATACTGATCAGAGCCTGTAGCGATGATCCCTGTATTCATTACTTTATTACGGTATGAAATCAAGTACATCGGCAACTTTGTGCTCATGTCAAAAAACGATCCATTAACCGCACCTACCACACGATTTCCTTCTCTATGATTAAGCTTCGCCTGAGCAGAAACAGTTGAGATTGTATTGAGCGGCAAAGGTATGGAAAGATCAAGCTTTGTATATGGATCTGCCATATTTACTTCAAGAAATTTAATAGATTGATTATAGGAATTAATAACCTCACGATTTTCCTTATACTTCACTCCAGGTGAAACCTGGAATTGTTCAGCCTCTGCGGCCGAGGCAGCCATGCCCGGAGCCAGGAAGGAACCAGCCTGTACAGCAAGCGCGAATGACAAACAAACAGAAATCAACTTCTTTTTCTTTAACACAATTTGCCCCCTTGATTTATAAAATGTACCAATTTATGTATCTACCATATAGTTTTACCATATTTTCATAGATTTTGTCGATTGAACTCGGAAGAAAACAATTGGTATATTATGGTTCTACAAGCGCAATATGATGTCAAAAAAAAAAGCCGCATCGGCGGCTTCTTTCTTGTTACTGAACTTTTACATTTAAAGTAAGAGTTGTTGTGTTGTTAGACTGATCTGTAAACGGAGCCTCCAGAACATAATTTCCGGCAGGAATAACATCATATTTTGGGTGATCGATCAGCTTCCATTTGCCGTCCGTATGAGTCAATGTCCCCCAGTTGGCTCCTATGCCAGCTTTCACAGACTCTACATCTGTGCTTTTCAGCGTCACTTCAACCTGTGTTGCAGAAATGCTGTCGACAACTGTCATTTCCATAGCATTAAGATTAGCAGTACCGTTCGATGCAGGAAGAACAACTGAGGCAGCAGTGCCCCCATTAAAATCGAAAACTGCCGGAGCTGTTACGCCTTCAAGCGTGATAGAACCAACACCTGCTGCCGGCGGCGCAAAATCAAATGCGGTTTCCACGTCATCAACATACAGCCATCCCTGCTTCCCTGCCAAATCGTTATGTTCTACTGTTAACGTCTTGCGGTCTGCCGATAAACTCAATTTTGAAGGCTTTAACTCCATGACGAAGTCACCAGCGAGCTCAACATCTACATAGAAAAGGCTATATACATCTTTAGCAGTATAGTCCTCAGGAGCGGCTTCATCCAAAGCTATAGTAAATGAAGTGGAATTAATTACAGTGACTTCCTCAGCAAGCGGCATGTACATATTCTCAAATACCGCTTCGTAGGTTTTATATAGCAAGTTAACGAACTCGCCCCTCGTAATCTTCAAGTTGGTTCCGAATGAATCTTTTGTTTTCCCGTTTGTAATTTCAGCACCGTAAATGGCTTCAATATAAGGGCCGAAGACACCAACAGCATCCGTGAATGGAGTGTCAGCCGCAAAATCCTCCAGTCCAAAACCGAGCACAAGAATCTTCGCCATAGCTCCTCTTGAAAGCGGTTCGTTCGGAGCAAATGTCTTTTTATCTTTTCCAGAAATGATGCCTTCAGCAGCTAAAGCGTTGACAGCGCCTTCAATCCTTGGAATTAAATCCGTAAATCCTGCATCAGGTGCATTGTTTGTATCTAAATCCAGGGCATTAGCCATGATGACTGCAGCATCGCCTCTGGTAAGGTTCAGATTTGTGCCAAACTCAGTATCAGACTTCCCCTTAATAATGTCCGCTAAATAGAAAAAGGTAACTGCTTCATCATAATTAGAGCTGACATCCTTAAAATTATGAAATTCTGATGCTGAAGCTGCCGGAGCAACTGCTGCTACTGCTATTGCAGCAGTTGTACCTGCAGCAGCAAATTTTTGAAATGCGTTTGCCATGTTCTTGTTTCCTCCTGTTAGAAACTATATAAGTATGATTGCGCCCTCGTGCTTTATATAAGCATAAAAGGGTTTGCAATGATATCTTAACAAATTTAAAGATTTTGTAATACATGTAAATAATACCTATTATTTATTCCAGTATTCTCTCGGATTAATTAATTATGGCAAAAAAAAAGACAGTTCATTATAATCTTGAACTGCCTAAGCTTAGCTGGAGGTATCACTTCTGTTTCCAGAATCCAGCGGAAAAATTTCAATTAGTTTTTTTTGGAGATCCTTGATAAATTCTTCTGTCGAAAGCTGGCTGTCGCTTGTCCCGCTCTTATGCGCCTCTTTCAATATATCAAAGAAGTATTTTTGTTTTTCAGACATTTCCATATACCTTCCAATTCGTAATATCTATTACTATAAAGGAACAGCGCGGCAGTGTAAACAACAAACAGATTACAAGTGTATATTAAATAGATTACTTGTATAAAAAGACGCTGGAAAGTTAAGATTCCTTCCAGCGTCTCCAGTGATTATTTATTGATTGTATCGTTCATCAGATTGGCAGAGATCAGGAAGTTAGCCAGAATCTTAGCCATTTGGTCACGCTGGGTATATCCGTTAGGATCATAGTTTCCATCCAGCTTACCTGAAACGATGCCAGCCTGGTAAACGGCTTCTACACCTTTTTGAGCCCAAGCGCCGACTTTCTTCGCATCTTTAAAGTCAGACAGCTTTTTCGACTTATCAAGCTGAGATTTATCATAGTTCAAGAATTTAATGTTCATGGCACGCTCAATCATGGCTGCCGCCTGGGCACGTGTGATTTTTTCATTAGGAGCAAAAGTGCCGTCGCCGATGCCTTGAATCACGCCATATTTAACTGCCGCCATCAATTCGCCTTCTTTGTTGAACCACTCTTTTCCGCTTACATCCTTGAAGGTATGATCATATGCTTGTCCGGGAAGACCTAATGCACGGACCAGGAGAACGGCAAATTGCGCTCGTGTCATATGCTCGGCCGGATCATACTTGCCTGTTTCTTTCCCTTTAATGATGTATTTCGAAGCAAGGGTTTCAATATACTCCTCTGCCCAGCTCTTATTATTAACATCAGGGAATGTAACATCGTTTTCCACAATTGTATATTTAGAGTTCGTTAATGACTTCACTGTTGCAGTTTTGCCGTCAAACAGTGTTGGGACAGCTGAGAATGTTCCATTGTCATTCAACTTAACTGCAACAGACTTTTCAGCATTAAACGTCTTGCTTCCAACAATGTTTCTTTCTACATAAGAACCGAAGACAGAAATCGTTTCAGTTTTGCTGCCTGATACAGCCTGAACAGAAAACTCGATAACATTTGATGCAAGCTTCAGGCTGTTCTTTGAAACTGTACCGCTTACTTTGCTTAGGTCTACCACGTTGACAGCTACTGTAAGGCTCAAGCTGCTTTCGCTGACACCAAGCTTTTTCGCAAGGGCACTGACATTGATTTCTGATACCGGCAGATTATATGAAGCTTCCTCTGTACGGACAGCAACAACCGCTTTGACATTCTTTTTCAATGCTTCGCTGAAAAGGGAAGCAGGAACTTCTGCTTTAACATCCTCTCCTGCACCAACGCTCTCAAGTGTAATTGGTACGACGCTCTTTTCAGAAGTAATGGCAGCCACGATTTCCTGCACCTTCTCAGGTACAACCTTTGTCACAACCTCTGTCACACCTGAAGAGTTCGTCACCTTTTCAATGACAGACGAATCAGCCGGGAGGGTTACGTCGTTTTGGCCAGGGTTAGACGGCTGGGTTGGGACTGGGCCGCCTCCGCCGATTCCGCCTCCAGACGATGGTGTGTTAGGGTTACCAGCCTTTTTGGCAGCCATAATGAATGCCCCTCTTAATGTATCCAAATCATTTGAACTCAGAATACTTTTCGAAACTAACTTATTATTAATATTATCTTTAATATCAAAGATACCTTCAAGACTAGTTCCCATCTTTGAAGCTAGCTTATTATTCAATTCTTTATACTTTGTATTAGAATTTAGCAGTTCATCCCTTATTTCAGCGGTAATACCTTCAATAGAACCTGTTAGTATTACTTCAAATAAGTCTGCAAGGTTCTTGCTAAGGTATTTTTCCCACAGAAGTTTCTCCGAATCAACAAGGAACTCAAGAACAGTGTCAATAGAGCCAGTTCCGACAATTTCCTCAAACGCACGGCCTTCATCAGACTCCTTAAAGTCGTTTAACTGTCTATCAAGATTAGCAGAATTAGCGGTAAAAACAAGCAAGGATAATTCTTTTGCAATGCCCTCGGCTGTAACTTTATTCAATGGTGCGTCTAAATCACCTAATTGGTCATTAATCTTTTGAGCTGTTGCTGGAGTCAGCACAGCTGTCCAATCTCCAGCTCCAAAAGAGCTAAGTCCGTTAGCAGCCTTATTAAAAACAGCTTTCTCTTCGGTTGAGAAATTGCTGTAAATCAGCGTCATTCTGTTCAAAGCATCAGTGGATGTAGCTTCGGCAGCCTCAACTTTTTCTGACGCTGTGAAAATGCCTGTTGTGACAACCGGTGAAAAAGCGATAGTCGCAGCCAGGATGGCTTTGACGGTTTTATTGCTGAATGGATATTTCTTCATAAAATACTGCACCTCTTATTTTTTACTTCCTATGTAAAATATGTATATATTTTGAAGGAGCGGAAAATCTAGTACTATCATACTTTATCGGTTTAACTTATTCAATGGTTCTGGTTATATTTATCTATATAATATTGTAAAACACTTTATATTTTACAATATTTTTCTTTTCTTTCCTATTTTATATGGTAAGATTTTATTATTTGAATCTGAAAGGAGAACTTCACGTTCATGGAAGGTAAGAGAAAAAGAAAGAGAAAGAAAAATAGCAGGAGCAAGGTTTGGAAATATATATTCATCACTTTTCTAGTTCTTCTGATTGGCGGAGGCGGGACGTTACTTTATTTTCTAAAAATAAAAACGTACGATGTGGCTGATGCAAAAGTCGAGGAAATAGTTGATCAGGAATACGATATTGTCCTTCCTGGTGAAGATGGGGAACAAGCCAGTACTGATAGTGAATCAACTGCTGATTCCAGCGAAGGCAGCGATGGCGGGGCTGCTTCTGGCACTTCCACCAGTGCAGAAGCGGGGACTTCTTCTGGAACAGCCGAGAAGGCCGGGAAACAAGCACAAGCTGCTCAGAATGGATCTAAGCAAGCTTCGCCTAAAACCCAATCACCCGCCACAGCTGGAAATAAAGGTGCCGGCACAGAACCTGATGCTAAAAAAGATAATCCAGTAACCGTAGCAAGCATAAAGCAAAAATACCAGCCGACCTTTGAATCGCTCGAAAGCCAGGCAAATGAGCGGCTTAATTCACTGGTTTCACAGGCAGTGAGCGAATATCACACAAAGAAAGCGAACGATGAATCCATATCTGTTACTTATTTTTACCGTAAGTACAGTGAGGCTGGCCACGCTTTAGAGAATAGCACTGATGGAGCTTTCCAATATGTTTATGCGGCATTAGAGCAGGACTTGAAAAAGAACGGATTCAGTTCTTCCCATGCGGCAACCTTTAAAACCAAATATGAGAATGCTAAAAAAGCAAGAGAGAGCGCACTGCTTGATAAAGCGAAAGGTGCACTATAATAATCGGGACAAACCACACAGGTTTGTTCTTTTTTCATTGGGAAAAAGGTTTGCAGGATAACTTTTTTCCATTTTAGTATTTTTATGTATCCTAATTAGGTAATTAGACACATTTACAAATAATCTTCAGCATAACAATATAAGAAAGAGCTGGGAATAAACTGCTATACAGATTAGTCCTCTATAATGTTATGCTATCGTTTATGACATAGTTAAACCATTCAATAGACTCGGCTGAAAGGAAAATGAAATGAAACCAACTAAAAAGCAAAAGAAAAGAAAGTGGCTACAGATTACGGCAATTGCTGCTGTCATCCTGGCGGCTGCAGTTGGCGTCTATGCATATTCTGTTTATCATTCGCTGACTTCTGCTGTAGAAACGATGCATCAGCCAATAGAACGGGAAAAGTCCGAAAAGCGCCAGGAGACAGTCACTCTTGAAAAAAGAGATCCCTTTTCAGTTCTCATGCTCGGTGTAGATGAACGTGACGGAGATAAGGGCCGTTCAGATACGATGATTGTCCTGACAGTCAACCCTGAAAAGAATTCGGTTAAAATGCTGAGTATTCCCAGGGACACTAGAACAGAAATTATCGGACATGGTACCACTGATAAAATTAACCATGCCTACGCATTCGGCGGGGTACCTATGGCGATGGATACTGTTGAAAACTTCCTGGACATACCGATTGACTATTATATACAGATCAACATGGAAGGCTTCCGCGACATTGTCGACTCTGTCGGCGGCATTACTGTTAACAATGATTTAGATTTTGATTCTGGCGGGTATCATTTCCCTGAAGGTACTGTAACAATGGATGGAAAAAAGGCGCTTGCCTTTTCAAGAATGCGATATGAAGACCCAAGAGGCGATTTCGGCCGCCAGCTGCGCCAAAGAATGATTATCCAGGCTGTACTTAAAAAGGGAGTAAGTGTTTCTTCATTAGCCAATTACGATGAGATTTTCTCAGCACTGGGTAAGAATGTGAAAACAAATCTTGCCTTTGGTGAAATGGTTGACATTCAGAAACACTATAAAAATGCAGCTAAGGATATTGAACAGATTTCCATCGAGGGAACCGGAGAAAGAATTGATAACATATGGTATTTAATGGTTTCAGATGAAGAAAAGGGCAGAATTCAGTCGGAAATGAAGAACCATTTAAGCTTATAAATGATAAAGGGCCGGTATCCAAAAGATATCGGCCCTTTTTATCTAGTTAAATTTGGTTGGCGAGTATCGTTACAACTGCACTGGCCAGTACGGTTACTACAGGGATTGAAATGTAGAGCAGTCGCTTTTTCAGCTGTTTCTTCCTCTTGATTTCTTCCGGTGTGGTCCAATTTCTTTTCAAGGTTTGACATCTCCTTTACAAGTGATGGCAGCTGGCTGGCCTTATCGACTGAATAGAGGCCCCTTTAGCTTTGCGTCATCATTTTTCAATGATTTTGCCTTTGGTATTTATATCGGAACTATCTGCCCTTTATTAAACAGGACTTTTATATCATAAACAAAATATCTTGGCAATTCCAGTAATCCTTAAGATTTCATTTAGGTCTTTATGCTCATTTCTGAACATTCCATTGTATCTTCTTTCTTGATAAATTTCTTGAATCCTGTATGATTCCTATGAGGTGCTATTTACATGAAGGATTTTGACAGACTGCCTAAATCAATAAAAAAGACTATCCGTTATATTAATCAGGATGTTAAAACAATCGAACAGCTTGATAGAATAGAGAAGAAGCTCAATCAACAGCTGGCCGACAGAAGAAAGAAGCTGATGGTGAAAGACTTGTAATGCTTTCAAATTCTCCAGGCCTATAAATGGAACAGGAAAGACAGCCACAATAGGACTGCTCACTTCTGTCAGGTTAATTTCTGACTGCAGTTCCGTAATGGCTGTCTTCCTTCTATTCCGACAGCCGCTGGATCGTCTTCGCCAGAAGCAGCGTCCTTTCCGCAAGCGTCGGAATTTCTACATATTCATTTTCGCTGTGGGCATTGCCGCCGACAGGTCCGAGCCCATCCACGGTCGCAACGCCATTGGCAGAGGTGAAGCTGGCGTCCGATCCGCCGCCTGTAGCCGTATCAGAGACATCGAGCCCAATTTCCTTGCCAACCTCCTGGATGACATGAAGAAGCGATTCGTTCTGCTCATTCTTCTCCATCGGCGGGCGGCTGATCCTTCCCTTGACCTCCACCCTTGTGCCAGGCACATCGGTGTGGGAGCAGATTTCCTCAATTTTTTCCTGGAGGAATCTTGCCTGCTCCATGTCGGTGATGCGGATGTCCACATGGGCGACCGCGCTTGGCGATACCGTGTTGACTGCCGAGCCGCCTTCGATCAGCCCGACATTGACACTGATGCCTTTTTCATAATCGTTCAGCTCATGAAGCTGGATGATCTTGTGGGCCAGCTCCTCGATCGCGCTGCGCCCTTTTTCCGGCTCAATCCCCGAATGGGCAGCACGCCCTTTGACGATCACCTTGTAACGGCCGCCTCCCCTCCTTGAGGAGACAAGCGACCCGTCCTTCCTGGCTGGCTCCATGATCAGGGCATATTCCTTGCCTGCCGCCTGCCCGATGATCAGCTTCTTGGATGCCGGTGAGCCGATTTCTTCATCTGTGTTCAGCACGATCAGGACATTTTCATATCCCTTTGTCCCGCTCGCTATCAATGCCTTCAAAGCGTACAAAAGCTCAGCCTGGCTGGATTTCATATCCGCCACACCAGGTCCCAGCGCCCTGTTCCCCTCAATCCGGAACGGCCTTTTGGCTGCTGTTCCATCAGGAAATACCGTATCCATATGGGCAACAAGGATGATCTTCGGATCAATGGCATTTTTGTGCCTGATGATCAGATTATTGCCATACTTCTCCTGTTCGTCGACCTGGACCAGGAACCCGAGCCTTTCGTACTCTTCCTTCAGGATAGAGCCTACTCTATCTACCCCCTCTTTATTGTGGGAACCGCTGTCGATATTGACGAGCCTTTCGATCAGCTCCAGCATTTCCCCTTGCCTGCTTTGTATAAAAACCTCCACTTTTTACCCCTCCATAAAAATGAGCCCCAATTATACACTTTTGTTATGTATCGATTATACCTTACTATTTTGTTTATGTTTCACAATTGGAGAATGTTAACAAGATAAATTTGTCCGGTGATATTTTTACTCACTGGCGAATATCTTTTTATAACTTGTCTAAAGGAGGCCGGGCGCGATGAAAAAACGCGGCAAATTCCCTATTAAGCTCATCGTGATTCTCATTGCCTGTGCAGCCCTCTTTTTTCTTATCCGGCTCGTCCTGCCTTCCGCAGAAAAAAGGGCCGTCAGCACAATTGATGAGTTTTATACATACGAGCAGAAAGGCGATTTTTCAGCTTCCTGGGAGCTATTCCATCCGGAAATGAAAAAGAAATTTGATAAAGGCCCTTATATCCAGGACCGGGCCCACGTCTTCTTGAACCATTTCGGGGTCAATACCTTTTCCTATGAGCTTGGCAAAGCCGAAAAGCTTGAGAACTGGAGGATGGCAGATGGCGGGGAAACCTTTCCTAAGGTTTATAAAGTCACGGTTACCCAGATATACAAAGGGAAGTACGGAAATTTCAATTTAGTGCAGGATGTGTTTGCGGCCGAGATGGAGGATGGCTGGCGGATCCTTTGGGATTATAAGCAGAAATAAGAAGAATTCTCCTGCAAAACCTTTCTTATTTAAGGATGGTTTTCTTCATTTTCTGATAAATTGGCATTTTTTTCATTTTTTCTTATTTCCCATGATTTTTATACGAATTTTTTATAAAAAATATCATTTTTTAGATAAAAAAGTACTAAAAACGAAATTTTCCCTAATTCGCAAACAATTTATTTCCCAACTATGCTGAACTTACCCGGGAATACCTGGCAGGCGCGCCGCCCGATAGGAAAGTCCGCATGGAAAACTTTGAAATGCTTGCAGAACAATACCAGCCGATGATCCGGAAGATCATCCGCACACTATCCATCTATAAAAATGAAGATGAATTCCTGCAGATCGGCCTGATTGCCCTTTGGGAAGCACATGAAAACTTCCGGCCGGAAAAAGGCGAGTTCACTAATTTTGCCTACACCACTATCAAAGGCAAGTTCCTGACAGAAATGACCCGAAACAATAGAGAGGAAGAACAGAAGGTTTATGCGAAGGAAGAATTCTGGGAAAATATCGAGGATGCTGATTCTAGAGTGCCGTTCGAGAAAAAACTGATCCTCTCATACTGCGGGGAACTGACAGATAATCAGACAAAATGGGTGATGTACACGGTGCTGGGGGACTTGACTGTTCCGGAAATTGCAGCAAGGGAAAAGGTTTCTTTGTCTGCAGTCAAGGCATGGCGGAAAGGCGCTAAGGAGAGGCTTAAAGGAAACCGGGAAATTTTTAGTTGAACTGTAACTTTTCTGTAACCATTTTTAACCAGACTATAACTATTTCATAGACGGGGAACTGTATAGTAGAGCTATACCAAGGTTTATCATCGTTTTACCCCATTTTTGAAAGTCCGGCCTGCTGACTGGCACCAGCACGCCCGGCTTTTTTTGGGGGATGGTGACTGGCACCCCAAACAAAAAACAGCCGCCCAACAAACAGCGGCTGTTTAACCTATCTCGCATCCCGAACCTGCATCGCCTTTTCCGGATAATCCGTCATGATGGTTTCCACCCCGAGGTCAAGCAGCTCACGCATCTGTTCTTCTTTATTGATCGTAAACACACGGACCGGGAACTGGTTGCGTTCCGCCTCCCTGCTTGCCTCCGCATAGGCAACCGGCGCATAGACATGCAGTGCTGATGCACCAATTCCAGCAGCATATTTCCACGGCTCATACAGCACCTCCATGAACAGGATGGCCGTCTCAATTTCAGGATCCAGCTGATGGACTCTCTTGAGGCTGTAATGATTAAAGGATGAAATAATCGCATGGGATTTATATTCATATTTCTCGAGCGCTTCGAGCACCTTTTCCTCAATGCCCTCATAAGGAATGACATCACTCTTGATTTCCACATTCAGCTTGATGCCCGTTCCCTGCAGCAGCTCGAGCACCTCGGAAAGCACAGGAATCTTAGCTCCGGCGAACTCTTCCCTGAACCACGTACCTGCATCCAGCTTCTTCAGTTCTTCAAATGTCATATCCCTGACATTCCCTTTGCCATTTGTCGTCCTGTCGACCTTCTCATCATGAATGACAATCAGCTCGCCGTCCTTGGACAGGTGGACATCCAGTTCAATGCCGTCGACTCCAAGCCTCACAGCTTCTTTAAAGGCAGCTATGGTATTTTCTGGATGTGTGCCCTTGCTGCCGCGGTGGGCGTAGATTTTAGTTTTTGACACGCATTTCCCTCCTTTGTCTTCTTATTTCCGTTATACCACAAAAACACAAACCAAAAGAAAAATCCTCTAAAAATTTCAAACAACTTTTACAACTGGACAGGATCAGGCATACTGATACGAACAAAAGAAAAGGTGCTATAACATGAAAAAATTATTTACTTCCTTTAGTTTTTTACTTATCATATGTGCCTGCTCAACCAGTGAACATCCCCCAGACAGCTTTATTGTCATCGGCCACCGCGGTGCCTCCGCCTATGCCCCGGAGCATACGATTGCTTCATACGAAATGGCCGCCCAGCTTGGCGCAGACTATATTGAAATTGATCTGCAGATGACGAAGGACGGTAAGCTCGCTGCCATGCATGACCAAACGGTTGACCGCACGACGAATAGATCAGGTGCTGTCCAGTCTTTTACATTGGAGGAGCTGAAGCAGCTTGATGCGGGTTCCTGGTTCAACCGCAAGCATCCCGGTTATGCCGACCCGGCATACAGCCGCCTGAAGGTTCCTTCTTTAGAGGAGATCTTTCAGCATTTCGGCAGCAGGGTGAACTATTATATTGAAACCAAGTCTCCTGATTTATATCCCGGGATGGAGGATGAACTCTTAAGGCTATTGCGTGAATATGGCCTGATAGGCAGCAAAAAGGACAATGCCCGGGTAATCATCCAGTCTTTCAGCAGCAAAAGTCTTAAAAGGATTCACCGGAATGAACCTGACATCCCTCTGATCCAGCTGATCTCCTACAAAGAAAAGGCTGTGTTGACAGATCAGGACATCAAGAAGCTGCAGAAGTATGCAGCCGGCATTGGCCCGAATTATAATATGATTGATGAAGAGTACGTAAAAAAGGCCCGGGCAAACGGACTGCTTGTACACCCCTATACAATTAATAAGCTGAATGAGATGGAAGAAGGGGTCTCTTGGGGAATAACAGGGGCGTTCACGGATTTCTCCGATACGTTGACAGAGGTTATTAGTAATCATGCTGGCAGAGAATAATCAGCATAAACGTAAAAAAACTTCCTTCGACGGGAAGTTTTTTTATCTTCTTTTCGACATACCCTTATTGCAATCAGCCACTAATCTCCGTGATTTTGGATTCTCCTTGGCAATCAGACAATTATTTCTCAGGAAATAAGAAAAAGCCCCGTGAATAGAGTCGTATCTTGTCAATATTTCTTTTGTTTCATTTACAATAAATGGCGGTATAAAGATAATAAGAATTTAGGGAAAACTATCATAGAGAAAAAAGGTCTTGCTGTTACATTGTTGGTTTACTCATCTAGCTGCCGCAGAATATTCGTTTTTTTATCAATCAAAAAACACAAGGAGTGGTACTAATGAAAATCAAAGCAGGAAGCTGGGCCATGCTATCCCCACAGGACAAATTCCTTCTACTGAAAATTATCAGCGAACGTTCTAAACATACAGATCATGAATAAGCCATAAAAATAGCTTAGAAACCGGGAGCGGCTTCTAAGCTATTTTATTTATTTCCGGGCATAAAACGAAGATGCAGGAAGAATTCTATGTGTTTATATAATGCCTTGTAATCTCATCCCAAATCGCTTTCCCGCTTTCTGCTTTCACCGGTGTCAATGTCTGCCCGAACATAATCTTATGCCCGGCAGTCTGACAGATATTGGCCGCCGGCATAGGGGAAGACAAAATATCAAAATCATAGAGCTTCATATAAAATTCCTCATCCCAGTGAATGCCGTTCTCATCTTCATGATCAGCAGCCTGGACAACCCCTGTCGCCACACCACGTGCGATGATTCCCCTCTTGTTGCTATATAAAAATACGAGATCCCCTTCCTGCAGCTTCTTAATCTTTTCTTTCCATGGCGAAAAATATGCCGCGCACTTCGCATTGGCCAGCATATCCCTCTCATCCCTGCCATTCGGGCAGCCTGAACGGTTTGTATTAATCAAATAGGCTTTCTGCGGCATGGTATCACATCCTTGGTGTTTGTTTTTATTATTTTTACCCGGTTTCGGAGGTTGTAAAAGGGGGCGTGTTTTTGGTAAAGGGCTAGGGAGTGGAGAGTGCTAATGAGGGAAAGGGTTTGGGATACATGATTTCCTTTCTAAACGCCCTCTTATGTATCCCATCTGGCTCTTCATATACATGACTCACTTTCTAAACGCCCTCTCATGTATCCCATCAGGCTCTTCGTATACATGACTCACCCTCTAAACACTCACTCCTGTATCCCATCGCTCCAATGCAGGCAACATCTCCCCGCAAAACACAAAAACACCGCCGCATCAAAAGCGGCGGTGCCTGGCACCAGCTTAGTACATCAAATAATCCTTACGCACTTTAGTAAAATCTTTGAGCTCATCCTTCCACTGCGATTCAATCCACTCAACAGATTTCCCTTCTTCAATGGCATCGCGGACCCAGCCGTTTCCAATGAGCTGGTCGAAGAAGGAGATGCCGCGGCTGTCTTCAGCACGGAATGCAAAGTCCTCCGGATACAGGTCATGGATGCTTTTGACGATATGCAGTCCGGTTTTAACTGGTTCAAATTCATCAGGGTCTGTGATGTGGATCTGAATGCCGTGGGACAGTTTGCCGGCGTGCTTGGAAATCGATGGTGTGAAGGATGCTGCCCGGAAGCTGACACCCTTCAGGTTCAGGCTGTTGAGCTGCTGTGCCAGATTATCGGCATTGATGAACGGTGCTCCGATCAGCTCGAATGGCTTCGTCGTTCCCCTGCCTTCCGATACATTGGTGCCTTCGATCAAGGCAGCTCCCGGATATACTAGGGCGGTATCCAATGTCGGCATATTCGGTGATGGCATGACGAATTGGAGACCCGTTTCGTCATAAAGCATATCCCGCTTCCAGCCCTTCATTTTGACGACTGTCAGGTCTGCGCCGATCTTGAATTCCTCATTGAACAGCTTGGCAAGCTCGCCGACGGTCATCCCGTGGCGAAGCGGGATTTCGTAATTGCCGACAAAAGATTTATACGGTGTTTCCAAAACTGGCCCTTCCACCTCAGTGCCGCCAAGCGGATTCGGGCGGTCAAGGACGATGAATGGGATATCGTTCTCTTTTGCGGCTTCCATTGCATAGGCCATGGTGTAGATATAGGTGTAAAAGCGGGTTCCGACATCCTGGATGTCAAACAGCAGGACATCGACGTTTTCCAGCATTTCCGGGGTCGGCTTTTTGGTTGCTCCATAGAGACTGTATACGGGAAGACCCGTTTTTTCATCTGTATAAAACTCGACATATTCCCCGGCTTGCGCGCTTCCCCTTACACCATGCTCAGGTCCGTACAGGGCTGTAAGCTCTACTTCGGGATCATTATGAAGGAGGTCTACAATACTATTAAGCTCTTGATCGACGCCGGTTGGATTAGTGATCAAGCCGACGCGCTTTCCTTCTATTAATTCCTTCTGATCATCGAGCAGCACCTCGATGCCCAGCTCGAATTTCTTCGCTTTCTTATCTTTGCCTTTATGCTTTCCGTTATCTGCGAAGGCTGCTGCAGACAGGGCGGAAAGTACGAGAATCAGTGACAGCATAATGATCAAGCGTTTTTTCAATGTGACCCCTCCCTGGTTTTGAGAAAAGCCCCAGCCCTGGAATCCAGGCACTGGAACCCTTCATATTGAAAAAATAGTCCAGCAGGAAGATTGCCTTCCTGCCGGCTGCTTTAGTAGCTCAGACCGTGGCCGTATTCATACAAAGTTCCGCCTTCAAGCGACGGGATTGTCACTGGAAGCTTTCCTGCTGGCGCGAACTCTCCGAAAATCGCACCTGCAGTTGCTTCAAAGCTTGCCGGGCGGAATCCGTACTGCGCAAGATAGGCATCTGTGCCTGGCACGGCCATGATGTCATAAGGATTGCGGATGGCTACCGTGATGACTGGTGCATCTGTTTCGCTGATCAGCTTGTTGATCATTTTCATTTGTGCGCTGTCAGGCGAGCGGCCGGAAACATTATACGTGTAGGAGCCGACGATGACTGCTTTTGCTTTTTTCGCTTTTTCCAGCTGTTCTGCCGTGAGGCTGTAGTCAGCTGATACTATGATTTCTGTATTAGCGTGGCGTGCTTTTACTGCGTTCCCCAGGTCATTGATATAGGTGCTGCCGATAACGAGGATAGAATCACTGTCTGCCGCTGATAGCGGAAGGGCTCCTTCATTTTTCACAACGGTGATTGATTTCTGTGCTGCTTCCTTTTCAATCGCTTTATGTTCGGCAGAGCCTACGACATTAAGGGCATTGGCAATCTTATCGTTCAGGTCCTCCGGTGTTTCTTCTTTGATGATTCCCCGCTTGAGCTTCAAAGTCAGAATTCGCTTAACAGAAGCTTCGACCCGTTTTTCCGAAATTTCTCCTGACTTAACAGCAGCCAGCAGCCCTTCAGCGACTGCTTCGAGTCCGACCGGCATCAGAACAATGTCTGTTCCTGCTTTGACGGAGCGGATCGCTGCGTCAACAGGCCCAAAGTGCTCTGCGATGGCATTCATGTTCATCGCATCTGTTGTAATGACTCCCTCATAGCCCATTTCCTCCCTCATCAGCTCTGTGAGCACTTTGTAGGAAAGGGTTGCCGGGAGGGCAATTTCTTCACCTGTTTTTTGTGAAATTACTTTTGTATCATCGATTTTCGGGAAGGTGACATGTGCCGTCATGATGGCATCAATGCCTGCTTCCATCCCCTTTTGGAATGGATACAGCTCCACTTCCTTCAATCGCTCTTTATCATGCGGGACCTCAGGCAATCCAAGGTGGGAATCGACTGCTGTGTCGCCGTGGCCAGGGAAGTGCTTCGCTGTTGCCGCGACGCCTGCAGACTGCAGCCCCTTTGTATAAGCTACCCCCATCTCAGCTACAAGCTCAGGGTTTTCCCCGAAAGAGCGGACGCCGATGACAGGATTGTCCGGGTTGTTATTCACATCCATGACAGGCGCGAAGTTGGTGTTGATGCCGAGGGCAGCAAGCTCTTCACCAATAGCTTTCCCCACCTTTTCGGCAGTTTCAGGGGAACGGGCGGCACCAAGGGCCATGTTGCCCGGCATATCAGTTCCCGACTGCAGGCGGGTGACAATGCCTCCCTCCTGGTCGATTGTCATCAGGAGCCCGTATTTTTCTGATGCTTCCTGGTATTGTGAGACCAGCTTCGTTGTCTGCTCGGTTGTCACGACATTCTCGCGGAAAAGAATGACGCCGCCGAGATGGTATTTTTTCACAAGCGCTTCAATTTCCGGCTGGATTTCTGTTACGTTCTGGCCTTTCCAGGTCCGGAAATCCGGCATAAGCATTTGCCCGACTTTTTCTTCAAGCTTCATTGCTTTGACAGCATCATCGACCAGCTGATAGCGCTTTGATTTTTCCTTGCGGATTTCTGCCTGAAACCCGGATTTGCGATTTTTGGCGTCAATGGCGATCCGGTCTTTATTTTTTCCATCTGTTACGGTAATAAAAGTACGGCCATTTTTTCCTGACAGTGTTACAGTTCCGTCATCAGATACCCTGGCGACCGTTTTATTGGAGGAGTTCCAGTCAAGATTCTTGGAGACTCCTAGAAAATGCCCTTCCTTATAGACATGCAGTGCTTTAAGCTGCAATGTTTTTCCGCTGAACTGCGTCTCGGATTCCGGCAGGTTCTGCAGGAGGACGAGATCCTTCACCTTATTTTTGCCGGCTGCCGCTGCAGGCTGAAGCCAGGCGGAGAACCCAAGGATCAGAACCAGAAAAGTCATTACAATCGTTTTGAGCTTTTTCAAAGCCATTCCTCCTCAACATTTAATAGCTGCGTTTTTGCCATTCTTCACTCGCAAACTCAGGCTTTATGTCTTTACCTTTCTCAGGAGAGATTTTTATATTATCCAGGTACCAGCCTCTGCCGTTGACGGTTGCATCGGTTTTATAGCGGAAGCGAATGAGCTTAGTATCTGCAGGAAGCTCAGCTTTAACCGTGCTCCAGCTTTCGCTGTTTCCGGTAAAAGATTTGACTTCAGTCCAATTTGTGCCGTCTGCTGAGATTTCCAGATAGCCATAATCGCTGTTTTCCTCAATCCGGTGCCAGGTTTCAAAAGAGAGAACCGCCTGTGAATGCAGATCGACTTCAGCTGTCAGGCTTTTTTCTGTATTATCGCCATAGCCCGAGAACCAGGCCGGCTGCTTGCCAGGGATGCTGACCGGAATGCTGTCTGCCACCTGTCTTGCAAATGCCCTTCTTGCTCCATTCGTTGAAACGGTGTTCCTTGTCGGATGGACCCGGTTGGTCAGCAGGATGGCAATGGTGTCATTTTTCTGGGAGATGACAACTGAAGTGCCTGTGTAGCCTGTGTGGCTGAGTGAATCTTTATCTGTCAGCGCATCGCCGAGCCAGCCCTGGTTCAGCTCCCAGCCTAGTCCGTGGTCATCGCCTGGAAACTGCGGGATCTGATTTTCCGTAAGAGTCCTGACTGTTTCTTTTTTCAGGATGCGCTTTCCGCCATAGGTACCTTCATTTACATACATATGTGCAAACTTCGCCAGGTCTCCAGCTGTGGAAAAGACACCGGCATGACCGGCGACGCCATCAAGCGACCAGGCATTTTCATCATGAACCTCTCCCCAGACAAGGCCGCGCCCAAGGGCAGGCTGATATTCAGTGGCTGCTATCCTGTCCTTCAGACTTTCGGGAGGGTTATACATGGTATCCTTCATGCCAAGAGGCTTGGTAATATGGTCTCTCACATATTCATCCAGGCGCTTGCCTGACAATTTTTCAATAAGGGCTCCGAGGGCAATCATGTTGAGGTCGCTGTATGTATAAGTGCTCCCCGGTTCATTGGCAAGCGGATATTGCAGAGCGATTGAGATACGGTCTTCGCGGCTGTTCCCTTGTGAATAGAGAGGAATCCAAGCCGTGAATCCAGAAGTATGGGTCATCAGCTGCCTGATGGTCACCTCTTCCTTGCCGCCGGCTGCAAACTCAGGCAGATAATCAGCCACCGGATCATCAAGATTGAAGAGGCCTTTTTCATAAAGCTGCATCGCGGCTGTTGTTGTAAAGATTTTGCTGATGGAAGCAAGGTCAAAGATGGTGTCCTTCGCCATGGAGATAGGCTGATCGGCTTCTGTCAATCCGTCATCTTTGTACTGATAAGCCATGCCATAGGCTTCATGCTTGACGATATGGCCGCGCCGGGCCACAAGCGCCACTGCACCTGGCATCACCCTGGAATCAATCATCTCCTCCATGATTCCATCGATTTCATTGAGCGGGCCTTCAACCATGCCTGCACCCCTGGCAGATCCCGGATGAAGCACCGGCGATGATTTTCCCGGATGATCCCATGGAAATGGAACAGGAGGCATAAACTTTGAAGAACTCATTTCCGGATCCCCCGCTTTTTCTTTTGCTTCAGGACTGTCGCTTGCCATAACTGCAGGAGCCACAGCGCTTAGGCTCAGGATGGCAGCCAATGTCACTTTCACAGACTTATTCTTCATCTTATTCCTCCTTTTATCATCTCTGAACACGAACCGGACTATCTCCTTCCCTCCCTTTAATTTAAAAATTCAAATAATTACATCTTTAGGTTAGCGAAATAAGTGTATAGATGTCTATACCAAAGAGGACCTAGTCAATGCTGATTCGACGTCAGAACCGTGACTTTAGGCATGGACAGATGGGAGGATTTGTTCGACAAATGTTTTAAATACAATAAAAGGGACAAATCTTCTTTTTTTATTTACTCCGCCTATTAACAAACGAAAGTCTTCAACATTAAACCTGCCGAAAGCAATTTTGAAAACGCCGCGAATCAGGAAACAGGTACATGGCGGGCTATGTCTAAAAAAAGACGGAATGCCCGCATGGCCTCCGTCTTTTCCTGCTATACCTGACTCATTAAAACTGTTGCCAGCACACTTGAAACAATAGTAAATACAAAAATTGATATGTACAATATAATTTTGTTTCTTTTTTTTCTCCGTTTTATAACTTCAGGCGTGTCCCACTTCATTTTTGACATCAAATAGTCCCCTTTTCTGTTTGATGGCAGCTGGCTGGCATTGTTTTTTTTCCACATAAGCCCCTATAGCTTTGCGTCATCACTTTTCAGTGATTTTGCCCTTGATATTCACCCTCTCATCCTGTATTTACCAGATCATGCACTAAAATTTAATACCACACTAAAAATTAAATAAACATGATTTTCAAAAAAATATTTTTTAAATATAGGTGCCGGCCATACTACTAAAGGAGGTCTTGCAATATCACTTTGTTTAAACCAGTCCATTTTATCCGGAGCGTACTCCTTAAAAATAAAAAGATGCCTCCTATCGGGAAGGCATCTCTATTACTTATCCTTTGATTTCAAGCAGTTTCTGGCGCAGTTCATTTTCCATAGAAGCCAGGTCACTTTCTGCCTGGCGCCGCTTATTGCGGCCCTCCTCCTGGATCCGGAGTGTTTCTTCCAGAGTGGAAATGAGATTTTCCTGGGTTTTCTTAAGCGTCTCAATGTCCACTAGGCCGCGCTCATTTTCCTTGGCGGTTTCAATGGTATTGGTTTTCAGCATTTCCGCGTTTTTCAAGAGCAGCTCATTGGTTGTTTTTGAAACCTGCTTCTGCGCTTCAACGGCATGGCGCTGACGGATAAGGGTCAGGGCAATTGCCACCTGGTTTTTCCACAGCGGGATGGCAGTGTTGATGGATGCCTGGATCTTTTCGACAAGGGCCTGGTTCGTGTTTTGGATCAGGCGGATCTGCGGGGCGGATTGGATCGTAATTTCCCGGCTCAGCTTTAAATCGTACAGCCTCTTGTCCAGCCTGTCCGCAAACTGAAGCATATCGTTGACTTCCTGGAATTTCATCTGGTCGCCTGATGATTCCGCTTCCTTCCTCATCTGCGGGATTGTCTGCTCATGAAGCTCCTCGAGCTTGATTTCGCCCGCTGCAATATAGACATTGAGAGCGTGGAAATATTCCTTGTTCGTGTCATATAACTTCTCCAGCATATGGATATCGGATAAAAGGACATTTTTGCTGCGGTCCAGCTTTACGCTGATCCGGTCAATCTGCGCTCCTGTTTTTTGATATTTGGAGAGGATCTCCTGGACAGAATCGGAGATTTTTCCGAACATGCGGGAAAACAGCGACTGCTTGCCCTGCTTCAGTTCATCCGGATTCATATCATTGAGGCGCTTCATCAGGTCATTGATGATATCACCGACCTCTCCGATATCCTTTTTCTGGACATGCTCGAGCATGCTGTGCGAGAAGGTGAGCAGCTTCGTCTGAGCCTGAGTCCCATAAGCAATCATGGCCTGGTGGTTGCGCGGGTCGATCTGCTCGGCAATCTGATAAGCCCGGGCGCGGTTTTCCTCCGGGATCACGTCTATGAGCTTCACCGGTTTCTCTTCTTTCGCTAGCTCCAGGACAGGTCCGCCATTCATGTCGCCGAACGGGTCGGCAAGGATATCATCCATAAGACTGCTCGTCTTTTTCGTTAATGATGGGTTTTGTTCGCTCATTTCAGCCTCCTGCTTTCTTCAGGTAATCGGTTTTCCTTCCACGTTTTAATCGAGTTTTTTGCCACGTCTATTTCAAAATTAAGATTATCAATATCATCGGAAATCACTTCGTACAAATCCTTCTCAACCGTCTGGGAGAGTTCATTGATGGTCCTTCGGGTTTCCAGCAGCGACTGGTCGATTTCAAGGTTCTTCTTCGGCTGGGTGGAGAGGAAAACATATTTCTCCGTCATTTCCACCAGAGAATCAAGATGGGAAAAATAAAACCGCTCCGCCTGGTAAAAACGCTTCGGCTCTTTCTTCGTCAGCCTGTAAATCTTCCGTGTGATCCTCATCAGTTCAATCCGCTGCTTCAAAGAAGGAAGATGGCGGATCGCAAATAATGACTTGTGCAGGCGGGAAATTTTCTTTTTCCCTTCTGCAAGGTTTGTCTTGATGTACTTGTATTCCCTCCGCGAAAGCCCGTGCTTCCTGAGGAAACGGACACGCCCGATCTGGAATGCAGCCAGATACACTAACGCAGCCGCTCCGCCTGCTATCAGTCCGGATAAGAAAAACGTCTGGTCAAATCCGAAATAACTGACCGTCCAGACCGACCCGGCGAACGGGACAGCCAGTACTGTGCCTATAAGAAACGAAACAATCCGGTTCATTCATATCGACTCCTGACATAAAATCCTGCTTTATCTACTCATACGATTTAAGACAGAATAGGTTTCACCCAATCTCCCCGCTTGACAGAAAAAGTAAGATTATCTTATTTAATTCAACAATACACGATAAAACTCCTCTTTTCCATAGACCAGGACTGTAAGATTGGGTAGGTCTTGAGGCGTAGAAGATGGTGACAGGCACCTCCCGAAATTTGTCGAATCAATACCAAAAGAACCGCTAAGAGCAAAGCGCTCTCAGCGGTTCAAATGCTTGTATTATTTAGTTTTCCCGAAGGGGATTGTGATGGATTGGGCAGCTTCTATTTTTTTGCCTTCTGCATTTGCTTCATCTGTGTAAGTAATGGTGACTGTATCTCCATCTGTTATGGTCAGCATTTCTTCACTTTTTTCAGCAGACAGGTTAAGCATAACCGTTCCGACAAATACATTCGTATCAGCACCAGTCTCAGTCAGAATAACTTCCAGCAGCTCTCCGTTATCATTTACAGCCTGGACAGCTACTGTGTCGGCTGCATTGCTGTTCAAATTAAGATCCTGATCTTCAACCGTAACTTCAATGAAGGTTTCATCCTGCAGCTTAATGCTAACAGTTCCGGATGAAGTTTGCTTTACTTCCTCAACAACGCTATCTTCCGCCGGCTTTTCTTCTTTTGTCTCAGGAAGGCTGTTTACACCTTCCCCTGGGTTTTCTGCTCCCGCATCAAGATGGATCGTATTGGATTTTCCGAAAACCCCTGAACCATTATCTACTAAGTAAACGGCATAATCTCCAGCCGGTAGACCCGCAGTGTCAATCAGCGTATTCTCTCCGTTATTAGGCGGACCAGCTGAAACAGCGACACCAGATTCAACCAGATCATATAGCTCCTGCTCGGTAATATCCTCGGAACCATGGCTGACTGGAACAAGGAATACCTGGGACAGCTGGTAATCGCTTGTCGCAACATCCAGGATATCGCCTGATTTGTATGATTCCTTTGCTAAAATATACGACCAAATTATATTATAGTTCGCATATACATCCTCAGAAATCATCTTGATATCATCCCTGGAGAGAGGAGCACCGCCTGCTGCGAGATGTTCCGTAAACAATATTTGATATAGCTTGAATTGTTCCCAAGAGAAATAAACATTTTCTGAATAGGATTCTTCAAAAATACCTAAATCATATTTTTGAAGCTCTTGAGGATTTTGGGTGATCTTATCGAAAATCTCCTCATAGATTCTTTCATTCGTATCCTCTACTGCTGTTTTCACATCCTCAAGTCGTAAATCCCGCCCCATCTCTGCTTTCATTTCAGCAAACTGATCCTGGTAATAGCTAACATAAGGATCAAATACAAGATGAGCGATCTCATCAGGAAGCAGGGAATAAATCTCATCGCGGGTCACTTCGCCAGGATTTGAATTAATCTTTTCTAAGATTGAATTCGTTTCTGCGGAGTTGACCTGCAGCAGAATATCACGAATCTCCTCATAGGAAAGCGGCTCGCCGTTATTGCTTTGAATGGCCTCATTTAAGGCGCTGCGGTACCACTCCATGTTTTCCCATTGAACAATATCATATCCATACAGTTCCCCAAGAATAGATGACTCAAATTTTTCAGGACTGCCGTTGATCTCGGCAAGCCTCGCTTCGACCGCCAAGGCATCCCCTTCCACTACAGCTTGCTTTATTTCTTCTTTGGTTAAAGGTGCACCCTTCACTGAAAGCATGGCTTTAATAGCTTCACGGTAATACTCAAGGTTAGACCAATTTATATTCCCTGCAACTTCTTCAAGATCTGAGAGTCCAAAGCTGTCAGGATTAAGATTAATTGCATCCAGATTTGCCTTATCTGCCAGTTCATTTCCTAATTTAACTGCCTCCAGGATTTCTTCGGCAGTCAGGTCACGCTCAAGTTCCGCCAGCATTTGGGCAACTGATTGCTGGTAGAAATCAAGGTTTGAATAATTAATAAGTTCATAGCCTATCAGCTTTCCGAGGTCATTTATATCAAAGCCTTCAGGATTTTTGTTAATTGCATCAAGCCTGCTACCATCAATTTCAGCATTTGCTTTTGTGATTGCCTGTTTAACTTCTGAAATTGTGAACAACTCACCCTCATCTTTTTCTGCCTTCAGCTGTACAAGTGTTGAGCGGTACAGCTCCAGATATTCATAATCAGACCGTACCAAATCGTCCTCTTGTAAAAGGAGGCGAAGCTGGTCCACTTCGGCAGACTGGGGATCGGCTGTTATTTGATTCAGGAAATGAGCTGAATTAATTCCAGCAGCTAATTCATTTAATAAAACAATCGTTAAAGTCTGATTTGTTTCAAGTAAGTCTATAACAGCTTCCCGATAAGCATCCATGAGCTCCCAGCTATAATATGGATAAACAACATGCAGGAGGGATTGATCTTTAAATCCTGCACCATCCCTGATAATCTCAGCCAAACCATATTCCCGGCCCACTTGATTGATCAGTTCTACAACCCTTTGGGATGTCAGTTCTCTGCCAGAGTCAACCTCTGCTTTTATGCTTGTCCGGTATCCTTCTAAATACTGTACACTTATTGCCCAATTACCCGCATCCCTAACAAGGTACTCAACATCTATAATGGTCAATGACAACGGCGCTTCTTTAGCTTTCTTGAAAGTTGCAGCTTTATCGGTTTCCATAATCAGACTCTCTAACTGATATAGCCCCATCTGCCCATTATTCTCATCCAGGAAACTGGCCACTGCTTTTCTATACAAATCAATTCTGTCAGCACTTATAGCAAGGTTTCTTGTTGCCTGCTGCAGCACCTTAAATGAAAATCCTGTTGGGTCACTTTTAATTACATTCAGCATTTCTGCAGCAGCATTTTCTCTAACGGCAGAGTCCACTGCCCAGACAATTTGGCGGATTCTATCAACTGTCAGTCTATCCAGCTCTGCTTTCACCTTTTGCCTGTATTCAGCTATCTTATCTTCATATTCGGGATATATATTGAGCTGATTCAGATCATCTATTGTAAAAGTATCTGGATTTTCGATAATCCGTTTAAGCACTAGCTCCTCAATATACTGCCTATAATTAGCATTTACATCCTCAATGACAGCCTCCAGCTCCGTCAGGCTCAAGTCCTTTTCAAGTTCAGCTTTTTTCTTAGCAATCGCTTCACGATACAACTGGAGGCGATCAGGATAAGCATAAACAGTAACTCCGGCTTTTCTCAGCAGCTCGGCTGTGACGGCTTCCGGATTGGCATTAATTTCTGTAAGGGCTCGTTCTGACACTTCGCTGTTTACTGCCAGCACAAGATCCAGCAGGATATCCCTAGTAAGCTGTGTGCCGGAATGAACTGCGTTTGTTATGGCTGTCCGGTAATCAGCAATATTCTCATCGACCACGTTTTCAGAACCTAAGATCATCCTAAGCTCAGAAGCTTGGATACTCTCGGGATTGCTCTGAATTCTTGGGAGAGTTTCCCTTCCATTTACCTCTTCAAGAATCTCGATTATTTCCTCAATGGTTATCGTGCCATCAGCCTCTACTGCTTCTGCTATTTTCAAACGGTATTCTGCCAGGTATTCCTGCTTAAAGGAATAATTTTCATTAAACAGCGCATCGGTCAGCTGCTCAATAGTCATTGAGGCAGGATGATCATTTATTTCTGCAAGAGCCAGTGCCTTATTCTTCTCTGTTATTGCGTTTTCGACATCCCATTCATTTAATTCTCCGACACTGTTTGCTTTTTCAAGCAATGCCGCCCTATACGCTTCGAGTCTGTCTTCCCTTGCATTTGTAAAAAACAGCTTAATATCCCAAATAGAGGCTCCTTCAGGATTCTCATTAATACGTTCAAGTGCAGCAGCTTCTTTCAGATTTTTCGCTTCATTAAGGATCTGATTTACAGTCTGGAAGATTTCTTCAAAGGTCAAGTCCCTGCCTTTAGTCAGCTGTTTTGCCCCTACCGCTGCACGGAATTCCGGTAAAAGATGCTCATATTCAGGCTCGATATAAATGCCTGAGCTTCTGAGATCTATAATTGAAAAAGCAGCAGGATATTCATTAATATAATCAATCGCATCTTGTCTTTCTCTTTCATTTTCCTGCCTGTTTACGTCCTCCAGGATGGAAATCAGCTCAGCAGCTGAAATATGGCCCCCTTTGGAATCCATATACATTTTTATCGCCATGCGGTATGGTGAAAGCCTCTCTTCTTTAACATATGTGTCAGCCGCCCTCAAAAGAGTACTATAGCTGAACCCTTGTGGATTCTCATTTATTTCAGCCAGAGCTTCCTGTTGATCCTGCTGGTTTACATCTTTTATTACCGACAGCAACGTTTCAAAGGTTAATTCTCTTCCAGCATCCAGCTCTGCCCGTGCTCTGCCGATATAGCCCACCAGCAATTCCTGGTCAATAAAGTTCCAGCCATATAAAGCAGCCAAATGATTGATAGTCAAACCTTCAGGATAAGCATTTACCTGTTCTATAATTTCCCTTTTATTCACTTGAAGAATCACTTCTGCCACCCTGCCGGCTGACATTGGACCGGAAGCTTTGATATCGTCCGAGAAAGCCTGCTTATAATCATCAAGGAATTCCTCACTGAATGAATGGATCTCGACAATGTAGCCAAGCTCCCGCATTGAGATAATGAATGGCGTGTTGTTCAATGTCTCTATTGCATACGTTTTGTTGATATTATTAATCACTTCAGCAATATTTTGCTGGGTAAATACCATGCCATCATCAAGCAGAAGAGACAACTCATCTATATACCTGAATATCAGCCGTTCATCTGCACTTGGAGAAATTCTCCATAAATGATCAATATTAATGAGTTTAGGTTCTGTCATTAACAAATTAATAGTATATGCAACTTCTTTTTGGGCCATTTCCTGGTGAACCCTTGAAAGGGCAGAAAGAATTTCACTATATTGAAGGGCTCTGCCGTTTCTTTCTTTTAACGCTTTTAGCTCCTTGCGATATTCTTCTAAATACTCTTCCCATACATTATAGCCTTTTGAAGCACTCACAAGAGCAGCGTACTCAAAGCTGTCAATATTATCGCTGATATACTGGACAGCTGCATCGGAAACCCTGTCATTTACCTGATTGACAATTTCACTGAGTTGTACAGCCGTCAGCTCTGCCTGAAGTTCTTCCAGTCTAAGTGAGACAGACTCTCTGTAATCAAGGATCAACTCTTTATCAAGCCAAGTGCTGGATAAAACTTTCCTGAGATGGTCCATAGTAAAAGTTTCGGGATTGTTATTAATATAAGCTAATGCCAATTGACTGTTAATATCCTCAATCAGCTGCCTGATATCATATTCCGAAAGGTTTCCTGAACTGATATTAACAGCCTCTACCAATGCGGCACGATAGAACTCCAGGGCATTGCTATCGACCAGCCCATAATGATCTACTGCATCCGAAAGCTGGAAGTACGTCGATTCCTCCGGATTCATGTTAATCGCAGCAAGAGCACTGCCTCTTATATCGGAGTTGACAGCCCTGACAATTGCTATAACTTCTTCCTTTGTGAGATCCCCTTTTTCATTTTGCTTTCTTTCAAGAGCTGCTTGATATTCAGATAGCTGTTTAAAGGCAAAGTCTCCGATAGCTACGATGCTCAATGCATAATAGTAGTCCCTATCTGTATTTATTTCATGCAAGTACGCCTGATCATTTATATCTGCGACCAATTTCGAGATAGCTTTGGCTGAAAGCGGCGCTGACTGGGAAGCTTTATAGTCTGCAATAGCTTTCCGGTATGAATCAATCAGCTGGTACTCTAAATTAGTACTAGAAACAGCACTCAATGCTTCGGTTGAGAAATGTTCAGGATTGGAGTTAATCTCCTCTAAGAACACTTCATGGATGTCAGCAGTACTCAAATTCTTTATGATCTCTACAATTTCAGTGGCAGTTAAAGGGCCTTCTTGAGCGATAACCCTCTTTAACTCTGTCCGGATCACTTCAACCGGTACATTAATAATGTGATATCCATACTCTGCTGCCAAAGTATACAAATCCATCATCTCGGCAGATTCCGGATGGCTATTAACAGCATTTAATGCTGCTTCTTTTTCCATACTGAAAATAGTATTGGAGATTTCTTCGCTGCTTAAGTGTCCATACTTACTATAGGCTGCAGTTAAGGCATCGCGGTAATCCTGAATCCTGAAACTGCCAAAAACATACTGTACCTTATTAAGATCCTCAAAGGTAAACCCTGATAGATTAGAATTGATAGCCTCTATCCCTTCTTCTATCAATACACCATTCAGTCTGCTTACAGCTAATCCAACATCACCAAGGGTGAGGTCTCTATTATTTTCCGACAACACCTTCTTTAGTTCTGCTCTATACCGTTCCAGCTCTTTTTCTTTGACTCCGGAGTCGGAAGCTCCCATCAAATCCTCTGCTGTGAAACCGTCTATGTTCTGATTGATTTTAGCCAGGGATTCCAGGGGGTTTTCATAATGTTCCAGATCATACCCTGACTCAAATTGCTTCAGTGCAGCAAGAGCCTGATTGATTTTTTCCTGTCCAGTAAAATCACTGTCTTCTGCCCCCAGAAGCCTTGCCTGTGCTACAAGCATTTGGGCAATTTGGACTTTGGAACGCACTTCGGCTGCATTTTCTTCGGTAATAAATTCCGCATTCGGTATGGCAGCAAGTGCCTCATTGGCGGATTCAATCGCCTGCTCTTTCAGATCTCCAAACTCAGCGATCTTCGTTTCTACTGCCTCGAGCTTTTCAATACCGGTAAAGTCTGAATCCGCTGCTCCCTTCTGCCTGGCTGCTTCAATAGCATCAGCAGCAGCCTGCAGCTGATCTTTGGCGCTCTGCAGTGTATCCCTCGAAATGGACTCAGGTTCCGGCAGCAGTGCAATGGCTTCATTGGCAGCAAGGATCGCTTCATTAAGCTGGTGTTCAAATGCAATTACTTTGGCCAAAACTGCTTGAAGCTTGGACAATCCCGTGAAATCAGCATCAGTTGCACCCTTTTGGCGGGCAGCATTAAGTTTTATATTGGCTGATTCTGCATCTGCCTTCACTTCTTTGAAATTGGAAACAGTAACCTGGTCCGCTTCAGGCAGGCCGGCAATGGCTGCATTGGCTTCTGAGATGGACTGTTTTTTCTCAATCTCAAGAGAACTGATTTTCTCTTTCACTTCAGACAGTTTGCCGAGATTAGCAAAGTCTGCATCCTCTGCCCCTTTTGCCCTTGCTTCAGCGATGGCTGATTCTGCATTTGCAAGCTTTTCTTTTGCTTCCGAAAGTGTGCTGAAAGAAATATCTGCTGGAACAGGAAGATTTGAAATTGCTTGATTTGCTGCTGAAACAGCTTCGGTGTATTGCTGTTCCAGTTCGGCAATTTTCACTTCAGCGGAAGAGATCTTCTCCAGTCCAGTAAAATCGCTGTCCTCAGCACCTTTTGTTCTTGCAATTGCTACGGCATTCTTGGCAGCAGCTGCAAGGATTTTTACTTCTTTAAAGTTCTGTGCAGTAATGTCTTTCGCTGCAGGTATTTTTCCGAGCGCTTCATTTGCAGTAAGGATCACTTCCTCCAGGGCAGTCTCCATCATTTCAATCGCTCTTTCAGTTTCATCCACCCTGTCAAGCTCAGGGAAGTCAGCATCCACTGCTCCTTTTGCCCTTGCATCAGCAATGGCTTCCACAGCTGCCTGCCATTTTGCCTTTACTTCATCGAGATTTTCTGTCCCTATTTCTTCTGCTGCAGGGAGAGCAGAAATGGCCTGGTTGGCAGCAGTAATAGCTTCCGCGCTGCTATTCTCAAGTTCCAATACTTTTTCATCAGCTTGCAAAAGTTTTTCTATATGTTCAAAATCGGCCTCAGCAGCCCCTTTTTCTTTCGCATCAGCAATGGCTAGCTTCAGTTTGGAAACATCAGCTTTCACCTGTTTGAAGTTGGCAAATGTAATGGCCGATACATCCGGAAGGTTTTGAAGCATTTCATTTACCAGTTCAACTGCTTCAGCTTTTTCACCGAGAAGCTCTGCCATTCTCTCCTCAATCTGATCAATTTTCTCCAGGTTTACAAATCCACTGTTTTCTGCGCCTGCCTGCCGTGCTGCCTCTACTTTGGTCTTAACTGCATTGAGCTCTGACTGCAGTGCTTCAATCATCTCAACCGTAATGCTATCTGGCTCAGGAAGGGAAGCGATAGCTTTATTTGCAGCATCAATCGCAGAAATTCGCGCATCATCCAGCAGGGCAATTTTTGCTTCCACACTAGCCAGTACACTCAATAGTGCAAAATCTGAATCTGCAGCTCCTTTGATTTTTGCCTGTTCAACGGCCGTCCTTGCTATATTTGCAAGCTTACGGACTGACTCTAAGTTTCCTACGGTAATATCATCGGTTTCCGGAAGTGCTGCCAGCTTTTCTACCGCCATACTGATAGCAGCTGCCTTTGCTTGGAGCAGCTCAGAAACAGCAGATTCAACTGCATTCAATTTTGCCAGTAAATCTTCCCCATCACGGATGAAGTCAGAAGGCACGGCTCCTTTTAACTTTGCTTCTGCAGCAGCACGCTTAGCTTCTTCCATTTGCTGTATGATTTCATCAATTGCCTCAATGGTAATGGCATCAGGCTCAGGCAGCTCTGCCAGCTTTGCAAGGACGCTCTCCAGGACTGCTTCCTTCACGCCTTCAAGCTTTTGAATATGCTGCAAAGCGTCGTTCAGACGGCTGTAGTTTTTCACATTTGCATCTTTCTCAGGATTGGCAATCCCGGCTGCCTTGGCCTTATCTGAAGCTGCCTCTGCTGTGGCTGCATCATTTTTCAATTTAGGCAATCCGGCTGAGGTAATATAAGGTAAATATTCCTTCTTAGGCAGTTCAGCCAGCTTTTCGTTCAATTCCTTAATTGCATCCATCTTTGCTGACAGCTGTGTTTTCAGCTTATTCAACTCATCAATCAGATTCTTGCTTCCCTCAATAAAATCCGTTTTAGCTGCTCCAAGCGAGATAGCAGTTACTACATAAGCATCTGCTTTTTGGATGCTTGCGAGGTCCTTTTCCGTCTGTTCGAGCACCTTCTTAATCTCCGCTTTTGCCAGGTTTACACTGGTGTTCCTGACCTTCTTCAAGTCTTCATTCACTTCTTCTGTTGCACCCTGGATCTTACCGGCATTCCCGATTGTTTCAAAGTTCTGGATAGCCCCAGCTTTTCCGCCTGATAAATGAACAGCCGACTTTGCTGAGAGCTTTGAGATTTCTGCTTCAACCTTTAAGGAAACTGCTTTCTCTGCTAAGACTTCAGGCTGTCCAAAGCTGCCATTGATCTCAGTCTCCCCTGCTGTCATACCCCCATTAGCGAGGATAATTTTCGGGATGGAAATGCTTCCCGCTCCTGAGCTTAACTTCGCAGGACTCTTAAATGTAACAGAGGGAAGATCAGCTGCACTTCCTTCTTCAGCCTGAAGGGTAACATGAAGATTTTCCTGCCCTTCAATGGTTATGCTGCCTGCTGAAAAGTCAGGCTTAGCCGTTACTGTTACATCCTTTTCGAGAATGATATTGGTGCTATTGTAATTTCCCGCGAGCTGCACTTCGGACGCGCCGGTTGGATTGGAAGGTGAAATCCTTAAGCTGCCGATTGTGCTGCTGCCATCGCTTTTCAGCCTGATTCCATTATCATCACTGACAAAGACAGAATCTGCTTTAACATGATTGAAAACAATAGTGCCTACTTTCCCTGATAGCACTTTGATGGCTGATGCTTCGATATTATCAAGTGTTACCTCGCCTTCATCCCCTGGATCAAGAACCAGCGTGCCTGAAATCACCAGGTTTTGAAGAGTTGCACTTCCCTTGACCGTTACATTTCCATTGACAGCGGCACTGTTTCCAGTTGTCGGTGCTCCATAAACTGCTCCTGATGCCGGGTGGATTAAGTAGCTCCTGGAGTAGGTACGATTGTTTTCAAAGATGTTCCCAGAAACAGCCTGTTCCGCAGCTGGAGTCGCTGCTGCAGTAGCAGCTGTACTGTAATTTCCGGAAGAGTCAACTGCATAAACAGCAAATGCATAGTCCACATCATTTGACAGGCTGGCAATATCAAAAGAAACCCGGCCTGAACCTTTTTCTGTCACAGTAGCCTTCTGGGCTCCTGCAGATTCCCTGGAAACACTTTTCCCTGCAAGATAATAAATCTCATAATGGCTGAAATCAGCTTCGCTGCTGGCATTCCAGGATAATGTCACTTTTGTATGATCAGAGACAGCAGAAAGGCCTGTTAAGCCTTGCGGCGGCGTCTGGTCGGAAGGAATCGGACTTCCTGTGTTAACCGGTGCAGCTGCAGCAGCATCAGGATTATCCTTTCCATTTAATTTAGCGATATTGCCTTTAACTTGATTATAGTTTGTGATAACATCTGCAACTTTGCTGGCAGCAGAGTAATGAAGATCGCCAATTTTCAAACCATTCTCCAGCGTTATAGCTGCACCTGATGCCTCCAGCATCTCAATCTCGCCTGCTCCCTTCAAGTGGATCGGCTTTTCATTCGCAAATGATGCCTTTTGTACCTTGCCGTTCAGCTCTAACTTTGCTGCCTGTCCTTTTACCATCAGCTGCGGGATAGTATTTTCTGATGATAGAACTGCATCTGCAAGAACCTCAGCAGAACGAACAGCTGTCGGTCCTTTCAGCTCAATCCGGCTGCCCATTGCGGCTGCTTCAAGGGCATTCAGTTTGGAATCATTAAAAATAGCCACAGCCTTCCCATTGATAACTGTACTCTTTTCTACAGACAGACTTTTGCCGGTAAAAGAATTGGCCGCTTTTGAAGTGATCGTTAGACTGCCTTTAATATTGATGTTCTCAGCAGTGATAAAATCTCCGTTGATGACCATGTCACCGTTAACGACCCCTCGTTCTCCTTTAAGAACGACATTGCCGGAGTTGTCCGGTTTCTCTGTTCCTGATGCATTAATCTCCAGGTAAGTAATCTCTGTAATTTCGTTCTTGTCTTGATTATATTTAATACCTGCACCTAATAGTGCATTTTCATTTTCCTTGCTGAAGAAAGGTTTTAGCTCTTTAGAATATGTATAGGCCTTACCATCGATATAAACTTTGCTTTCCGCCAGTTTTTCTATAGTGGCTGCTTTTTCCCCGATCACTTGCCTGAAAAGGAATACTGAAAATTCAGCTCTGGACACATTGCCTTTGGGATCAAATAAGAATCCTGCTTTTCCTTTTGTGACCCCTGCCTGGTAGAGAGTCTTCACATTTTCCAAGTGGGCTGGAGAAATCTCTTTTAAATCCTTAAAGGGAACTTGAGCGCCGCTGGATTTTAGCTTAAACGCCCTGACTAAAGCTGTAGCCATTTCTTCCCTTGTCAAGGTGGCGTTAGGATTGAAGTATTCCCCTGTCCCCTTGAAGATTCCTGCCTCCTGCACAGCAAGAACTGATGAATAAAAGGCAGACTCCGGACTCACATCTTTAAACCCTTTGCCGCTTGACGGCGCTTTGAGGTTCAAAGCACGCGTGAAAAGCTTAGCAGCCTGCTGGCGGGTGATAGCTGTTCCCGGTCTGAAAGTGCCATCGCCAAGCCCATCGATCACCCCGGCCTTTACAAGATGTGAAATCTCTTCATAACCGAAGCTCCCCTTCTTTAAATCCGAAAAGTCTGCCGCTTCAACTGAATTGGCAGCTGCTGATGCAACAATTGAAGTAGTGACTGCAGCAGCTAAGATCTTTTTCCTATTATTTTTCATATATTAACCTCCAATGGTAAAGTTATACATTTATATTATACTAGTAAATTAGTCTCGATTCCATAAACTTCTAACAAAAGTAGGTCTTTTTTCATTCGTCTTGTTCAGCATAATAAATTTATATGATTAGAGCTTATAAATTATATATCAACATAGAAAAACTAAATTTCACTTTTTCACAATAAGGTAGAACAATACTTTCTAACCTTGTATATCGTTATTCTAAAATAATTATCAGCTACCATTCAGTATAGTAAGAGCACAAAAAGCAGGCTGCTTCAGCAGCCTGCTTTTTTCACTTTGTAATTGTATCATCCATCAAACCGGCGGCTATAAGGAAGTTCGCCAGAATTTTGGCCATATGATCTCGCCTTGTATAGCCATTCGGGTCAAAACGGCCATCCTCACGCCCAGATACTATACCAGCCTGATAAACAGCTTCAATTCCTTCTTTCGCCCATGGTGCAAATTGGGCGGCATCCTTGAAATCTGAAGCTTTCTTACTCTCTTCTAACACATTCTTGTTAAAGCCAATGAACGGAATGTCCATAGCACGGCTGATCATGGCAGCGGCCTGTGCCCTTGTAACCCTCTCATTCGGGGCAAAATTCCCATCCTCTTTGCCCTGAATGATGCCCGTTTGAACAGCTGCCATCAATTCACCTTCGCTGTTGAACCATTCAGTCCCTTTTACATCCTTAAAGCGATTGTCATAATCCACAGCCGGAAGGCCGAGGGCGCGGACAAGCAAAACAGTGAATTGTGCCCTGGTCATCTCTTCTAGCGGTGCGTATGTTCCATCTGCTTTTCCTTTAATGATATGTTTGGATGCGAGGGTCTCTATATAATCAGCCGGCCAGCTTTTCCTGTCTACATCCGGGAAGGATACCTTATCTTCTGAAACTGCAAAGACAGTTCCGGCCAATGATTTAAATTCTGCTGTTCTGCCCTTGAACAGTGCTGGTACTGATGAAATAGCACCAGTGCTGTTCAAACGGATGACAGAAGCGGTTTTAGCATTGAATTCTTTGCTGCCTGCCAGCTCATAGTTTAAATAACTGCTGAAGTTTTCCAGCGCCTGCTTCTTCTCTCCAGCTGCCGCTTCTGCAGTAAATTCCATCACCTTTGATGCCAAAGTCAGCTTATTCTTTTCTGCCATTTCTTTAAAAGCAGGTTCAGCTGCTTCATTAACAGAGATGACGATGGATAGATTCTCGACATCGGTCCCCATTTTTTCCGCCAGCTCTGCTGTCTGAATCTGGCTGACTGGCAGGGTAATGCTTGCTTCACCATTCTTTATGCGGATGAATGCATCTTTCTGCTTAGCTGCGGCATCCCTGAAGAGAACTGCAGGAATGCTTGCTGCTGCTGTTTCACCCTTCGCAGTCTTCTCCAGCATGATAGGAATTACTTTCTTTTCCCCATTCAGCATGCTGATAATTCCCGGAACCTGGCTGCCCTGGACAGCAGTGACAATCTCGTTCTGCTTCCGTTCAATCTGCACTGCACCGGCTGGAAGAAGAATTTCTCCCGGCTTTTGCTCTGCAGGAGGTGCTGCAGGCGGCTGCGATGGCTGGGCTGGACCCTGGTTCCCATTGTCTCCCCCGCCAGTTCCATTGCCGGTAGTGAATGACCAGATATCTGACAATGCTTCCCCTGAGAATTCATCATTCACCCGGACATACCATCCGTACAGTTTATTGGCCTCCAGGCCGGCCCATCCTGTTTCCGCCGCTTTCTTTCCTGACAGGGTCTGAGTCTCCCCGATCTGGCTGTCTGTATAAACCTTCACCTCAAGCCTGTCAGTGGAGACGACCTTCTCCTTCGGCTCCAATGGAAGATCGATCACAAACTCATCTTTGCCCGGATAAGAATCTGCATCGTAGAAATTATAATCGTTCAGATACGGAGAGTAAGTTTTTACATATATCTTATTTTCTGAAGGATTGACATGCAGGAGACGCATATATCCCTGTCCGCCTTCAGGCCCTCCCTGGTAGTCAGCCAGCATTTGGTACACTTTCCGGTCCGGTGTGCCATCCCCGTCATCATCAATCTCATCAACGAGCGTTTCGCTATCATGATAATGGCCGCAAAGGACGGCCAGCACGTTTTTATTTGGCTTTACAATTTCTTCAAAGATTTTGTTTCCAAGCGGACTTCTATTGCCCGAAACAAGAAGGTATTCATGGAAGTTCAGGAACGCCATCCGGTCCGGATATTGGGCAAGCACATCCTTCAGCCATTCAAGATCAGCATCCTCAACGCCCCAGCCCATATAGACCATAATATAATCATTGCCATTTACACTGATAAGGTCGTAATGGCCGCGATTGTCTTTATAAGATCCTCCATAATACGGCTTGTCTGCAAATCTCTCTTCTCCAAAATACTGGGAGTATTGGGTATAATCATTGGTTTTATGATCTACATCATGATTGCCTGCCAGGACCCCGTAAGGTATATTTGCATCTTCGAGCACGTTCATATACTCATCGGCATATGCCCATTGCTGGGGATCTGTGGAAACATCAACCAAATCTCCTGTATGGAAAACATAAGGGATTTTCAGATTCTCCTTGTTGGCTGCCACCCAGTCTACCATTTTTTTATAAATATGCGGGTAGCTCTCTGAATAATATTGCGTATCCGACATCCAAACCATTGTATAATCAAATGGCGTTTCTGCTGAAATTTCATCCTGGACCATCACTTGTATCTTTTGGTCCTTCATATATTGTTTGCCCTGCACTGAAGCAGTCAGAGTGAAATCATCCTGATCTGCCACCTTCCACTGCTGGACCTCCCACTTTTCACTATCAAAATTCCAGACATACATGCTGACTTTTCTTCCCAAAAGGGATTTCCCTTCCCAGTCTATCTGGATGATGTCTGTTTCATCTACTTCCGAATCGACCTTAACTTCGAATCGCTGATAAGGGAATTTTTCTACAGATGACGTTGTTACATACTCGCCATCCTTATCGTTCATTTTATCTTCCTCTGCTGCAGCCAGCAAAGTCTCCCCTGCCGGAATCATTTCTGCCGGAGGCTCCCTGTCAGCTGAGTTGGAGAAGACACTTACTTCTGCATCTGCCGGCTTGTATTCAAAGCCTTTGTAAAATCTGACAGACAGATCATCATTAGTAGGGTCGGAAACCTCTACTGACAGCTTCGCATCTGTTTTTACATCTTTTGCCCCGTCTTCGGGAGAAAGTGCCTTCGGCTTGGCAGGATGTTCATCAGCAGTTTTAAACACTACAGATTCTTTACCTGTATTGCCGACCAGGTCGATTGCAGTGATTTCAAAGGTATGTGAGCCCGGATCCAGCTGGGCAGAGCCAGTATCATATGGCAGGGTAACTTCCTTGCCATCAAGAGTGGCTGATACGGAGGTTACCCCGGACCATTCATCTTCTACATCCGCGTCCAGTGTAAAGCTGCCTTTATATTCCTTGCCATTTTCTACAGAAGCTGAGATGACTGGTGCAGAATTATCGACAATCACTGTCGATGATGCTGAGTCAGCCCCTTCGGTGGCTGTTATTGTATGCTCGCCCTCTCCGGCTTCAAGGGTATTCCACTTATAAGCTTTGGCAGCGAATTTTTCTTCCGGCACCTCGAAAGAGAAATCATATACAGGCTTGGCTGAGCCTGCGTCTCCGACAGTCAATTCCTTTTCCTTGTCGCTGTATGCCGGGTCATATATGACAGTCCCGTCGCTTAGGACTAGTCTGGCATTTTTAATATAAAAGTCATCACGGTTTTCCTCTGATTCCTGATCAAAAGGAGATACCTTTGTGCCTGAGCGGACGGAGATGACAGCCGGTTCATTCAATGAAAGCTTGTCCGGTTCAATAGGAACAGTCATTGTTACATATGAATTGATCGTATCGTCAAATATCTTTAAAACTTCATCACCCATCGTAACGCCATTTTGGAAAAATAAATTTGTCTTTTTAACATCAAATGCAAAGTAGGCCTGTTTTTCCAGCGCTTTATAGGTTTCTGCTGCAACACTCTCTCCATCGATTTTGAGTTTGATATTTTCATAACTGCCCGAAGCAGAGGCTGCTTTAAGAATTGTCTCTTTTGTAACAATAGAGTCATTCTTAACATTCAGGCGCAGTCCTGTTTCTTCTTCTCCGCCTGTTATTTTAATCCCTGCCGGCTCTGACTCGATTGTATGGGTTCCATCTGAAACGAGCGTATAATACTCGACTTTATCTTTTCCAATCAGCTCCGGAGAGTAGATTTTGAAATGATAGAGGCCATCATCATAGCTTGGCTGCAGATCAGCCGATCTGTATGCCCCATTGCTGTCCGTTCTGTAGAAGAGGCGCATTGTTTTTACATCCTGGTCATCTGCGGCGTCAAACAGGAGCTGCAGATCTTCCTTCTCGTTTACTTCTGTGATACTGGAAAGATCCTCAATGGCAGGTGCTTTTGTGTCTTCCTTAAGCTCTGCCTTTGCTGCCGGGACCTGGGCCTTCATGACCGCACCAGGGGTTGCATTGTCTGCCCCCGCACTGATTTTGACCATTTTGGTTGTTTTATCAGTAGGAAATGCATAAAATATGCCCTTATTGGCAGCAGTATCCTTCTTATTCGGCTCATCATTATAGAAGGACGCTGCTATTTCCCGGCCGGTATTAGTCGCAATGACAATGCCCCTGTCCCCTGTATTGGCCATCCCATTGGAAACCATTTTAAAGAGATTCTTATTTTCTTCGAGATTGGAAGAGTAATTGCTGTTAAAGTCTTTTGCTGTTTTATCAGTATTTCCTGTGTTGATAATCCAGAAAACAACAGCTTCACCTGAAGGTATAATAATATCCTCTTTTTCCGGCCCCCAGATCAAGTCTGCTTCGGGCCCTTCCATCGGATAGCGGTAGCGGATTTTATAATCCTTAAAGTTAATAGGTTTATCTGTATTGTTATATACTTCAATAAATTCATAGCCATCCAAGCCGTTCACATTAGTAGAATCAGGCACAACTTCAGTAATGAGCAGCGGCGGCACTTCATTCTTCGCATATTGGGCCGGTGTGATATCCGCTGTAGCCTCACCGGTGCTGCTGGAGTTGATTCCGTCGGTTGCTTCTATTTTGTAGACAATCTGTTTTGACCGCAGATCCGCTTCAGGGATGACTGCTTCATAAACATTTTCAGCTTGCCCGCTTACAAGCATTTTGACCGTTTTCCATTCAGCTGCTTCTGCAGCCCGGTAAGAGAGGGAAACAGCCTGCACTTCTGTGTTATCTGTAACGGTTGCTGAAATCACCGCATCCTGTCCGCCTTCAATTTCAGTCTGTACTTCATGGGTAATGACTGGAGCTTCACTGTCATCTGACAGCTTCACCGGTTCTGAAGGTACCTGTCCAGGCAGAACTGACCCTGGTGCTGCTTTTTCGCTGATTCCAGCCTTCACCATATCTCTGCCGGCTGCTGGAGTTTTATAAGTGATGCCGCTATTCTGGTATACATCAGCACTGCTGTTATTATAAGACGCTTGCGCAATCTCTGTGCCAAGATCATCGGCTATGATCAGCGTGCGTTCCGATCCGTTTGCCATCCCATCATTATGAATTTCAATGACCTGGCTGGCATCCAGGCTGGTGCCGTAATTCTCATTGAAGCTTTCCAGCCCGGTTTCATCATTGGCCCCATTTTTGATCCAGACCACGGCAGAGCTCTGCGGCTCTATCATCTTATCTTCAGCAAGATCCCAATTTAGCTGGTTATTATTCGGGTATCGATATATGATTTGATAATCTTTCAGGTTTATTGCCTGATCGGCATTATTATAGATTTCAATGAACTCGTACCCATCCTTGCCATTAACATCTGCAGTATCAGGAGTGATTTCCGTGATCATCAGCCTTGGCTTTGACTGGGGTTCTGTTTCTTGAACAGTTTCTATCTTTGTTTGAACAGGCATTGATTTATCTGCCGGAAAGGCAGTTGTATTCATTCCATCTGCTGCTTCGATATAATAGGAAAGTGTACCGCCCAAATAGTCGGCAGACGGTATTGCCGCTGCATATGTATTGTCACCATTTTTAACAAGAGGGACAGACTTCCACTTCATGCTTGCATGGCTCTGATAATAAACCACAGCAGTCAGCAGCTCCTGGTCATCCTCTATAACCGCTTCGATTTGAAGATCCTGGCTGCCTTCCACCGTATCGGCAGGAGTATGGGTGATGACTGGAGCCGTATTATTTTCTCCCTCTGGCACGGAAATTTGACCAGCACTAATTATTCCCGGTGAAGGTGCTCCTTTAATCTGAAATGGGAGCATTTCTGCTGATTCCGGCTGGCTTTTAAAATGCTTAGAGAGCCCTTCTCCTGTTTCATCCCTAACATAGCTGGCAAAAGAAACCTCGGCATTCTGGCCGTCGACAATTTTTATTCCCCTATTGCCAGTGTTGGCCATCCCTGTGAATCCGCTTCCTGTGAACTCAAGAATTGCTTCATCCGGCAGCTCAGCTTCATAATGGTCCCGGAAATCCTCTTTGGTTTTGGAACTTTTGTTATACCAGAGAACGACGGTTTCATTCGGCTTCAGAACATACTCTTCAAAAGATAAAGGCAAATCTCCGCCTTTCCCGTCTGTATATACATAGTAAAACTGAAAGTCTTTAAGGTTTATCTCCTGAGCTGTTGGATTATGCAGCTCAAAATACTCATAATCCTCTGCACCCTTAATGTCAGGAGCAATTTCCGTAATCAGCAGCGAATCAAGCTTCAGCGCTTCCTCCGCCTGAACCGCAGACGAAAAAGGCGCCAGCATGCCGCCCGTAAGCATTGAACTCATCAGCAAATGACCAAATTTCGATCTCTTTTTCCCCATCCCTCAACAAACCTCCCCAAATTTCTCTCAATCCAATTGTAAAAATGGAACATGAAGGGATTGTTGGAAAATTGTAAAGATAGAGTAAAGTGGTTAAAGTGGTGACAGGCACCTCCCGATATTTGAAGATTCTTGTCGAAAAAAAGAAACGCCATACCGGAAGGGTAGACGTTTCTTGGTTCTATGTATGTTCCTGTTGTTCTTAAGTAAAAATTTCAATCAGTTTCTGTTATATTTTCCTGCCTGATCCAAAAATCATGTTCTCTTCTAAAAAAGCTCTCTACTTCTCCCAAGGTCAAACCAACATTTCTTGCTTCCAGCAATAATTCGATCCACTCTTTTTCTACTTCATTACTCATACCCATAACCGTTTCCCCTATTGCGGCAGCCCAGCCGTCTTAACCATACATGGCCTTAGACCTGAGGCTTTGCGCCCTTATCTTTCAATAAGTTTGCGTTTCACAGAAATGTAGTACAGGTATAAAGTACCCCGCAAAATGAAAAATTAACCATTTTTTTTACGACAGAAACCTACATAGATTTGTCGAATTCTTGAAGCTAATCCTCAAAAACTTCTATTATTCTCTTTTGATTTCCCAGTTGTATAAATGAATGACAACAACAGCAAGAAAGCGAAGGAATTTTCCCTTCGCTTTCTTTTAATGCTACACTATAGCAGCATGTCTCCCGCTATAAGATGGAAGATGATGCTCGAGCTTCCTGCCTGCTGCCTCAAGGTTAGCCAGGCATTCTCTCCGCAGGCTGTCCGTGCAAATAAAATTATAGTTTAGCTCCCGTTCCAACTGAGAAAAGCTGGCTGATAGATTCTTCCCGCTTTCAACAGCTTTACTTAACTGCTCCTCAAAAAATTCTTCCGTACCAAAAAAATACATGATTATGCACCCTTTCCTTTCAGTCACTATGCCAAAAGGTTCGGCCGATTAGCTCTGAAAGGACTAAGCATAAAATCCAAAGCTATCCGCGTTATCACCCTGGCAGCCCGACTATCATAGCTTACGCCTTAGACTCGCGGCTTTGCGTCCTTATTTTTCAATAAGTTTGCCTTTTTCAATATTCATACTATTATCATATTACTTTTGTCCTCTTTTATCAATTGCTGCTGCTAAATTTATAGCTTTTTTATATCAAAAAAATGTTTATTTTTTCCTAATAAAAGGGAGTTCCCTGCCGATAATAATGTAAATGGCTTTTGCCAGAATGAATTTTCGGAGGGCAACATGAAAACGACTAAACGAGGAATAAGCTATAAGTCGATTAAATCAGCCAATCCTGATGCAGAGACTGTTGTCCTCACACATGGACTTGGTCTGGACAGCACTGTATGGAACCTTATTCTTCCTCAGTTAGCAGATTATCACATCATACTATTTGACTTTAGGGGTCACGGATACAGCAGTGCTGCAAATGGATCTTTATCCTGGGATATACTGAATGACGATTTCGAATCAGTATTGGACGAGGCAGGGTGCTCCTCTTTTCATTTTATCGGTCAGGGCTTGGGAGCTTATTTCGGCTCACAGTGGCAGGACCAGCATCCTGGCAGCATCCTGTCGTTCATTGTCTTTTCCACGCCAGCCATCAATTTGGCCGATTGCATAAGAAAATCACCTTCAGAGAAAAACTTGCCGCTAATTGATAAAGAGGGGCTGGCAGATTTTTGGATCACACATCTTCTTTATAAATCGATCGGCCCCAATTCTTTTCTTATAAGAGATGCTTGCTCAAGGCTTGATTTGCCATCTTATTTTTTGGCAAGGGAGTTAATCTCTGGTTCTTCAATTATTCATTTTAAACATATGGAGATACCAGCCTTGTTTTTAGCCGGGGAATTTGATCACTTTTATCCGGCCTCCGTTGTCATGCTGAGCAGCGATTATATCAGAAAAAGCAGAAAATACATCATTCCTTCAGCATCCCATTTAATACAGCTGGATCAGCCTGAACTGACACTATCCAAATGCCGGGAGTTTCTGGCCGATCCGGCAGTGATGTCGGCAGTGAAGCCCGATTCGGGAAGCTCTTATACGCAAAAGCTGCTTCTCCAATTGGAGGCAGCTTTTGAGACGCCTCCTCCAAATGGAGATAAGATTGAAGTTTTCATGCTTGATGAGTTTAAAGTGACAGCGGGAAATACAATAATTGAAGGAAAATGGAATCAGCGCAAGGCGAAAGAAATTCTCGCTTACCTGTGCCTGCATGGACCAGTTTCCAGGAATATTATTGCGGAGGTCTTCTGGCCTTCCCTGCCTGTAGCCAATGCCCAGAACCAGCTGCGCGTCAGTTTGACGCACCTGCGTAAAATTTTTCAAAGCGGCGGGATTCCTGACCCCTTTACGATTGAAAACAACATCATTTCCATAAATAGAGCTATAGAAATCGACGCCCTGAAATTCTTCCACCTGTTGAATCAGGCGCTCGAAGCAGAGAACTGGGCTGTTATAAAGCTGTTAAAATCAAAGGTATCAGGCAAGATTCCGCCGAAGCTTATGCCGCAGTTCAAAGCCAAATGGGCAGATGACTACAGGAGGGACTTAGAACTCTCCATCATCAGACTGCTCAATCTAACTTATAAGAAGCATATGCATATGAGAGAAATTTCTGAAGCATTAAATGATATGCAGCTGCTCCTGAAGCTGGCTTCAGAGGATACAAAGCTATATAAGGAAATCAGCGATCTATACCAGAAAGTCAGTATGGCTCCTATTGAAATCTGGGAACCTGCTTAAAACTCCAGAAGATTAGACTAAGCAATTATAAAAAGAAAGGACAGCGGCAAGTTAAGTTGCCGCTGTCCTTTCTTTTTTCAGCTTTCAACCTTAAATTTTTGAAGCAGCCCATTAAGGTTTGCAGCAATATCATTAAGGGCTTCCGATTCTTCTTTGACTGTCTCCATATCCGCAGTTTGGCCGTCAACATGGCTGACAACTTCCACCAGCCGTTCATTGACATGCTGGAATTGAGAGGATAACTCTTCAACACTTGCTGCCACCTCTTCACTTCCTGCTGCCATTTGTTCACTGACCGCCGATATTTCCTGGATGCGCCCGTTCACGTTATCTACAGATCCCAATATGTTTTCAAAGGATTGTACAACAGCCTCGATGGATAGCTTGCCGCCTATTACATCCTGATTGGTCTTTTTCATCGCAGCGGATGTGGCATCCGCATCCCCCTGGAGCTGCTGGATGATGGCTGATATGTTGGAGGCAGACTGATTGGTCTGGCTGGCCAGATTCCCTACTTCATGGGCGACAACCGCAAACCCCTTCCCATGCTCCCCGGCCCTGGCCGCTTCTATGCTTGCATTCAGTGCCAGCAGATTTGTCTGTCCGGCAATGTCCGATATTTCCTTCGTTATAACGGCAATTCTTTTTGAACCTTCAAGGAAGCTGCTAATGGCCTCTTCAAGTGAATTGAAGGACTGGTCGATACCATGCATTTTTTCAGCAGCCTCAAGCACCTGATGCTTTCCTGAAATGGCAAGGCTGGCCGTTTCTGCTGAAGCCTGATTGACCAGGCTTGAGGTTTCAGCTGTGTTGCTGACGCCTACCGACATCTCATCCATCGTGACAGCAACTTCATTGGCCGATTGCAGCTGCTGATAGACAGTCTGCTGAAATTCCATGATCTGCTTTTTGATTCCCTGGAGGCTCTCATTCGTCTCTGCGACTCTTTGCTCTAATGAACCTGAGGACCTGGATACAGTACCTCCGGTATCCTTGACACGTGCAATCAGCTCCTGAAGGCCGGCTCTCATATGCTCAAGCGGTGCACTGATGCTTTTCAGCGGTCCCAGCTGCTTAATGTCAGCCGGCTTTGACAGATCTCCCTTGCTCACCCGCTCCACAAAACGCTGGATTTCATTGAACGGCTTTGCATACGAAGCAAAATTAATAAATCCTGAGAGGATAAATGCTATGATGATCAATCCCAGCAAAGCAGCTGATTCTGCCGAGAACACCTGCTTTTTGAAAATCAATGAATAGATGGCTATGATGATCATGCCTGAGACAGCAGCCTGCATTGCGACATTCAGCATATAAACCATTATTTTTTTAATGACATCATTCTTTTTATTCCCCATTATACTCCCCTATTCCCATTTTCATATAGTTCCTTTAATGGATATATCGGTATAACAGCAGGGAAATTTAGCTTCATACAAAAAAAGGCAGCAGACGATATCAATTTTTTACAAGGCTGCAACTGACAAGCATTTTGTTAAGAATTCTTTCTCCTGTTAACGTAATGCATTATTCCAGGAGCTGATTATTGAAAAATTTTCCCAACTTTATGCAATTGTAACTTTTTACCTATTATTGTATGATGATACCAAAGACCCACCAACCCCTCTTCAACCGCACCCTGCTATTAATCAAACGTTTGATTAATAGAATATTCTTACACTTATTCCCCTTTGCTGGTATACTATTCCTACGGGAAAAGTAGGAGGTAAAAGCATGAGAACCGGAGCGCTAATCAAGTATTACCGGACAAAAAAAGGGATGACACAGAGGGAATTGGCCCAAGGTGTCTGCTCCATCTCCCACCTTAGCAAAATAGAAAACAACTCCAAAGAAGCCCATGATGGCACGATCGACTTATTGCTGAACAAGCTTGGCATCACTTTACAGCAGGCAGAAGATAAGCAGGAACAGTTCGGGAGTATGATTGAGGATTTTATCACCAAGCTGATCTACTATCAAAAGGAACAGGCAGAAGCAGCATTCCAAACCCTGTCTAAAGCAGAAGAGCTGATCACCTTTACTCCTTACATAAACTACTATTCTCTCTGGAAATACCGCTATCTTATCTTCGTCGGAGATATAAATGGAGCAGCGGCTCAGAGAGAGCATCTAGGCAAGATAAAAAAGAATTTTTCCCAACATGAAACCTATTTATACAGCTACTTTAATGCGTTATCTTTAATACAGACAGGTCAGCTGGAAAAAGCAGACAATATCCTCAGCACCCTGATCGAGGATAAAGTGAAGGAAAGCGCCATCGGAGCCGGGGATTTGTTTTACCATTACGGACTTGTCAAAAGCATGAAGGAAGAGTCAGGGGCAGCCGTCCACTATGGAAAGAAAGCACTGGGACATTTTTCAGACCAGTTCAATTTCAAGCGGATTCTGCACACCCTGATGCTGCTGGGCATCAATTATACCCACGCAGGCATTTATCATGAGGCAGCCGAGTGCTTCAGGCATCTGCTCAGGAACATTGAGGCGCTGAAGATCGAGACAGCCCTGCTGCCGCAGATTTACCATAATATGGGCTATCTGTACAGAAGGACCAATGAACTGAAGAAGGCATCATTGTATTACAAAAAAAGCCTGGCCCTTCATCCGGTCGAGTCGTCCAACTATTTGATCAGTCTGTATTCATATGCCGAGACTCTTCACAAGCTCGGCGACAATGACAGCAGAAAGCATTTTGAAAAACTGAAACTGCTTGCACAGAAAGCCAGCTCCAGAAAGTATGAGCTGATGTCCCATTATCACCTCACCAGTTTTGCAGATGAAAGCAAGGCTGTAGAGTTTTTGCAGGAAAGGCTCCTGCCTTTTCTTGAAAAGACCGATGAGCACGAGAATGAGCTGGAGGAATTCTATCAGGTGCTTGCAAGGCATCTGATTCATCATGGCGAGTACGAAAAGGCAATCCAATATATCTCAAAGTACAGGGAGGAATTACAGTAAAATGAAGAAAAAATATCTGTTTCTGCTGATTGCCGCTTTGGGTTTGCTGGTTCATTACGGTGATGCAGCTCCCCCGGACGCTAAAAGCTCCTTTGCTGCATCTGAAAATCCTGATGATCGTCCCATTCAGCCTCCTTTGAAGGAAGACAGCTGATACCCCCTCTACTATCTTCCCCAGGCATATCCCTCAAGTCACAGGAAAAGAGCTGCTTCTCACTGGAAGCAGCTCTTCTTCTTGTTAAGAAAACTAACCGGTATTCGGCTTTTAATAGACCCCTACATTGTCCCAGGCAGTTCTGACTGCATTATAAGCAGAGCTTCCGCTTCCATATAAATCTGCGGCAGACTGCAGGAGCGCTGCGCGTGCATAGCTGAAATTGCTCGTCGGTGTCAGATAGACAGTCAGGGCACGGTAGTAGATTTTTTCGGCCTGGGCCTTGCCGATGCTGCTGATTGTATAGTAGGCAGCTTTATTCGGGATTCCGCTGTTGATATGGACGCCTCCATTATCGGAGCTTGTGTTCACATACTGGTTCATATGCTCAGGCTGCCCGTACAATGTCGGGTTGGACATGCTGCGGAGGGCATCGCCGGAACGGCCAGGGGTGTACACATCCTCACCCATCAGGAAGTCGCCTGGATCAAGGAAATATCCAAACACATCGGAGAAGGACTCGTTCAGAGCACCAGACTGATACTGGTACTGCAGATTGGCCGTCCTTTCAGTGACCGCGTGGGTGATTTCATGGGCCACTACATCAAGGGCTCCGGAGAGAGATGTAAATTGGGAGCCATCACCGTCTCCATAAACCATCTGCGAACCGTTCCAGAACGCATTATTATAGCGTGATCCGTAATGGACCGTTGATCGGATGGTTGCCCCATTATTGTCGAAACTGTTGCGGTTATGCGTGTTTTTAAAATAGTCATAGACCTTTCCGGCGTAATAATGTGCATCCACATCCGCCCTTTGATTGGTCGCAGTCCATGCATTATTGCTGTCGGCGGAACGCGAGCCTGGCAGGGAGGATCCGTTATTGGCAGTGAAGGTCTCAATGACTCCATTCATTGGCTTTGTAACATCATATAAGTAATAAGTTCCGCCTGAAGAATAAGTATTCAATGTTTTGGAGCCGCCGGTCACGCCTGTGCCTGTCCCGGTTGCAGCCGCATCTGCCACAGCATTATAAGCTTCGACAATATGGCCGTTCTTCGCGTCGACAAAGATCTGCCAGTTCGCCCCATACGGCTCAATGAACTGCAGCTGGACCTTGTAAGCGAGCGTATACTCCCCGTCCTTTTCATGGATCACAAGGTCATTTTTCACATGCGTATTTTTCACTTCACTCTTTTTGCCGGCTTTCTCGAGGTCAGCAGGCACAGCCTGGTCGCTGCCTTTTGTATCCTCTTCTGTCAGATTGATATTTTTCCAGGCAAGATCAACCGCTTCTTTTTTACTGATGGCTGCTTTTGTATCAGTTATTTTTTCTGATGCATCAGCATATAATTGTCCTGTCGCAGCCGTTACATCACTATTTTTATCTGTATGGACCTTAAAAATAGCCCCTTCCACCGGGACCCCATTAATAGACTGGGAGAATTTATAATGCTTCATTCCAAGGTCATCTATTTCAGCATTCAACAGTATGAGCTCCTTGAAAGGATCTACTTTGAATAAGTCTTTATTATCTTTGAGGAATTTTTTTATATCATCATCATTTTTGGCTTTGTTTTTTGATAGCTTGCCAGCCAAAAATTTTGGGGCATGCTTCTCTTTTTGTTCGAGCTTTTGCTGCAGCTCCATTTGATTGAGCAATTTTTCTGAAGGAGATAAACCGTAGGCAGTGGCTGCCGGAAATGCGGCACTGAGAGCTAAGGAAGTTCCGAGTACGAGCGTTGCTAACTTTTTTGTCATTTTAATATCCCCTTTGGCTATTTTTAGGACTAGCTAATCCATATCTACACGTGTTAAGGATAAGTGTAGCCAGCGAGCAGGCTAATCACAATAAATCTATATACCCAGCAGGCCCAAAAAAGATAAATGAAGGAGTCTGATAGAGAAATGGGCAAAAACTTTCCCAATCCCTATGATGTCTAACGCCAGGAAAAGCTAGGGAAGTTTCGATGCAATTTTGCTTCAGCTTCGTAAAAAGGTGAAATCTTTACTATTACTCTTTTTATTTTTCCCAATATATTTTATCTGAATATATAGTTTCCCTTTTACAATCCTATGTAAATAAGCATAGGCTAATAGATACTTATTTTTACATATTACCCCAAAATCAGATGGCCTTTGTAACATTTCTGAAATATTTCCACTCTTCTGTAAACCTTTAGGTTATCTTGATCGTCTAAAGAGGAAAAAAGGAGGCATTAAAATGAAAAAAATCTATGCAATTATTTTTACGGCATTATTCCTTGCTTCAGCAGGAGCCTTTTATATGGAGGGAGCCCCTTTGGATGCGACTGCTTCTGATAAGAAAGCTGACGAAGTTCAAAGTGAGAAGCAGGAAGAAACGGCAAACGCCAGTCCCAAAGCTGAGGAAACTGTAACTGTGGAAACAGAGCCTTCCAAGGACAAGGAAGAGCCGCTGCAGGATCTATCCGAAAATGAGAACGGCGCTTCTCAAGAACCGTCGGAAGAAAGTGAAGCTGCATCTACTCAAACTCAGAATCAAGATACAATTAAAATTGAGGATGTTGTATACGTCAATATTATGGATAGTGAAAAATTTGCCCATATGAGCAGAACAGCTGCAAAATACGGAGCTAAGTTGTACGCATTGCCAAATTCCGATCTTTTTGTCATAGCCAAGGATGGCAAACCGATTGTTTATATGAGTACAGGAGTCAGAAATGCACCTGTGGCCTATGCCGATTTGCTGGCTGAGCTTTTCGCTGAAGGCTTTAATGAATACAAAAAACTGTCCGAAAACATCCTATTTTCTGCTGAAACAGGAGCTGAAGTTTCAGTTGATTTTGGAGATTATATAGCCTATGGAATTGAAACAAAAGAGGGCTGGATAAAAGTTTCCTGGTAATATGCGGGGTGTCAGTCCGGATAATAGCAAAAAAAAAGCGGCTCCCTATGTGGAAGCCGGTTAGGATCATTTATAAACTTTGACAGTGATTGTTTTGTTTCCCCACTGGAGGGCACGCTGTTTATTAGGGATAAAGACATCAATTTTATTTCCTTTAACAGCTGAGCCTTTGTCCGCTGCAATGGCCATGCCATAACCGGGAACATATACCTTAGATCCCAGCGGAATGATTCTTGGGTCGACAGAAATAGCCTTGATGTTTGGATTCTTTTTCAGGTTTAAGCCGGTATACGTAATTCCGCTGCAGCCTTTGCAGCTTGCTGTATATGCGGTAGCTTTCACTTTTATTTCTTTGTAGGCAGCAGCAGGAGCTTTTGCTGTTTTTGCACTTTTTACTGCTGTACCTGCTGTTTTAAGCGTTTGATTTATCTTTATATGATCTGAAGTCAGTTTGTTCCAGGTTTTTAATTGCTGTACTGTTACATTATGTTTCTTGGAGATTGACCAGAGGGTGTCTCCCTTTTTTACCTGATATGTAGTTCCAGAGGCGAAAGTGGCGTTTGAAAATCCGAAAAGCAATAACAATGCTGCACTTACATTTAGTAGTAATTTCTTCAAAACGTACTCTCCTTTGTCTTCTATCATAGGAACATGTTAACAGTTTAAGATAACAATAATGTTTCAATAGGTTTCTATTTATGTTACAAAACAATTCATTTAAACGTCATTTTGTAATATAACAAAAAATAACAGCTTATTTAACCAAAAGAAAAAGGAGTTTTTCAACTCCTTTTCTGTTTATGTAATTAAAATAATTGCCCCGGCTTCAGCCTGCCCTTTTGCAGTAAGTTTCTTCGTTTCTTCACTCTCCAGGCGTCTATTATGATGATAAGAATAAGAGTTCCTGAAAAGATCGCTCCCTTTCCTTCTACCAGGTTAAATACCAGGGCAACCCATCCTTCACTAATTAAAGTAAATATGGACGTAAACAGCATGATCATCGCGTAAATAATCAGGATTATTTCTGCCAGAGTCAATGCCCTCATTTTTTCAACCTCCCAGGTATATAAAAATACACTAACTCTTACCCTATGACCAGTGGTATAAAACCTGGCCCCTTTTTCTTAGAAAACAAAAGTGCCAGTACTTTGAGTCAAAAGGAATGATGCAGATTAAAAACGTCATAGCATAACCTCCGTCTTTTGGGTGCCGAGGAGATCCACCCGGATGCTTTTGCGGCATTGCGGGGGCGGGACTCAGCTGCTGTAGGTAAATCGGAAATTTATGATTTTTCACAAGCATTTTTTCACCGACTAAAATAGGACTGCCTATTCAGCAGGCAGCCCTTTCAACTTTATATATCATTGCATGATAGAATATGACAAACTTTTCAACTGTTCGTAGGCTTCCATATAATAAGGTGTTCCATACTGGATCATCCTGTCTACCATGCCAATCCCCTGATAGAAAATGAGACTTTGCCCCGGAAGACCATACCGATGTGACATCTCAATGTATTTTTTAAAATTTACAACACCCGCTTCAATTTGATGCGGTCCATACTGATCTATTTCAATATTGATTCCGCTGCCGTAAATTTGAGCATTAAGAAATGCCCGGTGAAGCCGTTGGTCTGCATCTGTCAGTTTAAGGCGGAACGCATTTGGCTGAAGGTAGGCCCCATCAAACCCGTATGTTTCCCAGCGTTCAAAATTAGTAGATAAAGCATGCGGCGAATAGATCAGGAACTTACCTTTTTGATGGATCCTGGCAGAAATTTGTTCTACAAGCGGTCCATCCTGGGGATAGCCCATTGTCTCACTCATCCAATAGTATCCTTTAAAAGTAAGGTTGGAAAAGCCTTTTTCCTCCCAGACAGCTTCAACAGCTTCCATATACCACGCCGCCATTTTTTCCCGCTCTTTCGGGCTGTTCTTCAGCACTGCTCCATCAAGGCCAATAATATCTTCCTGAAGCTTCGGATAAGGAATCGCTAAATAAACATTGGCCTTTTTCTGCAGCTGTGCGGCTGAAGCATTCAAAGCCTCAAGGACTCCATTCTCAGAAAAAGTCTGATCAATATACCATTGGAAGTCTGAGTAATTGGCGTAATTCTTAGAAGAACCCAGCTCGCCCCCAGGATAGCTTCTTCCAAGTATGATAAATGTATCAAACAAAGTTTGGTTTGTACCCCCCGGTGTTAAATAGGGTTTGAAATAATTGGCGGTAAAGTCTGTGTTCTGTTCTGCCCCATTATAAATGAGTACTCCGTTCCTGATTCCAGTTTCACTAAGAAGTCCTGTATGATCTGAAAAGGATTGAAGTGTATTGTCAGCAGGATGAACAGTCCCATCAGGATATTGCATGGCCAGATTGATGGCCTCTTCTGCAGATCTGACAGTATGTTTAACCTCCCCTGACGCTTTCACATTGTATTCAAGCGGCTTGGTATAGATCCTTGAAAGGAACACGGCGAATTGAAGACGGTCAACAGTCAGATCCGGCTTAAAAGTGCCGTCCCCGTAACCGGTTGTCACTTTATTCTCGGCAATCGCATCTACGAATGGATAGTATGGATCATCGGCTGGCAGATCTTTAAAGCTTGATTTTCCAGAACCTATGTATTCAAATCCCACAGCCAATGCCATGGCCATATCTTTTCTTGTTAATGGTTTTGCCGGATCGAATTTATTGTCGGTCAGTGAAAACATGCCTTTATCAAGCACAGCCAAAACCTCATTATAACCCCTTGTAGAAGGGTTCATATCGGCAGGAATCACCTGCGGTTCTGCCGGGGCTTCCAGGTTCATTGCCCGGACAAGCATGATGGCTGCGTCATTCCTCGTAATAGAAGCACTCGGGCTGAACTTCCCTAAATGACCTTTGATTACTTCTTTATCAGATAAGAATTTTATGTCCTGGTAAGCCCAATGGTAGCGTGACACATCACTGAACTCATTGGCCTTAACAAGTGCAGGCGACAAAAACACTAGCAGCAACATTAGAATACTGGACGAATAGATTGATAGTTTTTTCATAGTAATACCTCTGATGACCATTGCCTCCATTTTTCTACTTATTTACAGATATATCTTTTATCGTCAGCACTCTGCTCATTTTTACAAAAATAGCAAAATATGCTTAAAAAGTTCTGCACATCCATTTTATACTAGAAATTACCATTCAGGAAGGTTTTTTTGGTGACAGGCACCTATACCAGTTTCTTTATGAAATGAATTTTTCGACAAAATCCGGGAGGTACCTGTCACCTATACAACCATTTCAACCGAATAAAATGGGTTAGGATAAACAGGATGGCGGCTAGTATGACGGCTCCCCAAATGATGGCGGGAGATAGGAAAAATAAGGGCAGGCTGAACAAAAGGGCGACGATCATGCTTATATTAATGGATTGTTTCGTTGCTGCTCCTCTGCGGATAAGCAGGCTGCAGACAAAACTTGGAACTCCTATAAGGTAGAAAGGGATGTAGACAATTTCTACACCTTTAAAACAGGATAATGTGATTATGGCAATGATGAAACCTGCTAGTGAAGAACAGCCGCTTCCTGCTTCATTGCTGCCGGATAACTTAGCTATAATGCAAGCTAAAAGCAGTACACCCATAGCTGCTGAAGAGTTATCTCCCTTAATGGCAGAAAGGCAGGTAAGAACCGCCAGAACCAGCGCTGACAACGGAAGGACTAAAGCGTTGGATTGTCCGGGATAGTGAACACTATTAGTCAAAGATAGAAGGAACAGCAATGTTAAAGGAATTGATAAAGCATAAAAGTTAACCACACCGATGAAATAAGTATCTATGAAGCTGATTTCCACTCTTCCCCAGTAAATAACGATAAGGGCGGCTATCACCTGCGCCGGCAGCATCCACCAAACGGATATTCTTTTCTTATCAAACCACCATCCGGCGATGACTACAATGGCTCCCCCAATTAATATGGCAGAAGTATTGTAAAATACTCCTTTGACCAGTAACATGCCAATGGCAAACGGAACAAAAACTGCAATACCTTCAACTATAGAATCATTACCTTTTCTTCTTATAATCTGACCTAAAAGAATAGTACAAATAAAACACACTAATGCTGCCACAACCAGCATAGATCTCCCACCCTTTAATTAAAATTAATATGGTCTGCTCACCTCAATTCTACCACAATTTTACAGAAGGGTGACAGGCACCTATACCACTTCTATACCAGCTTTAATTAAAACAATCATAGAGGAGTTGTTTTACATTTAAACACGGCAGGGAGCAGTGGATTAAGACACTTTCGACATTATCCGTCAAATTTCGGGAGGTACCTGTCACCAACATAAAAGCACCAATAACAAAAGGTAGAGCCGCAGCTCTGCCTTTTGTTCGCAGTACCAGGTACCTTAGCGTACCTCGCACCCATATTAAATGTTATACTGTGCCATTTCCCCGCTCTCACCAACATACTCAATAGTACTCCTGTTCGTTTCCAGATCAATGAACAGTGAACAGTGTTTGCTGCCGTTTCGCCAGGAGAGGCGGATTTCGCTGTCAGGTGAGTCCAGGACCTGGAATTCGCCGCTGAATGCTTCATTTTCATTGCGGAAGCGGATGAGCTTCAGGAGTCTCTGAACAACTGGCTTTTCCAGGGATTCTTCAATTTCCTCAAGAGTGAAGTTATGGCGGTTGATTTCGCGCCCTTCACCGGTGCGTGCTACATTTTCCACATCATTCTCCCCGGCAAGCAGTCCAACATAATAGACCTGCGGAACGCCCGGGGTAAAGAACTGAATGGCTCTTGCAGCAAGATAGGCATCATCGTCGCTGTTCAGGACGGAATAGTAGGAGCAGCGGATCTGGTGGACATCAAACCCATCCTCTGCTTTATGTTCGTCAGAAAGAATCAGGCTCAGATTGGACCCCCTTTCAAGGCAGACATCCACAATGTCTTTCGCTTCCTTTGTATCGATGAGGCCGTCAAGGTCAGGCTTGACCGGTATGCCGTCATGGCAGTCGAGCATCGTGAACTGCTTATGCGGGCGGTTCTTCAGGTAAATTGCCAGGTTCTTGCTTGATTTGTTAATCAGTGTTTCGAGGACACGGTATGGCAGGATAAAGTCATAGATCCAGAAGCCGTGCTCGGCAAGCTTGTGCTGGATGGAATAATGCGAATGAACCTCCGGCAGTAGCTCGATGCCCAGAGAATTCGCCAGCTCCATGATCCAGTCAAGGAACTCATAAATTTCCGGTTCAACAAAGAAGCAGCTGGTGCCAAGCTTTTTCACGACATAGCCGACCGCATCAAGGCGGACAATTTTGACGTTCTGCTCTTTGAAATTAGTGAAGAAGTCGGTTAATAGCTGCCTGACCTGCTCTGATTTGATATCAAGGTCAATCTGCTCAGAGGGGTCTGTTTTGCCAAAAGTGGTCCATACTGTCTCCTGTTCGCCTGTTTCTTCTATTGTGAAGGTTGAATATGGGAGCGGCCTCCGCAGGAACATCTTGTCAATATCCTCCTGTACAGGCTGTCCGTCTTCCCAAAGCTTGTCAAGGGTGATGAACAGATCGGCATACTGGGACTGGCGGCCTTTTGCCAAAAAGTCCTGGAAGTACTCGGATTTCTGCGAGATATGGTTGACCATCAGGTCGACAAGGATATCAAAGTTTTCGCCGATCTTCCGGATATCTTCCCATCCCCCGAATTCCGGGTCGATTTCAAGATAGGTAAGCGGGGCAAATCCCCTGTCGCCTGAGGATGGAAAAGGTGGGAGGATATGCACGCCGCCTTTGAAAATATCAGCAAAATGTTCTGTCATTACTTTGTTGAGCATTTTCAGATCTCCGCCGAGGGAGTCCGGATATGTGATAAGCTGTACTTGATTTTTAACTGCCATTTCTAAAACCTCCTACAGTCCGTACATTTCTTTTAGTTGTTCCAGCGGGGGCATGCTGCAGACCGCACCTGTGAATTTTAATTTATAGGCGCTAGCTGCCGAACCCAGCTCCAGGGCTTCCTTTACGGAAAAGCCTTTTACCAGTGCCGTATAAAAGCCTGACCAGAAAGCATCCCCTGCACCGGTCGTGTCGATTACATCAGTCGCAAGCGGCTTGATTCGAAAGGTTTCTTCTCCATTGGATACGATCGCTCCATCCTTGCCGATCGTCAGGATGACAAGCTTTGCGCCAAGATCAAGGAATTTGCGGATCTGATTTTCATGGGTGTCCTTCCCGAACAGCCGCTCCGCATCGTCCTCAGATGGCTTTATAATATCGACCATCCCAATGATTGATTTAACGTACTCAATCCCTTCGGCCCCTTTTTTCCATACCATCTGATGGTAATTCGGATCCAGGCAGACCAGGATATTTTGGCTGCGCGCCTGTTCAATCACTTTTTCAATCGTATGGCGGGCCGGTGCCATCGAAAGGGGCCAGCAGGAAAAGTGGACGATTTTTGAATCCAGCACAGCCTTTTCAAGCTCTTCCGTATATTGGAGCTGATAGTCTGCCCCGCGGTAAAAGATGGGATCGGGCGTTCCTTTGCTTTTTGCGACCACAACCATACTGGTGGACGAATCTACCCGCTGAACCAATCCCGGGTCGATCCCTGTTTTGCGGAGATGGCTGATAAGAAAGGTTCCCAGCCTGTCTTCCCCTACTGCAGACGCGACCAGGGAACGGATTCCCAGCCTCTTTACATTCATGGCAATATTGGCCGGTGATCCGCCAAAATAGTTATGATAAACTGCCGGCTCATCTGCAGGACTGTATTCTTCTGAAATCATATCGATCAGGATTTCGCCTATCGTTAAAATATCATTGCCTCTCGGCTGGAATTCAATTTTCTCATCTAATTTAAGCATCGTAATCCTCCATCGCTGTACTTGCCGCAACTGATATTAAGGGAAAATCTTTCTGCTCCTTTTTCCGGCAGACATGTCCAGTGCTGTCAGGCAGTCTGTACCGTTTTATACCGTCAGGCAGCCTCTATGACTCTACCTTCTGCAGGAGAAAAACTTTTACAATTATTGAGTGCAAAAAGAAAGGGGCAGGTGCCCCATTCTTACTTTAAGAGATACACCCTTGTTTCATAAGGGCTTAAAGTGAATTCCTTTTCCAGCTTCTTTTCAGGAACATTATAGTTATTTAAAACCAGTTCACTTGAAGCACCCCCGATTGCCGACGGCAGCTCTATTTTTTCAGGTTTGTCATGGAAATTGCATATTACAAGGGCCTTGTCGCTTCCCATTGTCCTGGTATAGACAAAAAGTTTCCCATGGTCAGGAAGGATAAGCTCGTACTTTCCATATACAAAGACAGGGTTCTCTTTGCGGATGGCGATTAGTTTTTTATAAAAATGAAGAATCGAATTTTCATCCTTCAGCTGGCTTTCAACATTGATGGTACGATAGTTTGGGTTCAGGCCCAGCCACGTTTTGTTTCCTTCCGTGAAGCCGGCCATATGCGAGGCATCCCACTGCATCGGAGTCCGTGAATTGTCGCGGCACTGTTTCCAGACGACCTCCATTATGTCATCGTGCGGCACGCCCTTTGCGGCTTCCACTTTGTAATAGTTCACCATTCCAACATCGTTATAATCTTCAATTTCAGGGAATTTCACATTGGTCATCCCAATTTCCTGGCCCTGATAAATGAAAGGTGTGCCCTTCATCAGGAAGTAAAGCGCCCCAAGCATTTTTGCGCTCTCTTTCCAGTACTGCTGGTCATTGCCCCAGGATGAAACACGGCGCGGCTGGTCATGGTTTTCGATGAACAGGGCATTCCAGCCTCGTCCTTCAAGGCCTTCCTGCCATTTGGTCAATGCTTTTTTCAGCGCTTTGACGTCCACAGCATCTTCTGTGTCCTTGTCCCACAGGTCCAGGAATTCGAATTGGAAAATCATATTAAAATAGCCATTTTCCTCGCCGACCCATCTGTCAGCATCCGGAATGCCCACTCCATTCGCTTCACCAACGGTCATGACATCATAATTGCGGATCGTCCTGTCCGCAAATTCTGTAAGGAAATCATCAATCCCAGGGAAATTCATCATTTTCGGAAAAGATGGGACCACATCCAGATTGTCCGGGTTTGGCATATCCGGGAAACCGGGCTCTTTTTTGATATGCGAAATCGCATCGATCCTGAATCCATCAATTCCTTTTTCAAGCCACCAGTTGACCATTTCATAGAGAGCTTCCCTGACCTCAGGATTCTCCCAGTTCAAATCCGGCTGGCGTGCAGAGAATATATGCATGAAGTATTGCTTTGTTTCTTCATTATATTTCCACGCAGGCCCGCTGAAAATGGATTCCCAGTTATTCGGCTCCTTGCCATCTTTTCCGTCACGCCAGATATACCAGTCCCTTTTCGGATGATCTTTTGAAGAGCGGGACTCTAAAAACCATGGATGCTCATCACTCGTATGATTGATCACCAGGTCCAGGATCAATTTCATCCCGCGCTTATGGACTTCCTCAAGCAGAAGATTGAAATCTTCCATTGTGCCGAATTCATCCATAATATCCTGGTAATCAGAAATATCGTAGCCATTATCATCATTAGGCGACTTATACATCGGGCAGATCCAGATCACATCAATTCCCAGATCTTTAAGGTAATCAAGCTTCGTAACAATTCCTCTTAAGTCCCCGATGCCGTCTCCATTGCTGTCCATAAAGCTCCGCGGGTAAATTTGATAGGCTACTGCTTCTTTCCACCATGCTTTTTTCATCTCTGTCAAAATCCTTTCGTTGTGCCTTCATTTTTCTTGCAGAATTTAGCCTGGTTGAGGTGTGAAATCAGTGTTAATGGCGTTTTTTTAAAAAAACTATCTGGTATTGCCGCCGCTTAACACTGATTCAGCCCACTTTTTCAATAATTCGGCCAGTTTTTCTATTTTTTCTCCCTAAAATTACGGGAATTCACCCCAAAATCCGGGATATTCGTCTCACTTTACATTTTTTACCAAAAATACAACCTAATATCATTTAGCCGGACTCCAGCCTATTTAATAGATCCCTGCATCACGCCATTAATAATCGCACGCTGGCCGATCATGTACATGATCAGGATCGGGATGACGGTCAATAGAATCGCCGGGATCAGCAGTTCCCAGTTATTCATATATGTGCCGTTGAATACTTTCATCTGCACCGGCATGGTATAGACAGATTCATTGTTCAGCACCAGTGATGGCAGCAGGTAATCGTTCCAAATCCACAGCACGTTCAATATTGAAATCGTAACTGCGATAGGCTTCAGCATCGGAAGGACAATCAGGAAGAAGATCTGCAGGGAATTACAGCCATCAATTCTTGCTGCTTCTTCAACTTCTATCGGGATCGATTTGATAAAGCCATGGAACATGAATACGGAAAGCGCACTGCCGAACCCAAGGTAGAAAATGATCAATAGCGGAATAGGAATCGCATCAATCAGCTGCAGTTTCGCCCCATAGATATAAATCAGCGGGATCATGAGCGACTGGAACGGGATGACCATTGATGCAACCAGCACGGTGAAAAAGAATTTATTGAATTTGGACGGCCTTCTCACAAGATGGTACGCCGCCATGGCAGAGAAAAAGACAATGAACAGTGTGCTCAGTGTGGTAACGATGAACGAGTTCCTGAAGGTGACACCAAAGTTCATCATGTTGATCACATCTGCAAAATGGGCGAAATTCCAGTTTTCCGGAAGGGCAAAGGGACTGGTCAGGATTTCGCCATTGGTTTTGAATGAGTTGATGATGAGCAGCACAAAAGGAAAAATAAAACTTACTAGGGCAATGATTGCCAGTAGGTATAGAAAAGTGGTAGTGACAATTTTTTGCCTGGCCATTATGCTTCGACCTCCATTTTCTTGCTGGTATAAACTTGAAAACCGGTTACAGCGGCTACAATCACAAACAGGATAATCGCCTCAGCCTGTCCTGTCCCATAGTTCGATTCAATAAAGGCTTTATTGACGACATGCATGGATACCATCTTGGTGCTGCCAAAAGGGCCTCCATTTGTGAGAGCAAAATTCAAGTCATACACCATGAATGCATTTTTTAAAGAAAGGAACCCGGTCACTACGAATGAGGGAACCATTAAAGGCAGCGTAACATTCAAAAGCCTTCTGAACGGGCCGGCTCCATCGATTTTGGCTGCTTCAATCAGCTCTCTTGGAACACTGATCAATCCGGCGATGAAGATGATCATCATATAGCCGGCTGTCTGCCAGATGGTTACGATGACGAGCGACCAGAAAGCCATGGTCGGATCCCCGAGCCACCCGAGTTCAAGCCAATCTATGCCAAGTTTGGTGCCTAATGCAGGGAGCGACTGAACGAAGATGAATTGCCATATATAACCAAGTACCAGTCCACCGATCAGGTTAGGCGTAAAATAAGCTGTCCTTAATGAATTCTGGATCTTCAAGCCGGACGTAACCAGGTACGCCAGACCGAAACCGAACAAGTTGACAAAAAACACGGTTGCCACGACAAATTTAAGTGTCAGCCAAAGCGATTTCCAAAATTCCGTATCTTTTACAGCTTCCAGATAATTCGCCATGCCTGCAAACACCACCGGATCAGCCGGAGTCTGCATCGTATTAAAAGTGAGGAAAAGGCCGTATCCAAATGGGACCAGTACGGTGATACAGAAAAAAAGGAAAACAGGGCCCAGGAATAAAAGCGAATTGCCGATATCACCTATTTTTTTATTTTTCTTCATGCTTCCACATCCTGTCTGTTAGGTAAAAAAAGCAGGCAGGATAAGTTCTCTCCGCCTGCTTTTTTGTTTTCACTTGAGTCTGGATTATTCTTGGTGGGTCTTATAATAGGTTTCAAAAGCTTTTGCAAGGTCTTCTCTTTTGCTTTGACTCGCAATGTATTTCTGAACCTCAGGACCAAGGATAGTAGTCCAATCCCCTGTATTGATATAGTTGGTGCTGAAAGGCATTGTCTTGCCGGCAGCAAGTGCATCACTGATGGCAACGCCGAGCGGGTTGGTTACTTTGTTTGGATTGTTTTTGAATGCTGAGATGATTTGAGATTTATTAACGATAAAGTCTTGTCCTGCTTCATCGTATACCAGCCAGTTCAAGAATTCTTTCGCAGCGTCCTGTTCTTCTTTAGAAGCCTTCTTGTTCACAACAAATGCTTGAGTAGGACCGGCTGCAATCTTGTTGTTCAGCGGGTTATCAGGATTGTTGTCGACAGGGACAGGCATGAATCCAAAGTTTGTACCTTCAAGCGCTTTCAAAGAATCAAAAGCCCAGTTTCCGTTGAAAAGCATCGCAGAATCGCCTTTTCCGACAGCTACATGCGCAGCATCATAATATTGGCCAGTCGGACGTGCACCGAACATATTGTAATCCTCTGAAATCAGCATATCCAATGTGTCATAATAGCCGTTCCAGGCTTCATTCTTGTTATAATCGAATTTTCCGGCTTGCACTTCTTTCAAAGTTTCCGTTGGATCTTCTGTCTGATTAAGAAACAGAGAGCTGTAATGGTTCGCAACTGACCATGCTTCAGTCTGATAAGCCACTGGCTGCTTCACACCAGATTCCTTGATTTTATCCAATAGATCTGCCAGCTTGTCGCGTGTATTGATTGAGAATGGATCAAAGCCTTCGCCTGCTGCTTCTTCAACTACTGTCTGGTTGTAAACAAGTCCCATACCTTCCAGGGCGAACGGGAAACCGATTACATTTCCTTCTTCATCTTTAATGGCATCGCTTGTTTCTTCATTCCATTTTTCATCAGACAAATCGATTCCTACATCTTTATATTTATGAGTGGCATCATAAGGAGAAAACATTGCCAATGTAACCGTTTTCCCAGAGGCGGAAAGCTTATCATAAACGTTCAATGCGTCTCCGACTGCCACTGATTCAACCTGTACATTGATGTCCTTATGATCGGCCATAAAATCCTTTGCGGCCTGCTTGAACTGGGCATCAATCTCACCCTTGCCGTTTGTAACAATAATGTTTACTTTCCCATCTTTTGAGCCTGTATCTCCTTCAGAAGAATTGCCTGAGCAGGCTGCAAGAGAAAAGGTTAATGCGGCTGCCATGCCGGCAGCGGCCGTCTTTTTGAACATTCCTGATTTAGAGAAATTGAACATTTTTTTACTTCCCCTCTGTTTGAGAATAGTTTTAGCAGATTAGACCATTAAGCTCTTCTGCATGAATTTGTGAAAAGGTTTTCCTAGCTCTTACAATTATGATTATATTAAGTTATTAATATTTTGACAAGTACTTTTGAAAACGATTTCCTAAAAGTATTAAATTCAGCAAAAAATCACAATTCCCTATCTGCCTGCATCATTTTCTTGACACTGTCCCTCAGGCTCAGCCGGTAATCAATATAATGCTCTTGAGGCGCAGTTCCGGGCTGGCCAATGTTTTGAAGCAGAGCCTCCATTGCTTTGGACCCCATAGCTTCAAAGTCGACCCTGACCGTTGTCAGCTGCGGGCGTACAAGCGTTGCCAATTCAATATCGTCAAACCCCGCAATTGAAATATCGTCAGGAACCCTGTATCCCTGGTCCTCTGCACAATTTTTGGCGCCGATGGCAATCGTGTCGGATGCGCAAAGAATGGCGGTCGGAAGATCCCTCTTTCTAAGCAAAGTCACCATCGCCTCATACCCCTCCCCAGAGGAAAAGTTGCTTTCAGCAATGAAATCCTGATTGACAGGAAGACCTAGGCGTTTCATTTCATCAATAAAACCCTTATAGCGTGAATAGCCTGCTGACTGATCGTGCAGCGGACCATGAATCATTCCGATTTTTTCATGGCCGCAGCGTACCAGATACCTGACCATTTCTGTTATCGGTGTATAGTTGTCAACATCTACCCAGGTGATGTTTTGCCCAGTTACTTTCTGCCCGACTACTACAATGGGGATCTTATTGGCTTTTATCCAATCTACATGCTGCTCGGTCGTATGGATGGCGGACAGGATAATGCCATCCACCTGCTTTTCTTTAAATATTTCAAGGGATTTCAGCTCCATTTCGGGATCGAGCCTGGTGTTGCTCAGGATAATATTGTAGCCATTCCTGTTAGCCACATCTTCAATGCCGTTGATGAGCTCGGCGGATGTATAGTTGATTTGCGGAAAGATGACCCCTATTAAATTCGTAGATTTGCTGATCAGCCCCCTTGCAAGTGCATTGGGACGGAATTGGGTTTCACGGATGACCTTCTCGACTTTTTCCCTTATATCATCATTCACAGGCTTGCTCTTATTAATTACACGCGAGACCGTTGCAACAGAGACTCCTGCCATTTTTGCAATGTCTTTTATAGTTAATTTCATAGTTTATTCTCACCCTTCAGGAAAACGTTTTCTTATCACTTTGAATCTATAATTACACAGCGGGTTTGTCAATATACTTATAGGTGGGTGCCAGGTACCATGAAAAGACACTTCCACCCCATCTGTCCACGGAGCGTACCTGGCACCACAAAAAGACACTTCACCCCATCTGTCCACGGAGCGTACCTGGCACCACAAAAAGACACTTCACCCCATCTGTCCACGGAGCGTACCTGGTACCACAAAAAGACACTTCACCCCATCTGTCCACGGATGGTACCTGGCACCACAAAAAGACACTTCACCCCCTTTTGTCCACGGATGGTACCTGGCACGGAATTTTTGGTATATAATAGGCAGAAGATTACAGCTGATGCGGAAATAGGTGAATGGAATGGAGATTACATTAGGGGTTATTGGGCCTGAGGATTCGGTCCGGCATATTATGGATTCGGCGGAGTCTTTTTCGGATTTGCGGCTGGTTCCTTTTTATTATGGGAGCCTGGAGGATATTGACGGGATTATCGGGGAAAACCAGCAAAGGATCGATCAGTGGTTTTTTTCCGGTCAGGTCCCTTATACATATGCTTTATCAAAGGAGCTGATCTGTGAGGAGAACAGCTTCTATCCTCCCCTGTACGGCGCGAGCCTGCTTGGAAAGGTGCTGGAGTCTTATCTCGATAAGGAACGGGTGATCAAAAGCATCAGCCTGGATACGATCCAGGAAGAGGAGCTGGAAACGACGAAGCGCTATTTTTCTCTGCAGAGCCTGGAGATCCATTCTTTTTCTTATCCGGATTTCCGCCCTGTTGAGGAGCTGGCCGAGTTTCATATTAAGCTTTACCGTGAGGGCCGGACGGAGGCTGCTTTTACCTGCCTGCGGGGAGTCTATGACTATCTCAAAGAAATGGATATTCCCTGCTATCGTGTGTATCCTTCCCATCTATCGATTCAATTTGCGCTTAAAATTCTGAAAGAACGCGGCCACTCATCCTGGTATCAGCGTTCGCAAATGGCGCTGCTCGGAATTGAACTTATCCAGCCTGATAATGAGGGAGAATTCTTTCATTCCTATGAACGAAAGCACAAGGAGCTTGCCATGAAGAAGCTTCTCATCGAGCTTGCAGAGCATGTGAACGGTTCGTATGTGCAAATTGGGGACGGCCTCTATTTTATCTACACAACGCGCGGCGAGGTTGAAATCAAACTTGATAAAAAGGATCTTTACGACCTGATTGAAACGGTCTATGCCCAGACCCATTTCCGCCTCCGCATCGGTCTTGGCTACGGAATCACAGCCCTTCAGGCGGAGGAAAATGTGCAAAACGCACTCAGGAGCGCCCGCCAGAAGGCCAAGCCGGCAATCGTTCTCGTTGATGAAAATGAGGAGCTGACAGAGTTTCATCCGTCCGGCGATTCGGTTACCTTTCATTCTAAAAAATGGAGTGACGAAGGTTGGGCAGACACGCTGAAAAAAGCGAATATCTCTCCTGTCGCGCTTTCGAAAATCCAGACATTGTCCAATTTTTATAAAAAAACCGAAGTGAATTCCCGCGAGGTGGCAGGCTGGCTGGAGAGCACTGAGCGGAATGCGCGGCGGATCCTTTCAGAGATGGAGACTATCGGCCTCGCAAAAAGCAAATCAGTCCAGACTGGCCAGTCAAAGGGCAGGCCGAGAAAGGTTTATAAACTTTTATTGAATGGTAATTAATAGCAAGCCAGCAGGAGCCTTCTGCCGGCTTGCTTTTTATTTTGCTTTCGAGCCCTGCCCTGCCCATTTTCTCACTCTCTTTACATACCCTGTTTGTGAATTATTCTACAAAGTATCAATTTTCTAAATATTGTAGTATACTCCCCTTTAAGGAAAATAAACGGCAATTATCCGAAAACAAAAACCCTGATGATTGCACCAACTTAATGTCTCTATAACTTTTCTAAATTAGGAAACAACCAAAATTTTACATACAGGGAGTGCTGAAATATGACCAGCGAGTTTGTCAAAAATCTTACTCCGCAGCTAGTGGAATGGCGCAGGACGCTTCATAGCCTGCCGGAATTGGGCTTTATGGAATATATCACAACCTACCGGATCGGGAAGGAACTAGAGAAGATGGGCTTTACCCTCCATATCGGGAAGGATGCCCTGCAGGAAGATGCCCGCCTCGGCGTGCCGAAAAAAGAAGCTCTGGATGCACACGAAGAAAAGGCAGCTGCTTGGGGAGTCGAGAAAGAATGGCTTGAAAAGTTGTCAGGCGGCAACACCGGCCTAGTGGCAACATGGGACACAGGAAGAGCTGGAGACCATATCGGATTCCGCTTCGATATCGATGCCCTGCCGATCCTTGAGTCTGCCGATGAGTCCCACCTTCCATGCAAACATGAATTCTCATCAGGCGAACCTAATGTAATGCATGCCTGCGGACATGACGGCCATGCAACGATCGGCCTCGGCACAGCGAAATATATTGCAGAGCATACCAATGAACTCAAGGGAAAATTCACGCTTCTTTTCCAGCCGGCAGAAGAAGGCGGCCGCGGTGCAAGGGCAATGGTGGCCAAGGGCTGGCTTGATGATGTTGATTATTTCTACTCCGGGCATATCGGGATCCACTCCTACCCGGTCGGAACCATCGCCGCAACAACGACAGGATTCCTTGCATCAACAAAGTACAATGTTTCATTCAAGGGAGTTTCCTCCCACGCAGGCATGCATCCGGAGCTCGGCAAAAATGCTCTGCTTGCCGCAACCACTGCAGCCAACAATTTATATGCAATCCCCCGCCATTTCGACGGCGTCACCCGCGTGAATGTCGGGCGCCTGACTGCCGGGAGCGGACGCAATATCATCCCAGAGGACAGCTATATGGAGATTGAAGTCCGCGGTGAAACGCATGCTATAGGTGACTATATGGCAGAGAGTGCCCTTCGGATCATCAAGGCGGCGGCCGATATGCATGATGTCACCTGTACAATCGAGCCTGTCGGGGTCACCGAAGTGATGACCTGCAACGAAGAACTGATTCCGAAGATCCAGGAATGGTGCGCTCCAAGCGAGCTTGTCACAGAGGTCATCCCTTCAGTCCCTGTCTCCGGCTCTGAGGATGCAAGCTTTATGATGAACAAGGTGCAGGAGCATGGCGGCAAGGCGACTTATATGCTGTTTGGCACTAAGCTTGACTTCCCGCACCATCATCCTCAGTTCGATTATGAGGAAGGAGTGCTCGCGGCAGCGGTCGATACATTCGCCAGCATCATTAAAGGCGGCTCTTCTAATGGCTGATTTGAACAGCTGGCTTGAAAAAAATCTGGCCATCCTGAATACAGTCTCTAGCATGGACCAGCCGGAGGGCTTCACCCGCCTCAGCTTCACCGCCGAAGAAAAAGCTGCCCATGCTGCTTTCAGAAAAGTGGCGGAGGAGCTCGGGCTCCACACCCTTCAGGATGCGGCCGGCAATCAGTGGGCCATATGGAAAACAGACAGCAGACTGCCTCCTGTGGCCGTCGGCTCCCATCTTGATACAGTTGTGAACGGCGGCGGATATGACGGTCCAGCCGGGGTGCTCAGCGCCCTGGCCGCCATCAAAACACTGAAGGGTTCAGGGTTCCAGCCAGCGAGAGATATTGCAGTCGTCTGCTTTGTCTCAGAAGAGTCAGCGCGATTCGGCCTGTCGACCATCGGCAGCAAAGCCGTTTCCGGGAAACTCAACAGCCGGGAAGCCGGCAGGATGACTGACCGCAATGGTGTCACTGTTAAAGAGGCTGCCGAGGAATTTGGGCTTGACTGGTCCAGGATCGAAGAAGCTGAACTGCCTGCTGAGAAGCTTGCCTGCTTTTTGGAGCTGCATATCGAACAGGGAACCCATATTGAGGAGCATGGCGCAGAAATCGGGATTGTAAACGGCGTCGCCTGCCCGGTCCGGCTGAAGGTTCGCGTCAAAGGAATGGCCGGCCATACCGGAACGACCCCAATGCATATCCGAAAAGATGCATTCGTCGCCATCGCCCCGCTCGTCACCTTTGTGCATGAAAGGGCTTCACAGTTAAGTGAAGAAAGCATCCAGCCGCTCGTCGCTACAGTCAGCACCGTTGAATTGAAACCGAACAGCATGAACGTTATCCCTGGAGAAATCGAGCTTGGCATTGACATCCGCAGCGTTGATGACATGCTGAAACGTTCTTTTGCTGAAGAAATAAAGGACTTTTGCCAAAAGGCCGCTGCAGACAGCGGAGTGGAAATCCACGTTGAAACCCTAATCAACAATGATTCCATCGTGCTTGATCCCAACATGCAGCAGAAACTCACCGGCATATGCGGAGAGCTCGGCCTGAAAGCCCACAGCATGAACAGCGGCGCCGGCCATGATGTCATGAATATGGCAGCCAAATGGCCGTCCGGATTGATTTTTATCCCCTGCAAGGATGGCATCTCCCATCATCCAGATGAATTTGCCTCCATTGAAGACATGGCCAAAGGCGTCCGGGTAATCACAAGATTCCTGGAAAAAGAGGCTTCCTTATAACAGCCGATATTTGACTTATTTTAAAGGAGTGACCTGATGACATCCCCCGTAAAAACGTATTTATCTGAAAATAGACAAACTTTCGAAAAGATAAGCGAATACATCTACCATCATCCTGAAACACGCTTTGAAGAATATGATTCTGCTGAGTTCCTCGCAGTGGAATGTGAAAAAGCCGGATTCCAGGTTGAACGGAATGCCGGGAATATTGAAACAGCCTTTGTTGCCTCTTATGGCAGCGGTTCGCCTGTCATCGGCTTCCTCGGAGAATTTGATGCCCTTTCCGGCCTTGGTCAGGAGCCCGGCAAATCCTCTCCGGAGCCGACAGGAAAAAATGCCGGCCACGGGTGCGGCCACAATCTACTCGGCACCGGTGCTTTTGCAGCAGCCTGTGCAGCAAAAAACTATCTAGAAGAAAACAATCTGCCGGGAACCATTAAATTTTTCGGATGTCCCGGTAAAGAAGGCGGTTCAGGCAAGACCTTCATGGTCAGGGAAGGTGTTTTTGACGGAGTAGACGCTGCCCTTACCTGGCACCCGTCACCGGCCAACAGCATCATGAGCTTATCGAGCCTTGCAAACTATCAGGTATTTTTCCGCTTCAAAGGGCTTTCCTCCCATGCGGCCAACTCCCCTCATCTTGGGCGGAGTGCACTTGATGCAGTCGAGCTTATGAATATCGGGGTCAATTACCTCCGTGAGCATGTGATTCCGGAGGCGCGCATCCATTATGCGGTCACCAATACGGGCGGCATTTCCCCGAATGTGGTCCAGGCGGATGCTGAGGTTCTGTATTTGATCCGCTCGCCGAAGGTCAAGCAGGTTGACGATATCTACAAACGGGTGTGCAAAATTGCTGAAGGTGCGGCTTTGATGACCGAAACCGAGCTGACCATTGAGTTTGATAAAGCCTGCTCCAATTACATCCCTAACCGCAGCCTTGAGCGCATCCTCCATGAAAGCCTGCTTGAAGCCGGGATCGAAAAGCCGGACGAGCAGGAGGAAGCATACGCGAAACAGCTGTGGGACACGCTCTCTGAAGGCGAAAAAGAAAGCTATATCGATATCTTAAAAGGCTTCGGCTATATCGGGGATGGCAGCGAATTTGCCGGCAAATATCTGGCAGACACGATATCGCCGTATGAACCTTCAGGCGGCGTCCTTTCTGGCTCGACCGATGTATCAGATGTCAGCTGGGTCATCCCGACTGCACAACTGACGGCCTCGACCTCTGCTCTCGGAACGCCGCTGCATACCTGGCAGATGACCGCCCAGGGAATCAGCAGCTATGCACATAAAGGCATGATGCGGGCAGCGGAGGCGATGGCATTGACCGCCATACGTATGCTGACGGAAAAAGAAGAGCTTGAAAAAGTACTGCAGGAATTTGCTTTATTCAGGGACGGAAATCCCTATACATGTCCAATTCCGGAAGGTGTTAATCTTTCCAAGCTATCGGAGGGGTCCTCATGAAACTAGAAAACCAGCCTGGAACAAGTCCACAGAAGAAGGAAGGCATTTTTCAGAAATTCCTGAACGGAATTGAAAAAATAGGCAATAAGCTGCCAGATCCATTTATTTTATTCGTCGTCCTGACGCTTCTTGTCATTGTCGCTTCAGCCATTTTTAAAGCGTTCGGTGCTACGGTCGTCCACCCTGGAACAGGGGAAGAGCTGCCCGTCAAGAGCTTAGCTTCAGGTGAAGGTCTGCAGTATATCCTTAGCTCGATGCTCGATAACTTTACAGGCTTCGCACCGCTCGGCCTCGTACTGGCCATGATGCTTGGTATCGGCTTGGCCGAGAAAGTCGGTTTGCTTGATTATGCCATCAGGAAAACCATTCTGAAGTCACCGCCGGTATTGATCACTTATACTGTCGTATTTGTCGGAATCATGGGGAACCTGGCCTCAGATGCGGCCATGGTACTGATTCCGCCGCTCGCCGCCATGGTTTTCTACAAGGTTGGGCGCAACCCGATCGCAGGTCTCGCAGCCGGGTATGCTGCAGCCGGTGCCGGTTTTACAGCCAACCTTGTCATTACCGGGACAGACACATTGCTTGCAGGGATCTCCACGGAAGCTGCAAGGATCATTGATGACAGTTTTACCGTTTCACCTGTTGATAACTATTATTTCAATATTGTTTCCGTCTTCCTTCTTACAGTAGTCGGTGCCCTTGTCACCACTAAGTTCATCGAGCCTCGCCTTGGCAAATATAAAGGTGATGTCGTCGAAGAAGCAGTCACAGAGGATCACCCGAAAGCAGGCAAAGGCCTTCGCAATGCCGTCATCGCCGGGGGAGTTTATTTAGCCATCATCCTAGTCACTCTCTTCCTGCCTGACAGCCCATTGCGCGGCGAAGGCGGAACCATTGTCCCGTCTCCATTCATTGACGGCATCGTTCCTATTACCCTAATCTTCTTTATTGTGATCGGGGTTGCCTACGGTATGACAGTCGGAAATATCAAATCAAGCGGAGATGTTGCCAAGTACATGGCTGAATCCATGAAGGATATGGCAGGCTATATCGTCCTGATTTTTGCCATCGCGCAATTCATTGCCTATTTCAGCTGGTCCAATATCGCGACATGGGTAGCTGTAAACGGCGCCGAATTCCTGAAGGACATCGAGTTCACCGGAATCGGACTCATTATCGGATATATCATCTTTACCGCCTTGCTGAACTTCCTGATCACATCAGGTTCAGCCAAGTGGGCGCTTGAGGCTCCTGTCTTCATCCCAATGTTCATGCAGCTGGGCTACAACCCTGCATTCACCCAGGTTGCCTACAGGATCGCCGACTCGTCCACAAACATCGTCACACCATTGATGCCATACATGGTCATCACCTTATCATTCATGCAGAAGTACGATAAAAAAGCCGGGATCGGGACCTTCATCGCCCTCATGCTCCCGTACTCCATCTGCTTCCTGCTCACCTGGATCATCCTGATCCTGGTATTCTACTTCTTCGGCATTCCATTTGGGCCGGGGATTGGGCCGATGTTGTAAAAGAGCTTACTTGGCACCAGCAAACGAATTAACAGAAAAAGGCCCGCAGCCAAGCTGCGGGCCTTTTCCTCAATAAGAAGTCCGTTGGGATCATTCGTAGTTCTTGTTCTGCTCCCATTCAATTATATCAAAGTTGATGGTTCAGCAAGCTGCGTTTTCCACCTTAAAAGCTAGCCTTGTGGGATATTCTTCCACAAGGCTTCATTCTTTTTTCACTATTTCACGTTGCCCGACATAATAAACGTCTTCCAAATTCCTGTACTCTGAGAAACTTCTTCTCCTAAAACCACAAGTTTGCCTTTGTGGTTAAAGAGGAAATATCCTTCTCCACTCATGCTGTATGTTTTGCGAAGTGTAAAGGTCTCATAGTCATAAACATAGATTCTATCGCCTATTGTTAAATAGAACTCTGTCAATTCAGGATTGAAGGCAACATCACTGAAGCCTGTTCTCAGGTCAGTGAAATACTTCATATTTGTTTCTCTTAAACTGGTTGATCTGAATACTGTTCCAGCATGGTTAAACAGATAACGGCCATCCGGAGAAATGGTCATATAGGTATCTAAATTATAATCACCATGATAAGGAGAATCATAGCCTCCGGTGAATATACCATTTTCAACAGTGAAGACTTCCATATCCCGCGGACTGGTATCTGAGTTTACCGCATATATTCTCTTTTTATCAGAGTGCATAAAGAGCTCGCTTTGCTGGCGGATTGATTTTGAAGACACTTCTATACCGGTTTCTTTATTGTAGCTTTTTAAGTATGTCCACTGGCCGGAACCTGAAGAAACATAAAAATAGTTTTCATCAGCAACAATGTCATACGGGTCCACATTGATATCAAAGTACTTTTTAATCTTTAATGTCTGGGGATCTACAATTGCGACTGCACCGTTTTGTGTTTCATTCCACCAATAAGAGCTGTGCTCTCCTTTTAACAGGGTGACATAAAGCTCTCCATTCGCATAAAAAACACTCTCAGCAGGCAAACTGAATGGCAGCCGCTTAATGGATTTGGTTTCATAATTAACAGCGATCAGCGCGCCATCTTCGTTTATTCCATACACAACCGGCAGTTCACTGTCATGTACAGCATCAAGGAAGATATCAGACAATGTTTGCTTTGTGCCTTGAAGAGGTTCCATATTGATTGGTTCCGGACGCTCTTCTTTTACCTCATCCTCTTCCCATTCATCTTCTTCCTCAAAGTCTAAAACAGGCATTGCAGAAAATTTCTCGGTGCTGATTTTTTTAAAGTCAGCCTTCTTATAATCTTTTAGAAACTCATTCACATAGTCTGAAGAAATAGCAAAATTAATATCTTCAAATCCAAAGGAATTCAATCCAAGTACATAGCCCTTCATGTTTAAAAGAGGGCCGCCTGAGCTTCCAAAAGTAATTTGAGCAGTTGTTTGTATGGCTTTTAGGCTGCCCATTTCATCCTCAAAGATTTGCTTTCCAGACACAATTCCTTCTGAAATTGAATTTTTCAAACCAAACGGGCTGCCGATTGCTACTGCTTTTTCACCTTTAACAGCTGAACTAAAGCTCGCCAATGGCAAAGAAGGAAAACCAATTCTCTCTGCTGGCTTCAGAATCGCTAAATCAAGATAATCATCGTATTTAACTACCCCTTCCAGCTCAAATTCCTTGCCGCTTTCTGTAATGGCAACAGCCCTTGTTCCGCCGCTGATCACATGAAAGTTTGTGGCTACAAGCTGGTTGGCAACAATAAATCCGCTGCCTTGTGAAACAAGTTCATCATTTTCATCATATAACTCAATAACAACAACACTCTGCTCATTCTTTGCAATTTCTTCTGTACTGCGAACTGGTGCTTTTGCCATGTCGAACGGTTTAAAGTCCTCATTTAAAAAGCGGGACATGAACGCTGCAAAGTGCGCCCTGACCATGGTCTCATTCGGACGGAAAGTTCCATCCGGATAGCCTGTGGTGATATTGTGTGCTGCCAAAGACTGTACAAATGGATAAATGCTTGCTGTGGCCGGCACATCTTTAAAGCTTGAATAGGAATTGCCTTTAAGCTTATAGGCGTTAACAAGAATAATCGCCATCTGGCCTCTTGTCAGCGTACCATTGGGATCAAAAATCCCAGCGCTTTTACCTGAAATGATGCCCAGCTGTTTTGCTTTGGCAATCGCATCATATCCAGAACTGCCCGGGGGAACATCTTTAAAATTAGGGTTTGGCGCATCTCCCGTTTTGATGCCAAGTTCCCTAATAATCATGTGAACGGCCTGTACCCGTTTAATCGGATCCTGAGGCCCAAATTTACCGTTTGAATATCCGTTGATAATTCCTCTGTCTGATAAAAATAATATTTCATCACGAAAGGCAGTTACGTCTGGATATAATATACTTCCCTCCGCCTTTTTAAGGTCAATCGACACCGGAATAGTCAACAAGAGAAATAAAGTTAAAATAATCTTAAATGCCCGCTGCAAGTGCGTTCCTCCTTCATGGTTATCAGATAGATTTTAATGGAATTGGAGGAAAATAGCTTGTTGTAAAATATGGGATTTATTTCATGGTGACAGGCACCTCCCGAATTTTGTCGAACACCCAGCTAGCAGCATTCTCCCTCAACGTGTATTTGTAGACTATTCAATTTCCCCTATCCGTAGATAGCCAGCAATATTAAGCATTTTCTAAGACAGCTGTATTCCCGGGGACAGCTTTATTGAGGAATGGAAATGCGTACACGCTTAGCAGAGAATACGATAATTTAAGGAATTTAAAAAATAGACCTGTGCTAAAAGCACAAGTCTATTCTAAGAACTGAAAATGGTTAATACTAGTTTACAAATCGGCCCCTATCAGCCTTTTCAGTGAAAGACTGCTGGCCCCCGGCTTTTCACTGCCCGTAATGGCACTTCCAACAATGGCAATGTCCACAATACTATTTTTCAATGTACCAATTGTTTTTTCTGAGATTCCTCCTGCTATGGCAATCTCTGAATCCTCAAGTCCATCTGCCGCCTGAAATAACGCCGGGTCTGCCAGCTGCCCCTCCTTCTGCATGTCTTTCCCAATATGGAGACAGAACAGGCGGGCTCCGAGCTGATGAATTTCCCTCGCTCTGGCAGAGTCGTGTATGCCCAATAGATCAATCATGATTCTTTTTCCATATGCCTCTGCTGCTTCGAGTGTTTCCTTAATAGTTCCATTATGCGAGAAGCCCATTACGGTGACAATATCCGCTCCTGCCCCGAAAGCCTGATTAGCTTCGTGCCTCCCTGCATCACATGTCTTCATATCGGCTACAAGCACTTTTTCAGGAAATTCCTTTTTCATGCTGCGGATGATATCCATGCCATATTCTTTAATCACGCCTGTCCCTATTTCAATCCAGTCAATATTTTCATAAGCTTCCTTAACGATGCGGAAGCACTCCTCATTTGTCAGGCGGTCAAGAGCCAGCTGTACTTTCATCATTATCCCTCTTTCGTTAAAAATCCACAGGATTTCTCCTGTGGAAAGTTAAGTATTAAACTCCTGAATAGGCCATGAAACCGCCATCTACAGGTATGGTCACACCTGAGACGAAGCCGGAGTATTCCCCATCGGCGAGCCATAAGAGCGTGCCAAGAAGGTCATTGGGCTTGCCAAATCTTTTCATTGGTGTATGTGCGATAATTTTTTCTGATCTCGCAGTATGTGACCCGTCCTCCTTCAGGAGCAGATCACGATTTTGTGAAGTTAAAAAGAAGCCAGGCGCGATAGCATTTACCCTCATCCCCGTCTCAGCAAAATGAACAGCCATCCACATGGTAAAATTATTTATAGCCGATTTGGCAGCGCTATAAGCAGGCACCTTTGTCATTGGGGAATACGCACTCATTGAGGATATATTAATAATGATAGGCGATTCCTGCTTCAGAAGTTCCTTGCCAAATACTTGGCTGGCCAGAAATGTCCCGGTGAAATTGCTCGCAAAGACCTGTGAAAACCCCTTTTCGTCCATATCAAAGAAGGTTTTGCCGGAGGATTCCGGGTCAAAAGTTTCGGCTGCCGTGATAGCATCCGGATGATTGCCGCCTGCACCATTGATTAAAATATCCACCCGCCCAAAGCTTTTTAATACTTCTTCTTTGGCGCTTTCCAACGAGGATCTGTCCAGAACATCTGCGGCAGCAGCTATGGCTTTGCCGCCGGACTCATTTATTTCAGAAGCGATGGCCTCTCCTTTTTCAGCAGTCCGGTTCAAAATGGCAACATTGACTCCATGCCTTGAAAGCTCCCGTGCCATTTCTGAGCAAAGCACCCCGCTCCCGCCTGTTATAACGGCGGTTTTCCCATTAAGGTTCTCATGAATTGGAAACATTAGAATTCCCCCGTTTTTCAGATTGATAGGCATCCCACAGCCCGTGAAGGTACATGATGCCAAGCGCCCTGTCATACAGTCCGTATCCCGGCCTGCATTTCTCATCCCAGATATGCCTTCCATGGTCAGGCCTCACATATCCTTCATACTGAATATCGGACAGTTCTTTGACAACCCCTTTAATATTAATGGATCCATCTGATGTCAGATGAGAGGTTTCAATAAAATCGCCATTTTCATATATTTTTACATTGCGGATATGGGCGAAAGGAGATCTTCCGGCAAACTCCGCAGCAAGCTTCACCATATCATTTGCCGGATTTGCCCCAAGTGAACCGGTACAGAATGTAATGCCATTGGAAGGTGAGTCAGAAATGGCAAGAAGCTTTTCAAGGCTCTCTCTGCCTGTCATGATGCGCGGAAGGCCAAAGATGGACCATGGCGGATCATCCGGATGAATCGCCATTTTGATTCCTGCCTCCTCGGCTACAGGCAGAATTTCATGCAGGAAGTACCCAAGATTCCTCCACAAGTCTGACTCTCCTATCTCTTTATAGGCTTCAAACAGCTCCTTGATCCGCGCAAGCTTTTCCGGCTCCCAGCCTGGCAGCGTCAGGTCAGAAGCAGCTGCAACCGTGTCTATTAATTCCTGCGGATCCAGATTATCCACCTTCAGCTTTTCATAAAAAAGGGCTGTGGATCCATCCGGCAGCTCTTTATAAAGCTCTGTCCTGGTCCAGTCGAAAATCGGCATGAAATTATAACAGATGACCTTGACGCCAAATTCACCAAGATTGCGGATGGTCTGTTTATAATTTTCTATATAAAAATCCCGTTCTTCATTTCCGAGCTTTATTGATTCATGAACATTTACACTTTCGACAACTTCTCCATGGAAGCCAAATGATTGAATATACTCGAGCTCGGATTGAATCTCTTCCTTCTCCCAAACATCTCCGGCAGGTTTATGGTGAAGTGCCCAAACTATGCCCTTTACATCCGGGATCTGCTGGATGTTCTCCAGGTTTACCGTATCATTATTCCTGCCATACCAGCGGAATGTCATGTTCATTTCTGTCCACTCTCCTCTGCAGCAGCTATGTATTTCCGGCAGAGCTCTGTGACTGCTGCCTTTCCTCCAGATTGATAGGCTTTATTCAGGTCGCTTCCAATCCCGGCAGCAACAGCTCCAGCCTTCAGCCAGCTGCCAATGTTTTGAAGATTTACTCCTCCTGTCGGCATGATCTTCACCTGCGGAAGCGGGCCATTGACTGCACCGATGAAGGATGGATCAAAGCGGTTGGCAGGAAAAAGCTTCACGATGTCAGCTCCGCTTTCAAGGGCTGACACAATTTCCGTAATGGTCATACAGCCTGGCAGGTATGGCACGCTGTATCGATTGCATATTACAGCTATGTCTCTATTAAAATTGGGGCTGACTATGAAGCTTGCCCCGTTAAGAATGGCATGCCGGGCTGTCTCCGGATCCAATACTGTCCCGGCGCCTATCAGCCCGCCCTCACTTCTCACAGCTTCAAATACCTTTGCCACATCAGGCGTCGTGTACGTCAATTCTATTGCCTGGAAGCCGCCTTCTAAAGCTGCGGCCGATATGTCAATAGCCTCTTCGGCAGTCCTGCCCCGCACAACGGCAACAACTTTTGAATCTGCCAATTTATTCAACACTTCTATTTTTCCGTTCATTCTATCACTCCTCATTCAAAGACAATGACTGCTTTGCGCACCTGGTCCGGATTTTCCTCAACAAAGTTGAACGCTTCCTGAACTTCATCAAGAGTAAATTTATGAGTAATAAATCCATTTGCTTCAAGCTTTCCTTCGTTCAGGAGGGAAATTACTTTTCCAAACTGGTTTGTCTGTAATCTTGAACCGACAATGGTAACTTCCTTCTTGGTGATAGGAAGCTGGGAAATGGGCGATGGCTTCTCGTCAAAGCCCAGCACAACCACCCGTCCTGCCGGGGAAACCACGTTTACCCCCAGCTCAAAAGTAGATGGCAGGCACACAGCGTCAATGACAATATTCGGCCCCTCTCCTCCAGTCAGCTCCATAACTCTATCTTCGACGGACTCTTTTCCGGCATCAATGACTTCATCAGCCCCATTTTCCTTGGCAAACGCAAGGCGCTCTTGTTTTAAATCAGTCATGATGACATGCGCGCCGCTGAGCTTCGCCATCTTCAGGATGCAGATGCCGATTGGGCCGCAGCCCTGGATGAGGACAGAGTCACCTTCTTGAACATCACCTCTCCAGACAGACTGGGCACCAATCGTATATGGTTCGGCCAGAACGATTTCATCCCAGTCAAGGCCAGGGTCTGCCGCATGAAGCTGCTTTTCCGGCAGGACGAAATATTCCCGCATGCCGCCATCCTCATGTACGCCGAACACAGACAGGTTGCTGCAGACATTAGGTCTGCCTGTCCGGCATGCGTAGCATTCTCCGCAATAGCGGATCGGCTCAACCACAACATGGTCGCCAGGCTTTACGCCCGTAACGCCTGACCCTATTTCAACGACTTCTCCCGCGACTTCATGCCCGGGAACTCTTGGATATGTGGCCAGCGGATTGGTTCCATGATAGATATGCATATCCGAGCCGCAGATCCCTACCCGCTTTACTTTTACAAGTACTTCTTCAGGATGGGAGATGACCGGTTTTTCCGTATCAATAATTTCCATTTCCATTGCTTTTGGTATTTGTACTGCCTTCATAATTTTCTCCTCCTATTCAAATAAGCTTGGCAGGAACAGTGAGATTTGCGGCACGAATGCTACAAGCAGCAGGACCGCCAGGCTGACGCCAAGGAATGGCACCAGCTCCTTCGCTGTTTTTCCAATGGATACCTTGCCGATTTGAGATGCAACGAAGAGACATACACCGACTGGCGGTGTTACAAGTCCAATGACAAGATTCAATACCATCATGACTCCGAACTGGACTGGATCCATGCCGACCGAAGCGGCAACCGGCAATAATACCGGGAACAGGATCACAAGAGCTGCGATTGTTTCCATAAAAGTACCGACAAACAGCAAGAGCAGGTTAATCAGCAGAATGACTACAATTGGATTGCTTGAGATACCAAGAATGGTATCGGCAACCATTTGCGGAATCTGTTCGCTGACCATGATCCACCCAAACAGATTCGCAAAGCCGACCAGCAGCATAATGGAGGCTGTGCTCGTCATGGAGGACAGCATAATTTCCGGGATTTTTCTTACAGGAAGCTCCTTATAGACAAAAATTCCGATGACAAAGGCATACAAAACAGCAATGATGGAGGCTTCTGTTGGTGTGAAATATCCGCCAAGGATTCCATAAAGGATGATAACTGTCATGAACAGCGCCCAAAAGGCACCGGTAAAGCTTTTCCAAATCTCCTTCAGAGATTTTCTTTCCCCCTTTGGATACTTGCGCCTTACAGAAATGATGTAAGTAGGAATCATAAGTCCCACACCGAGCAGCAGACCAGGCAGCGCTCCGGCAAGGAAAAGGTCTCCGATTGATACCGATGCCAGCGTCCCGACAATGATCATCGGCAGGGATGGAGGAATGATAGGTCCTACTGTAGAGGATGATGCTGTTACTGCAGCAGAAAAGCCGGCTCCGTAGCCTTCTTTCTTCATAGCCGGAATCAGTACGGCCCCTATGCTTGCCGTATCTGCCAGTGCAGTTCCGGAAATCCCAGCAAAGCCCATGGAGGAACCAACATTAGCAAGTCCAAGGCCGCCGCGGATATGGCCAAAGCAATTATTGGCAAAATTGATGATCCGATCGGTGATGCCCCCGGCGTTCATCAGGTTCCCTGCAAGAATGAAGCCCGGGATACATAACAGAACAAAGGAATTTAGTCCCCCGAACATTTTTTGGGGAATGATATTCAGCGGAATATCACCAAGGATCAGATAAATGAGCGATGACAGGCCAAGGCTGAAGGCAACTGGCACGCCAAGGAAAATCAAGATGATAAAAGAAAAGAACAGCACGGCTGCCATCATAGTTCTCCACCGCCAATCTGTGAATTAAAGTCTTCTTTATTGCGGATAAGCCTGATGATTTTTACGATAGAATATAACACCAGGAAGATGCTCATAATCAGGATGGATGCATGAATGGCAGACATCTGGAAAGGCATGGTCGCTGACGTCTGATTTTTCCCAAGCTGATAAAAAAACCACCCTTCCTTCACCAGGATTACCCCAAGGAAGAGAATGAGCAAATATATAAATACCTCATAAAATCTGCGGACATTATGGGACATCTTTGCAAAGATCAAATCAACATTTATGAATTCCCCCCGCAGCAAAGCAAGCGGAGCCCCAAAGCAAATTGCATACAAGAACAGATAGCGGGTAAGTTCTTCAGTCCAGATGGCTGTATAAGGGAGATACCTGGACATAATCTGGATCATAACAACGATGATGACACCTGAAAAACTGGCAACTGTCAGAAAAGATAATGCACGGTCCAGCCAGATTCTTATTTTCATCGTTATACCTTCCTTTCTCTATAGCTGATAAAAGGTTTGAAGAAAGGCACTGCGGGCAAGATTCCCGGTGCCTTTCCCAATCAGCCGATCTATTATTCTACTTCAAGGATTTTCTCATAAAGCTCATACTGTTCAGGCTTCAGGCTGTCTTTGATTGCAGGCTGCATCTTTTCGCGGAAAGCATCCTGGTCTACGTCGATAAACTCCATGCCTTCATCTTCCAGCTCAGACTCGATTTTGGAAATCTCTTTGTCATAAAGCTCTTCCCCAAAGGCTTGAGCCTCTTCAGCCGCTTCCTTTACAGCTTTTTGCTGCTCTTCATTCAGCGCTTCAAACTGTTTGTTTCCTACAAGAATATAAATCCATGAATATACATGCTCTGTACGGTTAACATACTTTTGAACCTCGTAAAGACCGCCGCTCTGAATTAAGTCGACCGGGTTTTCCTGCCCTTTGATGACTCCCTGCTGAAGGCCTGTGAAGACTTCGTTAAAGTCCATAACCTGTGGTTTAGCACCCGCTTCCTCCCAAACTTTGAGGAATAAAGGAACATTCGGCACACGCATAGAGAAGCCCTTCAGATCAGAAGGTGATTCAATCGGCTCTGATGAAGTTAGGTTTCGCGGAGCCCTTGTATGATAGTACAGCGGTGTTAATCCAGCTTTTTCCGTAATTTCTTTTTCAATCTCTTCACCAATTTCGCCTTCTACGACATTTTTTACATGCTCCAGATCACGAAACGCATATGGAACTGCCATCAAAGCTGCTTTTGGCGCCCAGTTCTGCAGGGTTTCGCCCGAGATAACCATATCGGCTGTGCCTGCCTGAATCGCATTAATGGTATCGGTTTCTCCCCCTAAAGAGTTATTTGGAAAAATTTGAATTTCAATCTGTCCATCTGTTTTCTCTTCCACAAGGCTTGCAAATTCTTCTGCCGTTTTATGCCAGATATGATTCTCATCTGCAAGATGGCCGAATTTCCACTTGATTACTTTTCCATCACCATCTCCGCTGGCCCCGTTTGAACCTCCGGAACCGCATGCACTAAGAAGTAATGTTGCAGCCAAGACGCCTGATAACCACTTTGCTTTCATTTGTAATTCCTCCCAAGTTTGTATTAGTTGGTTAAATATTCGTGTACAGTTGAGGCAATGGTAATGCCTTCCTTTAGGTTCTTCTCTTCATTTCTCTGCTCGATTTCCCCTGGAACCAGTACGCTTGAATACCCTGGTGCAGGAGGCGATTGCCTGATTTCGTCCATCATGCGGTCCATATTTTCGAGAAACACTTCTTCATCAGTGAAAAAGGCAGGATTAATGGCACAGAAATAATGGCCAAGCTTTCTTTTTTTGTCCAGGTCGCCATACATTTTTGCAACATGCGGACCAAAAGCCGCTCCTGCAAGAAGTCCTGAAAAAATGTCGACGATCATGGAAAGGCCATATCCTTTAGGTCCTCCAAACGGCAGCAGTGAAACCACCTTGCCGGGATCCGTTACGGCTCCCCCATTTTCATCTACTCCCCAGCCTTCAGGAATATCCTTGCCTTCCTCTTTATGCTGGAGCACCTTGCCGAAGGCTACATTGGATGTTGCCATGTCCAGGATGAATGGCTTATTCATCTTTGCAGGGACTCCATAAGCAATCGGGTTTGTGCCAAGGAAGGCCTCTTTTCCGCCGAAAGGCACCACAATTTTGTCAGTATGAGTCATGGCGATCCCAATCAGATTCTCTTCCGCAGCTTCCTGTACAAAATAACTGAGCGCACCGCAGTGGCTGCTGTTAATGGCTGTGACCATTCCAATGCCGTTTTCCTTTGCCATGGAAATCGCCTGCTTCATGGCCTCATCACCGATTACATGCCCGAAGCCGTCATCGCCATCCACTACACCGGTCACCGGTCCTGTTTTGTTGAATGTGATATTGGCATCCGGATTGATCCCCCCCGCATTCAGGCGGTTCACATAATGCTCCGTTCTTAGCACACCATGCGAATTTACGTTGCGCAGATCGGCATGGACGAGTATTTCCGCTACTTTTTCTGAATGCTCCTGATTCAAGCCGGCTGCAGTCAGCTTTTGTATAACGAGCTTTTTAGCTTCTTCGTGAGAAATCGTTATTGTTGACATGATGGGCCTCCTACTCAAGATTGGTATGGTTTTTTTTCATTTCATCGTTAACATCATTTTCATCAAGACTGTCTATGATGGCTGCATCGAGCAGAAGGTGAGCAGCCTGATCAAATTGATTGCCCAAAGGCTGAATAGTCTTTGGCTCTCCGGGCAGGCGATATTTTGTCGCAGCCGGAATAACTAGGCATCCGGCAAAAACAGGATTCTGGACAGCCTCCTTGCTTGTCGTGACTAGAAATACCTTAGACCCTGTCTTTGAAGCGTTTTCAGAAACGGACATAGCCTGGCCGGTTTTTCCGGATCCTGATAAAACAATAAGAATGTCATTTTCCGAAATCGCAGGTGTTGTTGTTTCACCTACAACATATACGGTTTTACCGCTGTGCATCAGGCGCATGGCAATTGCTTTGGCAACGAGCCCGGATCTGCCTTCTCCCGCAAAGAAAAATCTTCCGTCTCCTTTTAGGAGTTCAACAAATGACTGATATTGTTCAGCATCAACTGCTGTACAAACCGCTCTCATTTCCTCTAGAATGGCAGCTGTAGTTTTCATAGGCTCCCCCTCAGCGTTCAACGATTTCTTCTTTATTTATAAATGCCTTTACTTCCTCCAGGTATGGCAGACCTTCATTATCCCCTGAAACGGTTGTAACTAGTGCCCCTGTACCATTGGCAAAGCGGAGAAGCTCTTCCGGGCTGTAGCCATGCAGCCAGCCGTATGTATAGCCTGCATCAAAGCCGTCTCCGGCTCCCACTGTATCAACTGCTTTTACCGGAAAGCACTCTGCCTTTGTCCAGCTTCCATTTCTCAAAAGCTTCGACCCGTTGGCCCCGTCCTTTATAACCAGATCCGCAATGCTGTAATCGCTTGCAAATAACGCCAAATCTTTTTCAGAATCACTGCCGTTGATCTGTCTGATCTCATCGAGCCCCGTCAGGAGGATGTCTGTATATGGAAATATGGCTTTATAAGCTTTTCTCGCCTCTTCGATCGTCCAGAGCTTAAGCCGGATATTGGGATCGAAGGAGACTGGTATTTGTTTTTCCCTTGCCAGTCTGGCAAGCTTTAATGAAATACCCGGATTTTTTTTGTCTATTGCCATGAACACGCCTGTCAGATGAAGGAGGTCTACACCTTCCAGAATCTTTTCATCAATCATGTCTTCCGATAAGGCAAGAATCGGCGAGTTGTATCGGTAATAAAAGGTCTTTCCTGACCCATCCTCGTTTATCTGCTTAAAATTCAGCGAGGTAGGGCTGCCTTCGACAAAATCCACTGCGGCTGTGTCGATTCCTTCACCGCGGGCGAAGTTATAGATGACCCGGCCAAATTCATCATTGCCAAGCCGGCTGACCCACTTGCTGCTGAGGCCAAGCCTTGCGCATCCAATTGCATAATTCAGCTCAGCGCCTCCTATCTTTCGCTCAAAGCTTGTCACGAACCTAAGCGGGCCTTTCGCCGATGGATTAAGGGTAATCATGGCATCCCCTATGGTTAAGACTTTTTTCGGTGATGTCATTTGCTTTCTCTCCTAACTCTTTATCGACTCCCGCTCAACCAGGAGCGGAGCGTATCTTTTTACTTCATATGATTCTGCCATTTCCTGCTCTCCTATAAGCCTCAGAAGTTCTACGGCCGCATCCTTGCCAATCTCAAAGGTTGGCTGTTTAATAGCTGTGATTGGCGTGGCTGCGATCTCAAGGAAATCAGAATCGTCTATTGCTACTACACTGACATCCTCCGGTATACGAAGCTTCTTTTTTCTTAGAAACTTCAGAAGTTCGATAAGGGAAAGATCATTTGTAGCAAAGAAACAATCGGGCATCTCATCTGCAAGCCAGAGATTTTCCAGCTTATCAAAAATTTCATGCCGTTCTGCTGCAATGATCCATTCTTCATTTGGGGTAATGCCATTAGCTTTAAGCTTCTCCCGGTACCCTTCAATCCGCTCTAATCGGGGGGTTACTTTCTGGGCGGTCGACATGGACACTACCCCAATTTTCCTTTGTTCATGCCTGAGCAGCTCTTCAACAGCAATCTCTGCAGCTTTTACATTATCAAGGAGGAAAGTGGGATAAATGGGTTTTACCGGCTTTCTGTCCACGAAAACAATGGGAAAATTCGAGCGCTTTAGCTGTTCATAGAGCAAGGCATTTCCTTTTGTAGGAAAGATGATCAAGCCATCCACCTGCTTTGCCAGGAGCATATCAATATATGCACGCTCCTTTTCCGGATTTTCATCCGAATTGCAGACAAACAAGTGAAAATGATTCGTTTCGCAGACATCCTCTATCGCCCGGATAATCTCTGTCGAAAATGTATGGAGAATATTGGCGACAATTACCCCTATTGTGGAGGACTTTTTCTGCTTGAGGCTTTTAGCCACAAAGTTGGGTATATAGCCCAGCTCACTGATCGCTTCCTGAATCCGGATCTTCGTAGCCTCGGCCATATACTCATAGCGATTATTGATATATTGCGAGACTGTGCTCTTGGAAACGCCGGCCTTCACCGCAACATCTTGCATTGTTATTTTATTCATTTTATGGTCCCTCTCTATAAACCGATTTAGTAAATCGGTTTAGTAAACCGGTTTAGGGAAAGTATAAATGAAACCCCTTTCAAAATCAAGGTTAATTCTGAAAATTTTTATATTGGTGACAGGCACCTCCCGAATTTTGTCGAATCTTAAACTTTAATCGGGCTGAGCAAAGTAACGTAAACTTAACCCAATGGGACTACATTAAAATATGGGTAACTGCACTAAAATAGGAGGCGCTTTTTAGCACCTCCTTTCCCAATAAGTATCCTATGGCTTTACATACTCTATAAACTCCTCCATAGTCGTTTCCGCCACCACCGGCAGCCTCGGGATCTCATAAATGCGGTCGCCCCTCTCTGCCGCTTTTTTCTCTACAGTAAATGCCATTCGAAACCCTAGATTGATTAGGGAGTTTATCGTATTGGGAGTATATTCTCCGTAAGGATAGGCAAACGCCTTTTTTCTGCCTTCCAATTGCCTGATGCTGGTTCTTAGGTCTTTTTCAATCTGATCTGCCTCTTTTGTCAGCAGAAAGGAAGCATCCTGATTAAACCGGTTTTTTTCCCTCTGGTGAAGATTGTAGGTATGGCTCTGATAGTCGAATACATCACAGCCTCTTTCTATTTCATGAAGGCTGAGATACTGGATTTCCTCAGGCACATAAGGATGGAGCTTGCTTGTCACATACCCGGTTATGATAAAGCTGACAGCTGTGAAATTGTATTTTTTTAAGATAGGATAGGCTTCCACATAGTTATCCTTATAACCATCATCAAAGGTGATAACAACGCTCTTAGCAGGAACATCCTTTTTCCTTGCTAAAAAATCATATAGCTCAGATAACGTCAAAGATGTATAGCCTTTCTCTTTTAAATAGGCCATTTGCTTTTCAAAGTCTTCCTTTAATACAACCATTGGATTCAGTTTACCTTTGATATAGTGGCTTTCAGACAGGTCCTCTCTGCTTACAATATGATGGTATGACAAGACAGGAACTTTAGCTGCCGCCTCTTTTGGAGGCTTTTTTATCGTAGATTCCTTGGTGCAGGCATCCAAGTGAAAGGATTGGTCTGCGGGATATAATCCCTGATGCTCAACAGCGAGAATATCATATTCGTCAACGACAAAACTGAAACCTGATATCATCAGGGTCAGCAGCACCAGAAAACCAAAAGCAACCGCTCCCTTTGCAGCCTTCATGCTCACGCCTTTTCCGCCCCTTTCCATGCCAGATTTCCAGACCTCTCAAGCTTATTCCAGCTTTTAGATTTATGAAAAAAGGACAGCGTCCCATAAGCGACAAACAATAGATTCATAATGCGATAGAATAATATATCCGCCGGCAGAAAGACAAGGATCCTGAGTATATCCCTCTTCCGAAAGGAAACCCCATGCAGATGGCTGATAAACAATGTTGTAAAAAATTGATAGATATACAGGAAGACGGCCCCTGAACCGAGCATGAGCACAAGCAGAAGCTGGCCCTGATTCAACAGCAGCATCGCCGGTATGGCCAGCATTGGAAAGGCATTCAATGTGCCGACAAGGAATTGGTCAAACAAAAAGACAGTAGAAAAGCCAAAAGGCAGTTTGCGGAAAAAGGATTTCCGGTATTGTATCAGGCAGTCAATAAAGCCTTTTTGCCAGCGGACCCTCTGCTTGAACATGTCCCTTAGCGTACTGGGGCATTCAGTATAACAGACAGCGGCTGGGACGTAGGAAATTCTGTGGACACAGCCATGTTCTTTGATCAGCTTCTGGATCTTAAGGGTAATATCCATATCCTCGCCAATCGTTTCCCGAAAACCGCCAATATTAAATAGGACCTCCCGGCGGAATGCTCCAAATGCTCCTGCTATGACCGTCATGGCTCCGAGCGATGCCTGGGCCCGTTTATGAAGATAAAACGCGGTTAAATATTGGAGGAACTGAAATTTAATGATCCCCTTTAGCTTAAAAGTAGGTTTAAGATGATGGACGTGCCCACTGAAAGCCTGTGCGATAAGGACGTTTCCACCGCAGGCAATAATGCCTGATTCCTGGAATTCAGCATTCATTTCTGAAAGGCTGTTCCTCTCCAATATGCTGTCCGCATCAAGCGTAACAACAATGTCATTTTGGCTGAAGTTGATTCCGGCATTCAAGGCATCCGATTTTCCGCCATTTCGCTTGTCAATGACAAAGATATTGGAGTACCGCTCTGATTGAAATACAGCTGTTATCTCTTTATGCTCTAATTTTCTTGAAAAAGCCCTTCTGCATGGAACCAGGGACAATAGCTCTGTAAGCATGCCAATTGTATGGTCAGTTGATCCGTCATTTACAATGATCAGCTCTGATTCCTGATGCCTCTGGCCACTGTAGCCAATGATACAGGACTCAAGCACTTTTTCTTCGTTAAAAGCAGGCACAATGACGGAAAAGCTGTACATTTTCCTGACTTCCTTGCGCTTTTTTTTCTCTTCCTTGAACAATGGAATTAAAATATACAGGGACTGCATAATTACAAAGGCAAAAAAGATGGCAAAAGATACATACAGCAGTACTATCACTGGCCTATCCCTCCTTGTTGGTATACCCTGACATAGTCAATCAGCAATTCTTTTGGAAAATCATCCTGCGGATCCGGCGGTCCCGGCCAGTTTCCGCCAATGGCCGTATTTATATACAGAAAGAGAGGCGAATCCGGCGAAAATTTATCTGTTTCAAAGACGTTTCTGCCGTCCAGTGTCCATATGATTCTTCCCGGTTCCCATATTAGACCGTACAGATGGAAATCCTCAGAGAAATCAATATCCTCCGTTATCTTTGTGTAATCCCTTTTTTGTTTGCCGGCTTCGTCCTTCCAATGAACAACATAATAAAGCTCGTTCGGAGCCTGGCCAATATTCTCCATGATATCTATTTCCGGCAGCCAGTCTTCGTCGGAATTCACAAGCCAGAAAGCGGGAAATATGCCTCTTCCCTTCGGCAGCTTCGCTCTGATCTCAATTTTTCCATAAGTGAACTCAAACTTGCTTTCAGTCGTAACAGCACCAGAGGTATAGCTTCGTCCCTTATAAGACTCTTTTCTGCTTGAAATAACCAGGAGATCATCCCTGACATCAATATTTTCCGGAAGGTAATACTGCCATTCTCCATTTTTTTCTGATGGCCAATTTTGCGGATTCCACTTTATGAATGACTTTTCATCGTGAAATTCATCATTCCAGACAAGATGCCACCCATCTTTCTTTGTCATATCCACTGAAGGGGCAGCCATTTCTTCTTTACCGAATACTCTTTCTGGCATCTTCGCAGCCGTTTGCTTTTCATGTACAAATTCACTGCCTGGCAAAGCCAAAATAAGAAGAAACAAGAAAAAAATCTTCATGGACGCACACCTTCTTTTTAAGGGATTAATCATTCTTTATTAAGAACACAAAGATAACACTAATCTGTTCTTTTTAAAGAACGATATAGTTTATATTAACAAACAGCTATATATTCGTCTAGTAATAACTAAAGTTATAAAAAAATCTTGCAGGAAAACATCAAAATATACAGAATATTGACAATAAAAGGAGATGATCATATGGAGCAGGCTGTCAAAGAAAAATGGATTTGCTCTCAATGCCAATCTGAAATTACTGACTACACGGAGTTTGTCGATAATGATGGAGTTTGTGATGATTGCTATAGCATCCCTTTGAAGAAGAGACGGGGGCTGGTTATTCGGTGACAGGTACCTTCCGATTTTTGTCGAAGTATGAAATGAAAATTGCATTCAAAAAGCCGGCTGAATTTTCTTCAGCCGGCTTTTATTTGGTGACAGGCACCTCCCGGATTTTGTCGAAACAACCGGAAGATGCCTTCTTACTTTTTTAGTTCATCATTTCTGCTTTTCGCAGGAATTCTGCAAGGATTTTTGCCATTTGGTCACGTTTGGTGTAACCGTTTGGATTGAATGTGGTTTTCGTCATTCCTGACATGATGCCTGATTGATAGACAGCCTCTGCACCTTCTTTTGCCCATGCTCCAAATTGGCTGGCATCTTTGAAGTCTGTCAGCTTTTTATTAGAATTCAGCTGCGACTTGTCAAACTCCAGGAAGCCCAGATCCATTGCTCTTGCGATCATAACGGCCGCCTGGGCACGTGTCAGCTTTTCGTTTGGCGCAAAAGTGCCATCCGGTTTGCCGCTGATAATGCCGAAGTGGACAGCTGCTGTCAGCTCTCCGTTTGCATTGAACCACTCATTTCCCTTAACATCCGAGAATTTCTTATCATACGCTTTTGCCGGGAGCCCTAAAGCCCTTACAAGCAGGACGGTGAATTCTGCCCGGGTGATTTCCTCCCCTGGTGCATACTTCTCATCTGTTTTCCCTTTAATAATGTATTTGGAAGCAAGAGTTTCAATATATTCCTCTGCCCAGCTTGACCGGTTAACATCCTGGAATGTTTTATCATTTTCAACGATTCCATATACGGAATTCGTCAGTGATTTGATCTTCGCTGTTTTACCGTCAAATACAGTTGGAACAGCTGTAAAGCTGCCATCCTGTTTAAATCTGACTGCAGTGGACTTGCGAGGATCAAATTCCTTGCTGCCCATAATCTCTTTTTCTGCAAACTTTTCAAATGCTGAAATGCTCTCTTTCTTATCTCCAGCATGTGCCTCAAGCTCAAACGCAAACGCATCTGACACAACCTGAGCATTTTTAGACGGTGCTGAAGCTTGATTAACAGACACTGTAATATAAACAGCATCTTCAGAGACTCCAAGCTTTTTGGCCAGGGCTGCAGTATCAATCTCTGATACAGGAATCCTGTAGATTGCACCGTCCGCCTGGATTTCTATAATGACATTTTTATTTTTTCGAACAGCTTCACTGAACAGCTTTGCCGGCAGCTGTGCCAGGACAGTTTCCCCTGAAGACGGCTTTTCCAGTTTCACTGCTATCATTTTTCTATCCGCTGAGATGGTATTTACGATCTCCGCTATCTTCTCGGAACGGATTTTTGTAATAACCTCCATTTTGCCGGATGGATTTTTTTGTCTGACTATTTCTGCAGCCCCTGCCGGAAGCTCGATGGTTCCAGGCTTCCCAGGTGCAGGCGGATTGGAAGGCTCATGATTGCCGCCAGGGTTTTCCTCTCCCTTTGCGCCTTCCTTGATGACCACTACTGTTAATGGATCCAGTGTCAGTTTTCCATCTGCAAGGGTAAAGCCGGACTTATCTTTAACAGCCTTAATTCCTGCTTCATCGTTATCGACAAGAACAGTCCCTTTCGAGAGATCCAGTTCTCCAAGCGTCAGGCTGCGGACTTTGCTGTCAGCATTCATGAACACATAATAGCTGCCAGTTTTGTCTGTTGATACATTTTTATATGCAATCAGCAGATCCTGATCCTTCATTTCAGGGAAACTAAGCAGGGAAACGTTTTTGTCTACAAGCTCTTTATCCCCAAGGCGGAAGGCGTTTGTTGATCTTCGCAGTTCAATCAGGCCTTCAGTGTATTCGCGTGTCATTGTATTTACTTTATAAGCTGATGCATTAGTGGCTTTCTGCCAGTCAAATTTGTTGATCGCATCAGATGAATCATAAGAATCATGGATAAAGTATCCAAACGGAACCCCATTTTCATCTGTCAGCTCATGGTATTTCTGCTCCGGCACTCCTTCAGCGAGCCATTGCTTTGTCCGGCCGTATTCCTGGCCGGCATGCAGGAAGGCAGTTCCCTGCGAGGTCAGGATCAGCGAGTTGCCGAGGCGGATCCGCTTATGGATTTCCAGATTATTTTCCGGGATGGCCGGGTCTTTTTTAATAGACTGGGCGATTACATCATACAACGGCAGATTATCGTGCGCTTCAATATACTGGACCATGTCGCCTGGATCATCATCTGCAGTGTTGGACGGCTGACCTTTGATATTATTGAAAATAACACCCAGATCACGAGCACCGCCTGTGATGAATCTCGGCTCCCCTTCCGAACCGAATCCGGATTTCAGCTCATTGCGGATTTCATCAGAGAACACACCAACATCATCGGTCTTATCCATCCAATCCTGATCTGCCCCCATTCCTTCAAGAGCCGGGTCAGCAAGATGACCTGCAAATGTCCGCCAGCCTTCGCCGATGAACAGGGCATCCGGATTGATTGCGGCAGCTGCATCATAGGCATTCTGGATGGACGGATAGGTTGCATCCCCCATCATGTCGAAACGCATGCCATCAATCTTGTATTCGTCAAACCAGTATTTCACTGAATCTACCATCAGCTTTTCAGCCATTGTATGGCTTGTTGCCAGGTTATTGCCGAACCCTCCAAGGAAATTGCCTTTGGCATCCTGGAAAGCATAGTAGTTTGGCACAATATCATTGAGCGTGCTTGCTTTGGCCATGTGAGTGTAAACAACGTCAAGGACCACACCCATGCCGGCATCGTGGATTGCGTCAATCAATTCCTTTAGTTCCTTCACACGCAGCTCAGCGTCTTCAGGATTTTCCGAGTAAGCCCCGTCAGGAGAGAAATAGCTGTGCGGGTCATAGCCCCAGTTATACTCGTTTCCTCCTGCTGAATATTCCATTTCCCTCTCCCCCATTTGGGTTTCATCGCCAAAATACCAGGCCATGACAGGCAGAAGCTGGACGTGTGTCACACCAGTCGACTTAATATAATCTAGCTTGTCGATGAATGCTTTATAAGAACCCCATCTTGAGTTCAAATCGGCTTCAATCGAAGGATCGGAAGTGAAATCGCGGACATGGACTTCATAGATGATGGCATCCTCGCGCTTTTCATATCCTTTGATGCTGGCATGGTCAAAGCCGTTCGGATCTGTTCCCTTCAGATCGATGATTGCTGCTTTTCCGACATCATCTCCGTCCGGACCCGCTTCCCCTTTCGTGTTGACGGTAAAAGCAGCCATCGACTTCGCATAAGGATCCAGCACCTTTTTCGTTACTCCGTTATTGGTTACTTCATATTGGTAGTAATACCCTTTAAGATCATCTACATTAAGCTCGGAAGGCTGGATTTCTTTTGACCAGACGCCCTTATCGCCAAGTTCCAGGTCTACACTGCCCATCAGCTTTGCAGCATCTTTTTTATCATAGAAATTGGCCGTAACCTTGCTTGCTGTCGGCGCCCACAGTTTCAGCACCGCTCTGCCGTTTTTGTAGGTGGCTCCAAGGTCATCGCCATCATAGCTGTACAGCTTATCAAGCATCCGCCAGCCTGATGAAGCAGAAACTGTGCGGCCGGAATAGGTTACGGAAAGCGGCAGTTTCTCAAGATCGAATACTGCTTTAACTTCAGCCGTTTTATCACCAGTAATCTTTGCACTTGTAATGGATATTTCTTTACCGTCCTTATCAGTGATAGATAAGCCGGCTTTCAATCCGTCTGCAGTCAATCCTTCTGTCATGGTAAAGTTCAATAGAATTGTTTCTTCTGAGATGACTTCTGCAGAGGTCATCCCTGATGCCACATCTCCATATGGGGAAATATAGACCACATCGTCTCCCTGCTTGATCCAAAGCTGACTATATTTATCCAGCAGGTTGAAGGTCTTATCACCGGCATCCTTTTCCCCAGTGCTTTCGTTCACGATAAGGAAGCCCAGTTCCTTGCCATCTTCATTCAGTTCGATGTCAGCATACGCCCCGTACCGGTCTGTTCCGGTAAAATCAGCCGCGCCAGCTGGCCAATTATCAGAAGGAGCTGCTGAATCGCCCCAGTGCCATAGTCCGAAATCATCATAGTCCCCGTTGTCACGGGTATAATGGATGCGGACGGTGTTGTCCGGAAGATCGACAGGTTCATAGGTATACACCTGATCAGATCCCTGCTTTATCCAGATTTCATTCATCTCCGGCGAGGAAATGGTCAAGCTTTTATCGCCGCCGTCCTTGCCTGCATCCCCTTTGGACACATCCATGATCAGGAAGCCGATATTTTTGGCTCCTTCAGCAAGCGGTACATCAATATAGGCACCATAGCTGTCTTTCTTTTCAAACATGGTTGCGCCGACCGGCCAATTGGCTGACGGGGACTTCACGTCATTCCAGAGCCATGCCCCGTAGTTTTCATAGCTGCCGTCGGCACGGTTATAGTGGATGCGGACAGAGTTCTCAGGAATCGGCTCGATTTCAGGTTCCTCGCCCTCTTCCCCGCTTTGAAGCGATGCCCCTGTGATGCTGCCGTTATCCACGGTCAGCAGGACAGTGCCGCCATCTGAGTTGGCCGGGATTGTCAGAATAACTTCTCCAGCTTCAGTAGTTTGATAGTTTTGATCAGAATAATGGTCTGTTACTGTGGCTGCTTTTGAATCAACAGCCAGCTTAATGGTTTTTGCCTTATCCGCTGTGTTCAGGCCGGCATAAACGGTCTGTCCCCCATAGCTGCGGGCAAACAGCAGGAATTGCTCCTTGTCAGAGCCGCCAGTCACTGTCCGGTCACCTTTGGCAAAAACCTTGGAATGGTCCTTCCTGAAGTTAAGGATCTTTTTATAATGCTCGAGCATGTCATTATCTTCCACTCTATCCCATGCAAAATCGTAGCGGTTATCATACTGAGGATAGTTGTTGGCGCCTGTCTGTCCAAGCTCCTCCCCATAATAGATAACAGGCTGGCCTTTTGCCGTTGCCTGCAGGGAGGCTGCTACCTTCATTTTGCCCTTATCACCGCCGAGTGAATGCAGGAAACCGTCCTCGTCATGGCTGCTTAAAAACTGGCCCAGTGTTGCGGTGTTATCTACTTTTGCATTCCGGGCAGCAAGGGCATCATTGGCGGCCTTGAGCTTGCCATTCACAAAATTGCGGGCTGTTTCTTTGAAGCCGAAGTCCAGCAGGGAATCCATCATTCCGGAATCGAGGTAGCCAAGATTATTATCTGCACTTGCTCCCCATGCTTCACCGATCATTTTGAATGCCGGCATTTTTTCGGTGAGCGCATTTTTGAAGCTCATCCAGGTGGCGTCCTCCACATGCTTGACGGTATCCACACGGAAATAATCGATTGTATTGCCGTCTGCCGTTGTTGCTTTTTCAATCCAGTCTGTCTGCCAGTCGATGATCTGCTTTCGGACAGCAGGATCCTCTGTTTTAATATCCGGCAGGCTGGACAGCTCGCCAACCACTTCATCGCTGCCCACATTACCCTGGCGGACGATATCCTTGAAGCGGCTCCGGTCTCCATCATCCGGGTAGCCTGGCGGAGGGTTTTCTTTGCCGGCATCCAGTTCTTTGAGGCCGTATCCGGTATGGTTCAATACAACATCCACCATGATTTTAATGCCGCGCTCATGGGCTTCGTCGATGAGGGTATGGAAGTCCTCCATCGTGCCGAAATGAGGATTCAGCTTGCTGAAATTTTCCGCCCAGTAGCCATGGTAGGCATAATATGGCTCGCCATCGGCCTCACTGTCACGGACATCATATTGAATATTTTCCACGACCGGAGAGATCCAGATCGTATTGACGCCAAGCTCATCAAGGTAGTCCAGCTTTTCTGTTACCCCTTTGAAATCACCGCCCTGATAGGCGCCGCGGGAATCGTCATAATTCAGTCCGTATGGATCATTGTTGGAGGAATTGCCGTCAAAGAAACGGTCTGTCAGCATAAAGTAGATGACTGACTCATCCCAGTCAAAATCACCTTCACCGGCAGATTGGCGTGTTTTGATTTCGATTTCGGCATTCCCGCTATATTCATTGCCATAAGAATCCACTGCTGTAACAGGAATCTTTTTCACACCTGCAGTAGTGCTGTCATCTGCAGCAATGGTGATTTTGCCGAGTGAAGGGTCAATTTCCAGCTGATCAGGCCCTCCCAAAGAGGAAGTATCAGCGAGAATTTTAGTAATCTTTACCTCGTCAGTCTGTCCTGCTATATCTACACTCAGAACAGCATTTTGGCTATAATCAATGGCTGCTGGCCTGGTTGAGGCAGATACAGTCAAGTCAGCCTGCTGAAAGTCGATGGCAGAGATGCCGTCCTTGGTGTTATAAGGATCTGTAACCTCTATGGTTTTGCCGTCTTTTGTAACAAGATAAGAGTACTCATGCTTCCCGTTCGGGATATTCTCGTATGTAAGCATGAATCGCTCGTTTTCCGGCTCATACACCATCTCTTGTGTTTCACCGTTGAATTTGAGTTCAACTTTTTCAATAGAATTCATGCTGTCATTGGCAAAAAGCTCTTTATCGCGGTAATAAAAAGTGGCATTGCCTTTATTGATGACAGGCGCTGATCCGTCCGGGACAATCCGGATCTTTTCCACACCGCTCGTGATGTATGCTTTTGTCAAACTGTCATTTTTGTTCACAGTAATGAAGCGGTCGCCAAATTCCTTTTCCGCAGTATTCCAGTTCTCTGTGCTGCGGAGAACAAAGCCGAACTGCTTCGTTTCAGGGGCAACAGCAATATTGACGGTCGCCTTCCCGTTTTCATAGGATTGGAAATTGATCTGGTCATCCTTCACGCCTGTGTTCCAGGCCCAGATATTCCAGCCCTCATAGGCTTTGTCATCGCGGATATAAGTAAAACGGACCTGCCGTTCAGAGGTTTGTGCTGCTTCAGGGGTATCGGATGCTTCTGTTTCAGCTGCTGCCGCACGTGCCGGCATAAATGGCAGCCACAGGCTTAATAGCATAATGGCCGACAGGAAGATGGACAGTTGGCGTCGGTTTTTTTGCATGAATTGCTTTCCTCCTTTTGGTTGGTTGGATAGGATAAACTTTGTTCGGGGAAGCCTCCTTTCTGTCGGAGATGGCCCTGCAGCGCGGATTGCGAAAGCGTTTGCACAAATTTGCACAACTAAATGACTGTAACCGTTTGCAAAATATAGGATGAAATGACTAAAAATGTGCGTGATATGAAAAGACAGCTTGTGCAACCGCTTGCAGTTCGTAAGCAAATTTTACAATAATTTTCAGAAAACGGCAACAGCAAAGTGAGCAGGGGGGCGGTTTAGGCCAGGGGGTCAGACCCCTTAGCCCATTAACGCAAATAAAAAAGGAACAAGGGGGCTGTCCCCTCATCCCTTCTACTGCCTTCTCAATTGAAATAAGTATGCTGCAGATACGACGATTTGTGGACCGGGGGGTCAGACCCCTTGGCCCATTAATGTAAATAAAAAAGGAACAAGGGGGCTGTCCCCTCATTCCGTCTACTGCCTTCTCAATTGAAATAAGTATGCTGCAGATAAGACGCTTTGCAGCAGGAAGATCAGCAGTATATAGAAGATAAAATAATCCTGGTGCATGATCTTCGTGATGGCTGAGAGAAAGAATCCCAGCATGACACCGGCTGTCAGGAGCTTGTAGGAAAGAGACATGACCTTCAGCTGGATCACCTGTCCCCTCTCATCCTTGGATTCACTGTCTTTCTCAAACCTGGCTTTATAGGCCTCCGACAAAATGACACAGACAACAAGTACGACAATCGAAGCATTGAGCATTGAAAACATCTTATTCCTCCTTGTAATCAAAAACGTCCATGATTGGTTTGTCTACTGCCTTTGCAATCTTAATGGCCAAAATCAGAGAGGGATTGTATCTGTTTTTTTCAATGGAAAGGATTGTCTGCCGGCTGACCCCGACTGCATCTGCCAGCTCCTGCTGCGTCATTTTCTTTTCCGCTCTGTACACAGAGATTTTATTATCAAGCATTTTCATCCGCCCTTTTGGTAAGCCATTGAGTGAATTGTAAAATATTCCTTACAAAGTGTAAAGTATTTTTTACAAAAAGTAAGAAATTAATTACATATATAGATGCATAGTCATGCTTAATTTGAGAACGGGTGACAATGGGCATGATCTTTCTATACACCTGATAGGACGAACTATTCAATTATTTCGAAATGCGAAATATTCGACACTCTTCATTTCATTCCTACAAAACTAGACCTGTGCGTGGTTCATATTTCGACAAGGTGACGGCGGCTTGTCGATTTACAATAGTCTTTGTAAGAAAAGCGAAGGAGAGTGACAGGATGAAGGTAAAAAAATGGATTGCAGGATTAAGTACAGCAGTGGTTTTATGTGCGGGGGCTGGAGGCACAGCTATTGCGGCCCAATCTCCTGACAGCGGCAAGGCAGGACAGTATGAGGCCAGCTCTATGGCTGGATTTACTGACTATGCCGAAATGGTAAACAAGCTCCAGCAGATTGAGAAGAGCAGCCAGGGCAAAGTGTCGTTATCGGTTGTCGGCCAATCCAATCAGGGACGGGACATTTACCAGGCACGAGTTGGTACAGGGGAAAAAGTGGTACTGATTGAAAGCGAAATTCACGGCAATGAAAAGACGGGCACAGAGGCACTGTTAAAAATCCTTCAGTATCTCGGATCCAGCAATTCACCGGAAGCGAGGCAGATCCGTGAAAATGTCACTTTAGTGGTGCTGCCAAAAATCAACCCTGACGCTTCTGAGCTTGACCGCCGCGGAAATGATATGTCCTGGGAGGAAGCTGTGCAGGATTTCCCTCAGCTTGCAGCAGCCGCAAAGCCAGCATGGAATTATTATGCCTCAGGCACAATCCAGGAGCGAAATTACACCGGACAGCCCGGGTTTGATGTGAACCGCGACTTCAACCCTGACTTGGATTACGTACCGCAGGCCGGAGATTTCCCTGGCAGGTCAAGCGAACCCGGCTGGTACATAACACCGGAATCCCAAACCGTAAGGGATGTGTATAAAGCATTAAAGGCCGAGTTTGGGAAGGTTGATGTCTTCGTTGATCTTCACCATCAAGGACAATACTATGTAGAAGGAACGGACGACATCGTCACGATGTCCTTGTCAGGCGAGTTTGTGCCTGATCCAAATACATCTGCGGGAGCCAAATATGCGGAATATGCAGATCAATATAATGTTGAGTATTCAAAGCAGCTGAATCTAGCAGCTTATAATGCCCTTCAATCAATCGGCAGCTCGCCGTTCAATAACATCACCCTCTATCAGCAGAACCTCGACCTCCCAGGCACTGCATTGGGAAGCTTCGCCCTTAACGGAAGCGGCACGGTCCTATTCGAGGTCAGGGGCCAGTCCCATACACTGGGACAAAAGAAAAAGGGACAGCTTGTGAAGGCGGTTGAAACCGGCTTGAATGCTATTATTGAAGGAGTTGCGGACGGCTCGGTGGAGAATCTGGATGCTGATGAGTATAACGAGATTCCGAAGACCGCTTATGAGCCAGGTCTGTAAAGGATAAAAAAAGACTCCATCCTGGATCCCCGGCAGGATGGAGGTTTTTAATTCTATTAGTTACAGTTATATGTCATTAAACGCTGGCCCACATAAATCTTATTCGGATCCGAAATATTATTTAAGGATGCAAGATAGGAAGCCGTCACCCCATACTTAGCGGCAATTTCAGAAAGAGTGTCTCCTGACTTCACATAATAATAGACCGGGCCAAAGCAGCCTGGAGGCGCGGCTTCAGCAGTGGAAGTGCCTACAGTGCCGAATCCCCCCAGAATCCCTAAAGACATAGCAGACGCTAATACAATTTTCCCAAGCTTTTTCATTGAAATCTCCTCCTAATATAGTTTCGGTTCTTCCTTTCAAAACTATCAAATATTGGAAGGAGCAACAATAGGGTTGACCTTGGGAAAACTTACGGAAATCTTGTTATGATAACTTAGGGCTTATGGGGTGTTTATTTAAAGGCTGATCTAATTTAAGAATACGAGGTTCTTTATTGCGTAACCTACTCGCAACAGGAGTTGGCCTAACGTTCTTTATAGCAATTCCTGCTTGGGAAAATCAGAAGATGATAGTATCTTTTAGCAAAAAAAAGAGGAACAAGTACCTGTCCCCCTTCCTTATACCGCCTTAGACTGTATCATAAACCTTCTCTCACCGTCCCACCATGCTACCCTGAGCTCAGGGTATTGAGAGGATATTAGAATGGCCTCTTCTACATTCGCCGTCACCACATGGGTAAAGCCGAGTGAAATCGCCATTTTCCCTTTATCAATATGACCTGCGGCAATCCCATCGCCTTCGCGGACAAAGGAATAGAGCTGTTCATCCCAAAGGGTTCTCTCAAATTGATGATCGGCGATATTTTCTGATCTAGAAACGCTGCTTTCCGCTGGATTAAGCCTGAATCTTTCCCACGGCAAAATGAAGCGGGCATTTTCTTCCGTTGTTTCAAAGCAGAAAAAGTCAGGCACTGATGCTGATTTCGAATCCTTGCAGATTACCAGTGTTTTTACTTCCATTCCTTGTTTTATTAAAAACTCTTTGCTGTTAATCAGCGTATTTCCCATTCCGGCAAAGTCTTCAACAAGGAGGACTTTCTTAAGGCCCGGAGCCTGCCCTTTCCACTCTGCCGACTCGCTGCTGCGGTCATAGGTCAAAAAATAATAAGGAAGCCCCGTCAGGAAAGCCAGGTGAAAGCCAGGAAAAGATCCGCCCCGCAAAATAATCACAAGCCCGTCAAAGCCCTCTCTTTTTATCTCATCCGCCATAGAATCAAGCGAAAGGGAAATCTGATTATAATCAAGATATATATTTTTCATTTATCTAACCTCTTTTAGAAAAACTCAATAACCGGGAAAACTGCTTAAAGCTTTGCCTGTGTCATTATATTATAAAAAAAGAGGAAGGGTAAATGGCAAGATTTGATTGAATCCTTTTGGGGGAGGTGTGCGCCGGTTACTTAGAAACCTTTATTTGTTCTGGCTCATACTTTTTTGCTGCCTGCTTTGGCCGGCAGCAGACTTTATTAAACTATAGACAAGCAGGGCAAGGGAGATGCCTCCGCAGTCCACCATCACATCCAGGAGCAGCCCGCTCCTCATAAAGTATAGCTGCAGGAATTCTGTTGCCAGCGCATATATGGCTGCAATGATAGCTGAATATGCTTGGGGGATGAGGCTCAGCAGCCCGCCAGTCAACATGAAAAAGGCAAGAGCATGCCCAGCCTTCTGGTAAGCAAAATTCTTATCAGCACCGGATGGCCAAGGCAGCAGCAGTTCTTCAAACGAAGGGTTCCCCTGCCATTCAAAATGAACTTCTCCTGATTTTCTTAATTCAGCAAAACTGCTCGAACAAGTACAAACAAATATAAAGGCACTCATCATAATCACAAAGAGAATCCTCAAAATAGCGCACCGCCTTAGTTTCTTTAAGAACAGTCTCGTCCATGAGGAAATAAACTATACAGCGTAGATCCCCGTGTCAGGCACCGCTCGTGGACAAATATAGGAAAAGTGTCTTTTCGCGGTGCCTGACACGGAATATCAAGAAGGGGCAGCCGCCGCTGCCCCCTCTCTTTATATCATTTGCTAAAATTTATACTTTCTCTTTGCTCCCCCAGCAAAATTGAAGTCTGCCTTGGGCTTGTCTGCGCAATGATCCTGCCGTTTCGGATAGAATAAAGGACCGCTGCCTGCTTGCGGATGGCTTCATACTCATTTTCAGCGTCAAGGACAATGAAGCTGGCCGGTTTTCCGGCTTCTATACCGTAGCTGTCTTCGATATGAAGCGTCCTGGCGCTGTTATCGGTAATCAAGTCAAAGGAACGGACAATTTCTTCGTAGCCCATGAGCTGGGATACGTGGATGCCCATATGGAGAACCTGAAGCATATTGCCTGTTCCGAGCGGATACCACGGATCAAAGATATCATCATGGCCGAAGCTCACATTCATTCCCGCTTCGAGAAGCTCCTTCACTCTTGTGATGCCTCTCCGCTTTGGATATGTATCAAAACGGCCTTGAAGATGGATATTCACAAGGGGGTTAGCCACAAAGTTTATTTCCGACATCTTCAGCAGCCTGAAGAGCTTGTAGGCATAAGCATCATTATAGGAGCCCATCGCCGTTGTATGGCTGGCCGTCACCTTGCTGCCGAACCCCCGCTCATATGCTTCCGCTGCTACCACCTCAACAAACCGTGATTGCTCATCATCGATTTCGTCGCAGTGAATGTCTACTAGACGGTCATATTTTTCCGCAAGGTCAAATGCAATTTTCATAGAAGATACACCATATTCTCTCGTAAACTCAAAGTGCGGGATGCCGCCGACCACGTCTGCACCCATTTTCAGCGCTTCTTCCATCAGCTCTGCCCCGCTTGGATAAGAAAGGATCCCCTCCTGCGGAAAAGCAACCAGCTGCAGATCAACATGGGAAGACATTTCTTCTTTTACTTCCAGGAGCGCCTTTAGCGCCGTCAAGGTTGGATCCGTCACATCCACATGTGTGCGGACATGCTGGATTCCCTGTGCGATCTGCCACTTGAGCGCTTTTTTAGCCCGCTCCTTTACATCCTCATGTGTCAAAGTTTCCTTGCGCTGAGACCATCTTTGGATCCCCTCGATCAATGTTCCGCTCTGATTCCATTCAGGCTCGCCTGCTGTAAGTGTTGTATCCAGATGGATATGCGGCTCAATGAACGGAGCTGAAACGAGCGCCCCTTTTACATCAAGCTCCTCACCTTGCCAGTCTGATACATCTCCCTGCGACAATTCCGTAATCTTTTCGTCTCTTACTGTTATATTCCAAAGCCCATCCTTACCTCTAAGCTTCGCATTTTTAATTAACATCATTTAGCTCACCTTTTCCATTTCTGTTATTGTGCCTGTGTTTGCCGTGAGAGCTGCAAGCTTGGTGATGACGACGAATGTGATTGCCGCCCCAAGCAGTGCATTGACCGGAGGAATTCCCGGGATGAAATTCGCAGCAGCCACACCTGCTCCCCATGCGATCATGGCCGGCCAGTTGACAGCTTTGAATCTCATTTGCTCAAACTTCTTATATTTTCCTCTGTTGATGATAAAATAATCCGCCAGAATGATGGCTCCCACCGGCGGCAGAGCTGCCCCAAGGATGGTCAGCCATCCAACGAAGTTATTGTAAAGCCACATCGCCAGGATCGTACCGACGATTCCGTTAAAAATGACAACCTTGCTTTTCGAGATTTTCGTGATGCTTGAGAAGCCGAGGCCAGAAGCATACAGCGCATTATCATTGGTTGTCCAGATATTAAGCCCGAGCACCAGGATGGCCGGGAGGATCAATTTTTGAATGAACATCACTTCGGAAATATCTGATTGGCCAGTTGCGATTGCGCCGATAGCACCGAAGATGAACATGAGTGAATTTCCGATAAAGAAGGCAATTACAGTCGTAATGACTGCTGACCGCTTCTTGTTGGCAAAGCGGGCAAAGTCAGGCGTAAGCGTTCCCGCACTGATAAAAGAACCCACACAGATCGTTAATGCTGCAGCAAGCCCGATTGCTTCTGTCGGCTGATACTGCATAAGGCCGTCAAGCCCTCCGACCGTTTCCGTTGCCTTGAACACTGAAAAGCTGCCAAGAATGGTGATGAGCGGAACCGCGATAAAGCTCAAGATCGCCAGTGCCTTCATTCCAAAAAACGCCGTCGCCGTCATCAGGACGCCGGCAATCGCAATCAGCAGATACGCATCAAGCCCAGTCACCTTCTGGACAGGAAGAGCAAACATCGCCACACCGACGCCAAACCAGCCAACCTGGGTCGCTGCCAGTAAGAATGAAGAAAGATAAGAACCTTTTTCACCGAATGCATAGCGCGTCAGAAGATGGGTGGATAAGCCCGTCTTCGCCGCGATGTAAGCGAGCGCTCCAGTATAAGCGCCAAGTATCAGGTTCCCTGCCAGCACGATACCGATAAACTGCATAAAAGTCAGCCCTGAACCAAGCGTTCCGCCTGACCACATGCTCGCCGAGAAAAATGTCAGCCCCAGCATCACCACAAGCATCCTCCAAAAACCGCTGCGGTGTTTCTGCGGAACCGCACTCAGTGAAAAATCCAAATCTACCTTTTTCATTTCCATTCCTCCTATAAGTTTCAATAGTGTTGAAACTGGTACCGAAGGAGCCTTCGATGGATAAGAAGCTGGAACGAAAAAAGCTTCTCGCCGTTTCCGACAAGAAGCCTTTTTCCTCATGAAAAACCAGCGGGCAGGATACACCTCACCCAATGATTCTCATAATTTCCGCTGTCCTTGCCAGCCTCACGGGACTGAATTAAAGGTACCAGTATTTAATTGGTTATTATTATTGCAGAAAAATTGGGGGATGTCAAATGGGGGAGGAGCGGTGCGGTCCTGGCAGATATTAGAGTCATTTTAAAAAATGGGACTTTCCACAGAATATTTGACAACTCCGCCAGACTGTAGGTTGCTAAATCGGAAGAGAGTTTAATTTTCAGCATTGAAATAGTATAAAAACCTCCCCTATACATGGGGCATTTTTCATTAACTAGGCTTTGGTTATATATGATTCTATCCAAATTTACTATATTTCTCCCTATATGGCTCATTATTCTACCTATATATTTAATTATTCATTCCAAAATCAGCGTTATTCTTTCCTGATTACATTTAATGGTATTCCCACAAGCCGAAGCAGCATTTTGTCTCAACAGGCACAATGACAGAGTCATTCTAAAAAATAAACTTAATTAAAGACTTATTAAAGACATTTCTTTAAATAGGAGTGAGCTATAGAATATATAAATAAGAGGTTCCGAATATTCAGTCAATATAGAACCTCTACTTTGCTGAAAGGAGGAATTTCACTGATGGAAACCGGAGTCACCAAAAGCAAATCAGCTCCTGCACAGGGACTGGAGAAAAAGAAGGGATTCTTAAATCAGCTCGGGCCTGCCTTTATTACTTCGGCCTTAGTTCTCGGACCCGGAAGCCTGACCCTTTCTTCTAAAATCGGAGCCATTTACGGAATGCAGCTCATCTGGGCTCTGGTGATTGTAGTGATTTTCATGATGATCTTCACAGAAATGAGCACAAGGATTGGATTGGCAGCCAATGAGTCTTTCATCCAGGTAATGAAAAAGAAATGGGGCAGGACAGCTTCCCTTTTGATTGGCATAGGAGCTTTTCTTGTTACTGCTTCTTTTCAGGCAGGCAATGCGCTCGGTTCAGGGCTGGCTGTATCAAGTGTCACCGGCACGTCTGCCAGCCTTTGGATCATAATTGTCACACTGCTCGGAGTTGCTTTTTTATTTTCCAAGAATTTTTATCAAATCCTTGAGAAACTTATGCTCGGGCTTGTAGTGCTGATGCTGGTCTCATTTGCAATCACTTTAATTCTCGTAAAGCCTTCTTTTACTGAAATGCTTGCAGGCTTTGTCCCTATTATTCCTGATGGCTCCCTCCCGCTGATTATTGCGATAACAGCAACTAGCTTTTCTATCGTTGGAGCCTGTTATCAATCATATCTAGTACAGGAAAAAGGCTGGAAGCTGGAACATCGTTCTTCAGGCATGAGGGAGACGTACTTGGGCATCTTTATTCTGGGCCTGATATCCCTTATGATCATGCTTTGTGCAGCAGCCATTTTGAAGCCGCAGGGAATTGTAGTTAATTCAGTCTCTGATATGGGCCTTGCCTTGGAACCGCTATATGGAAACTGGGCAGCTATTCTCTTTATGCTTGGGCTTTTTGGCGCCTCTTTTTCCTCACTGATGGGGAATGCAACTATTGGAGGTGCTTTGCTATCAGATGGCCTTGGACTCGGAAGCAAGCTGACCTCTAAATCAGTAAAGGGCTTTATTATTCTAGTCATGGCTTTTGGATCGCTTGTTGGCATCATCTTTGGGTCTGCACCAGTGAATATGATTATATTCGCTCAGGCCATCACCATTGTGATAGTTCCATTCATTGCAATAGCAATCCTTTCGGTAGCGAATGATGAAAAGATTATGGGTTCAATGAAGAATACGCTTTGGAAAAATGTTTTGGGCATTGCTGGTTTGGCCGTCCTGATTCTATTGGCGATCAACAACATTATCACAATCTTTTTTAAATAAATGAGGTGAAGGAAATGAAAACAATTGCAGAAATGGAAGAAGTAATGACAAATCCATCACAAGAACTTGTAAACGACATAAGCAGACTGGATGGAGATATCATGATTCTGGGCGCTGGCGGAAAAATGGGTCCTACTCTCGCAAAGCTGGCTGCAAAGGCTGTGCAAAGATCAGACACCGGCAAACGGGTTATAGCTGTCTCCCGCTTTTCATCTGGCACCCTCCAAAAGGAACTGGAGGAAGCTGGTATCGAAACAATAGCCGCTGATCTGCTCAATGAAGAGGAGCTCAATGGACTCCCGGATATTAAAAATGTCATCTATATGGCCGGTAATAAATTCGGCACAAATGGCAATGAACATTTCACTTGGGCCATGAATGCCTATCTGCCGGGACGGGTTGCGGATAGATTCAGGAATTCCCGCATTGTCGCTTTTTCTACAGGCAATGTGTACCCGCTTGTTCCTCTCACTAAGGGAGGATGCGATGAAGAATACCCTGTCGGCCCTGTCGGCGAGTATGCCCAGTCCTGTCTTGGAAGGGAAAGGATCTTCACTTACTTTTCCTCTAAAAACCAGACACCTGTTACTATCTTCCGCTTGAATTATGCTATTGATATGCGTTACGGGGTGCTATTGGAGATAGCCAGGCAAGTGTATGACGAAAAGCCGGTCGACTTATCTATGGGACATGTAAATGTCATCTGGCAGGGAGATGCAAATGAGTATGCACTTCGTTCTCTGCTGATATGCGACAGTCCTCCTTCCCTGCTGAATGTAACCGGACCTGAGACTGTATCTGTCCGCTGGCTTGCCCAGCAATTCAGCAAAACTTTCAATAAACAGGCAGTCTTTATAAATGAAGAACAGCCTTCAGCGCTGCTGAATAATTCAGGCAAAGCACATCGGCTTTTTGGCTATCCTAAGGTATCGCTTGAACAGATGATCATGTGGACAGCGGAGTGGGTTTCAGGTGACGGAGCAGTCCTTAACAAACCGACTCATTTTCAGCAAAGACAAGGAGTTTATTAATATGCTGGATGAACAAGTAAAAAGACTGTTATTTGAAGGTACAGTCATTCCAGCCCACCCTCTTGCTCTGAACGAAGATCGGACGCTTGACGAGGATGCCCAAAGAAGGCTAACAAATTATTATATGGATTCAGGTGCCGGTGGTGTAGCAGTAGGCGTTCATACTACCCAATTTGAAATTCGCGCCCCCCGATTTGGACTTTACGAAAGGGTTTTGCGGCTCGCTGTTGAAGAAATAGATAAAAGGAAGCAAAAAGAAGGATTTATAAAAATTGCTGGTGTATGCGGTCACATTAATCAGGCTCTGGAAGAATCAAAAACTGCCAAAGATCTGGGATATGATATGGTCTTGCTCAGCAATGGAGGCCTCTCCGGCCTTTCTGAAGCAGAACTGCTGGAGCGTACTCAGAAAGTTGCCGAAGTTATGCCTGTTTTTGGGTTTTATCTGCAGCCATCAGTAGGCGGGAGAGCATTCAGCTATGAATTCTGGAAGGAATTTACCGAAATCCCGAACATCCATGCCATTAAAATGGCTCCCTTTAATCGCTATCAGACGCTTGACGTGGTCAGGGCAGTCTGCCATTCCTCACGAGGCAGCCAAATTGCTTTATACACAGGAAATGATGACAATATCATCAATGACCTTTTAACAGAATATGAGTTTAACGTTAATGGGAAAATGGTTAGAAAACAGATAGTCGGCGGACTGCTTGGCCAATGGGCAGTCTGGACATATAAGGCCGTTCAAATGCTTGATGAAGTTAAGGCCGCCAGAAGCCGCCGGGAGGTTCCTTCCTCACTGCTGACACTGGGCCAGCAGCTGACTGATGCAAACGCTGCACTATTTGACAGTGCTAATGGATTTAAAGGATGCATTACAGGAATTAATGAAGTCCTGGCAAGACAGGGGCTCTTAAAAGGAAATTGGTGCCTGCTCGATAAGGAAAGGCTAAGCTCCGGCCAGTCAGAGGAAATAGATCGTGTCTGCAGGGATTATCCGCATTTAACAGATGATGATTTTGTCAGCAGAATACCGACCAGGTCCGGGAGCTACGGACAATGACAAATTGATCCAAAAGAACACTTTCCGCCCGCGGGAAGTGTTCTCCTTTAATTAACTCAGGAGGGCTTTGCAATGAAAGATCCTATAGTAATCGGTGTAATTGGTCCCGAATGGATGAAAGAAAAAATTCTCCATTGTCTGCGGCTGTTCCCAAACTTCTATCCCGAAATCAGAACATCAAATGATATAAATGATGCCCCCGCTTTTACTAAGGAATTGACTGTCATTTCTGATGTTCTGCTGTATTCCGGCATATACCCTTATTCTATTTCAAAAAGTGAGATCCCTCCCCACCTGCCAGCTCATTTTATTCCTTTAAAGGGCTCTGGCCTCTATAAAGCCCTATACTCCCTTAAGAAAAATCTTTGCAACCTAGACTGTATTTCCTCAGATATTCTGCTCCCTCCTGAAGTTGGGCGAACAATAAAGGAACTTGGTGAAGACATTGATGTGAAGTTTTATCCCCAAGTCTTCTCATCAGAAAGAGTAATGGACCTGGCCGATTTTCATTGGAGCCAGTATCATTCAGGCAATACTAATGCTGCTGTTACAGGTGTAAAAGCAGTGGCTGAAGAACTCGCTGGGAGGGGAGTTCCGGCAGAATGGGTTACTCCAACAGAGGATGATATCATCGTAACGCTTGAAAGGGCACTCCTCTCAACAGAAAAGCGGAGGAACCTGGAATCCCAGATTGTCTTTGGACTGATTCAAATAGACAGATACCATGAACTGGTAAAGCAGGCTGCTTCAGAGCACCAGATCCAGCGCCTTAATCTCCGGTTATATCGAATTTTGCTTGATTATATTGAATTACTGGAGGGCCATCTCACCTCCCTGAATGGAAATGAATATATGTTCATCACAACGAGAGGAGCTTTCGAAAGGGTGACCAGGGGCTACAAATGGATCCCTATCATTAAAGATGTCGGCAGGGAGCTGAAGCTGAGGCTCTCTTTAGGAGTTGGATTCGGTCTTTCCGCCAATGAAGCCGGAACCCATGCGCGGATTGCTCTTTTGCAGGCAAAAGACTATGGGGGCGAGTGCTGTTTTATTGTAAAAGAGGATCGCAGTGTTTTCGGGCCTGTCGAATTGGCCGCTCCTATCTCCTACCCCTTGTCTGTAACTGACAGCCAGCTTCTTAAGAAGGCAGAGGAATCTGGAATGACAGCCATCTACCTGCAAAAACTTACCTCTCTCATTGAGAGAAAAAGGAATAATCAGTTTACAGCCTATGAACTAGCTTCTACGCTCGGAATCACAGCCCGAAGTGCCCATCGGATCATCTTAAAGTGGATGGATGCAGGTATCCTGGCTGTAATCGGGATGGAAAAGATTTCGGCGCGCGGAAGGCCCCGACAGGTTTATAAACTTGCAGAATCAAGAAATTCAAAGGGGGACACTAATGCATACTCTTAAAATTGGTATGATTGGCTTAGACACATCGCATTGCCTTGAATTTACAAAACTCCTAAATGACTCCCGCCATCCTTACCATGTTAAAGGGGGTAAGGTCTACTCTGCCTTTCCCTATTATTCTGAGGATCTGGAAATAAGTCGCAGCAGGGTGGCGGGGTTTAAAGAGACTTTGGAAAAAGATTATAATGTTATTATGACTGATTCTATTCAGGAAACAGCTGCTTCCTGCAATGCCATTATGCTGACTGCAGTAGACGGCAGAAAGCATCTATCCTTATTCAAAGAGCTTCTTCCCTATAGGCTTCCTGTCTTCATTGACAAGCCAATGGCCGTTTCGCCAGCTGAGGCCGAAGAGATTTACAATTTGGCACAAGATTATGGAGTACCGATCATGAGCTCCTCCTCATTAAGGTTTGCTGAATCCTTTGACCTTTTTCTCAAACAGCATAAACAATCCATAACCGGAGCCTATTTCCATGGGCCTCTTCCCTTGCTGGAGCAAATGCCCGGTTATTACTGGTATGGCATCCATATGGCAGAAATGGCCATAGCAGCATTGGGGCCAGGGCTCAAAGAAGCACTCGTTCGCCAGCATGATGAATATGAATTTGCTCTTTCCCAATGGGAAGATGGGCGAATTGTTTCCTTCAGGGGAGACTATGAGTGGCACTCCCGCTTCGGGGTCATACTCCATACAGGGGAAGGAGCTGTTCCCCTTGACTTATTAAGTGATAACAAACCTTTTTATGCCTGTCTTCTGGATGAAGTCATACGTTTTTTTGAGACTGGAATAAGCCCTGTTCCATGGGTGGAAACGCGTGAAGTGATTCGATTAGTAGACATGCTTACCAAGGAACGGATAAAAAGCAAATTGATATGAACCTGGAGCAGACGGAGTAAACTAAACCAAAGGCCTTTTCCTCAGCGGAAAAGGCCTTTATCTTTATTTAACGTTTGTTTCTTTTACTTCCACTGCCTGTCTCCGTACCCTTTATCTTGTATTCCTTTGTTAACCTCCTGGATAATGGCCTCTCCACCTCTATTAAGATATTCTTCAACCATCTTATCCCAGTCGCCTACAGGCTTCTGTCCGGCTATCATCTTGGCTTGGTCGTTCATAAGGAACTGCATCAGATCTGCCCCTTTTTCCTGCTGTGTTTGTGAGATGATACCATGGATGGGATTAACATACATCTGCCCTGATTCAAACATATCCTGAAGCGAATCGACCAGCCCTTTCATTTCCGTCATGCTGTAATCATCGGCATAGCTGATATCTGCATCAGCAGGAACATGCTCACGATTATCAAGGAAATAGGTGGAAGGCGCCAGTCCATCAGAAGAGAAATTCTCGACACGTACCGGTGCATTGTTTTCCATATTATATCCTGTACCTTCCTTCCCCCACATCCAGTCAAAATCTTGATTTCCAGGCGTTTTTTGATCTAATGGGAAAAACTTTTTCCCTGCGTCCACCATCTCAAGGGTACGGTGAATTTTCCCTTCAACTTCGTCAAGTTTGGCGTTTAATGCAAGGATCCCGGAGTATCCTGATCCCATTGTAAATCCTTTGGAGCCGTCTGGCGCTTCGAATGGCGGCACGGCAACAAACTCAGCATCAGGATGAATCTTCAGCAGCCCTGCCATATAATCCTCACTCATTCCTGCTACGCCGCCAACAAAAATGCCTGCTTTTCCTGAATAGAATTCATTATTGGTATCAGCCCAATTCAGCACAGCAAAATCCTTGGTCATCGCATTTTCATCATAAAGATTTGCAAAAAACTGGATCAATTCTTTACGTCCATCCGAAATCATGCCGGGAATGAAATCTCCATCTTCATTCTGATGATACCAGGCATCAAAATCCCAGTAAGTACCCATATTGAAGTTAGGATTGATATTTTCACCAATCGCCAGGCCATACGTATCGTCTTTTCCATTTTTGTCAGGATCCTCTTTAGTGAAAGCGATTGCAACTTTTTCTAACTCTTCATAGCTCTTTGGCATCTCCAGACCCAGGTTATCCAGCCAGTCTTTTCGGATAATCGGGGTGAGTGGATATGGATTCGAGTATCGCGGAATTCCATATATATTTCCATTCACTTTGAAGGAATCATATACATGGTCAGGAATTTTAGACAATGTTTCAAATTTCTCCAGATAGTCATCCAGCGGAAGGAATGCTCCTTCGTTTGCCCACTGATAAAACCTTGTATCATCAGCAGGAAAACCAACCATATCCGGCATACTGCCAGAAGCAACGATGGCAGAAGACTTTTCCGCGTAGTCACCCTGCGGGATAATTTCCGGCTTGTAATCAACATTAAAACGCTCGTTGATCATGTCGAGACCAGGGCTTGATGCAGGAGGCGGATCCCCAAAACGAAAGGTCATCCCTGTAATGGTATATTTCTTACTATGGTCGAATGGATCGGAGGAACTTTTATCCTTTTCTTTATCTGTATCCTCTCCTTTCGTTTCTTCCGAAGTACAGGCAATCAGCCCGAAGCTAAGAATAAGAACTAAAAAACTGATCAAAAGATTTTTCCCTCTCAAATTAACCCCTCCAGTTTTCTTTTTTTTCGCCAATTGCCTATTATCTGAATTAGCCTTTTACAGAGCCAAGCATCACTCCTTTAGCAAAATGTTTCTGCAGGAACGGGTAGACAATGAGTATAGGAATAGTAGCTAATAAAATAGCTGCCATCTGTACCGTTTCGGGAGGGGGCAATGATTCCATCATTTCGTGCGCCCCAAGTGCAGCATTAGGTTCATTTACAATTACGATCTGCCTTAAGATTACCTGTATCGGCCACTTAGCTGGATCACTTAAATATAGAACTCCTGTAAAATAGCTGTTCCAGTGGCTGACTGCGTAGAAAAGCCCAAATGCTGCCAGCGCCGGCTTGGATAAGGGCAATATAATCTTAGTGAAAATCTGAAGATCATTAGCGCCATCAATAATCGCTGCTTCTGTCAGTTCCTCGGGTATCCCCTGGAAGAACTGCCTCATAATAATTAAATTGAAAGGACTGATGGCTACAGGGATAATCAGTGCCCAGAGAGTATTCAATAGCCCTGTTGCTTTTACGATCATATAGGTCGGTATCATTCCTGCTGAGAACAGCATCGTAAAAAGAACTAGGAATAGAATCATCCGCTGGCCATGAATCTTTCTGGTAAGGGCGTAGGCCATCGTAGAGGTGAAGAAAAGATTGATAAATGTGCCTATGACCGTTATATATATAGTGACAAAAAGCGAGCGGATGAATTGGTCGGAGCCGAGAATATATTCGTAGGCATCTGTCACCCATTCCTTTGGCCATAGAAGCAAATCATTCTCCAGAAAATCACTAAGGCTGGAAAATGAGACTGCAAATATATATATAAATGGAAATATCATCGTAGCAGCTATAAATATCAGCAGTATACTGTTCGCACTGTCAAATATTTTATCCCCGGCAGAAGACTTGAACAAAGGCTACTCCTCCAATCTGATTTAATATAGACCCTCTTCGCCAAATCGTTTCGCCAGCCGATTGGCCAGAACAACCAGCACTAGGCCGACAATTCCTTTAAACAAACCGACAGCTGTGGCAAAGCTGTAATTGGCCTGCTGAATGCCTTTAAAATAAACAAACGTATCGAGTACATTTCCGGATTCCATATTGAACGGATTGAGCATAAGGAAAATTTGTTCAAAACCGCTGTCCATAACAGTCCCCAGACGAAGAATCAGAAGTATAATGATTGTACTCTTCAAAGCGGGGAGTGTTATATGCCATATCTGCCTCCATCTGCTGGCACCATCCATAACAGCTGCTTCGTATAAATGGGGGCTTATTCCCGATAGGGCAGCCAAAAAGATGATCGTTCCCCATCCGGATTCTTTCCAGATTATTTGCAGTACTATGAGAGGCTTGAACCAGCCGGGATCTGTAAGAAAAGGGATTGCCTCCATTCCAAACGCCCCAGACAGGAAATTGTTCACCAGCCCTTCACTCCGCAAGAAGATGACAGTGATCCCGATGACTACAACCCACGATAAAAAGTGAGGAAGATATACTATGGACTGCAGAAATCTTTTAAAAAACTGATTCCTCAATTCGTTAAGCATCAGTGCCAGAATGATGGAAATAGGAAAAGCAAAAATGATCTGCAGCATAGATATTTGCAGGGTGTTCCAGATGACCCTGATAACCTCTTTATCTTCGAAAATAAGATAGAAGTATTTTAACCCGGCCCACGGGCTATCGGCAAAGCCTCTGAAAGGGCTGTAGTCTTTAAAAGCCAGCAGCAGTCCTGCCATAGGTATGTAGCGGTAAACTAAAAAGAACAGAATTCCCGGCATGATCAAAAGGATCAGATATCGATCATTCCACATCTTTCTTTTTGTTCTGCCCCATCTGCTATTTGCAATAGTCTTTTCTTTTGCAGAAGGTGAGGAACCTTTGATCGGCTTTTGCTCTAATTCCATTGCCTGGGCCTCCTTTCATTTACTATTCAGCCTGTTTCTAATACATGTATACGACATGTATTTATAAAGTAACAATAATACAAATTTTAAGAAAATTCAATATATATTTTAAGCTTTTATATCTTCTTCCTTTCTTTCAATCTGTTCAAAGAGACGGCTTGATAGAATCATTAGAGGCATTGCAATTAAGGTGCCTCCGAAAAATGGCAGCAGGCCTGGTACTTTAATCATTAAATAATAGGGGAAATAAAATCCTAAAGCCATAACAACTGAATATAAAGGGTGTGAAAGTGCAATCAGGACAGCATTCTTCACATATTGTAATAAGCGCAGTTCATACTGGACATACATAGGGAAGGCAAATAGAAAAGCAGCAAGGTATACAGCTCCAAGAATAAAGAAGAAAAACGAAAAAAGGGTGCCCCATAAAGAAGGGATACTTCGAAAGAACTGAAGGTCTACATACAAGATCACACCGATTACTCCCCAGAGCAAGCCATACAGATTAGCTTTTAAAAACTCTTTTCTGTATTGCTCTTTGAATAAAGCATATGTCCCTTTTTCCAGTTCTCCTCCATGCTGCCATTTCCGCATTACTGAAAACATGGCTGCAGTAGAAGGAAATACCCCGGCGATAATACCCCCCGCAAGAATACCTGCAAGCCAGAGTATATTCAGCCAAGCCAGTTTCATGGTCTGGTCCCCCAATCGATATATTGCACCTTTCCATCCAGTCAGTTCCATGTTATTAACTCCCTTTTAAATACGCGCGAATAAACAATTCTGACTATTCAATCTTACACTAGCCTTGTTCAGTTTTCCAGACGGCAAGAAAGAAATGCTTCTATTTTATGATTCCCTTTAGGCAGGCTAAGCTTTATCCCTTCCATTTCTGAGGTAAACATCCTTTGTTCAGCTGAATGGCCATTTATGAACAACCCCTTGGCAGGAGACAGTGCGAGATATATTTCATTTTCTCCCTCCAGCTCCAGCTCTACAGTTACCCTTTGTTCATTTATGATTATAGCTGCACAGACTGCAGTTGGGGAAGACAGCAGCAGCCTTCCGTTTATGCTTATTTCGGTTCCATTCACCAATGAAAGTGCTGATAGCTCATTGGTTTTTTGTCCCACTGAGGCCCAAGCATCTTCTGCCTTGAATATAATAGAGCTTCCTGCCACCATTTCAGCTTCACGCTTACCTTCACCCGCGCCCAAAACCAGACAGTCAATGATGCCGCTCTCATTATCTTCAACCCGAAGAACTATTTTGCCGGAATCCTCCTGGCATACCAGTGTTTTATTTGATTTCGAAGGATCGATGAGTGTTATAAAATATGGTTCTTCCTCCCCGGCGGCCGTTATTTCAAGGTAAGTTCCATACTCCTCTGCTCCAGGATATTTCTTGACACCTATATTCAATTCATCAGGATAGCATGTATAAAGCCTGACAGAAGATCTGTCCCCCAAAAAAGTTATGCATTTCTCATTTATATACATCCCATCAAGGATTTGCTGACCGCCTGCAAGTATGTTTCCTGTAGTGTGATATAGAAAAGACAGATTAATGTCTGGCCTGCTTTTAATGACTTTATCCACTAAGACATAGTAGCGGTTATCAATATAGAAAATTTTTCGTTTCCATTCAGAAATTCGTTCATCGTAAGCACCGGCAGCCTCTCCGGCAATCAAAGAGAATTGCTCTGAGGTATACCAGTCAGCCAGCATTCCTTTTCCTCTATGAATTTGTCCTTGCCCGTCAGCCAGCATACTGTTATGGCCGATTGTGCCAAGAGTAAATTCCCGCCTCGGCCCCTCTACATAATCCTGATAACCGGGATTCGTGATAAGCCACTCCCCTGCCGAATGGAATATAAAGTTGTTCTGATCAAAATGATTATGATCTTTTCCAGAGGGGCTTGATGCAAACGCAAGGAAATAATCATCCTTACCCCAGCCGCTCCTTAGCGAGGCCCAGCCAATTCCCGGAAAAACCTTGTGCAAGCGGCTTCCATAATACTCTTCAGGTGACTGGGGGGCAGGAATCCTTTTTAAATCGAGCAATATGTCCAGCTTCTTTTCAGGATATCTATGAATATACCAGCTAGCAGCAGGATGGTTTGTACTGGATGCCAAAATAGACATAACATAGAATACATCCAAGGAATAGAATGAATCGGAAAAATTAACAAAGCCCGGCTTATCTCCTGTTCCGAGCATATATAGGAAAATATCAGGGAGAAATTGAAAAAATGGGTGCTGCAGCAGATCTTCTCTTCCAGCTGCACGCTTTAGGCAGTCTGCTGCCATCAGTATATGCCTTGCAGCTACATTGAGATATAATAGCCCTTCAATATCCGGCTCTATTAATCTATCGTCTAAATAACGGATTAAATACCGATAAGCATTTTTAAGAAAAGGTGCAATTGCTTCCTTATTATCATCAGACAGAACAGCCAGCGAACCAATCAGCATGGCAACTCTTTTTGACGCAATAATGTTGTGGCTGTCATAATTCAGGAAATCAATCTTCAAGGGCATTAGTCCCAGCTCAACTATAGCTTTTTCGACAGACTCTCTTTCTTCTTTTAAAAGGATAGAATAAATGCTGTCATAACCTATTGCCATTCCAATGGTGAAATGGGCATTGCTCAGGTTGCCCTCGGCTCCCCTCTGGGGAAATTCATACCATCTTGAGAAAGAGGAAAGAGTAAGGAGATATTCCTTTACCTTCTCTGCGTATAGTGGTTTACCGGTCATGGCATATGCAAATGACAAGACTTTGATTCTCTCTTCAATTGCTCTTGAATACATTGTCCAGAAAGGAAAATCTGTGTATCCTGGCGGCTGCTCCACTTCTTCAAGCTGAACAAGAGGCAGAGAGATTGTTAAAGTGACATTGCAGCTGGGATAATGAACAGTAAAATCCGTTTCAGCAGCATACCTCTCTGCCAGATGCAGAACCTCTTTCCATATCTCAGTAAACTGAATATGAGTGGCTGAGCTATCTGATGAACGTACCTTGATAGCGGCTATTTCCTCGGCATTAAATAAGACCCTTGGATGGGGCCTGATTTCCCCCAGCAATTCGTCTATATCCATTCCTTTTCTCACCTTTCTGTTCTGTATGGAAACCCCATGGAAATGGGAGATGGCTTTAAAGAATGGCAGCTTCCTGATTCAGCATATCATCGATTCTTTTACAGGCATCCTCTGCCTTCTCCATATTTGCCCAAAGCAAGTGGAGCTCACTCTCTATCAGTGCCATCTCCTTAACGGTTACATTCAAATCTTTTTTGGTAAATGCATGCGGCATAATATCTTTGAATGCATTATAGTTGGCTGGATGCACACCTGGCTTAAGGAGGTAGTTATCTTCCGCTACAAAACGAAGGACTGGGATCGTGCATCCATTCTGTTTGATCATAGTTTGGGCTTCAGTACTAACCATGTAGCTTACAAGCGCCTGAGCAGCTTCTTTTACAGGTGAATTTGCACTTATTCCAAGCGCTCCCCCTAGCAGCAGGGTAGCCTGATTGCTTTTTTGAGGAGGAGCAACAATGTCCCATTTAATTTTGTGGTCCCTGAATTCGTTCATGAAATAGTAAGTTGTCAGAATCATGGCAGCCCGTTCCCGCATAAACAAATTCTCTGCCAGGTCATTGCTGCCGTGCGAGAAGATAGGAGAGACTTGATGCTTATACATTAAATCAACACAAAAGTTTAGAGCCTCAATATTCTCCTTGCTATTCATCAGCGATTTCGAGCGGTCCTCCGTCATAAATTTCCCGTCATTCTGAAGGAGGAAAGCCGGCCATCGATTTGAAGAAGAAGAAAAACAAAAACCGTATTGGGCTATAAGGCTATTTTCAGCATTGAATTCCTTTGTATTATCCTGTGCCGTCTCCAAAAGATCTTTCCATGTGTCCATCCTGAAACTTTCGGAAATTCCTGCTTCCCTAAACATCTTTTTGTTATAGCAGACAACAACGGGTGAAAAGACAAACGGCGTGACAAGAACCTGGTTATCATGGGTGAACATGTCAAACACTTTTTCATAGCTGTCCTTTTCGGGATCAATATGTCCAGGCAAAAACGGATCGATGATTCCCAGCTGACCGGATTCAGCCAGCTGCCGGAAGTGAATATCTGAAACCATAAATACATCTGGGCTGTTTTGCGTCTTTAGAGATTCCGTCAGGTTGTATACATATTGGCTTTCAGGATATATCTGAAGGTTTACCTTGATATAAGGATTAAGCTGTTCAAATCTTTCAATAATTCTTTCGACAATTTCGATCTCATAGGAATTAGAAAACCAGCCGAGATTAATAGTCTGCTTCTGGGTATCCTGTGGAACCGTCACCCTATTTCCTTTGCCGGGGATTTTTTCTATCAATCCTTCCTCAACCAAAAGAGCCAGTGCCTTCCTGATAGAAACTCTGCTCAAATCATATTCCTTGCTTAATGTATTTTCCGGAAGAATGAATTCACCAGGCTTAATCCTGCCAGAGATAATCTCTTCTTTTAATTCATGAATGAACCTACCATAACGGTCATCAAAATCATTTTTTCTTTTTAGCATACATACAGCTCCCATACAGCTTAATAACCCTAATTTTAACCTGAGCCATTCTGATTTTGCAAAATGTACCCCATTCAGCCGGACTTGAAAGTGCCCATTATACAAGCAGCCAACAATCCATGAACGAGTAGGCAATCTCCCTGATTTCAGGCGGGAAATCATGGCCTGCCTGGCCTATGTAGGATACAAAGCGGTCGCCTGCCCCAAGCCGGTCATACAATAAACGAAGTTCTGCCAGGCCCTCGGCAGCTGGCTGCCAATGAGGAAAGATAGGATCATTCTGTCCCATCCAGACAAAAAAGGGAGTAGGGGCTGCAAGGGCTGCAATCTCATGAAATTCAAAGGGTGCTTTCCCGACATTAATGTATTCACTCACCTTCGGAATATGTGTAAACCATTCCCGCCTGCCCCAGCGATGTGTCTCCGGATCCCCGGTAAAAGTGGAAAAACCGCAGCTGCAGGCAATAGCTTTAATCCTTTGGTCGATACCTGCCAGAAAATAGCCGTTATAGCCTCCCAGGGAGTGGCCAATTACACCAATCCTCTCTGGGTCGGCTGGACAAATTTTTTCCAATACACTGATTGCCTGCCGATGGTCCGACAGCATCTTTGCAACAGCAGACCATTCGGGATGCTGTTTATAAAAGCCAGCCGTATAGAAGGGCTTATCAGCAGAATCAACTCTCTCTCCAGCTGTAATAGTGTCAGGCGCCAATACCAAATAGCCTCTTCTTACAAGCTCAAGCCCATATTGACGGTTTTCCCTTCCCTCAGCCAGACAGACCTCATCTTTCCCCTTTTCAGAGGTAGGATGGAGAGCAAGTATTGACGGGAGGGAATTTTGTTTAAATAAGCATTCAGTGAACAAGAGATCCCTCACATCCTGCTCTTCCTTCAATTCCATAGCCCTGCCTTGTACCGGGAGGAGAATATTGGCAGGGACCCAGTCACCATAAATTGCTGAATATCTGATTTTGATTAGATAATGATCTTGAAAAGAATGCCAGGAGATTAGATCGATATCTGGCTGGGGCATGGTTGGCAGCCCGCCGATACAATCAAGCCAGCCTTTTAAAATCCTTTCTCTTTTACGCTCCCAGTCCTTTTTTGTTTTAACTCTCTCCAGTAAAGGGGGGAGACCCTCTGCAGCCAATACATCCAGTGAATACATCGTAAGACATCCTCCTTTCAGCACATTCTACTGTGTTTCTGACCGGCACGTGCCAATGCTGATCAGCCTGCTTCCGCTCCCATAGTAGACCCTGCCCTTATGAAGGACGATCCCGCTGGATGCCCCGCCGGTAAGGTAATGTCTGGTAGAAGGGTTTGCAATGATGCCTTCCCTGATTTCACAACTCAACAAAGCCTTGCTTAGAAGAAGGAATAATGTGCCCGAATCCTTAAAATAAGCAAAGGAGTTTCTAACAGGAAAACCTGATTCGGACAAGTCCTTTCTGAATAGGACTTCTTTGGTATATGGATTACAGATGAAATATAAGCTGCTATCCGTTAAGCAGTGCACAAGATTGAATGGATCGATGAAGAGCTGGACTATTTCGCGTACCCCTTCTACCGGCACAAATCGCTCCGCTGGTTTTTCAGTTTTCCATTCAAGCAGGTACAAGTGTGCTTCCTTTTCAGCAGATGAGGCACCCCCCGGGGTTTCAACGCTGGTTCCTCCCAGTATAAGACCTTCCTGCAGCTCTCCAAGACAAAGCGTGCTCTGGTTTGGAACTATCCGGCCATGGGGAATGACTGATGCCTGCCCGGTCTCCGTACTATAAATTGCCAATCCTCCTCCGGCCAGTCCATAACCGGGAAAACCTCCCCATATAATATGCTTCTTATCACTGGCAGCAATGGCACATCGAGGCCGGTGAATATCCTCAACCTGAAGCACAAGGCGCGGATTCAGATTTTGTTCTATTGGTTTTTGTGTATCAAGGATATAGAACTTCCCTCCTGCGTAAGCAGCCCCAAAGACGAGATTTCCCTTTGAAGCATAGGCAGCGATATTTCCGCCGCCACCTCTTTCTATTACCTTCCCTCCATAGTTCCTGAGCTCTCCCGATTCAGGACAGTACCGAAAAAGCTGCAAAGGATGCATGGAAGTTCCATAGATTTGTTCATCAGGCCCAAGAAATAAAGTCGAAAGCTGTGCTCCCTCTGATTCATAGGTTAGCTCAATCACTTTTCTTTGGCCTGTACCATTATGTATAAATTCAGCAAATCCTTCAGAAAGGCTATAAGAATCTACTTTATACTCAGCATCAAGATTAGTATGGACCTTCTGGAATCCTTCACCCTCATAAATAGATGAAGCCCTTTCTACAGGATCAACGCCCTCCACTGCGCCATCCAAAAACATTTTCCATCGTGTGGTTTGATTAACCCCCCTCATGTCCCCAGCTTCCCAATGGCCGTATACCTTTCCGTCAGCTGCCTGATATACATACCCAGCCCCTTTTGTCCGATCTTCATGAGGTACTAGGCTTTTTTTCACTCCGCTATCAGGATTGAAGGCCACAATATTTTTCCGTTCTGTTCCAATCCCGACATATACCCAGCCCTTAACATCGGCAGCTGCGCTTGATGGATATTTTTCAGAAGGATCCATGCGGCCAAAATCTTTGATGCTCCAATCTGAAGGGCAGAGCCCGAAGAGATGGCAGTGCGGATAGGTGGTGAAATAAATATTGCCTCCTTTACCCTCGGCAAAACTGAATCCGGCTATTTCTTCCCCATTATTAATAACTGAATAAAACACGATTTTTTCCAAAAACGGATCAAGCACAAGAATCATTTTTCCTGCTCCTGTATAAAACAGCCCCTTGCTGCTGAGTGAGGCAAAAGGATATTCTCTATTATTTTCCGGAAAAAATACCTGTTTTGTCCTTCCACTTAAAGGATTGACAACCAAAGCAAAACCCTTTGCAGCTATAACGAACCTGCACTCCCCATGCCTGGCACACATAGCAGATGTCCGTTCTTCCGCAGCGGCAACCGGAATGCCATGGCTAATAAATGTTTCTTTCATATCGATACTATTCCCCTTTCATGCGGAGGGTGTTTGCAGGTCAGCTTGCATAGAAAGCAGCAACCTTCCTGATTGCTTCAATCATTTCCTCCACATCATCATCAGAATAGAACTCATTAATATCCAGCCGGATGGCTGTCGCAAGGATTTGTTCTGCCTCAGGACAAATCCCTTTTGTATATTCATAGTCACCAAGAGAGAAGGGATAATGGCTTCCTTTATATGCCTGCTGCTTTTTAAAAAGCGGATGTTCATATAGGACATGCGGTATATATCCTGCCTGATTTGGAATGCCTTCTGCTGCCAGTGCCTCTGAAAATTCCTTTCTAGTACAGCGCAGCTCGGACAGCTCCAGAGTCAGCATATAAAACCAATAACTGCACCATCCTTCTTCTGTAATTCTCATAGGCTTAATTCCTTTTAAGTTTTTAATGCCCCTATTTAAATTTTCTCCAAGCATATTTCTGCGCCCGCAAATCCAGTCCAGCTTCTTAAGCTGAGCAATGCCGACGGCCCCCTGAAGCTCAGTCATACGATAATTCGGCGCTAAGTGGTGCAGTTCCTTCATGACAGAACTGCCATGACGATGATAATTCTTATCCGCAAATGCATGGGCAGAGAAATAATCTGACTCATCATTCGAATTAATAGTAACAATACCCCCATCGCCTGTGGATATATGCTTAAAATCATTTGTGCTGAAGCAGCCATAGTCTCCTATGGTTCCTGTTAAACGCCCTTTGTATTTAGTGAGGTAGCTTTGGGCACAGTCTTCTATCACCTTGATGTTCTTCTTCCTTGCCAGTTCCATGATAGGATCCATATCGCACGGATTTCCTGCCAGATGAACAACAATGATTGCTTTGGTCCTGTCAGTTATCCTGTTCTCAATCGTCCCTGCTGTCAGGTTATAGGTCCGGGGATCTAGGTCTGCGAAAACCGGAACCGCATTTTGATACAGGATACCAATGACAGTACCCTGGTCTGTAATGGGACTAGTAATCACCTCATCGCCTGCTGAAATACCGGCAGCCCCCAGTGCAATATGAAGGGCTGCTGTACCAGAAGATGCTGCCACACTGTATTTAATGCTGTAAAGCTCGTTAAAATCCGCCAAGAATTTTTTTACTTTTTCGCCAAAATGATAGAAGAGCGTATTCTGCTCAAGAGCCTCCAAAAGCTCCCTGGCTTCCTCCAGTCCAAAACGCATTCCTGTACGAAAGGGTGTCTTCTTAACCTTTTCCCCTCCATTGATTGCAAGCTCACCAATCATGACTTTCTCCTCCTATCCTTCTGCAAGATAGCTGACCGGCAGGATCCGTCGGCAATGAAACCCGAATCTGGTTACAATATCCTCTCCGCCCGCTCTGTTACCTTCACCTGTATCAGCCTCCAACGGGACCAGTACGGAAAAGCCTTCGCTCTTTACGGCGCCCCCTATATGCATTCCTCCTGAAAGATCCAGGAGAGAGACCTTTCTCCGGTCCCGTTCCCACTGATTTATCCTTGCACAGGTCCAGAAGGTAAATTCCTGGCTTTTTGCTGTTCTGATCAGCTCTGTTATAGCTTGCCTCACCTTGGGCTGATTGTAGATATGGTGCTGATGAAACAAAAAGTGGGCAACCCCGCCAACACGCTTTACACCATCCAGGAATGGCTGAATAACACTGGTATCAGCAAGAGCATGATGATTCAGATCCTGAGTGAGGAAACCTATTTCCAAAACATCATAAAGGCGGTTTTTTTCATTTGCCCAAGCGGCCGGAAAGTATGGATGGCTTGTGCCGAATAAAAAACCGATATTCCCTTTTTTGCTGGGTCCACGGGTCTGGTCTGCCTGGATGCCATGCTTCTCGCACCACTCAAAAAGCTCACCCCACCCTTCAAAGAGCGTATAATGGTTCTTATTTGAGACAATCTCCACAGTAGCGGAAGCATCCTGAATCCACTTCAGCTGTTCGGAAAAGGCCTTCTCGCTCCAAATGCCATCATCCTGATGAAGCGCGTTATAGTGCAGGGCAATTTCGTGGCCATCTTCTTTAATCTTTTCATAAACGGCCGGACTGTAGCCAGGCGCAATCATACACCATGTAGTTTGTACGTCCTCTTCCTTAAGGGCTTCCAGGGTAATAAGCGCACATTCATCCCCGTTCAGGTCACTATCATGAGAAATCATGGCCATATGCTTGATATCAGCCGGCCAATAATCAAGCATCGGAACAGTAAGCCCTTTCATAGATAGGATGGATAATAGATTTCCTACCACTGCTTCCCTCCAGAGGTCTGCATAAGGATATGGGAAATATGGAATTCCTGTTTCAGTGAAACTTCGATCCATCACCCAGTCGAGTTCAAAGCCATCGTCTGCCTTGAGCAGTCCTTCATCAAGATTCGCGGTTCCATCAGGGGCAGGAGATCCATCCTCATATACAGGAAGTGTCCCCTGCTGCAAACCGGCAATTGTCTGGGGGATCTTGACTCCCCAGCGATAAATCTTCCCTTCTCCCAAAGGAAATTCATGCAAACATGCTGGGGCAGAGAAATTACAATGATCGTTGGCTGTTCCCAATTTCCCCCTGGTAATCCAAACACTACTGCTTCCTTCATCTGCCCATATTTCTGATGCAAGGAAACGAAGCGGAGGGTATTCACCAGGAATACATGGCGGGATAAACGCATAACCCGTTTGTTCTGACTCTGCGGCAATGAAGCCAAGCCTTTCCCTTAAGCATTCAAGACCGCCGTACGATACCAAGGTTCCGCCGGATTCTACATAATTTAAAAAAAGATTTCCGTGACTATCTCCGCTCAAAGATTCAACTATAATGTCATAGGATTCGAGACTATCACCTGCACTTACCCTTTCATATGGAATCCTTAGATGATCAAAAATTTCAAAAAGATACCCTTCAAAAACATTTTGCCCTCTAGACCAACGCTTTTCTGCTTCATCCTGATCAAAGAAGATACCCATTTTGGCCATTTTCATCTATTTTCCCACCAACCTTCAAAAATACATGTATTTAACCTGTATTTTTTTATTTATTTAATCTTATTACAGCAGCATCTAAATTACAATGAATTGTTAGATTATTAAAAAAATAATTCAGGTATAACACAGAGGCTTATACCCTGCTAAAAAGGAAAAAGCCCGGAAAGAATCCGGGCCTTCTCTGATTACTTCCTTCCTCCTTTATTGTTTACCCATATAGATACAGGTGGAGCTTCAGCGACAGCCCCATCCAGCTCTACTACTGCAGAAATCTCTGTTTTGCCGCTTTTCAATGCCTTAATGATCCCATCTTCCACTGAGAGTACTTTTTCCTTCCCGACTTTATAACTGATGACAGCCCCATCCAGTTCAAAGGTGCTTTTTCCATTATCGAGTATTCCTTTAACCTTGACCGACAGGCTGTCTCCCGCAGTCAGCCTCTGCTTTTCTACAATTATCTCAGCTCCTTTAAGCCTTCCGAGGAGGTTTTCATCGGAGTACTTATAAAGGTGAATTCCGCTTGATAAGTAGAAGGATCCAAAATCATCCTGGGCAAGATGATCAACATCTCCTGCAATAAACTCCTGCATCCCATTCTGAGGATTGAATTTAAAAAACTTCCTCCCAATTATGCCGTAAATGTTTCCATCTGTCCCAATTTCAAGAGAAGCATTTCTCCAATTGCTTGAAGTCTTATCATCAAGTTGATAAGAAGCAATAACTTCTATACTTTCAGGATCCAGCGCAAATAAGGTTCCATCTGCCATGCCCCATATATTCCCGTCCGCTCCAATAGTCAAGGCTGTTATCGCCTTTTTGCCTGGAACCGGAATAAGCTCCGCCGTTTTCTGTTTGTTTTCAATATCCCAGACAAAAAGTTTGGCTTCAGAGGTGGCAGGAACAGAGCCCTGACCTCCGGCAACCGTCGTTCCACCAAAGACTTTTCCTCCTATATGTGTTAGGGATACAATGCTCTGGTCCTGCATTATGTTCCAGTAAACATCCGGCTCTTTCCCGGTTCCTGGCTCATAAATAGCTAATGCACCCCCAAGATTCCCATTTTTAGGGACAGTTCCAATAAAGAGCTGATTATGCTCTGGAACACCAAGCATGGCAAAAGGCCTATCCTGAGGAGTATAGCCTGGAATCTGCTCATTTTTTTCAAGGCTGAAAAGCAAACCTGGGTTCAGTGAGTCAGAATCTGTCCGATTCCACTCCTTGAAAGGATCAAACTCATAGATTCGTGCATTAGGATAAATCCCTAAATACATTTTTCCATTCAAAGTGGCTGTCCCTTCGCTTTGTCCGATACCATCGAATACTATATTCTTGCCTGATGTCGGAATATAGGCTCCCATATTGCCAGGCAGATAGCCTGTGCTGTATATTTTCCCATCCGGCCCTTTTGCCAGCTCATGAATCTGGACAGGCTCTGCAGGGAGCGCCAGATCGGTGAGTTTTAGCTTGCCTGTTTCAAGGTTATATTTGTAAAGCTTGCCCCCATTTCCGGAAAGGCCCACAAGAGTATAGCCTGGGAAGCCTTCCTCTTTAAGCTGCAGAAATTTATAACTGATCGCGCTTCCCTTTAAATCAGCGCCCAATGATTTGAAGGAATTTTTTTTGAGGTCATATTCATGCAGGATACCTAGATGTGTAAAGTAAACTTTTTCTCCAACAGGAGATTTGCCCGAAATCCCTCTGGATGACTCTGGTATATCAAATGTTTTCAAGCCTGTATCTTCATTCATGGCCTCAACCAATTCTCCGCTTTCTGTATCAATAATGAACATTTCATAACTGGATTCCTTCTGGGCAAACAGCTTCCCCTGAATAAGATTAAGATCATATACCGAGATGATATCTGCGTATTGGGAAGGGAGTATATTTCGTTTAGTTCCAGTTTTTATGTCGTATTCTATAAGGTGAGCCTTGCTTCCAACTCCAGCATATATCCGCTGGTTCTTTTCATCATAGGCCGTGCTTCTTACCCAGCTCTGCCCCTCAGCCATCGTTCCAAAGTTTGTAAACTGGCCGGAGTCTGGATCATATTCATAGACACTCCCTGATCCGTAGGTTCCTCCATAGATTTTCCCATCACTCGAGATATCCATCGGATACAGTACAGCATCAGTTGTCTTTACTGGATGTCCGAGATTCACCAGTGAATCTGTTTCAGGCAGATAACGATATAGATAACCCTGGTTGTATCCTCCTAAGTAAACCGACCCGTCAGCAGCCACCTTTACTCCCCATGCCCCTGAGGTATCCTCCAAAGGATAGCTCTTAATCAATTCTTCAGTCTCGACATCAACAATGGCAAACTTTGCCGGTGCACCTGCTACAACTGTATACAGCACATCATTGCCATTGGCATCTTTTCCTATATCACCAAGCATCACTGTTGTTTTTGATACTTGGACACCCAGATTCTCAGCCTCCTCGCCAATTGGCATAATTGGCTTAGCCTCCGTTAATAATGCTTCATCAAAGTAAAAGGTCCCCGTATTTGCTTTGCCGGAATAAAAGAGGACAGCGGCATAGACAGCATTGGCAGGGGCATCTGCGCTCACCTTGATTTCGCTCCACTCATCAACCGGCCCATTTACCGCTTTGTTGAAGCCTGTTATATAGGAGCCTTTGCTATCAAAGAAGCGGATATATATTTCCCCTGAGCCCCCTGTGCTTTTCATTTTGGCTGAAGCAGTATATTGCCACCCTGGATTTACAGGCACCTGATCACTGATCAGACCGTAATTTCCACTGCCGCTGTCTTTAATCTCAAGACTTTTAGCTCCGGACGCCTGTTCCGTATTCACAACAGAAATCCCTTCTGTTCCAAAGCTCTGCGTCCAGCCTGGTATTGTTCCATCTGTCTGCTCCTCCTCAAAACCGGCATTTTCAAGTACCAGCCCATTTTCAGGAGCTGCTCCTGCTTTCTGTGCCAAAGTCTGGCCAAACATCTGAAAAAGTAAAAATCCGCATACAACAATGAAGAAACCTGATCGTTTATTTTTCATAATCTCCTCCTATTTTGTTGTAAAAGCCGCTAAAGGTTCACCTCCTGCCTATTTATTTTGACAAATACCTGTATACTACTTGTATACAATAATAAGCATATATTAATTTTCTGAAAAATCAATTACTTATAACACTCATTTGTTATTTTGAGAACATCTGCTTAGGCATCAGAGTAAAATAAGCAAAAAAAAGAAAAGGAAACCATTAGCAAAAGTTCCTTTCCCTACAGATAGACTTTGATTAGCCTATTACAGACATGCTACCAGTACATCTTCCAGTCCTTTACACACCTGACCAGCGCCTCAAAATAGTAGTAATCCCCCCAAATGCAGCTCTCATTAACACCACGGCTGCCGCCTTTATGGTAGACTGCATGCTTCAATACTCCGTTAGCCTCGCTTTCAACTTCAGTCGTATAATTCTCATAGAGTGATTGAATCATCCTCAGTGCTGCATGCCCATAGATCGTTTTCGCAGGATCAGTCACCGGTAAATGTCTCGACAGCTCCAGCAGGCCCGAGACCGTTATGGCTGCTGCAGAGCTGTCCCGCTCCTCTTCCCCCTCCGTAAAGCATAAGTCCCAGTAACAGATCTGATCTTCAGGAAGCCTATTCAGATAATAGTTTGCGAGGTTTTTGGACAGCTCTATCAAGCTCCAATCACCTGTATAATAATAGCTTAAAGCAAAGCCATAGATACCCCACGCCTGCCCTCTCGCCCAGCAGGAATCATCAGAATGCCCCTGGTGCGTATTTCCGTACAATGGCTTCCCGGAATCCACATCCATATAATAAGTATGGAAAGTAGAGGCGTCGTTCCGGACTAAATATTGAGCGGCTTTCTTTACATGTGACTTTGCAATTTCTTTATATACACAGTTTCCGCCCGTGTCAGATGCCCAATACAGCAAGGGCAGGTTCATATTGCAATCAATGATCATCCGCCCTCGCTGTGCAGGATCATTGAGATCCCCCCATGCTTGGATAATGCCTGCTTTCCTGCTGTATCTGGATGCCAATAACTCTGCAGCTTTCAAAGCCGTTTCCTTCGCATTCTCATTTCCTGTCACCTTAAACGCACTGACACAGCTTAATGAATAGAGAAAGCCGAGATCATGGTGATCAACTTCAATCCGGTTTTCCAGTCTGTCCTTAAAGCTGCAGATGTGCTTTTCGGCAACTTTCTTATATTTTTCCTGACCCGTGTATTCATAGGCAAGCCACAACATGCCGGTCCAGAAGCTTGTTGTCCATTCCACATTATCTATAGGCTTATAGATAAGCCCTACACTGCTCGAATCCGGAAATTTGTCTGTAAACGCCTCCAGGCTTTGATCAATTTTAGCCAGGACATGCTCAATGGCTCTCTCTGCAAAAGCACGATCTACAGCAGGCATTTTTACAAAACGGTCCTTATTCTTTATGGCTTCCCTTTTTACGTCATTTCCAAATATGTTCATCACCTGACACCCCTGATCTATTTAAGTGGAGAACGCGGGTAAACATTCGTATCTATCGGAACCTCCATCTTCAGTAGGTCAATTCAATACCTATTATTTGAAAATTCGAATACCTTTTTAAGATTCATTTCGGCAAATTGCAGGTTATCATTAACAACCTGCCGGGCATCAATGATCGAAACACTAATAACCAGTGTTTTATAGCTCTTGACCGGCTGTATTCAGCAGAATCCGGATGAGTGAGGAATATAATATTACTCACTTTACAGCTCCACAGCCTCAACCCACACCCTCGCCATCAGCATATCCCCAGCGGATGTCATATGCACCCCATCTGTCGTCAGCTTAATTTTACCTCCCGACTCCAGATACCGGAGGAATGCCTTATGCTCCGGCACAACAACTGCCTGGAACTGTTCAGCAAGCTCATGAACAGCCTCAACATATGGAGTAAGCAGCCTATTGCCTTCCGAATGAACATCCTCCTCTATGACAGTCGGCTCCATAAGCACAATTTCAGCTTTCGTCTTCTCTTTCACTTCTGTCAGCAAGTCTTCATACACTTCTTTAAATCGCTCAGGCCCTATCTGCACGATCCCAGGACTGTCCAGCTGCCGCCATACGTCATTTATACCAATTGAAATGGACACAAGATCCGGCTGAATATCAATGACATCCGCCTTCCAGCGGTCGGCAAGGTCAGTAACGCGGTTACCGCCGACACCTCTGTTGATAAACTCAAGCGCCTTTTCAGGAAATGCCGTCATATAATAGTCACGCAGATACCTTACATAACCGAATCCAATCTGTTCAGGATCCTCTCTTCTGCCATGATCCGTGATGCTGTCGCCGATAAATAAGATTTTTTTTGCTCCCATATGCTTCACCTGCTTTTATTTGATACTTTTTATATTAGCTAATCTCCCCGGGGATTCCTGCTGGTGAGATTAGGTTGCAGGCTGCATGACGTATTGTTCCGCTGATTGTCTGGGAAAAATGAGAACGCGAAGTCATTATATGGCTGAGGATTGGACTGCCGCTCAGCAGAAAGCTGTGTTAATAGGCAGAATCGTCATGCTGATGAGTATTAAAAGTTGAAATAGCATAAAAAATGCCCCTCTATCATGTGATGGAGGGGCACTTCTCATTGTTTGAGATAGGATTCTATCTGTATCCAGTGCGATTCTACCGACTTTAGCTGTTATTCTACCAACTCTTCCGGTTATTCTACCAAACTCCCGACTGATTCTACCAATTCGCTTGTTTTTCTACCAACCTTTTCAAACACTCTGTACAAATTGCATTTATTTCCAAAACCAATTCCTGGCCCTCCATTAAGTACTGCCAGACACTCAACTCATTGAATTTAGCAACTGATAATAGTTATACCCCTCTTTAGCTGTGAATCCTTCGCGCACCACTTTGCTCACTGCCTGGTGGCCAGCTTACCATTTCGGGGACAGCAACCCGAAATATCTCCTGAGAGTGCGCAGATGAATTTCGGCCTGGTCGCCCACCAGCCCGGCCAGGACTTCCCTGCCCACTACCATGAAATCATGGAAGAAAACTTCTTCGTCCTCGAGGGCGAGCTCGAAATCCATATCGACGGCGAGATCTTCAGCTGCCGGGAAGGCGACTTCATCCATGTTGAGCCGAAGAAAGTACATTATTTGGTGAATAAAGGAAAGGAAGTTTTTAAAGGGGCGTTTATGCTGGCTCCGTATCAGATTAAGGATAAGGTGGATGTGGATTATAGGCCATAACCGCACGCAGGGACAGGGTTTCTGTCCCTGTTTTTTTGTTTATTGAGAATACGGGCATTTAGGGCCTTTCATCCAATAAAACTGTATCTTTTTCCCACCCGTTACGTCTAATGAAAAAAGGAGGGAATCTGATGAAGCGTATTTCGGCTATTGTGTGTTTCTCCCTGCTTCTCCTTTCCGGATGCCAGGAAAGCGGTCAAAGCGGGACGGCGTCAGGCAGCAGTCCCAAAGAGTTGGACGAACAATCTCAGCTTGTGGAGGATGCGCCCCGTTTTGTTGGTGAATTCCAGGAGAATATACTTGATAAATACACCAATAAGGTAAGAAACCTGCAAAACGGGACCGGTACTTATGATTACTTTATACAGGACCATTTTTATGGTGATGGAAACCCAGTGCCTGTGCAGGCTGGAGGAACATTTAAAGGATTTACCGTTCCATTGGAACCGGGACAAAAGTTGATTGTTGAGTTAGGCAAGTGGGATAAGTTTGGACGAAACACAGAAAAAATTGATTCACGGACTACTGCAGACGGCGGAGATACAGCAGTAAGCATTCCACAGCAGGCAAGCACTATTTATTATTACCGGCTGGCTGTCATGGATGCGAGCGGGACGATCTTAAAGGAAAACTATTTTCCTTTGTACACTCCCTCAGATGAGAATCATATGATTGCCACAGCATCCAAATCTGTATACAAAACAGGGGAAACAGCAAGCATTTATTATGAAAACTGGGCGATGCATGGAATGGAAACCGGGTCAGCTTATGGGATTTATAAGCAAACATCTGATGGATGGAAACTAGTTAATAAAGATATGGCTTTTACAAGTATCCTTATTACTATGCTGCCTTCAAGCATAAAAACAGAGCATATCAACCTTGCCGGTCTTGAAGAAGGGAATTATAAGGTTTTAAAAAGCTTCAGCAGGGAAGGAGAAACTGGTAATAGCAATGTAACCTTGGGAGTCGAGTTTAAGATCAAGGGAGGATGAAAAAGTTGAAGAAATTGCTGGTGTTGGCTGTTTTAATGTTTTCTTGTTTCTTTTCTTTCACTCAAAATACAGATGCATCCGGTTCGTTTAAGGATATTGAAAATCACTGGGCGAAAGAAGAGATGGAGTATTTGATTGGCAAAGGCGTGATCGGCGGGTATGCCGACGGCACCTTCAAGCCTAATGAATTTATCACCCGCGCACAAGCTGCCATTATGATCGGCCGCTCCAAAGAGCTGCCCGGAGAACCTGTGGATACCAAATTCAAGGATGTAAAAGCAAGTGTTGCCGGTTCAGGCTATATTCACGCTTTAACCGAAAGGGATATCATTGTCGGTTACCCGGATGGAACCTACCGGCCGCACCAGGCGGTTACTCGCGGGGATGCTAGCATCCACATTGACAGATCCAGCAGATTTGAAAATAAGACTGGCATAAAAAACCCTTTTAACGATGTTTCACTTGAAATGATGGCATATCCGCACATCATGAACCTGACCGGCAATGGAATCGCAAGCGGTTTTGCTGACGGAACCTTCCGTCCTAACCAGCCTATAACACGTGCGCAGTTCTCGGTGTTTATGGCGCGTGCTATTCAGTATGGCAGATAATATCATACCTCCCTGTGTAAAATTAAAACTCCTCCAAATCTGGTCATTTGTCTTAAGAGCCGGCTGATCAGCTAATTGGAGGAGTTTTTAGGTCTGCAATAACTTTATTCTAAATGATGCAAAGTGCCTGTCCTTCTAATCCTATTTCTTCAGTCTGTGCAGGAATAGGGCAAATTCACCGCGGGTTATGGATTGGCTGGTTCCGAATTGTTCTTTGGTTTTTCCTTGGGTTATATTATTTTCGATAAGAGCAGCTACAGGCTTTGTATAGCGGCCAGATACATCTTTGAATGGTATGCTGCTTTTTCCTGACTCCATTTTATAGGCTTCGGCAAGCATAATGGCCATCTCACCACGGGTGATATTGTCCTGGGCTCCAAATGATGAGGCTGTTTTTCCGCTTACGATCCCTGCTGCCTTTAATGCATTGACAGCGCCTTCTGCACGTGCAGGGACATCCTTAAATCCAGAGCTTTTTGCCTTATCAAAATTAAGCTTCAAAGCATTTGCCAGCATGACAGCAGCATCTGCCCTTTTGATATTATGGCCGGTTCCAAACAAGGACGGAGTGATACCCTTTGCAATCCCTTCAGCTACCAGGTATTCTACTGAATCACGATACATTAACGGAACATCCTTGAATACCACTGACGGTCCTGGATTTGGTGCTGGTTCCGGGTTTGGATTTGGAGTTGGCGCTGGCTCAGGTGATGGATTCACAACACCGCCTCCTCCGGTCTTCTCATCTGTTGTAAACCGGTAAATCATAGACCGTCTTTCTGCACCAAATTCATCGGTCACATTCATATACCAAAAATGTTCTTTTGATTCTTCCAGTCCACTCCACTGCACAGAAGCGGTATCTCCTGATTTTAAATCTCGATTTTGGCCGATTTCTTTGTCAAAATATACATTAACAGCCACATAGTCGGTTGAAACGCGCTTATTGATGTCTGCTAAATCAAAGTCTTCTTTAAAAGCATCGATATTTTCATCAAAGAAATTATAGTCGTTTAAATAGGGAGAATACGTTTGAAAATCAACTTTTTCCGTTCCAGGGTCAAAAGTAAGCAGGCGCAAATATCCTTGTCCGCCCTCTGGTCCGCCCTGATAATCAGCAAGGACTTCCACCACTTCCCTTTTGGAACCGTCCTGATTTGTCAGCTCGGTAACACGGCGGTTCGCCCCATGATAGTGACCGCTTAAGATGAGCTTTACATTTTCATTCGGCACTACCACTTGATTGAACACATTTTGAGCCATATTTGAAAGGGTTGCATTATATTCTAGATAGGCATGCATCCCTATAATCGCATTTCTGTCTGAATGCTTTTCGAGTACTTCATTCGCCCATTGGATTGTCTCCTCTGTGTCTTCAAGACCAAATCCAACATAAAGTATAATGAAATCATGCCCGCCAAATGATACAAGGTCATAGTGGTTTCTATTATTATCCATTTGCCCTCCATACCAAGGATTATTCACATAGCGGTCTGCACCTACATATTTTTTGTAATAAGAGTAATCTATTCCATCTACTATGACATCATGATTTCCAGCAAGAACACCATAAGGAACGTTTGCTTCTTCCAGTTTTTTTAAATTTTTGTCTACAATTCTCCACTGATTTTCATCATCTGCGACATTCACAAGATCACCTGTATGGATGGCGTATTGGAATATGCCTTCTTTATATGAATCAACAATCCAATCACTCATTGATTCCCATATACCTGGATATGATTCAGAGTAATATTGTGTATCTGTAAACCAGAGAATTGAGAAAGGATCGTTCGGGCCAGCGACTTCATCCTGAACCATCGCTTGAATTTTGCCATCCTTTATAAATCTCTCTTTCTCCACTTCGGCGGCTAGAAGAATTTCGTTTTCATTTGGATTCCCTTTTTCGCGCTTTAAAGAAGTCCATTTTCCTGTCTGATAGTCCCAAGCATATAAGGTAATCATCCGGTTAGGCAGTGTTTTTCCTTTCCATAGCAATTCTACCTTGCTGCCAGCCGTGAGCTCCTCACCCACTTTAACTTCAAACCGGTGATACGGAAAGCCCTGCTCACTATCTGTCACAAGATATTTTTCGTCATCATAAGCAATCGCCTGCTGTTCATCAGCGCTAATCTCGGTTTCTCCTTCAGGCACGGCTGTCAAAGGGGGTTCCCGGTCAGCAATATTTTTAAATCCAGTTATACCCTTCTGGCTTGCAAAGTCATGGCTGGTTCCTTCCATGAAATCCACTGTTTTGATGGCATCGCCTGAAGGGTCCTTTACTATTGCGCTTAATCGGGGACTATGACTGACACCTTTGGAGAAATCGGCTGGTTTTACATCCACAGGCTCTTCTGGCATTTCTTCATTAATGATAAGGGTCTGCTCCGTACTCGTACTATTTCCTGCACCATCAAATGCAGTTATTTTTAAAATATGACTGCCCGCACTGATGGCAGAGGAAGAGGATGAAAACGGCATATTTATTTTCTCACCATCCAGCGTGGCCTCAATACTAGCGATTCCCGTTCCTGAATCTTCCGCTAAGAGAGAAAGTGAAAACTCCCCTTTTAAAACAGCATCTTTTTCCAGCTTGGTTCCATTCATTGAATTCTCAACCCCATGGATAACCGGCTCAGTATTGTCTACTGTAATGACAGCTTCCTGCTCCAGCACTCCATCCATGTCCATATACACCGTATGTTCTCCATCAGGAAGCACAGTGGTATCTATAGAAACATAGCGGGCTGTAAAATGCTTCTTAGGAATATTGAACTGAAATTCACTCTTCAGAGGCTTATTCATATTTGTATTAGTCGGTGCCGTCCCATCTCCAAGTCCATACCAAAGGTTTTCTGTGTATGGCACAGTTTGGATATTTAAATTCCCTGGAGTCTGTTTCACTGTTTCAGGTTTGAGCATTGTTCCATCAGGGAGGACTAGATGGATATTTCTTACATTAAAATCATCAAAATTGGTTTTGTTGAAATACTGATCATGTGTATCTGAATCATAAGGAACACTTTCACTCCCTGAATGAATGGAAACCGTCTGGGACTCAACAAAATATTCAGGCGCAAGACTGTATTTATACCAGGCACCATCCACATATTTCGGGTAAATCCTTGTGAAATATTCTCTTCCCGCACCAGCCTTGATGGCACTGGCTGATGCCTGATAAATTTGATCAATTCCATTCGCCTGAAACCCGAACTGAGTGATTCCAGGCAGTGCCGGCCTAATAGAAAGATCCTTACTGTCCAGCTTCATCTGGATGCTGCTGGCTGCCGTTTCTCCATATGCGTAAACATTAAGGCTCCCTCTTACCATTTGCCCGTTCTTTACAGAAAGGCCGGGAGCAGGCAGTTCAGCGTTCTCTCCGCTCGGCTCTGTGACCGTTAGATGAAGGCCACGGGAGCTGTAAGGGAATTTCGTGATATTCCCGCTTTTATCTGCACCTTGGATCATATATCTGTAAATGCCTGTTTCGGATATTTGAATATTTCCTTCATAGATAAATTGGCCATTGCTTTCTTCTTTAAAATCCAATGGAACAGAGTGTTTAAAGTCAGTAATGGTCTCTGTCGACTCTCCGTAAAGGAAAGCTGCTTCTTCGAGTATTTCATCACTGGCTACCGTAATGCGTACCGGTTTGTTCTGTTCAGCCTGATAAGTCAACTGCTCATGTGATAACAGTGGTGATACCACGTCTTTGCCCGCTGGTTCAGAAACCTGTCGGGAATCTATGCTTCCCGGATTCCCAAAAGGCCTTGTATCCATTCGTTCCATTATTTTTCCTGATGCTGGATATGAGTATCTGATAACAGTATTTCGGATGCTGCGAACCTGAGCATCCGGGCTGCTGTCAGATGAAGCATCATACCAGGCTTCGATAATCGAGTCAGCTAACTGGTCTGAAGACGATAAAGCAAATCCTCGCTCAAGCGAATTTGGCAGGTTAAAATCTTCCGGCTTTCCATTATCATAGAGTAAGATTTCTTTTTCCGTCAGTGAGGAATTGAAGTGAATATTAAAATCTTCAACTGTCCCATAACCGGCAGAAATAGCTTCCTTTGCAAACCAGATTACAAAGGGCTTATGAGGTTGAATCACAGTGTCTTCCTGTATAGTCCATTTTTTAGGAGCAGTGGTTCCTGGATATAAATAAAATAGTGTATGCCCTTTTAAATTAATCGCTTCATCTGTCGTGTTGTACAATTCCATATATTCATATTGATTTCCTGAACCCTTTCTATAATCCCCCTCCGGATTCGGCATAATCTCAGTAATTAAAATAGATGGAATATTCTTCGGCTCTTCTCCGGATGCTACTGTAAAAGAATATTCCTGCGAGATGGCATTTTCCATTCCTTCAGCTTCTGCTTCAATATAGTAATGGAAAACCCCATCTGATAAGTCTTCAGCCGGTATCGTTATATGAAAAAGGCCGCTCTCGCCGCCAGCCATAGGATAAGGGGAAAATTCCCGCTGGCCGGCTGGCTTTATGAATAAGGTCGCAGACTCTGCCCCTTGAATAACAGCGGACAGGCTAACCTCATTCCCTGGCTTGACTTCGGTAATCGATGTATGTTCAATGGCTATAACTCTTGCAGAAGGTGGCACCTTTTGTTCTTCTTCTATGGCTCCTGGAGTAGGATCTGCCTTTTGTTTATACCGGTGAAGCTCTGTACCAGTTAAAGCAGGCTGCAAATGCACGCTTTTCCCATCTGCTACATCATCACTGTTATAATAAATCGCCGATTTAATGCTGGAAGGATTTCTTTTTTCCACAAGCTGGATTCCTCTGTCACTATTGTTCAATCCATCCTGTCCAGTCAGCGAAAAGATCTGCACGTCATCCTCCAAACCGTGGAAGGACCTGAAGTCTGCCTGTGTTAATTTTGCCGCATCGCCTGATATGCTTGAATTGGTCCTTTTCACCCATAGAACTGCAGCTTGTCCGGCAGGAAGCTCCACAGTTAAAGGATCCTCGCCAAAAGAGGTGACTTGCAGACTCTTTTTATTCGATCCATAGTCATACACAATTTCATATAAATCATTAAAAGAAATATCCTGATCGGTAGGATTGTACAGTTCTACATATTCAAAAAGATCATTAGAGCCCGCCCCTGCAATTTCAGTATGCTTGATGTCATCAGGATAAACCTCAGTCATAATTAAATCTGGCTTGCTCTCATCAGCCAGTACATTTCCCGCAACAGGCAGAAATGTAGCATTAGCCAAAGACAGTGCCATAGCCGCACTTAAAACCTTCTTCTTCACTTTCCATCCTCCTAGTTTAGTAATCTGTTTATCATATAGATAATTTTAACTACTAAACGTAAAGGGATAAGAACAATAATTACCTATATTCGTAACTAATTGTAAATTTTGTAAATTACGCAAATACGAAAAATGTTTGGAAAGCACTCACTTCTTTCTATTCGGGCATTAGCCCTTCCCCCACATCTCCTGCTTTAGAAAGTAAAGATAAAAAAGGGCCATACTCCAAAAAAAGGAGTATGGCCCCGAATGTCTATTTCGCCCGATGAACGGTCAAATTCACTTTATTCGTTTCACAAACAAATGTAGAAAGATGGACTGGTTCGTCACTGGAATCAAAAGCAATCTTGACGATCCTGAATAGATTGGCGCCAATATCGCATTCCAGCAGTCTGGCGTGGTCTTTTGTGGCCCCAATCACATCAATGATTTTGTCATTGCTGATAATTTCAGTGCTGTAATCCTCCAGGAGGATCTGATAGGTGGATTCAAGCCTCGCGATTTTCTTTTCCAAATCAGGGAATCGCATGAGAGAGTAGTGTGCGATGTCGTAGAATAAAGGGCGGTCATTTACATACATCAGCCGCTCCAATTCAAGAACCGGGCTGCCTTCTTCCATGCGCAGGTGTCCGGCGACTTCCGCTGATGCTGATATGACTTCGCTTCTTAGTATCCGCGAGTTGGGGATCATCCCAAGCTGATGGCTGAATTCCGAGAAGCCGCTTACAGATAATAGCTCGTTATGGAACTTATTTGAAGCCACAAACGTCCCTCTGCGCGGTACGCGTGTAAGAGTTCCTTCATTCACTAATTCCTCAATGGCTTTACGGATCGTAATCCGGCTCACATTATAAATATCGCAAAGCTCTGCTTCTGTTGGAATTTGTTCATCCGGCTTGTACTTTCCGCTTTGGATGTCATTCTTCAGCATTTGCCTGATTTGCATATACAGCGGCTGAGGCGTTGAAGGATTTAAATTCATCTGGCTCATCCTTACCGTCAATAGATTGTTAAGATCTATTATACATTGATCTTACTCCCCAGTCACCAGGCACCAAAATATCCGATTGTTTTGGCGGCAGTCTTCGCTCCCAATTCCAAACAGCTTTCTATTGAAAGGCCTTTCAAAATACCGTAAGTAAACCCGGCTATAAATGAATCTCCCGCTCCCATCGTATCCACAGCATCTGTATCCACTACACCATACTCATAAAAATCTCTTCCATCATAAGCAAGCGAGCCTTTTTCCCCCAAAGTGGCAACTGCTATTTTTGATCCCTTGCCAACAGCACTTTTTAAAAACTGGCGGATAAATGCATCATTTTCCTTATAAGAGAAGAAAGGATAATCAACATATGGCAGCAGGCTTTGAACCAGCTTATGGGCCAGCTGATCGGAAAAATCAAAGGACGTCAGCAGCCCTTTTTTCTTAAAAAGAGAAAAATAATTTTCCGCGTGCCCCCATAGTCCGGCATGCACCAGCTGATGAGCGGCAATAAATTCAAGTTCTTCTCCTGTCAAAGCAAACTCGCTCATAACACCTTCATCATAGTCGCCAAACCGCCGGTCATTGCCTTCCATATGTACATCTGTAACCGCTGTTTTTCCTTCCTTTATGGAAAGATGGGTTGTATCCACCCCCTTATTCCGGATGCTTTTGATCATTTCTTCTCCATAGTTGTCTGTGCCTACCCAGCCAATATACGCAGGTTCCGCTCCCAATGATTTTAAATAAACCGCCACATTTACTGGATTCCCCCCAGGATAAGCTTTCCCGCTGTCCTTATAGACATCCATGCAGTTATCCCCGACTGTAACGACCTTCATGGTGCTGTCACTCCTTTCAGCTTAAGAAAGGAGCACTGCCGCAAGCAGTGCTCTATCTTTCTTAATATTCCATTTTGCGATAATAGCGTCTGAGTTCCAAAGGATGGTTTCTCTCCCGCTCTAGGTAAACGCTGATGCGGCTGAGGACAGCCCAGTTGATATTGACAGCGAAATGCTTCCTGAATTCATCGCTGATTCCGTCCATTTTAAAATCCTTCGTATCAATTACAGTCAGTTCTTTGGTGATCTTCTCAGCGAAACGCTCAACACGCTCGGCAAGCGGACGGGTTTCATCTTCCCCTTTTAGCAAAATGACACTTGTATCTTCGACAACCAATTCAAGCGTCCCATGGAAAAACTCAGCAGCATGGATCGATTTGGCGTGGATCCACTGCATCTCTTCCAGAATGCACATTGCATAGGAATACGTATTTCCCCATAGATTGCCTGAACCGACCATCATATGGTAGTCCGTATCTTTATGCTTAACAGCAAATTCCTCCGCTTTTTTATCGAAAGACTTTACTGCATCGAGAATGGCTCTCGGAAGCAATGATACCTCTTTCACGAATTGATCATATTGCGGAAACTCTTCATTGTTATGCATGAACCGGAAGGATACCATATATAAAAGCATAAAGAATGTATCAAAAGAATGCTTTTCAGATCCAGTTGTGATGCAGTAGTCGACGATTTTAGTCAGCGGCGTGTCCGGCTCAGCGACCAGAGCCAGAGTTGTTGCTCCTCTTTCCCTGCAGAATTCTGCGGCTGCCACCGTTTCCTCTGTTGTGCCTGACACAGAAGTGAAAATGCAGACAGAATCCTTTGTAAAATGCTTAGGATTCGTGGCCATGAATTCTGAAGCAATTTCTGCGCGGACATCAATGCTTGAGTGTGTTTTGAACATGTATTCATAAGGATACATCATGGCGATCGTACCGCCGGCGCCAATCATGTAAATATTGCTGTAGCCTTTTTGGCAGATACCATCAACAATCTTTTCAATTTTGCCCCTGTAGCCAAGGCCCTCTTTTTCTACTAGTTTCAAAAACAATTCTTCATCAAACTTCAACATGGGGAACACTCTCCTTATGAGTCTCTTGCTCGCGACTTTATTTGTTATGTCTTGTATTATAAATAAACATTACAAATAATTCAATCTTTTTTCTTTGAAAATTTATCAGGGAGTCAGCAATAACTAACTCCCCTTTTGCATTAGGCAACTATATTTTCCTTGCCAGCCTTTGAACCGTACTTTCTTTCCCAATAATAGTAGACAGGCAGTCCTGTGGCGACGACGATAAGCGCCGCTACCATACCCTGGATCGGCGCCCAGGTAAAGGTTCCCCAGGCGAGCCAGGCAGCGCCGGCAATGGCCAGAATGGTTGTAATCCTCCATAAAGGCATCCGATAGACCGGCTTATAATCGTCTCTTTTCCGGCATTTATAAACGGCCGCAAAGTCCATAATGTTGATCAGGAGCTGGATAAGCGTAAAGTATCCAAGCAGAGCCGTTAAATTGCCGAAGAAAACCAGGAAGCACGCATAAATGACCTGCACCAATATCGAAAAGCTTGGAGTTTCATATTTCGGATGAACCTTCGCAAAGCGCTGAAAAAACAGGCCGTCCTTTGCCATCGCATACTCCAGGCGAGGCTGGAACATGATGCATGAGCTCAAAGAACCGAGTATAACAACGATCGCTGTCACTCCTACAAACGATGAAGCAATATCCGATAATCCCGGGATATACTTAACCGCATCAGAAACAGCGGCATTGGATTGGATCAGCTGTTCAAAAGGCATAAGGCCGATTACACAGACAGCAAGGAGCGTATATAGCGTTAGGATAATAAAGATAGAAGTAATCAGCGCACGCGGCAGCACCTTGCCCGGATTCTTAAATTCCCCGGCCATAAAACAGATTGCCGCCATGCCTGTATATGCCCAGGTTGTAGCTGAAACCCCTCCGATTAAGCTTGTTTCCGTACTGCCGGATGCTGGAGTATAGGAAAAGTTTCCTGGGTTCATATAGATAAAGCCAAGCACAATGACAATCAGGAATGGAATGATTTTTACTGCTGTAATAATGACCTGAAAGAGGCCGCCTTCTTTTACGCTTCTGTAATGAATTGCTGTGATGGCCAAAATAATGGCGATTCCGAGCAGCTTTCCATTCATCCCGTCAAAGAATGGGAAGAAAGAAGCAACATACGAGACGATCGCAAGGGCCATAATCGAAATGCTTGGAGGATCAAGCGCCCAGAAGGTAGACCATCCATATAAGAAAGCCAATGGCCGCCAGCCTGCTTTATTTAGATATACGTAACCGCTTCCATTTTGCGGGTAGGCTGTAGACAGCTCTGCCAGCACCATGACTTGCGGAATAGCAATCAGCCCGCCGATGACCCAGGCCAAAATTGAAATAGTCGGGGTGCCGGCCGCTTTTGCCACTTCCCCTGTCGAAACAAATATACCGGATCCTATTGTCGTTCCAACCGCAATAGCCAGCGCAGCCCAAAATCCAAGCTTGCGTGTAAGAGCCCCATTACTCATTATGAGTTCCCCCAGTTTTAGAATGGAATAGTTCCATCTCTCTTAATTTTTTCACAGACTCTGAAATTATTTCCTTTGGATTCTTATAAAAATCAGATCCCATAATCTCCAGGGTGCATGCACCCTTGTACCCGCTGCATCTTAGAGACTCCATATAGCCCCGCCAATCAAGCACTCCATCATCCAAGGCCAGATGGGCATCTGACAAACCATCCCCATCAATCAAATGAAAATGCTTAACATCCCGCAGAGTGGAAAAATAATCTTCAAGCGTTTCCCCCGCGAGCTGCATCGCTACGGTATCGATCATTCCCGTCAGAGAAGATGATCGGATATCCTCAAGCATCCTCTTAACTCCCTCAACATCCATTACAAGATTGGTCTCAAACCTTGTTAACGGTTCCAAGACCAGATTCATCCCTTCCTTTTCCGCTATCTTTGCTAGCTGATGAATCGAATCAGCGGCATATTTCCACGATTCTCCCGTGCTCACAGAATGATCTCCAATGCCTGAAGTAATCAGCATCATATTGCAGTCCAGCTCCAGTGCAGCATATAAATTATCCTTAAAGTACTCCACACTGCTTCTTCTCCAGTCAGAATCGGACGCTGCAATATTATACGGGTAGACACACTGCTCAGGCGTAAAACAAACCAGCTCCATATTTCTCGATTTCAGCTCCCGCTTCATGCTTCTTAAATGGCCAGGCAGATTTCTGTATACATAGAAATGCGGCTCTCCAGCCCATAACTCAAGATGCCGGATATCAAGATTTGTCATGCACTCTAAAAACTCTTTAAACGGATAATGCCTGAATGTAATATTCATCCCGGCAAGCTTCATACAATCCCCCCTTATGAAAGCGTTATATTTGTTATGATTTGTATTATAGTTAGGTAATACAAAACAAGCAACACTTTTTTGAAAATTAAATATTTTAATCCGAAGGATATACATGAAAGGCACCTTGTCCCACATTAAGAAATGCATTAAAATTTACACATTAGGCTAAATCTAAGTACAAAGCTAGGAGCTGCCCTGTTGATAAAAAATTGGCTTTTCTTTCTCTTTCAAATGATCCTATTCACTATACTTCTCACCATCAACTACTTTGTCGATCAATATGTAAGCAGCCCCTATGATTCTGGTGACCTGTTCGGCATTGGAGAAATGCTGCTATTATTCATTCCGCTTGCCCTCCTTGCTGAAAAGGTATATAAACAATTTACAGATTTCCGTTTTTCCCATAAGGTGCTGTTAAGCATTCCAGCCCTTGCTGTTGCTGTCTTGATATCTGGTGTGGCATTGGGTCAAATACAGATTGGGTGAATTTATCAGATCTAATGAGAAATGCATAGCGGAGTATTAAAAAAAAGAACGCCTGATAATTACTTAAGAATAATCATCAGGCGTTCTTTTTTATGAGTTCCTCCAAAGCTTTGAAGTGTTTTTCCATGCGGCCTTTCCGATGCATAAAAATGGCAATAGGCCTTATCCTTATAACAGGATGAGGCTAAAAAAAACACCTAAATTGCAGCTTATGTTATCTAAAGTCTTGTATGAGTATGATATTGAAATCCCCATCAGATGAAACCCAATTAACAGAGTCAACATGAATCTGATCATCTAATTGAGGTAAGTCTGTTTTCTTCAACCAGAAGTGATTATTTTACATTCCCCTTTCTTTAACTTCTCCCCTATAGGAAGGGATGACATCTCCCCTCTTGCTCTTCCATATAGACCAAACCGCACAGCCAAACAAAATAACTCCAAACCCTGCAATCACAACACCCGGCGATATAATCTTCACAAAAGAAATCCCAATCATCGCAATGCCGACAATCAGATAATGATGAATAGCATGCAGGCGGAAGGTTTTCTGCTCTATGTGCCAAGCGTGGTGATAGCCTTGAAGGAATCCAAGTGTTGTCTGAAGCAGGAGTGCTATGTAAGGCAGAGAGTCCGCAGGCTGGCTGATGGTACCTGCCAGGATATAAACAGCTCCCATCCCTGCGTAGATGAACGGGTGATGGGAGCGATATTTATTGCCTTTGGTCTGATAAAGCCGGTAGCCGAAGGCAGCTGAGAAGGAGAATATGGCGAACAGCCAGCCAAACAGGGTAAATGACAGGGCCGCCTGTTTGAGCCATACAATATAATAAGGAAAAACGACAACCTGCCCGACCGACACCAACAGGGGGATGGCCTGTTCACTCTTGATTTTCATGTGCTGCTCCTTCTTTCAGGTAGTAATCATAAAAAAGATTTTGAAAAACTTCATTCGGGTCTCGTTTCAGCTTTTCCGCCTGGAACTGTTCCCACTCAGGGTACGCCTCTCTGAACTGCTCCTTCGTTTGATAATGGTAGTAAGGAAGATAGTAGGTTCCACCTTGTTCGAGTGTCAGGCTGGTCCACTTTTGGATGATTGCTTCCGCATCTGCTATCTGTTCTTCGCTTAGACCGTGCTGAATCAAAACGACCAGGCCCAGCATGTCTTCCTTGGCATAATTTAGGCTCGTTAGATCGTCTTTTGCTGCATAGCGGACCGTAATATTATGGATTTTAAAATCTTCACCCTGATCCGAAGCTGGCAGCAGATTTTTTAATTCCTCCATATACTCCCCGTACTGATTGACAGGCACGAAAAATTCCTGCAGAACCTCTACCCGCCCCGGCTTCGTGAATTCCATGAACGCAGAGTTGCCGCGCATCACATTATTCCTGGTAATGTGCTTTCCATTCAGAGACCTTGCCATAAGCTTTTGATTGTTCCAGAACAGGTCCTCCCATATACCGCCTTGCCGGCCGACATCCATTGCAAGCTTGCCCATCCGTGCTCCTTTTTCTTCCTTAAGGGGCGCAGATCTGTCCTGCCTTCCTGTATGGTTATAATCCACCACGTACATTTCATCGAGGAAGGTACCCGGTGCGACGCTTATCCTTGCATAATGCATAGCTGTGTCATCATGGTTCAGCAGATTGGTAAAATAGGATTCGTATTCATCCGTTTTCAGCTCTTCTGTATGGATGGTGTATACTTCATCCTCCGTAAGCTCCAGCGTGACATCCAGAATCACCCCAAATAGTCCGTATCCGCCAAACATATACTTCATCCATTCCTCCGAATCTTCCCTCGTTACTGTCTTAATTTCACCCGCAGGCGTCAGCACAGTCATTTCCTTTACAGTTCCCGCCATCGGACCGAAGCGGATATCCCTGCCATGGGCGTTCACCGACAAAGACCCTCCTATTGTAAAAATTGATTGTGACTGTGTAACCTTCAAGGCGAGCCCATCATCCTTCACGGCTTCCTGGACATCCTCCCAGGAAGCTCCGCTCTCCACCTTAACGGTTTTAGCTTCCTTATTGATTTCAAGTATCTTATTGAAAGCCCTCATATCTAAAATCACACCATTCCTGTAATAGGTATGGCCTCCCTGTGAATGCTGCAGCCCTGCAATCGAAATATGCCGGCCGTTTCTGTTGGCTTCTTTTACAATCCGCTGCAGTTCATGGCGGTCATCCGCTTCGACCACCCGCTCAATCCGCTCTGGCAGAAGCCCTGTGTAATCTGTTGCGAGAGCACTTTGAGAAAGGCCATATTTGCGTGTTTCGATTGGGATGTTGAAAAGAATTAAGAGAAGGAATAGGCATACGATACTTCCTAGAAACCAGGGTTTTTTTATTAATCCGTTTATACTCTTCATTTTGTCACCTGTTTTATTAGTATTCATATAGCAGGATGGAGCCTATCCTTATCCTAGGCGTACAAACGTTATTAGCAATACTAAGCACAAGGCTGTTCCATTGAGCATAATTCCAGCTACTTTTATTCGGCCCTTACCGCCAAAGATAGCAGAAAGTACTCCAAGTATAGGAAAAACTGGCCATAAAAAAACAGTAAATTCCCCGAAAGCCCCAAAAGCTCCATTCATCGCCATAAAAATAATTAAAGGATACATAAAACAAAGTAGTAAAAATAATAAAAACGAAAGTAAGACATACATTCTCTTCATGCGGTTTTCTCCTTGAAATCGTTAAATTTAAAATTTGCACATTAAATGTAAATTCTTTCGTATTTAAATCCACTGAAATACAATTAATGTGTAATATTACACTAATAATACCATAATGCACCAAAATAAAAAACAATTATTTAAGCCAGAGGGATAAGCCAGGGAGACAAGTCCCTTGGCTCGTTTTCCAAGTTTTGCTGAATGAGGGGACAGGTTCTGTTCCAGATATGGGATGGAAGCATAAGAGGCTGTATACCCTTAAAACAGGCTTTAGTTATATAACAGGCAGAAACTTTACAAGAAATTTTTATCTATTCATATACATAGAAGTGTGGAACTTTTTATATAGAGGAGACTGAGGATGAAGGGGGATCAAATCAGAGAAAAGGGAAAAACAAGATTTGTGCTGCAGTTCAGCCTTGGCATATCTATTCCTTTATTAATTGATTACTATATAATCAAATTTCTCTTACATTCATTTGAAATGGATTTTGTATTTGCAGAGGGGTTAATTGCTTGGATCATTTGTTTATTAGTAGGCGGTATTAGGCAAGTATGCTTGGGGGAATTTGGAGAGGGACAGAGAATTATAGGTCCTATCCCCTGCCAAGGGTTATTTCAAAGGATGATCAAAAGTTTAATGAGTTCAACTTATCAATTACTTTTATAATATACAAAAGGGACAGCAGCCCTGCCCCCTCCGTGAAACATTTACGTGAAACAAGATAATTCGGGTGGTGCCTGTCACCGCTCTAACCGTTCAATCTCCTTCACAACTCTCCCAAACTCCTTCTCTCCCATACTACCCAGCCTCATATGATACCCCTCAAACGCCAGGTTCTCCGTAATCTTATTCGGCACAATCACACATCTAAGCCCAGCTGCAATGGCAGCTTTCGATCCATTCATAGAGTCTTCAAAAGCAATCGCTTCGGATGGTTCAATCCCGAAATGGCTGATAACATTCCTGTAGAGAGCCGGATCCGGCTTTACCTTCTCTACATCATCAGAAGTCTGGATGTAATCGAAGTACTGTAGGAAGTTCAATTTTTTCAAAAAGAAGGTGACCCATTCCCGGTTGGAGCTGGAGGCGAGTCCGATTTTCAGTCCTCTGCTTTTGGCTTCTTTCAAATAATCTTCAACCCCTTCACGGGCAATGGGAGATTGAAGTTTTTCCTTATGTAAAATATGAGATCTCTCGATGATTTCTTCGATTGTCATGGTGCCGTTTGATTTTTCCATGATGTATTCATACAGGCCTTTTGAATCTGTGCCGATGAAGTGAGCATAGTCGGCAATCGGCATTTCACTGTGGTCAATTGCGAGCATGTCGCAGAATGCTTCGTAAAGGGCATATTCTGTGTCGATGATCAGTCCATCAAAATCGCAGACGATTGCTTTAATCATAGGTTCCACCTTCCTCTTTCTTCTATTTGTCCTCGCTTAAAATCAAACTGCCTTCCCCATACTGCCCCATCCAATCCTGCCTGAAAGCTTTTACGTTGTCTTCGATGGATGGAATGTTGACGAGCGCCTCAATCAGTTCCGGTGATGCGGTGATTCCGTGCGAGCCTGCCAGGCAGACATTGTGGATCTGCTGGACGTTTTTAAAGCTGGCGGCCAGGATTTCACAAGATAAGTTGTGCTTTGAGAAAATCTCAGTAATCTCTGCGACTACCTTCGCACCATTGCCAGTAAGGTTGTCGATCCTGTTAACGTAAGGAGCCACATAATCGGCGCCGGCTTTGGCAGCCAGATAGGCGTTCATTGGTGTATAAACCGTTGTTGCCAGTGTGCGGATGCCCTCTGCCTTCAGCATTTTAATCGCTTTGATGCCTTCCATGGTGACAGGAATTTTTACGACAACGTTCCCCGATACAGCTTCACAGAGCCAGCGGGCTTCTTCCCCCATTCCCTCTGCATCTCCGGCGATCGTCTGGGCAAACAGCTCTTTTTCCTCTCCGATAACTGCTCTGATTTCCTTCAGCAAAGGCAGGAACGGCTTTTGCTCCTTTACGACAATACTTGGATTGGTGGTGACCCCGTCAATCGGGAAGTATTCCACAAGCTTCTTGATGCTTTCAATGTTTGCTGAATCAATGACTAATCTCATATTTTTTGCCCTCCTAAAAATAATAGCCTAACTCTTGGATGACAAAAGTTAAGCTATTGTTTTTTATTCATTATGAGTAGATCCGGATTGTGTCCCCAGCATTGACTTCCTGGATTTCACTGTCTTCCAGGTACAGGGTGCCTGGCAGCTCCGGATTTTGTGAGCCGTCGAATTTCAGGGTAATATGGCCGAGTGAGGAAAGATTTTGTTTCACAGCATCGCCGACAGAAGTAACTTTATATTCATTGCAGCCGATCTGCAGGGTATCGCCTGCTGCAATCTCGCCTTCAACTCCTTTTACATCGATCAGGAGGCAGTATTCAGCCAGTTCAGCTGGAGCATTATCCCCGAAAAGGATGAACATTTTTTCACCGAAAAATTCAGTTACAGAAGGGCCGATGCTGTTGATTTTGGTTTCGAATTTCGTTGTCATGGTTGTGTCTCTCCTTTGGATCATATTTCTCTATTCGGGACGGGAGCTCCAGGTGCAGGTGCACTCGTGAAGCTCCTTATCCATATTTTCATTTTCTATTATTTAACATCAATCATACAAGCCAAAGCTTGCGAGCCAGGCAATGAAGACGGTCGGCGCTCCTGTGAGGAATCTGGAGTAGAGGACAGATGGCACCCCTACTTCTACTGTTTCAACCTCTGCTTCTGCAAGTCCAAGTCCTACTGGTACGAAGTCAGCAGCAGCTTGAGCATTGATGGCGAACAGGGCCGGCAATGCAAGGTGGGCCGGGATGTTTCCTTTTCCGATTTCAACCCCTATCAATGTTCCGACTACCTGGGCAATAACAGCGCCAGGGCCTAAGAATGGGGAGAGGAGCGGGAATGAGCAGACAAGTGCGATGACGATAAGCCCCCATACAGAACCTGCGAAAGGTGACAGGAATTTCGCGAATACGTCGCCGATTCCTGATTCCAGGATGACCCCGATGAGCATGGCTACGAATGCCATGAACGGAAGGATCGTTTTGATAACTGTATCAATGGCATCACGGCCTGCCTGATAGAAGACGCTTGTGATTGAGCCCATTGCCATACCGACTCTTGCCATCAATCCTTTTGGCTTCTGCTGTTCACTGATTTTCTTGTCTGAGCTGTATTTAGGTGTTTTGATCCCTTCAGCTGTCTCTTCCTGTACCGACATTGCCGGAGCCGCTGCTCCTTCTGCATCTGCCAGCTGGATATTCTCCGCCTTTACGCCGGAAACGTAGATATCTTCTGTAATATGCTTGGCCAATGGACCGCTCTGACCCGTCGGCATGATGTTGATTGTCGGGATGCGCTTTTGCGGGTATAGTCCACAGCGCAGTGTGCCGCCGCAGTCGATGATGACGCATGCCATTTCTTTTTCCGGTACAGATGTCTTAAAGCCGTCGACAAGCTCACAGCCTGTTAATTCAGCAATTTTATCCGCAATCTCCGGCCTTTGACCGCCGGTAATATAGACGACTTTATTTTTCTCGTCTGTTGGTGTTATTACTAAAGGTCCGCCAAATCCGCCGGCGCCCTTTGAAATTTTGATTGATTGAAAAGCTGTCATGTTTCCCACCACCTAAAATTCTATAGTTGAACGGTATCTTTTAGTTTTACGTTTTGCTGCTTGGCTACATAAGAAGTTGTCAGGTCAGTGATCCAGCCTCTTAAGAAGTTGGTGAAAATCCCGACAAGGAAGTAGCGGAGAGCAAGCTCGGTTACATCATGTCCCAGTGTTGTGATTCCTGCTGAAATTCCGAGGAATACGAACAGCTCGCCCGGGTTAACGTGCGGGAATAATCCGTTGTGCGTGTGGCATGAATAGGATGCTGCTGCATAATAGCTCGGCTTATATTTTTCCGGAAGAAATCTTCCCAGTGATAATGTCATAGGATTGGCAAGGACGAATGTCCCGATGATCGGCAGAACGAAATATCTTGTAAATGCGTTTTTTCCTGATTTTCTTGCCAGTTTTTCGACACGCTCTTCGCCGACGAGGCGGACAAGTGCGTTCATGGCAACCAATAGCATGATCAATAGCGGTACAATATCTGTGACAAGGCTGACAAAGGTTTCGCCGCCTGTGCGGAATAAGTTCATGAACCCTTCAGCTAATTTGATGATAAAATCCATCTCTTCACCCTCTTCTCATTTCTTTCTTTTTTGGCATGATATAGTCGATCCAGCCTTTTTTCACCTGCAGCTCGCCGCCCTTGGAGATGATGTCATAGCTCTTGAGCGCATCGGCAATCGCAAGCTGGGTCAATTTATCATGGCCTTTGAAATCTTCATCGGAAATCTTCAGCAGGTATTTCCCCTCAAACCCATTCAGGTCCTTGACCTTGGAAAAAACGGTCACACCCTGCATTTTTGCTGCCTTCAGAATTTTATTCCTTTTATCGATAGCGAACATGACAACCGTCCCTGCGCGCAATTTCCCTGTTCTTTTGCCGATGGCCACCCGTCCGAGCGACCTCATTTCGGCATACTTTTTATTAAAATGCTTGATCTGGAAAAACCCGAGGATGCTCTGGACCAGCCAGGCGATCCCAATCAGTATGATTAAAAATAGAATCATCTTCTCAGCCCCTTTCCCTGTTTGACCGTTCGATGCTGGAGACAAAATCCTCATAGGATGCTGCCTCTACCAGCTGTGCGATGAGCTCTTCATTGTTAGCAATCCCGATGATTTCATCATAGATTTTGACAATCAGGCTTTCATTGCATTCATTCTGTTCCTCCGGCAACCCGAGCAGGAACACAAGCCTGACTTCCCTGCCATTCTCCATGACCCCCTCCGGGAAAATCCCGACCGCAAGCTCAATGTCATTGGACTGCTGATTGAAGGTGTGCGGAAAGGCGATATAGCGGTCAAAGACCATTGATCCCTTCTCTTCCCTTTCCTTCAGCCGCTCCAGGAATCCAAGGTCAAGGCGGCCAATTTCAGTCAGCTCGTTTACCATATGGAAGACGTTTTCGTGATAGCCCTTAGAGCTGTCCAGCTGGAAAAATGACTCTTTCGCAAGCAGCTGGGCCATCACAGATTGATACTCGCTGCCATTTTGAATGTTGAGCCTCTGTCTGTAGGCCGCTTTCTCAATCTCCCTCTTCACACGGCTTTCATCGAATATTTCATTGATCATGATAAAAGGTGCATGGGTTTCAAAGGGCAGCTTTACGGTTGAAAAAACAAGATCATATGAATCCAGAACTTCCTTCACTGCATCCTTTTCGGCAAAAAGATTGATTTCAGTATCCTGGTTCAGTATGCGCTCCAGCTGGATGCTGACGAGCTTTGCCGTCCCCCGGCCAGTCCCGCAGACGACTGCTGCTTTTTGGAAGCGCTTGACCTTGATATCGCTTTGGCCGATGAAGACCCCGAAGTAAAAGGCCAGATAGCCAAGCTCATCCTCCGGCACCTCGAGCCCATATCTGCTCTCGATCACCTGTCCGGAAATTTCCGCCATCTTGTAGGCAACCGGATATTTTTCCTTCACATTGGCGAGCAGTGCGTTCTTCAGGCGCAGCCCGAAAATCAGCCGGTTCAGCATAAAGGTCAAGTGGTACAGGAGATCCTGAAAGAAGGATTCATTCTGCTCAATGATTTCCTTTTTAAAGCCAACCTGTTCTAAAATCTGTTCCAGCAGCCGCCTTACATCATCGGTAATCGCAATATCGGCCAGCGTCCGATTGTTTGTCGGCGTCCGCCTTCCCGCGATCGGAATCGTGATGAACAGAGCCTCAGCTTCAGGGATTTCTATCGGGAGCTGCTTTTGAATCGCTTCAACGATTTCAAGCGCGATCCCGTGCTCCTGTGTGCCGATCAGCTTTTTATGCTTTTCCTCGATAGCTTCAAGATGATGATTTTTCAGAAGCCGGTCCAGCATGATGATGATGAATTCCATCAGCCTCTCCTGGGTAGGAGATTCGAGATTATACTCATGCGAGATTCTCTCAATCGATTCCGTAATATCTTCATCAAGCGGATAATCTCCATACAGCACATCATACAGATGATCCAGGATGTAGAAGCGCAGATCCAGTTCCCTGCCGCTCAGCTCCATCCCTCTGTTCGGCTTGCCGTGGATGATGAGCTTGTATGTCTCAAGGGAAACGGCTGCCTTTTTCAGCTCATTGACGAGTGTTGTGCGGCCCAAGTGCATTTCCTCTGCCAGATCATCCAGTGTGTATGTTTCTTCGCTGTTGATGAGCCGGTCAATGATGAAGCCGATCCGGCCCTTTTGCGAATTCAGCGAGCTATCTTCCGGGCTGCTTTCTTCCAGATAAGATTGGAACGCTTTCATATTATTGATATCGAAACGAAAGCCTTTTCCTCTTTCATTGAAAAAAGAAGCGATTCCGTTTAGGTCTTCATTCAGCTGTTTGATGTAATTCCTGATCGTCCTGGTGCCCACACCCATTGCCTCTGCAAGCTCATCAAGTGAGTGATAGGTTTTTGTCCGGGCAATTGCCAGCATCTTTGCTGCACGTTCATCTATCATTCTGTCAGACATTTTATCACCCCTATTTATATGGAAGCCGGACGGTCTGCCCGCTGGCCGGCTTCCATAAAGGCGTCGAAATAACGTCTTTTCAAAGCATCAGCCGCGGGATTTACCGCCTGAAATATTAAAAGTTGTCCCTGTTACATAGCCTGCACGGTCAGAAGCCAGATAAGAAACCAAATCAGCAATTTCTGTCAGCATTCCTTCGCGCCCAAGCGGGATCGATTTGCTGTAATCAGTTGAAAGGCCATCAACCGTCACACCGCGTGTGTACGCTAATGCTTCATTATAAGCATCTGTCCTCAGGCCAGTCGTTTCAATGATACCAGGGGCAATCGCAACGACACGAATATTGTGTTTGCCAAGCTCCTTCGCCCATGCCCTTGTAAAAGCAATCACCGCTCCCTTTGTCGCTGAATAGCAGCTCTGTCCGGCAGAACCTTCCTGGCCAGCCTCTGAAGATACATTGATAATCACGCCGCCGTTCTGCTGCAGCATCTTCTTCGCAGAAGCCTGGGCAAACAGATAAGGACCCTTCTGATTTACAGCAACCATGAAATCAAAGTCTTTTTCACTTAACTCATATTCCGGCTTTTCTCCCTTGTCGTCAACCAAAAGTCTAGGAAGATTCACACCTGCATTATTCACTAGGATATCCAAAGACCCGAACAGCTCAACCGTCTTCGCAACCGCCTGGTCAACGCTCTCCTTCTTCGTCACATCACACTGAATAAAATAAGAACCGTTTTCCTGCTCGCCTTCTTCCCCATTCAAATCGGCAATCACAACCTTCACGCCGTTCTTCAGGAGTTCATTCGTAATATGTAAACCGATGCCCGAAGCACCACCCGTAACAATCGCTACCTTCTCTTCCAAACCAAGCCAAGAACCGCTCATCTGTCATTCCTCCTCACCAAGTTGAAAACACTTACAAATTCTAATTTCAGTATAGTAATAGAACAGGAAATGATTAATACAGACTTTTTCATTCAAGTGTGAAAATCGGTGTATGAATTCGGCCAGGGGGTCAGGTCCCTTGGCTCGTTTTCGCGGTGGAGCCAGGGGGTCTGGCCCCTTGGCTCGTTGGGTCAGATCCCTTGGCTCGTTTGGCAGGCGATAGGCCAGGTCTCTTTCCCAAGGTGCAGGATGGAAGCAGAAGAGGCTGCATATGTGTAAAAGGCTTGCCACCTGCGGCCACCGGGTAATTAATCAAACGTTTGATTAAAGGCTAACTTGTATCCATATAAAACAGGCTGTAGTTATATAACCAGACAAAAACTTAACAAGAAAGCTTTATCTAATCATATATAGAAGTGAGTGTGGAACTTTTATATAGAGGAGACTGAGGATGAAGTGGGATCAAATCAGAGAAAAGGGAAAAACAAGGTTTGTGCTTAAGTTCAGCCTTGGCATATCTATTCCTTTTTTAATTGATTACTATATAATCAAATTTCTTTTACAATCATTTGAAATGGAACTTATACTTGCAGAGGGATTATTTACTTGGATCATTTGTTTGTTAACAGGAGGGGTCTTAGGTAATTACGCTTGGGGTAAATTGGAGAGGCACAGAGAATAATAGGTCTTATCAAGCTGCCGCTAGTGGTATTTTAATGGTTCCAAAGAGCATGAGATAGGAAAACTTTAAGCCTGGACAATCAATACTCTTACAATTAATTAAATCCTAGAAGGGAGAGGTAAAGGAGGAAACCGTTTCTGGTTTCCCCTGGCAAAAGGATTATTTCGAAAGATGACCTTACATTTAATGAGCCCATTTTACAATCACTGTCTTACATACACAAAAAGGGAGAGCAAATCAACTCTGCCCCTTCCATGAAACAAATTTTGTGAAACAAGATTATTCGGGAGGTGCCTGTCACCTTTCAGCTGCCAGCAACAGCGCTCCAGTTATCCCCGCTTGGTCCCCAAGCCCCGGCTTCACGATATAATCCGCTAGTTCCGGCAATGCAACATAATCTTTCATCAGCTCTGGCAGGTATTTGTAGATGGAGTCAAATACTTGCGACTGGTTCATGACGCCTCCGCCAAGGATGATTTTCTTTGGTGAGAGGATGAGGATGTATTGCATGAGTGCCTGGGCAAGATAGTATCCTTCAAGATCCCAGACCTCTTTACTGTTTACCAGATCTTTTCCTTTGGCTCCCCAGCGTTCTTCAATGGCTGGTCCTGCTGCAAGGCCTTCTAAGCAGTCGCGGTGATAAGGACATTTGCCCTGGTAAGAGTCAGCTGGATGACGGCGGAGCAGGATATGGCCCATTTCCGGATGGGAAAGGCCCTGAAGCAATTGCCCGTTTACCACGGCACCTGCCCCGATGCCTGTTCCCACTGTTATATAAAGGCAGCTGTCCAGCCCTTTAGCGGCACCCAGTCTCGCCTCGCCCAAAGCAGCAGCATTCACATCTGTGTTGAAGCCAACCGGCACACCGAACGCTTGTGAAATGGTTTCGACGAACGGGTAGTTTGTCCATGCCGTTTTCGGTGTGGATGTGATATAGCCGTACGTCGGGCTATCATGGTTTATATCTATCGGGCCAAAGGATCCGATGCCAATGGCTTCAATATCATATTGCTTAAAAAATGAAATGGCAGCTGCCATGGTTTCTTCGGGTACAGTTGTCGGTATCTGGATAGAATCAGCAATCCTCCCGGTTTTATCTCCGACTGCACAGACAAATTTCGTACCGCCGGCTTCAATCGCTCCTAGCATATTCATTCCCCCATTACCTTTTAAAGTTGGCTGATGTGACTTCGAATTTATCATAGCGGTGCCTTGCAAATGAGTATTCGAAAGGAACCCCATTGTCCAGGAAGGCGACCTGTTCAACCTCGAGGATGGGATCATCATCCTTGCATACCAGGTGTAGATGATCCAGTTCACCTGACTTGCTTGCCCTGATTTTTCGATGCGAACCGGCAATCGTCAGCCCCAATTTTATTCTAATATGTTCATAGATGGAGCCCTGGAGGACATCATCATCAATTCCCCTGATCAGTGCAGCTGGCATATAAGTTTTTTCCAAAACATATGGTTCATCCGCAACAAGCCGCAAGCGGATAATATGATAAACCGGGGTTTTCTTGTCAATGGCCAGATGGGCAGCTACTTCATCATCAGGAAATTGGACTTCGAATTTGATGACCTTGCTCGTCACTTCTTTTCCTTGCAAAAGTCCCGTCAGGCCGATTGATTCATTGCTGACAACATTGACCCGGCTATTCTGGATGGCCGATTTCACAATAAATGTTCCATGTCCCCTTTTCCGGTACAGCAGCCCTTCAAGCACCAGGATATCCAGCGCCCGCTTCATCGTCATACGGCTGCAGCCGAATTCCTTTGCGAGTGTAATTTCGTCTGGAATCGGTTCATCTGGCGAATAAGAGACATTAATGATCCTCTGCCTGATTTCAGATGATATTGTTTCGTACTTGGTCATAACGGATCCACCCTGTTAAATAGATTCTCACTTTCATTATAAATGGATTCTGGTAAGTTATCTAAAAAAGATGGTCATAGCGACCATCTTTTTATGCAAAATCAGAAACCGTTTTTTTCAGACACAGCCTTAAACCACTTGCCGCTCTGCTTAATTGTTCGCTCCCCATCTTTATCTAGATTAACGGACACAAAACCGTAGCGGTTTTTATAAGCATTGGACCATGACCAGTTATCCATGAACGTCCATAGATGATAGCCCCTTACATTGGATCCTTCCTGAATCGCTTTATGGACCCATTCTAGATGCCCTTTAATAAAATCTATCCTGTAATCATCCTGGATGATGCCATTTTCGTCCCGGAATTTTTCTTCTCCTTCAACGCCCATCCCGTTCTCGGAAATGAAGCATTCAATGTTTCCATAGTTTTCCTTCAGGTTGATAAGGATATCATAGACACCTTTTTCGTAGATTTCCCAGCCGCGGTGAGGGTTCATTTTGCGGCCTGGCATGACGTAATTATCAAAGAAACGTTCTGGCATAAATGGCGCTTCCGGATTCGGCAGATTTTCTTTTGCTTTTACGCGGCGCGGCTGATAGTAGTTCACGCCCAGGATATCAACAGTATTATTCTTGATAAGTTCCAGATCGCCTTCTTCCACAGTTGGAAGGAACCCTTCTTCCCTCAGCAGCTGAACGAGCTCCTCTGGAAATTCACCCTTAACGGAAGGATCAAGGAAAGAGCGGTTAAAGAATGCATCAGCGAGAACAGATGCTTTCAAATCAGCCGGATTCTGGCTACGCGGATATGATGGCGTCAAATTCAGGATGATGCCGATCTTCCCATCCTGTTTTTGTTCTTTATAAGCCTTGATTGCCTTGGCGCTTGATAGAATGGTATGGTATCCCACCTGGACAGCTTTGCCGAAATTGATTTCGTTTGGATAGTGGAAATCATAGAGGTAGCCGCCTTCAACCGGTACGATCGGTTCATTGTGGGTAAACCATTTTTTCACACGGTCCCCGAACAGCTCAAAGCAGACTTTTGCATATTCCTCATAAGCATCGACCACTTCACGATTTGCCCAGCCGCCGATCTTCTGCAGCTCCATCGGCATATCAAAGTGGAACAGATTCACAAAAGGCTCTATATCATTATCAATCAATTCATTGATGACATGATTGTAAAATTCAACAGCCTTATCATTCACCTCACCTTTTCCTTCCGGGATCAGCCTTGACCATGAGATGGACAGGCGGAAAGAATTGTGGCCGATTTCCTTCATCAGCCTGATATCTTCTTTATATTTATAATAGAATTGGGATGTTTTCTCTGGCCCTACACCATTAAAGAAACGGTTTGGCTCTGTTTCATACCAGTGGTCCCAGATGTTTTTCCCTTTGCCATCAACATCAGCCGCACCCTCTGTCTGGGTCGCGGAAGCAGAAGAGCCCCACCAGAATCCTTCCGGAAATGGATATTGAATTTCATTCTCGCTATGATTAGACATATGATTCTCTCCTTTTGTGTTTGTAAAAGATACAAGGGCAGAAGTCCCGGCCCAGCAAAGGATGTTTTGCTTTTTCCGTCACTCTGCCCTATCGGTTATTAACTCAAATGGAAATCCCTGAAGTGATTTTTTTATGATGTCAGACTCTCTATTTTTTACAGTCAGCTTTCTAACTAATTTACATAATTTTATAAAAATAATAGTTATTTGTCTAGACATTTAAATCAAAAGTATAAATATTAAAAAAAGACCGTCCTGGAACCGGACGGTCTAATCTCTTATTGAATTTCTTCAAGCAGCTGATACGCCTGCTCTTTAGACTCAGCTTTTAGCAGCTGTTCGCGGAATTCATCATCCATCAGTTTGCGCGACAGCATCTGCAGGATTTTCAGATGGGCATCGCCGGCTGCCTGTTCGGGCACGGCAATCATGAAGATCAGCTTGGCATCTGTGCCGTCAAGGCTGGACCAGTCCACACCTTCCCGCTTGATGCCAAAAGCAACGGCGGGGCGTTTGACTGCGTTTGATTTTCCGTGCGGAATGGCAATATTCATCCCCAATCCAGTAGAACTCTGTGCCTCACGGTTAAGGATTGCTTGCTTGTACGCTTCTTTCGAGCTTAGTACACCTGCTGCATCAAAGCGTTCAATCAGTTCATCAATGACATCATCACGCGCTTCACCTTCTAGGCTGATGTCAATCAGTTCAACGCTAGTAATGTCAGTCAGTTTCCGGATTTCTGCATTTTCCTGCTTTTCTACTGCAGCTTGTACAGATTCTTCAGGAACTGCGCTGCCTTCTGCGCCGGCAAGAGCTGGGACAGGGGCACCTTCAACATTCTTCTTCAGTGCAGTAACCATCAGGGCAGTCACGACAGCACCAGCAATAGCAGCAACAAAGAACATCAGGACATTGTCGACGGCTCCAAGGACAGCTACAATCGGTCCGCCGTGCGCTACGCGGTCTCCAACCTGGGAGATCATGGCGATAACCGACCCAACCATGGAACCAGTGACAATGCTGGGAATAACGCGCAGCGGATCCTGCGCTGCAAATGGAATCGCACCCTCTGTGATTCCAAAAAGACCCATCGTAAAGGAGGCTTTTCCTGCTTCCCTTTCAGTTTGCGTAAACTTTCGCTTGTTAACAAAAGTTGCCAGGCCGAGCCCGATTGGCGGGATACAGATGGCCACCGCAATCGGGCCCATGATTTCATAGTTTCCTTCCGCAATCATGGCAGAGCCGAACAGGAAGGCCACTTTGTTGAAGGGACCGCCCATGTCGACCGCAATCATAGCGCCAAGGATAAGTGCCAATACAATTGAGCTTCCTCCCTGCATGCTGCTGAGGAGATCGGTTAAGCTTTCGAATACTTGTGCAACTGGAGCACCAATAACATAGATGAACAATAAACCAACAATGACAGACGAGAGAATCGGGATAAAAATGATGGGCATAACAGGCTGTACGGCTTTAGGCACCTTGAGCTTCTTAATAGCCAGAGCCACATATCCTGCCAGGAACCCGGCAATGATGCCGCCGATGAATCCTGCACCTGCTTCACTTCCATAAAAGCTTCCGTTCGCAGCAATATAACCGCCGATCATACCCGGCACAAGCCCCGGACGGTCTGCAATGCTGACAGCAATGAAACCTGCTAGGATAGGAACCATGAACATAAAGGCAGTCGCACCAAGGCTTTCAACCTGCTTCCAGATGGAATCCTCAGGAATGACGATTCCCCCAAGTGTCTGTTCCCCGCCAAGTGTAAGTGCAAGGGCGATCAGAAGTCCTCCGACAACGATGAATGGAACCATATAAGAAACACCACTCATCAGATGCTTATAAATAGGGTTTTCCTTCTGTTTCTTGGCAGCGCCTTCATTTTTGGCCAGTTCCGGCTTATAAATTGGGGCGTCTCCAATCTGAATCCTTTTGATCAGCTCCTCCGGCTTGCGGATACCATCCTGAACGCCGGTGACAATCACTCTTTTTCCAGCAAAACGGTCTTTAGGAACCTCCTTGTCTGCTGCAATGATGATGCCGTCTGCTTCGGCAATATCCTGTTCAGTTAAAGCGTTCTCTACACCGATCGAACCTTGCGTCTCTACTTTCATTTCAACGCCGAGCACTTCGCCTGCCTTTTGCAGGTTCTCGGCAGCCATATACGTATGGGCAATGCCGACCGGGCAAGCTGTGACAGCCAATATCTTCGCCATATCTAAAACCTCCTGGTTAAAAAAATCTGTTGTAATCGCTTACCATTATAATAAACCCTCCCTCATGCCTATATTTTTCGGATTTTTACCGGAGACTCCGGTAAAAAGGAATTATTAAAAAAAGCAGCGGGCTTTCGCTCCGCTGCTTTTTTATTGTTGTTTAAGCATTTTTAAAAATTCTGCCGCATTTCCGGCTGACACCAGTTCATGGACAGCAGCAGGCGACTCGCTCAATGAAGCGATCTTCCCGATGATCCTCCGGATGTCACGCTGATTTTCTTTTGCAACGGCAAGCAGAAATACGAGTGAAACCTTTTCGGAGCCCCACTCGAGCGGCTGATCCAGTATTGCCGCTGCGATCGCCGTCCTGCTGATCATGGATGGATCTCCATGCGGGATGCTAATACCCCCGCCAATGGCAGTGGCCGAGTTCCTTTCACGGTTCACCGTGCTGTGAATGAACTCTTTTGCAGCATAGCCTTTTTGATAGAGGGCCATTGCCAGCATTTCAACAACCTCATACCGATGCTCTTTTTTTACATGGAGAAAAATCAGATCCTCTTCCATAAGATCAGCAAAAGACTCTTCCCGGCCTTCCGTCTTGCCAGTACGAAGATTGTCCACAAATTGGCTCAGCCTCTCCTTATCCTCCTGCCCAAATAGGGGAGAAATCTGGATATAGCCAGTCCCTGCTTTTTCAAGGGGGACGGTTGAAATGATAAAATCAGGATGATGTTTTTCCAGCGCTTCTGCCACTTCGGCCTTGCCGATGCAAGCGGCAATTTCAATGGCAGCATACTGCTGCTCAATCTTTGCTTCAAGCAGGTGTGACATACCGATGCCCATATGGCAGACAATGATGGCCCGCTTCTTTTCAATATTTCTTTTTCCTTCAAGCCTTTCAATCGAGGCCTGAAAATGAAGGACGATATAGGCTGCTTCATCCTCCGGGATGCTGATATGGAATCCTTCCCTGATATCGTCGAGCGCCAGGATGACCATGCTGAACATATAAGGATACATTCTTTTAATATTGGCGAGAAGCGGGTTGGTGATTGGAAAACCGTAATGAATACGGCTGATGACCGAGTGCATATGCACGGCTAGCCCGCTCGCAAGGATATGGTCATTCCCAAACGGAAACAATGTCAGCTTTTCCATTCTTTCGATGAGCAGCTGAACAACATGCTCTGCCTTCTCATCCTGGATCAATGCAGACTCAGCCTCTTCTGAACGTTTGGCACTGATAAAATGCCAGGTATAATACACAATTTCTGCTTCCGGGAAGGATAACTGGAAAGAATCTGCCAGCCTGGTGAAAAAAGCAGAGGCATACTCATATTCTTTCCGCAGTGCTATTTTTTCCATTTCGGCGGGCTCAACGAAAACAGGCGCCCTCTGCCTGGTTCTTTTGATCATAATGAGTGCATGGACCACAAGGCTGTCGAGTGCTTCATCCGTAAACCGGATTGATTCATTGTTCTGTATCTCTTTAAGCGCTTTGCGGACAATGTCAATTTCATACGGCTGGAAAAGGTCCAAAACTGGATTTTTGCCAATGCCGCCTGAAGGAATTAGCCCGGACAGATGAGCCAGAGCATTCCGCTTATTGAGTTCCGTCCCTTCAATAAGATGTCCAAGCCGCTGCCTGGAAACAAGCAATAAGTCAAACCGCTCGAGCCACTGGGCAATAACTTCAAGGTCCTTCTTGAGGGAAGCGTTAGGGACAAAATACCGTTCTGCCCAATATTTTAAAGTAATGGCATTCCCGCTTGTCAGAAGCTGAAAAGCCATCTCAAACAATCGCTCTTCCATTGTTTTTGAATCATCCGAGAAAAGGCTCTGCAGTATTTCTGAACGTGCGGCCTCATCAATCTCAATGAAGATGCCAACTCCCGGCTTGCGGATGAGGTTTGTTCCTTCATACTGACCGAGGTAATCCTCGATCCGGTCCAAATCATTCCTGACCGTCTTCTCCACACAGCCAAGCTGCCCGGACAAATCCTTTATCTGCAGAGCACCTTCCTCATGAAGAAGCAATATCCTCAGAAGCTCCTTTTGTCTATTTGTCATGCTGCCACCTGCCAACTATTGAATAATTAAAAGTGTAGCCTCACTGGGTCGGGGAATCAAGACTTTATGGGTGTGGAGGATGTCTTAGTTTTTGAGCGAAAAAAAAAACCTCTATAAGATTGGGCTGGGTGTAAGACACGATTTGGGCCATGGGACCTGTCCCCCTGGCTCTTCCGGGCGAAAAAAAGCCCCTATCAGGATAGGGGCATAGGGGCTGGGCATAGTTTGCTTCAAGGGATCTGTCCCTCTGGCTCATACATGGGACACAATAAGTTCGGCCTGGCCTTCGACTTCGTATTCTCCGAAGTCGGAAGGGAGAATGAAATGGTCTCCTCTGGTAAAAGCATATTCTTTTCCATCTGCCTTCAGGACGCCGCTGCCGTTCAGCACACTGCCCAAAAGGAATGGTTTGTCCTGTGCAAAGCTCGCCTTGCCATTGATGTTCCATTTGTAGACCGTAAAGTACTCTGCTTCAACGAACTTCGTGACCTCGGCTTCTCCTTGCTTTTTCACAGACGGCTCAACACGTGTGGACTGATGCGGGATAGCAGTGACCGCAATTGACTTATCAATATGCAGCTCACGTGTATTTCCTTCAGCGTCCTTCCGGTCATAGTCGTACACACGGTAGGTTGTGTCAGAGCTCTGCTGCGTCTCAAGAATCAGCGTGCCTTTGCAAAGCGCATGGATAGTCCCGCTCGGTACATAGAAAAAGTCGCCCGGCTTTACAGACACACGGCGCAGAAGCTCATTCCACTCGCCCTTTTCAACACGCTCTACAAACTCTTCCTTTGTCTGGGCCGTATGGCCGAAAATCAGCTCGGCATCCTCATCACAGTCAATGATGTACCAGCACTCCGTCTTGCCCAATTCGCCATTCTCATGCTCTTTCGCATAAGAATCATTCGGATGGACCTGAACCGATAAATCAGCATTCGCATCAAGGATTTTTGTCAGCAAAGGAAAAACCGGCGAAGAGTAGTTTCCGAACAGCTCGCGGTTGTTTTCCCACAGCTCCCCGATCGTCCTGCCGGCATACTCCCCATTCTTTACTGTGCTCTGCCCGTTCGGATGGCCGGAAATTGCCCAGCATTCTCCTGTATGGTCAGAAGGAATGGAGTAATCAAAAACATCCCTCAACGCCGTCCCGCCCCATATGCGCTCCTGAAAAACAGGCTCTAAAAATAAAGGTTCCTTCATGATGTAAAGCCTCCTATGTAAATGGTAGTAGATTCCTGTTCGATTGTAACTTGAAATGGGGATGTTCACAAGCGGGAGAAAAAGGACCACGGTTTCCCATTAGCCCTATATATTGAATAAGGGTAAATACATCTTCTTCATTTTTCCCCGTACTTCACTTCAACTAGTAAACTTTCATCTCAGCGTAAGAAAAAGGGACAGCAGCCCGCAGCCCCTTCGTGAAACAACTGTGTGAAACAAGAATTTTCGGGAGGTGCCTGTCACCTTTCTATGTACTAAGCTCCTCAAAAGTATCCCACTTCACTACTTCCTCATACTCCTCACCATCAATCATGTAAGTAACCTTCGCCGCCCTGCTTTCATCCTCCTTCATCTCATCAAGCAGAATTTTTGCAACAACCCTGCTCTCTCCCTGGACTTTAAATCCAGTAATATCTTTGATTTTCCCGATATTGCGGTCTCCCGAATATAACCCCATTTCTTTCAAAGGATCGGCACCGTAAAATACATAGGCAATCCCATCTTCATCAACAGTTACAGGCGCACCATCTTCTTTAACTAATTCAATAGAAGCAATGATTGCCGGCTCATCCCCTGTCCATTCAATTGGCAGAACCATATAGTAGCTTTCACCAGATTCCATTGAATCAGCATACAGATTACCGAACATAAATTCACCATCATCTTTGGTTTCCGGCTCACTGCAGGCAGTCAGGAACAAAGCCAGAAGTATAATTGCTATTACCCTTAGAGTTTTCATCATCAGCCTCCTCTTCGTGATCCCGCTTCCAAACACCTCTCTTTGCAAAAATAGATTCCTGTCATAAGTTCTAGGTTGCCGGTCCTTTACTTAACAGAAACCGCATGGCAGAAGGAACAAATCCTTATTAATCAAACGTTTGATTAATATATTTATAGCCTGTTTGCTTTCTAGAGAAACACACAAAGGTCGATGTCAAGATTGGTTTGAGCCCTTTCCCTAATGAATGAAACGCTAATCCCATGTACATTTTTTACCATATTGGTATAAAATCAAGTAAGAACATTTAAATTGAGAGTTTGTATCGGAAATATCATTATTATTGGGTGAAGTCTCTTATACTTCACCTCTTCGTGGAACAAATTGTGAAACAAGATTATTCGGGTGGTGCCTGTCACCTAGAAAGTAGGGTAAGTAATGTCTTTTCTTAAAAACGTCTTTAATGTCTTAACAGACAAGCGGGATATAAAAGAACCTGAAATTTATAAGCATTTCAATGAAAAATCTGTCACCATCTCACGTCTGACCGAGCTGGCAGAAAGCAATGATCCAAACATCGACCTGAAAAAAGTGGAAAACCACTTAAAGTTATTCACCATCGGCCAAACAGGAGAAAAAAACGTCCTGTTTGAACTCCAGCACTCTATGCTGCCGCTGGTCATCCTGCATGATGTATATCTGGAGTATGGTGATTATGCTGCTCAATTGGATTTTATTGTTATTACACATAAGTTCATAATGGTTTTAGAAGTGAAGAAGATGTTTGGCAATATACATATTACTGATAAAGGGGAATTCCAAAGAGTAATTACGAAGAACAACAGGATCATTAACAAAGAAGGGATGTACAGCCCGATCAACCAAGTCGAACGGCATATGGGAATCCTGGAAAAACTCCTGAAAGATGACGGTGCTATAAAAAATTGTCCCGTTACCTATGCTGTTACTTTTGCAAATTCCAAAACTATTTTGGATATCGCTAAGAATGCGCCGGCAAATATACAATCAAAGGTCATCCGCCATGACCAAATCAAAACTTTCATTCAAAATGAGCTGGAGAAAAAATCGCCTGTATTCATGACAGATCAACTCGTCTATGGGATCGCGGATACTATTCTGAAATACAGTAAAGAAAAGCAATTCAACAAAGAAGATTATTTGCTGCAAACATCTCTAGCGACTCAAAAGGAAATATCAAACGCTGCCTCTGTCCCAGCTGTAAATCAAAATGATAAGGATAGCATCTTAAAAAAATCTCTAACTGAATATCGTCTTAACCGTTCAAGAGAATTGAATATAAAACCTTACTATATTTACACTAATAAAATGCTGGATGAGCTCTTGGAGAAAAAGCCTATGACCATTGAGCATTTGTTAGAGATTGAAGGGTTTAGCCAGAAAAAAGCGGAGGACTACGGAAAGGATCTATTGGCGATCATTAGCGGACAATCGCCAGAATCACGCTTTCCGAAGAAGCAGCACACCAAACATATCCGGAATAACCCACCAAATGAAAAAGAAATCCGCTCTGCTTTAACCGCATTTAGAACGAGCCATTCAAAAAAGCTCAATGTAAAACCGTATTATATCTTTACTAACAATACACTAGAGGCAATTTTAATTAAGAGACCTGGTACTATGAGTGACCTTTTAAGCATAGAAGGCATAGGGCCAAAGAAAGCCGGGGAGTTTGGGCAGGAACTGCTGGATATAATAAAGGGAAATTAACAGGAGGGGAGCTGCTCCCCTCCTATTTATTTAGTTAAAATCTGCTTCTCCCAACGTGAAACAAATTGTGAAACAAGATTTTTCGGTAGGTACCTGTCACCATGTTTAACTATCTCAAAGTGTGGTAAAAACTGAGTTAAGGCTTATTTTAGAATTGAGGGGTACGAATACATATGAATTCAAATGCTTTTTCTTACAGCAAGTTCATGAATTTTGACGAAGCGGCGGACAGCATCCTACGAATGATGAGCAGGATTTTAAATATAAATACACTTTTCATTGCTAAAAATGATCAAAGGACAAATGAGATTGTTAAGGTTGTTAATCATGGGGATACTTTGCTGAGGGAAGGAGATACTCTTCCTTTTGAAGAGACTTTTTGCAAGCTGAGTGTGGATCATGGCGAAAAGGTCCTGTTCATTCCAGATATTACAAAAAGCGATTTATCAAACGCACTTAATGTGACCCGGAATTTAGGAAGCGGCAGCTTTGTAGGCCTTCCTATTTTTTATGAAGATGGAAGGAATTATGGGACCATCTGCGGACTGGATACGGAAACCTTTGAACTCACTGAAGAACATGTGGAGCTGTTTGAGACCATGAGCTCTCTGCTCTCCTATGTACTGGAGCTCGATGACGCGAACAGGCAGATTCAAACACTGTCAGCACCGCTCGTCCCGATCACTACAGGAGTGGCCATCCTTCCGATCATCGGCAATATCAATGAATTCCGGCTGGAAACCATCATAGAATTGGCCCTCACCAAGAGCGAGAGCCTGTCACTGGAGTATCTAATCATTGATCTGTCAGGGATTCTCCAAATCAACGATATGGTGAGCTCGTCCCTTTTAAAAGTTGCCAATATGCTGAGTCTGATTGGAGTAACCCCCATACTTACCGGTATCAGGCCGGACTTGGCGTTAAACGCAATCAGCACAAATATAGATTTGAAATCAGTAAAAACCGAGGCCAGCCTGGAAAGTGCTTTGAAGACGATTGGGTTTACACTGAGCAGAGATGAAGGGGCCGGCTCATCCTCCCGCTCCCTTTTTAGGTGAAATGTATTAATGCTCATAAAGCCAGAGGGGGACAGGAGCGTTGTCCCCTCCGGCCAGATGGGGCTGCTTTTAATCGAGGTTAAGACCCTTCCCATACATTACTCTATTCTCTCACCTTTACCTGAAATAAGTTTTAGCTGATCATTTTCGTAACCGATATTGTAGGTGAGTTTGTATTTGCTGTAGACGGTTCCTCCGTCTTTTCTCTCATCAGCAGAGATGATCGCGACTGCAGTTGCATTATCACCATCAGTGCTGGCGGTGATATCGTCAATAGAAACTGACTCTGTGTTCAAGTAACCCTCCCGAAATTTCTCATAGGTGATGGAGGATTGCCAGCTGCTTCCGATCAGGGAGTAGGCGGTAACATAGTCTCCCTGGTTAAGGCAGTCGTAAAAATATTCAACAAGGTATGATGCATAATCACCGATTGAGTATTCTTCCTCCTCATAGCTATACTGGTCTGTTGCAATGGCAACATCGGCGACATTGGTCATTGGGGACTTGGACCAGCCTTCAATAAGCGGCAGAATACTGTTAATTGGGATGCTGAATCCAATGCTGCCCTCGTCCATCCCGGCTGAGTTGATGCCCAGAACCTCCCCGGTCTTGCTGTCAATCAGAGGGCCTCCGCTATTGCCATGAGCAATCGGGGCAGATATTTGGTAAACATCCTCATATTTGAAAGGCTCCAGCACAAAATCCCGGTCCACGCCGCTGATAATTCCAGTGGTTACTGTGTTCTCCAGTCCAAGCGGGGTGCCAAGTGCCAGGACTTCATCCCCAACCTCGCCTTTACGGTCGCGGGCGATTTTAAGAGGGTCTGTCCCTACAAGACCCTGCACCCGGACAAGACCAACATCTGTCTCACTGCTTACGCCGATCACGACTCCGGAAAATTCACGTGAATCTGAGGTTTTCACCTTCACATTACTGGCATTCGCCACTACATGGGCGTTTGTCACAATGTCACCTTTGTCGTTATAGAGAAAGCCTGATCCTAATGAACCGTCCTCCAGTTCTATTTTTACAACCAGCTTTTGCGTTTGATGGATGATTCCTTTCAAGTCTTCCGGTGTCTCTGTCACCTTGGATGCAGCTGGATCCGCTTTAGCCACAAGGCCAGATGGGACCGTGAGTTTTTTGGGCATCGAATCTTTCAAATAATAATAGCCGTATATGCCGCCGCCCCAAATCAGAACAACGGAAGATATGCTGATAATCCATTTTTTCACATTTTCACCCTCTTAATTTAGATACCAGGTTATATTGTCTATATCTACAGTCGCATCTTGGTAGATTCCATAATAAATGTCATCAAAGGAGCCCGACTCTCCCGGCTCTAAATAATACGGATAGACAGTGACAGATCCATCAGTAATATAGCTGTTGTCTGCATCGTAAACTGAGTAGTAGATTGTCACAGAGCTGATGGAAGCCGTCGCAGTGTTCTTCACCTCGCCAGTTACATAGAGATCTCCATACTCATCAACTTCAGCTGTCACGCCTAGAACCTCTACTGCAGCAGTCCGGTTTTTTAAGTCCTCCTGCGCTGCAGCTTCCATGGCCTGTTCAATCCGCTGCTGCTCCGCCTGTTCAAAAGCTGATCTTTCCTGCTCGACCCTGTCCCTGAATGCCAAAAGCTTCTTGTCATTTGTGGCATACTCCAAACCTTTATCGATAATGGAAAAAGCGTCTGTGAACTGTTTTCCTTTTAATTTCCCTTCGGCATCATCTGTACTGATTTGGATGATTTTATTTAATATCTCTGTCTTGACCGGGGTAGCTTCTTTTTCCGGTAATGTAGCCAATATACTCAATTTTCCTGCCAGCTCATCCACTGTCTTTAGTCCGTTCAATTCCTTCTTTATTGTACCGACAGCAATCTGGACTTCTTTTTCTTCCACCTTAGCTTTAAAAGGCTCAAAAAGAGGGCTTTCTGAGTCGTTTATTTTGCTCTTTAAACTAGCCAGGCCTTTTGAAGCTGCATTAAACTCTGTTTTTTTAATTTTGCTGCTTGCTGTATCAAGGATTCCTTCTAGTTCTAAAGCCAAATTAACCAAATCAAGGTTACCCTTGAGAGCCGTATATTCAGGACGCTTGGAAATTCCTTCTTCCAGCAGCTTTTTAGAAGCTTCATAGTCTCCCTTCAAAGCCGTTTCCTCAGCCGACTTCATTATGCCCAGAACCTCCGCGTTAACTTCTTTTTCCTGAAAATAATAGTAGGAGAGTCCAATAGCGGCTATCAGGATGCTGACCAGAGGAAGGGCAAACGGAAGGGCACTCTTAAAGGTAGTACGCTTTCGTTCGGAGCGGGACTCTGCCCCATTTACAGGTGTATCCATATTAGCTTCATCTATAGGATATGTATGCTTTTTTGAGAGACTCTCATCAGCAGCCGCCTGCCCACTGCCGTTCCCATCCTTCATTTCTTCCTTCGGCCTGGCTACAGGAGCGCCGCATTTTGTACAAAACCGGGAGTCGGCTGCCAGCTTTTCTCCGCATTGATTACAGAACATCCAATATCACCCTTTCTGGTTAAATAGTACCAGATTTACACAGGATGATTCTACCACTTCTGAAAATAAATATTGAAGAACCCGGCACCTAAAAAAAGAAAGGGACAGTAAAATCTGTCCCCTCCGGCCCCTGCCGCAATCTTATGAAACATCGCTGTGAAACAAGATTTTTCGGGAGGTGCCTGTCACCTAATATTTTCTACAACAGCCTCTATCACCGAATCTACATCCGCTTTCCCATGATACCAAACATATATCACGGTTTTCCCCTTAGAAGCAAACACCTTTTTAATACCCTCTTCCTCATAAACAATCAATTCATCCAAAGCAGGATTCTTTTTTTGCACGAACTCCTCCACGCTATCTTCATACCTGTATCTTTTCACTAAATCAGAAAGTAGATTATCCGCGAGACCAGCTATGCTGAGCTGATAGACCTGTGTTTGAATAGAAGGTGAATATCTGCCGCTGCCATCATACCACTTCTCTCCAATGACTTCTCCGTTTTCATCTGTTTCATATTGAACGGGTGCCAATGGACTCCAGTCATAGGAAATGCGGTTGCCCCAATCCACATCGTCATCTACATATGAGGGCTCGCCCCGGCTCAAGTCCGGATTCTGTTCTATATCTGCCAATCTCACAATCGGCAGGTCTATGTTTCCTTCAGGCAATGTTTTTGTGTCCATCATAGAAAGCTGCGCGAATGATATAGCAGCAGTGGAACCGGCTGTTACTATAAAAAGCAAGGCAATCGCCGTATTCCGGCGGAAGCGCTTCTTCCACGGAGCATGGTGGTCAATCGGTTTTCCTTCGGCCAGTTTTTTCCGCAGCGACCGAATAGAAATCGCCGCCTGGAGAGAATTGTAGGCCGAATATCCGAGGATGATACTTAAAATTGTTTGTGTAAGCACATTGCCCTGAACCATCATCAAAGTTGGTGTTCCGTCAAGGAACCATATAGAAGCCAGCATCCCAAACGTCAACAGTATCATGATTGTGACGGTCCAGGCAGTCTGAGTATACTTTTCATCCAGTGCCTTTAATGTGTAGGACTGCTCCGCTGGATCTGTATGGATCTCTGGTGCATGAAGCTCAGCGGGTGAAGAAAACACATGGAAATAATTATAGGTAGTCACATAATCCCATCCGCTCTCGGAATACATTTCAACCTGTTCACTCGAAATCTTCTTACTGAACGAAACATCGATTCTGTATCTCATTTTCTTCGGCTCACCTTGGGCAAACTTAGCAAACCGGCTCCCCATCTTTTTAAGGTGAAGCCCTTCTGCTGCCATATCTGTGAACCAGCTTTCATGCTCCCCTATCCGCCAATAGTCATTGGGCCGGAGTTTGCGTACAATTTTACCCATTCCCCTCACCCTCCTCTAAAATCCTGCTGTCTTCAATCAGGGCTTTTAATCGGCCATACTCCACACGCAGGGCCTGTTCCCCATCAGTTGTAATTTTATAGGTCTTCCTTCTGCCATCGTTTTCAGCCAGGGAAATGAGTCCGTCCTTTTGCATCCTTGAAAGCACTCCGTAAAGTGTTCCCGGTCCCATATTCACCCGGCCGTGTGAAACTTCAGCGATGGCATGCATCAGCTGGTAGCCATGATTGGGACGCATGAGTGCAAGGAGTACGTAGTACATGGCTTCGGTCATTGGGCCTCCAGTGTACGCCATTGGCGGTTACCTTCTTTCATTGTTGGAGTTATTATGTTACTCGATATTATGTCATACGATATATCGTGTGACATAATAATATAAGATTGGAAGTTTCCTGTAAATAGGTTTGGAGGTTATAATAGGAAAATATATAAAAAAGCACTGCCGGTATTTTACCTGGCAGTGCTTTTCATGTCATATTCCAGTTCAAAGTTATATCTGTTTCCTCCGCTTGGTGTGTGAAACAATTGTGTGAAACAAGAAATTTCGGGAGGTGCCTGTCACCTTCTATACCCATAAACAGCCCCCAGCAAATTAGCATGCTGCCTAAATGTGCAGGCCTCTATATTCGGTTTGATCTTCGCAAGGCCGACCTTAGCAAGAATGGCATCAAGCTTAAGGTTGATATTGTCGATGAGATCTTTTCTGGCACTGATGCCCCCGCCAATCAAAATAACTTCAGGATCATAGATGTATTGAAGGTTATAGATGCCGACCGCTAGATAATGATAAAAATCATTTAGTGCTTTCAGACAAGTCTCATCCCCGTTTTCAGCCAGCTCAAAGATCTCCTCGCCGGTGAGAGTCTCGGGATCCACTTGTTTGAGGGCAGCTACCTTTTTGACCAGGGCCTTTGTGGACGCTATCCGGCTCCAGACATCATTGTCGCCTTTAATATCTGATGTTAAAAACATATAGCCGAATTCTCCGCCATGCAGATTAGCTCCCTTGTGCAGATTTCCATCCTTGAACACAGAGCCGCCGATCCCGGTGCCGATTACCATCACAAGGACATCCTTCCTGCCCTTGGCTGCCCCTTTCCATATTTCCGCATAGCCGGCGCAATTGGCATCATTGCCAAGGAATACCTGCTTTCCTGTTCTCTCGCTGATCTGGCTTTTCATATTCGGGCCATGGATAAACGGAATCGCACTGGAGCCATATATGATTCCCTCATCAGAAACAGCACCAGGGCTGCATACGGCAATTCCTTCACATTCCGGATGGGCTTCACTGATTTCTGCCATGGCTTCCAATAACCCATCCAGGGTTTTCGGTGTCTTGATCTTGCTGGTTTCCAAGATTTCCGCCTGCTCTGTGACAATGCCGTATTTCACATACGTGCCGCCAAGGTCAAAAGCTAAATACTTCTCCATTCCATCACGTCCATCCGGATAATATGACTTTCAGGCAAACTGGTAAAAAAAGTGATGCTTCACCGGCTTAGAAAGCAGTGAAACATCACCCTGAAACAACTATTTATTCAGCTCATCGTTATGGGCTTCAAATTCTCTTGTTTCAATGATCTGCTTATACCAGTAAGCCGATTTTTTCAGGCTTCGCTTTAGATTGTCTTCCAGATTGATTTCCACCAGTCCATAGCGGTTCTTGAAGGCGTTCATCGGCGACACGCAATCAGAAAGCGCCCATAGCATATAGCCTTTGCAATTGGCCCCTTCGTCCACAGCCTTCAGCAGCCACTTCAAATGTTCTGAAATAAATTCGATGCGGTAATCATCCTGGATTATGCCTTCTTCATTTTTAAAGCGCTGCTCATTTTCGACGCCCATGCCGTTTTCAGCAATGAACCATTCGATGTTTCCGTACTCTTCCTTCATTCTCACGGCCATATCAAACATGATCTTCGGATAAATTTCCCACCCGCGGTACGGGTTCATCTTTTTCCCGGGAAGGTCGAACTTCTCGTAATAATAGGCCGGATGGAACGGCATACGCTCATTCCAGGCAGAAGTCCTTGCCTGCACACGATGCGGGAAATATAGGTTCAAGCCGACATAATCGACAGTATTTTCCTTGATTGTCTGCAGCTCTTCCTCTGTATGGTCAAACGCAATCCCATGCTTCTGATTTAACTCCAGCAGCTCCTCTGGGTATACCCCTTTAATCGCCGGATCCAGGAACACACGGTTGAAGAAGAGATCGTACATTTTCGCTGCTTCCTGATCATGCGGCGCAGATGATCTGGCATACGTGACTTCGGGATTGAGGATGGTCCCAATCTTAGCCCCTGCCTTCTCTTTCAGGCCCTTTTCCTTAAACAATTGAACGATTCTGGCTGTTGCAAGCCCTTTATTATAGTTCCACTGCATCCATTTTTTCGTATTCTGTTCAAATGGCCAGCGAATCGCATCCAGGTACATCCTGGTCTGCGGAACAACCGGCTCATTGAAGACAAACCAGTGCTTTACACGGTCCCCATAGCGGTCAAACACTTTATCTGCATATGAAACAAACAGCTCCACCACATGCTTCGAGCCCCAGCCATCATATTTTTCAAACAATTGGCCCGGTACTTCATAATGCTCCAGACAGATCATCGGCTCTACACCGTTTGCCTGCAGCTCATCGATCACATCACCGATATAATCTGCATACTCTTCGTCAACTATCGCATTCTCATAATCTGTTAAAAAGCGGGACCAGTTGATAGATGTACGGAAATGGGTCAGCCCGATTTCCTTCATGGCCGCAATATCTTCTTTATAGCGGTTCCTGAAGTCAGTCGCTACAGCAGGGCCGTAGCCATTGTGCCAGACATTTTTATTATTTTTATACCAAAGGTCCATATATGAATCCTGTGAATCCTTTTTGCCTGACCAACCTTCTGTCTGCCATGCGGACACTGCCGCTCCGATGATGAAATCCTTCGGTATACTCACATTGATTTTTTCCATTCTCATTTCCTCCTTAAAATATATTAGGTGGATCTTAACTTTCGGTACTGCGTCGGCGTCATGCCTGAAAATTTGCGGAACACTTCTACAAAATACTTATACTCATGAAACCCTGCCTGTTCAGCAATTTCATTGATTTTAAAAGGTGTTTCCTCCAGCAGGGTTTTTGCTTCTTCCACACGCATATGGTTGACATACTCATTAAAGGACTTGCCTGTTTTCTGTTTGAATAAAGAGCTGAAATAATTGGGCGTGATATTGACCACATCAGCAACTTCCTGGGCTTTTATTTCTGACTTATAATAGGTCCTTATGTATTCCAGGGCCCTTTCAATCAGCCAATCTTTGTTATCAGCTGCTTTCAGATTGAACACATGGATCGCCCTTTCAATATCCTGGAGCAGCCACCCGCCGAACACAGCATAAGATTCTGCAATGAGCAGCTCTGCTCCCTGTTCAAACACCGATGGAAAATGGAAGGAATCTTTTTGCCCTAAACTCTTCAGCCTGCTCCTCAGCCCTCGGCTCATTCTCCTGCAGATTGAAATCGATTCTTCCAATAAAAACTGATTAGATTTCAGATAGTTCACTAAGAGATGGACATGTTCTTCAATCTGATTTTGGTCAACTCTTAAAATCGCTTGAATCAACTTCTCTTCCATTTGTTCGGGATATGGAGTGCTGCGGCTTTCTGCTTTTTCCAATTCGGAACAAAAGAAAATCTTTTCACTGTTTATAGGAAGATGCCGGACTCCCTCCCGCAGCGGCCCGATTGCCTGAGAAAGGCTGCCCAGCGGAACAGCATGGTCGCTTAGCAGGAAGACCCAGGAATCTTCACATACCAGCTTTCCGATCCGGTCCTTTGCCAGGCTGTCAGATTGCTCCACAAGACAAGTCAGCAGCAGATTTTCACTCATAAAGATTGAAACACTTCTAACATCAATTTCTGCAAAAGCATCATCGATAGATTTTTTCCAACGAGCTTTCTGTGCCTTTTCTTCTTCAGGATGTGCTGCCCCGGTGATCGCATCCTGTTTTTTCATGCTGATAAAAGCAAAGCATGGAGTGGTTTCAAGCAGGTCATTCCCTGCTGTCTCATCAGTCGGGTAATCAAACACATGATGGTAAATGAGATTCCGGAGCCTGATTTGTTCATGCTGTCTGCGTTCAGCTTGCCTTTGATGGATTTCTTTGGTTATCTTTTGGGCAACCTCAAGCAATTCATCAATGTTTACCGGCTTGAGCAGATAATCCTCCACACCTAACTGGATCGCTTTCTGCGCATATTTAAACTCATCATAGCCGCTGATCATGATGATCCTGGTTTGCGGATATCTCTCCTTTAGAAAAGCAGCCAGGTCCAGCCCATCTTTATTCGGCATTCGGATATCGGTGATCACAATATCGACGCCATTCAGTTCTTTTACCTTGTTCATCGCTTCCTCGCCATCATGCGCAAGGCCGGCGACTTCAATCTGATGTTCTTCCCAAGGAATGGTATACGCCAGCCCCCGGCAAATCATAGGTTCATCATCTACAATCAGCATTTTGAAGGTCATATTATTCTTCACCCGACTTATCAGAAATTGCTTCTATGTCGCTTTCGCACAAGACTGGCAGTTTCACTCGAATCCAGGCGCCTTCACGGCTGGCTTCTTGTTCAATCCCGAAGCTTCCGCCAAAAGCGATCTCAATCCGTTCTTTAAGATTACTTAAGGCATAGCCGGTTTGATTGTTTTCCGCAGCTTCCTCCTGCTCCGGAAATCCCCATCCGTTATCAATCACATCAATCCAAACCTCTTGCTCCCGCCTGTAGCAGCGGATCGTGATCTTGCCTTTCCGGGGCAGATTCCTGAACCCATGCGCGATGCTATTCTCCACAATCGGCTGCAGAATTTGTTTCATGAGATACGCGTCTTTGATTTCATAATCATAGTAGATTGCAAATTGCAGACGATGCTCTCCCATCCTGCTTCGCTGCAGCTCCAGATAGTTTTGCAGGTATATCATTTCTTTTTCAACAGAGACCCACATCTTGCCCATATTCAGATTCATGCGGAAAATTCTCGATAGTTTCTCGATTAGCCCGCCTGTTTCATATGCCTTTTCCATCCTTGCAGTCCAGCGGATCAAATCCAGAGTGTTATATAAAAAATGAGGATCGATTTGATTCTGCAGGGCCTTAAGCTCCGATTCTTTTTGTTTGATCTTTAGACGGTACTCTATGTCGATATACTTTTGAATCTTTGATACCATCTGATTGAATCTCATCCCCAATATTCCGATTTCATCCTGAGACCCAACCTTTACCTTCGCGCTGAAATTCCCTTTTTCTAATTGTTCCGTTTGGCCCGTCAGCTCCACAATTGGTTTTACCAGCCTTAAATAAAAGCCGATAAACGCAATCCCGCCGAGCAGGGCAAGTAATAGGATCATGAAAAGAATAAGATTCCTGACATTGTACAGGTTACCGACCACGATATCCTGGTTCACCATCGCCACCGACAGCCAGTTTGTATTCTTTACTTCCCTTTTTACAATTAGGAATACGTTTCCATCTTTCTTATAACGGACTGTATGCTCATCGCTTTTCAGGATGGCATCCAATAGCTCCCTGTCCGGAAACCTCTTACCGACAATGGAAGGATCTTTGTGAAGGATCACATCCCCTTGATTAGATAAGATAAAATAGTCCCCTTGCTGAGAAGGATCTACTTCTACCCTTCGAAATACCTTCTTCGTATCCAGACGGATCTTAGCCAAACCAATCGGTTCAGATATATTCCGCAAATCATTGATCACCCTGGTCATCAGAACCACTGAATGCTTGCCGCCCCAGTCACTTTCCACTTCATAAGAACCGCTCCAGCTTGGAGAGCCATTGGCCTCAATCGCTTTTTCGACGAACGGTTCTTCTTGAACACCGCTGACCGGGTTTCCCGTCTGAAAGCTGCGGTCACCACGGCTGGTCAGTTCAATCGAATCAATATAGTCATAGCTCATAAGCTGAAAAGTAAAATAGCCCCGAATTTCTTCCTCTGCCAGTCTGATTTCCTGGACCCTATACTTTGGCAGCTTAAAAAAGCTCCGGAAATCCTGATCATAAATCATATAAGAGGACATGCTTTCAACGTCCCGGATAATCGAATTCAATGTTTCCTGGTTTTTCTCGAACCGCGAAAGAATATTCTCCTCCGCTTGTTTTTTAAAAGCATCGGTTGCCTGATAATAAATCAGGACGCCTAAAAATATGGTTGGCAAAGAGATCAAAATGAAGAACACGGTTACAAATTTTCTTTTTAAATTCCAGTTACGGGGCATATTGATCACCTTTGCCTTGCTGCTTTAGTTCTTAGCCTTTTACGGCACCTGCTGTCATTCCATTGACAATTTCTTTTTCTAGCAATAGATAGAAAGCGAGAATCGGAATCATGGACATGGTCAATCCAGCCATTTGTGCGCCGTAATTCGTCGTAAATTGTCCCGCAAAGCTTGCCAGACCAAGTGGAAGTGTCTGCAATGCCGGGTCATTGATTAAAACGAGGGCGAATGAGAATTCATTCCAATTATAAATGAAATTCAGGATGACGACCGTTGCTAAGGCCGGACGCGACATCGGCAGGATAATCGACCAGAAAATACGGAAAATCCCGCAGCCATCCATAATGGCTGATTCCTCAATATCCTTTGGAAAAGCCTTCATAAAGCTTGTCAAAATAAAAATCGTAATCGGCAGATGAAAGGCGATATACGGAAAAATCAGTGTAATCGGCATATTCAAAAGCCCTAAATTCCTCATTAATATAAACATCGGCACAAGTGTCGCATGAATCGGAATCAGCATTCCGAATATAAAGAAGACATAGGCCGCTTTATTCAGCTTAAAATGGAATCTTGATAGAAAATAAGAGGCGATTGCACCTATCAGGACCGTTAATAGTGTCGCCGTTATTGTAACAAATAAACTATTGGTGAATAAGGTCCCCAGATTGGCGGTTTCCCATGCGCTGAGGTAATTTTCAAAAACAAATGTGCTTGGGAGACCGAATTGATTGGTCGCAAATTCTTTTTCTGATTTGAATGAATTAATGGCCATCCAAATGATTGGATAGGCATTGACAATGGCGAAGATGATGAGAACAGCGTATATAATCGGCCTTTTCCACTTCAGCTTCTTCCGCTTTGGTTCAGCATCTATCGTCGGCGGTTTAGACATAACCGGCTGCATAATGTGTACCCTCCCTTATATCATCTTACGTCCAAGAAGTTTTGTCACCGTGTAAATCAAAATGAGGCTGAAGAAGAATATAACGACGGAAACTGCACTGCCGTATCCATACTGAAGCTTGCTGAACGTTTCATTGAACATGTACAGTGCCATAACGTCCGTTGAATGCGCCGGGCCGCCATGTGTCATGACATAAATCAAATCAAATGTTTTCAAACTTCCGGAGATGGCAAGAATGACCGCTACAATGATCGTATCCCAAATCATCGGAATCGTAATTTTCCAGGTTGTTGTCCATTCAGAAGCACCATCGATTTTCGCCGCTTCCAGCACTTCCTGCGGTACATTCTGCAAGGCAGCAAGGAAGATGATCAGATACAGGCCGACGAACTGCCAGATAACGACCACCAAAACAGCAATCATGGAAAATTTGGTATCGCCCAGCCAGTTTTGTGCCAGGAAGTCCAGCCCGACTGCCCGAAGCAATTCATTGATCAATCCCTGTTCAGAGTTGAAAATAAGGCTCCAGGTTAAAGAGATGACAACCGTTGACAAAACGACGGGAAGAAAACCGATCGTACGGAAAATTTTCAAGCCCTTGATTTTCCGGTTTAACAGTAAAGCAATAAATAAGGCAATGGGAACCTGCCCAAATACAGAAGCCAAAACGACGTAAATATTATTTTTTACTGAATTCCAGAAAAGGGAATCCTGGAATAACTGAACAAAATTATCAAGACCGACAAACTTCATGGCCGAGAACCCGTTCCACTCCATCAGGGAATAGTAAAAGGACTGCAGGATCGGCAGAATCGCAAAAACTAAGTAAATGAGCAATGCCGGCGCCAGACCGGCCGCAATCGCTATTTTCGTACCTTTTGTAGGTTGCATGAATCTCACCCCTTGATGTTGACAGGCTGCTAATCAAATTAACAGCCTGCCCAGGTTATATGATTATTTTTCTGCCTCTTTTTGCATCTCGGCAGCAAGCTCTTCAGGAGTCTTCTCTCCCAGAGTGATAGATTGCAGGCCATTGTTGATCATATCCGTCAATTCCGGTGTTAAGGTCGCATCATAAACCGGTGACAATCCGCCCTGTGCCAGCTTGTTGGCAGTTTGGAAGATTTCAGGGATATCGTCGCCCATTTCCAGGTCGGCAGGAACAACGATATTCGCTTCCAGCAATTGCTGATACATATCTTCACTATAGAAGAACTTCAGGAATTCAAAAGCAGCTTCCTTTTCTTCGCCGCTTAATTTACTGTTCAAGGCAATTCCGCCTCCAGCTACACCAGCTATCTTCTCCTGATCCCCTTCTGCTCCCTCAAAGGTAGGGAAAGGAGCGACACCAATGTTATCCACATTTTCCGCACTGTCTAAAATCGGCCCGATTGCCCAAGATCCAGCAAAGTGCATCGCAGTCTTTCCGGAGATAAAGTTGTTGCGGGCCTGAGCTTCATCCAATGTATTCATGTCTGCATTAAAAGCATTCATCTTGGTTAACTCATCAATAACTTCTAAACTTTTGATAAATTGCTCATCTTCAAAAGAACCATCACCATTCAGCACATTCGGCAAGAAGTCACTCCCAGTGAAGCGGTCCGCAATCGTTGAAATGTATACTGACTGCAGCGGCCAGATCCCTTTATTGCCAAGGGCGATCGGTGTAATATCTTCACCGTTCAATGCTTCAATCAATGATTTCAGCTCTTCATACGTTTTTGGGAACTCCTCGAAGCCCGCCTGTGACACAAGCTCTTTGTTATAGTAAATCAAGCTCGTTTCACTGATGTTTCCAGGAATCGCATAGTGCTCCCCATCAACGGCATAATCCTTCATGATACCCTCAGGAATCGTACCTTCCCAGTTATCAACAATCTCGTTCAGCGAAAGAAGCGCATTTCCTTCAACCAGCGGAGCAATTCGGGCACCAGGCCATACACGGAACATATCCGGCAATTGGTTGCCTGCAGCCTGTGTCCTTAATTTGGTTTCATACTGATCATGCGGAATCGCCTCAATCACGACTTCAATATCATCATGCTCTTCATTGAATTTCTCTACCATATTTTTATATGCTGCGTTTTCCGGGCGATCCTCTGTCCAGTCATTCCATAACGTCAATTCAACAGCATCGCCATTCGAACCCGCTTTTTCATCTCCCCCGCTGCAGCCAACCAGTCCTGCAGCAACCACTAAACCAGAAAGAATAAGTCCCATCTTCTTCATCTATCTTTCCTCCCTCAAAAGAATGTAAGCAGTTACATTTATAATTGTAACTGCTTACATTTTTAAAAAATATCCGGTAATTCTATAAAAATATCCAGAAAATTTAAATTTGTGTGGTTTTCGGATGATAAAAATGGAAAGTTCAGATAAATAATGAAACGAAATAGAGGGAGGCTCGTCTTATTTATAAAGAAGACGAGGAGGAAAATCAAAATTGTACTTTACATTTATAACCCTTATTTTACATGCATTCCTTATATTTTTTATATTAGCCATCACACTTCCATTTGCTGCGCAGCCAGTTCATAATTTGTCTCCAAACTTGTATATAAACTTATTTAGGTACCATGTTAAGTTATTTGCCATCTCCACTAGTTTAATCATAGCTTTTCCACTGACTCACCTTACAATAAGAAAGAATGTTAATTCCAAAAGGAAAATGATCATCTTTTTGGTTCAATCACTGTCATTGCTGTTCTTAGTTTTAATCTATTTTCTTAACAGAAACTATTTAAATGATCTAATGATCCGCCCCAATTTTGAGTAAGGGGAAATCTTTTCATCAAAGGGAAAAGACTAATTCAATAACCGCAATACCAGCTTAACCCAGCCAACCAAGCTCATCCAAAGCGGAACACTCAACAATATTCCCCAATACAGCCCTCTCACAAAGTTTCCTTCTTCATTATTCATAAACAGCACTCCCATCATGAATACTGTTAGAAGTATGATCAAATCTGATGGGGTCTAAACAAACGGGTGCTGCTTATATAATGGAAAAAACCACAACTATTAGGTTGTGGTTATTACTCTATGCAGCTATCATATAAAATTTAGGAAAGTTTGATTGGTATTGGAAACCAATGCTTCTCGTGAAATATTTGTGTGAAACAAGATTATTCGGGAGGTGCCTGTCACCTCTATCAATCTACCCCTCAAATTGATGAATAACAGCCGTAGCTGCACCCACTGTTTGAGAAAATGCTTCCTTATTAAAGTAGATATGTGTCTGGAAGCTGGGTATTCTTAGGGCGTTGTGATCAAGGTAATTCCTGATAGTGGATTGAAAGACTTCGTACTGATTGTACGGGCTGTCTATCACAATCTTCCCTGGGTTTATAAGATTAAGGATGCTTATCAGGGAAACACCTAATAAAGTTCCGTATTGCTGAAGCTTCTGTTCTGTTTCTCTCTCTCTTGCATCCCTGGATATATCACCAAGACTGGACTGCCATTCATAGAATACCTTTCTGCTGATCATCTTCTCAAGGCATCCCTTTTGGCCGCATCCGCAGAGAGGCCCATTGGGATCCACAGAAATATGGCCAATCTCCCCGGAGGTGAAGCTTTCTCCGTTCCAGATGCTACCGTCAATGATAAATGCACCGCCAATCCCGTCACCAATCCGGATATAGAAAAAACTGCTGGCATCGATATCTTCGTCATATACACTTGAGCAGAGGGAGGCCATTTTAACATTATTTTGAATGACCAAAGATACCTGAATAGAGTCCTTTAACTTATCTGAGATGTTTACATTTTTCCACTGAAGATTCGTAGATTCATAGACGATGCCTTCTTGTGAATTCACTATCCCTGGCACACCGATTCCAATGCCCAGCACATTGGTAAACTCATTGATCAGGCTTTCTGCAATGCAGATTATTTTTTCACAGACAGCAGTGATGTCCCTGCCTTCCACTTCTATAAAGCCGCTTTTAAGCGTTTCCAGATAATAATTTGTAACAACATATTCAATCCCATTATGGTGGATGGCCATTCCAATTGCATGGTAAGCATCCGCATTCATTTCAATCAGTATTTTAGGCCGCCCGGCTTTTTGCAGGTCCTTTACACCCACTTCGCGGATGATTCCCGCATTTATGTACTGATCCACGATAATAGACACGGTGTTTTTGCTTACCCCCATCCATTTCGCAAGATCTTTCCGGGACGTTTGCTTATATTTGCGCAGAAGCGATAGTATTTTCTTTTGATTTTGTTCGCGTAGTATACCTGGCCCTTTGGTTAACATGGCTGAATCCTCTTTTCTACTCACTGCCGTTTCCAACCATTATATCAAGCACAAGCTTATAATTTCTTAATTTTGTGCTTAAAACGTGAAATAAACTGCTGGTTCCATTCATCTCCTCCCGTTGCGTTTCCGCTCTTCCAGATGGGAGGCTGAATACCTTGCTCAACCAGTAATGCAATGGCCTCCATGCTTACAGAATTAAGAATATAGGCATTTACAAAAGTGGATATTGCTCCTACCTTCTGTTCGAGACCCTCTATTTCAATTACCGCGTCGCCCACCTCTATTTTGGAATCAATGGAGATATCCACTATGTCATGCAGATTCTGCTTGGACGGATGTCTTGCAATATGATCTGCAGGAGTGGAGGCAGCATGCTTCACTGAAGATACTCCGATAGTCTTCACGCCCAGCCTTTTTGCTTCCAGTGCAGCATCGATCGTCGCTGCGTTGATTCCATATGCGTTTACGATGATCAAAAGATCACCTGATTCCAGGCCATAATCCTGGAGGACCACTTTTCCATAGCCCGGAGTACGCTCAATCGCCATCGATCGCAGAGCCCCGCTGCTCAACAAGGTGCCTTCATCCAAAATAGCACTAACATGCATCAGCCCGCCGGCACGAAAGAACAACTCCTGTGATCCCAGATTGGAATGGCCCCCAGGCCCATATACGTACACGATTCTGTCTTCTTTTATATGGTCTGCCACGGCCCTTGCCGCCAGATTGATATCATCACTCTCTGTTGCGATAATTTCTTCCAGATAGCTTTTAATCTGACCAAAGTATTCTAGTGCATAATTCATCACGAAACACTCCATTCATTGATTTATGGGACCCGGATCCCCCATTTTTATTGCCTTAATTAACTCCATACGGCCGTTTTCTTTGCGAAACAAGAGGAGATCTGCCGGTGCACCTGCCTGCAGACCGTCTTTCTGCGGAAGGTTCAGCAGCTTTGCAGGCAGGATAGAAGCTTTTTCAATGGCTTTTTCCAAAGCTGTTATGCCCATGGATGTTAGAGTATTGACTCCCCAAAGTATGCTTTGGGCAGAGCCCGCCAGCAGTTTCGGTTCATTCTTCAAATGCAGCTTTCCTTGTTCCGTTAAGGTAACTTCCCCTCCCACGGGAGCTGTATAATCACCCGGGGGGAGACCGGCTAATGCCACGCTGTCACTAATGATCAGCATTTTGTCTTCCTTTACCTTCTCAATCACTTTTAAAACCGAAGATGGCAAATGGTAGCCATCACAAATGACTGTTGCTGCAAGTGAATCCTCCGCCAGCTGATCCCATAGATAGTTTGGATGCCTCGGGAGCATCACATGGGCGCCGTTGCCGAGGTGCGTTGATAGTGCTGCTCCCGCTTTAACCGCCTCCCTGATCTGTTCCCCATCGGCCGCTGTGTGGCCGATAGACACCAGCACTTGATGTGCTGCTGCCTTCTTGATAAAGTCCGCCGCATCCGGCCATTCAGGTGACAGTGTAATCATTTTGATCAGCCCATTGACTGATTCATTCAGTGCCTGGAAAAACTCAAAGTCGGGAGGCTGAATATATTGTTTGCTGTGTGCCCCTCTTGGGCCATCCTCCCCTGATAGGAACGGTCCTTCCAAATGGATTCCCGGTATCATGCTTCTCACCAGTTCATCTTGCTCCCGTGCAAGTGAAATGGTAGACGTGAGCGATGCAATTTGATTAAAAGAGTTTGTAATAATCGTAGGAAAAAAGGAAGTAGCCCCTTCCTCCAAAAGAAACAAGCAGGCCTTCCTTACATCATCCACGGTGAGTTCAATGCTATTAAAATCAACACCCCTGTAGCCATTCACCTGGAGGTCTACAAATCCGGGAGCTATATAAAGCTCAGAATCCTCCAACGCAGCCAAGGGTTCCATTGATTCGATGAAGCCATCTTTGATGATGATTCTTACTGGCTTATTATCCTTATAGTGCATGCCCTCCAGCGTATAATAATTATCTTCCATCCTGTTCATCTCCAAAGGAATCCTTATCCAAATATAATTTTGCCTGAGCATGCGTTCTCAAAATAGTGGCAGGACATGCCGTACTGATTGGGCCATTAAGGGTCTGCCGAACGGCTTCCGCTTTTGTTCTGCCAGGAACAGCACAATACATGGATCCTGCTGCCAGCAAGGCCGGGATTGTCAGCGTAAAAGCGTATAACGGCACATCCTCCAGGCTGGAAAAACAGCCATCATTTACTTGCTGCTGCCTGCATGCATCCTCCAGTTCCACTTTTTTAATCATGTGTTCATCTTCAAAATCAGCAACCGGGGGATCGTTGAAAGCAATGTGCCCGTTTTCCCCAATTCCAAGACAAACAATATCAATTGGAGCTTCCTGTAATAGGCGTGTGTACCGCTCCACCTCTTCCTTATCGGAACTGTTGATGAGATGAACCTGCTTGAATGAAACTTTGTCAAACAGCCTCTCCTTCAAAAAGTTTTGGAAAAGCTGTGGCGCATCATTTGGAAGGCCAATGTATTCATCCATATGAAAGGCTGTCATATCCTCCCACCTGATTCTGCTGTCCTGTATTAAATAATCCAGAACCTCATTCTGGGATGGCGCTGCGGCAAAAACCATCCGGATTTCACCCTGTTCCTTTTGAAGCTTTACAATCTGCCCTGCGATATCAGCAGCTGCAGCCCTGCCCATGTCATCCCGGTTTTTAAACACATAATAGGTCAGCTTGTCTTTCTGTCCTTCTTTAATTGCTTTAACTGTCAATTCTCTCACCTACTAAACTATTTTTTATGGCCAGCACGATTGTCTCTTCCATCCCTTCCTGAAAAGGCGCGGGCAGTCCGAAATAATAGATAAAATCCTCCGATTCATATCCGCCTTCCCGGATCTGTGCAGCAGTCGGGATATACCCGGACATCCCGTTGCTGTATCCTATTGCAAGCGACCCGGGAGAGAGGCCCCTTACATACTGCCCATACTGCTGGACCATCTCTCCACTGAAACAGACAAGACTTAAATCATTTCCAAGATTTAATACCTGTATCTCCAACTTGGCCGATCTTCCAGCGCTCCAGTGCTTATGCACATGATCCTTCCATAAACATTGGACTCTCGCATCCATCTCTGCTGCAGCTTGATAACCTTCCTGGAAGAAAAGGGGCACACTCATCACCTTCGCTTCCATGAAATTCATCTCCAGCTTTTCACCCGCCTGTTCCCTCAAAGCCTGAAGAACTGGCGCAGCAAGCTGGGCTCCCAGCCGTTCCATATCAGATGTTTCTCCTCTATAAAACTCTTTATCTTTTACTAATGCCGGTCTTACCTCTCCACAGCAGCCCTGCAAAAAGCCGATGACTGCATTGCTGTATTGCTCTTGAATTATGGCACAGCCATAACCCGGAAATTCAGCTGAAAGAATATTGGCATCCGTTGAGGTAGGATGGCAGGCATAGTGAAGCAGCACCCCTTTTACTTCCTGGTTCTTTTTTTCAAAAGAAATAATGGAAACTGTTTGATCAACAATCCCATCGTAATTAGGCCTCATCACGATTCTCTTGCCCTCGGAGTATCTGCGGTTTACCCCCATCTCACACGTTGTATATCTCCGGGCCGCAGTGACTATTTCTTTATCACTTTTTGCGGCTCTTACACTTTCAATAATCATTTCTTCCAATGAGCCGAGATATTGAGGATCCGCTTCACCAAGAAGGCTTGTAAAAGCAGCACTGGTCTGCGGACCAGAGTGATTGTGGGTGGCATGAAAGCAGATATATTCCGGATCAATGCTAAATTTATCGCTCAAGGTGCCTCTCCACTTTTGAACATATTCTGTATCCCACCAGATCACATCCCCTATGAAGAGGACTGATTTTTCTGCTCCGATTTCAAAATAAAAGGTTTTTAAGAAAAGAGGAGAATGGACACTCTCTGCCTTGCCTTTTCGATGGGCAAACCCCGCCAGCTGCACTGGCATCTCCGGGGTTATATCAATCTGATGAACTCCCAGCCAAAGTGACATGCCGTATTCTCCTTTCTGTTCACCATCACTAAAACAACTTCATAATCAGTATAAAATTCCTTATCACATGGAATGGATCCTTCACCGGAAGCGCAACTACTTTGTTTAATGGCTTGCCTTGCCGATCCCTGATTTGAATCCATTCTCCAATCTGTTTATCAGGGTTTGGAAAGGTCTTGAACGTGTAGCCGGCCACCCGCTGATACCATTCTTTAAACACCTCTTTCTTGGTATGCTGGTAGAGAAGGAGCAGCGTATACAGCGCTTCAGAATGCGGCCACCAAAGCTTGGTGTCCCAGGTATCGCGAATGAGGGCACAGTAGGGTTCATCATCATTCTCCCGCCCGCTTGGCTTGCCGCCATTTTTATCTACAAAACGCAATAACCCGCCATATTCCTCATCCCAGCCAGCTTCAATCGCTTTTAAGGCAACTTTGGAAAGTGCTTCGAGGACCGCCCCGCGCTCACTTTCTTTCCATTCGTGCAAGCTATGGAGATGAAACCAAATTGATTCGAGCGTATGGCCAGGATTCAGATGATTTTCCAATAACGTACCGCCGCTCCCTTCCCTTTGCGGTTTCAGCTCAACGCACCTGCCATCTTCAGCAATGAATTCTCTCAATATATATCTGCTCAATTCACCAGACGTCTTTACACCAAGACTCTCTATGGAAAAAGAATACTGGTCTGCTGTTTTCTCTATTTCCTGCGCGACATTTAATAGAATCATATTGATTGAATGGGATAAATAGCCTTCAGGAATAGGATAGGGCTCTGTTTTCACCTTTCCCTCCAGCACTCTCGTGTTTACAGTCTTATAAACCGATACTGCCAGGGAAAAAGCATCAGCATTATTAAATATTTCGGCATATTTATTTACTCCGAGAACAAAGAAGCAATCTGCATATATACTAATATCCTTTTGCCCCTCAATTTCCCCTCCATCCTCAGTGACAGCATAAAGCACATGGTTTTCCCTGGTGAGTGTATGCTTCTTCAGAAAGGCATACGTTTTTTCCGCCATGTCCTTTAATGATGCTGATTCAAGGGGCAATCTTCCTGCCTCGGCCAGCTGATACAGCTCAGAGCAGAGCCAAAGGAAGCGCCCCTGTGACCAGGTATATTTGACTCTGTTGACGAGCTGTGAGCCGTCGTTGGTGTAGCAGGTAAAAACGCCGCCATGCTTCTGGTCAAAGGCATTTTCCCAGAACGGCCAGAAGTTCTCCACAATCTCCTTCTGATAAAATTCATTTATTTCATTCATTAAATTCTCCTCTTTTATAATGCTGTATTGATGTTTTTTGTATCGCTGGCAAGCTCTTCGTCACTTTTGCTTATGGCAGTCAGCATATCCTCCACATCCGGTGAAACTGCTTTGCTGTTCAAAAAGCCCATTCCGATATAAACAAGTGCAGAAGAAAACACCGGGGCACCCAGTTCTACATAAAGCGGCCAATCCACCCAATATTTGGTGACTGCAAACATGATAAAGCCTGCAATGATGGATGAAATTGCTGCTGCGGAACCGCTTCGTTTGAAGGCTGGCAGAAGCCCAAGCAGCATTGGGATAGAGACAGGTCCGACCAAGGCTGCGAACCAGGAGATCAGCAGACCGAGAACTCCGCCGAAGTTATCTGAAAAGATAGCGATAATAAGGGTAGCGAAAGTAAAGATGAATGTAGTAATCCGGGCAATCTTCAAGGTGGCCTGCTGGTTAAGCCCTTTGAATTTCCGGGACATAACGGGAAGTATATCTCTAGTGATTACAGATGAAATAGTGTTGGCGTCTGAGGATGTCATCGACATGGTTGCGGCAAATAATGATGCCAGCACTAGACCAACTAAGCCGGCTGGAAGAAGCTCCTGTGTCAAAAGGGCATATGATTTGGTTGGATCTTCAAGATTCGGCAGGATAAGCGGTGCAGCCCACATCGGAAAGAACAGAATCAATGGGAACAAAAGGTAAAGCCAGCCAGATAATAGGGCAGATTTCTTTGCTTCTTTCCCGGATGGAGAAGAGATGTATCTTGCTGCAAGGTTCCAAGTACCACCGTTGTAGCTTAAGAAAACAATGAAGACGAAGACTAGCACATAACCAATTGAGTAGGGTTCATTGAATGGCTGGCTATTCGCCGGCGGGAGCTGGTCCCAAATCCCGAAAATTGAACTAACACCACCCATTTTGCTTAATACTATAAAGAACATGACAAATGCTGCCACAATTTGAATAAGGAATTGAACAAAGTCTGTCCACAGATCGGCCCATATGCCGCCAATCGTAATATAAACCAAGGAAACCAATCCCGACAGCAAGATTCCGTACATGATCGGAACCCCAGTAAATACGTTCAACAGTATCCCAATCGCAGCCCATTTGGCTCCAACATCAAACAGTTTTAACAGTACACCGCTCCATGCGATCAATTGCTGAGTCGGCACATTATAGCGCATAGCAAGATACTCCGTTGGCGATTCAATGTCCAGCTTCGTTCTCAGCTTAGACCAGCGAGGCGCCATAATGTAAGCGCCTACAATTACAGATACGAAGATCGGCAGCGCCCACCACACATACAAACTGAACCCATGAGTATAAGCAAGCCCTGCATAGGCCACAAATACAGCCCCGCTATAGCCGCCCACATGATGGGAAATCCCGCCCAGCCACCAGGGAAGATTCCCGCCGGCAACAAAATAATCCTTCGACCCTTGAACCTTTTTAAAAGTGGTGAATCCAATAACAACCATCAATAAGAAAAATGCAATAATGACTCCCCAATCTAATCCGCTCATCCTCATGCTCCCCCTTTTTTAGATCTTAACGCTTTACAAAATTCTATTGAATCTCACTAATTCACTCTGTAATCCTCCCCCCTTTATTTAGTAATAATATATGACTAATACAATTAGAAAATAACATAAGTTCATCTGTTTGTAAAATTAATTTCTGAATTTTTAAAAATAAATTGTCACTTATCCCTTCCATTTTCAAAATAGAAAAAAAGGTAAAGCAACTAGTGCTTCACCTTAGAAATCGTATCATTATTAAATTAGCTCACTGTGAAACATCTTGAGTAACAAGATTACTCGGGAGGTGCCTGTCACCTAATTTTGTAATAAAAGATTTTTTTATTAGTAGCTTCTAATTTAACTTCCTCATTGGTTCTTTCAAACTCAGAAAGTATGTAATCAATGCTTTGCCGCTGAGCATTCGTTACATCTTTATGAGATGTTAATTGCCAGTACTGCGGGAATAACTGAAGAATATCATGATATCTATCTGTATCATCCATCTTCAACGCACGATAATTCATTGTTAAAAGCTCAAAAGTGGTAATAACGTTTTCTTTACTTAGTTCGAAGACCTCTTTTGACTGTTTCCCATGTCGATAACCTTCAGTAATTTCACTGTCTTTTTTTACTTGTTCAAAAAAAGTCCTGAAAGCTGCTTCTTCTAATTCTTTTTCTTTATAATCGTTTTCGACTTTAAAGAACCAGATGAAAAAAACACAGATTGCCAGTAATATAGAAATCATAAGCTTTTTGTTCAACTATATAATCCCCTTACGCTGTTTCCCAAACTAACATTTAACAATCGCGTATTAGTCCCCAACTTATTCCCACTCATAATTCTCGACCAGCTCAGCCATCTTCGGAACTATTTTTTGAAGTGAATCTATTCCTGAAAAGTGTTCATTATTTGAAATTACTGTAATGTAATTGCCATCATGACCTACCCAAAATACTGTGGAATCCCCGGTTAAAGTGACAATAGGTACATTGGCTGACCATGTAAGTTTGACAAGTCTGGTGATGTTATTTTTGGTCCTTTTCACAGGATAAGGCGACTCGTGCTCCCTTTCCTCCAGGCTGAACACATCCTGTTTGATCGACCATAATGACAGGTTCAGCATATTTCCGTTTCCATGCAAATAAGGATAATAGGCTTTGAATTGCTGCGGGGTGCGAATCACTGCTTTTACAAAGAAGGTATCTTTGTATTCGCCCTTCGCACAATTGAACGCTATATCCTGCTCCCTGTACAGACCTTCAAATTCTGCCTGCTGAAAATCAAAGATTTCCACAAGTGAATAAACAGGATAATAATCCGGATTCTCCATCCAGCTGCAAAAAAATACTTCATAATGATTTGCAAGACCACTTTCGGCATAATAGGGAAATTCCACGATATGCCTGAAATCTCCTCGTATCTCAAAAGGATAAGTGGCTTCCGCCTTCGGTTCTATCATTACTTTTCCGGGAGGAAACCAGCTGACTTCTATTTTCATTTTTTTCACCTTACTTTTGCTTTATTCTTCCAATACCTCAATCCGCTCTGCCCCTGTCTTAGGAGGAAGCGATTCCTGAGCCTTGCCGTTGTAGGTTATGGCAACTTTTTGCCCAATCTCTAAATTCTTTAATTGTCTTTTACTTACATAAAAAAACATGCCTTGTTCGTAAGCTATCTCCATTATTTCTTCTTGTGTTCCATTCTCAAGCACTTCATCTGAAATGTTACTAATGACCAGAATCATATTAGGCTCAGAAAACTTTTGGGCAACATAACCTTCAAAGACAGGCTTTTTCGAACATGAAGACATTACCATACAGCAAAGGATCAGCATCATCACGAGCACTCTACTATTTTTCATTACTTTCCTCCCCCCACATGTTGAGGATCAAAGAACGATGGTCTACGCTAGGCTGGCCGTCCTCACTTCACAATTTTTACCTTTATGGCTCCTGCTTGTCCTGGGGCTGATGTTGCTTTATTTCCATTGTAGTAAACTATTACTTTCTGACCTGCTTTGAGCTTATCCCGAAGTTTGCTATCAAGGCTGGTAATTTTAAAATATGTTCCTTCACCACCAAAAGTTTCTGCAAGTTCCTCAAACTCTTCCTCTTCTATCTCTTTTTCATTGGCCGGTACAACCCAAATTTCAGAATCACTTTTGCTTATAATGTAACCTTCTTCCTGAACCGCACCTAAAGTACAGGCAGACAACAATAGGAGGCAGCAAAACTTTAATAATGTTCTGATGGTTGTCATTCCTTCCTCAAAAAATGGATAGTTTCAACTTTACCGTTTATTTACAATTATATTTGAAATGGATTGATTATAGAAGAGGTAAATGACCACTATGTGTGGAACAATCTGTGAAACAAGATTAATCGGGGGGTGCCTGTCACCAATATAAAAAAGAGTGAAGCTTCTTTCACTTCACTCTCTGTGAAACTATTAACGTGGAACAAGATTATTCGGGTGGTGCCTGTCACCGCTTAAACGATGACACTATTGGGTGTTAAGCCCTTTACCCCAAGCAGCAAATTGTCTACTGCTAATTCAGCCATTTTCATACGGGTTTTTACTGTAGCACTGCCTATATGCGGCAGTGCTACAACATTTGGTAAAGCCATAAGTGGATGAGTGTTATCAATCGGCTCTTGCTCAAAGACATCGAGTCCTGCAGCCCATATCTCTCCATTGGTTAACGCCTTATATAAAGCATCCTCGTTAACAATTCCGCCGCGTGCAGTATTTATTAGTATCGAGGTACTCTTCATTAATTTTAATTCTCTCTCACTAATCAGATTCTTTGTTTCAGGTGTATAGGGAGTTAATATGCATACAAAATCAGCTATTTGTAATAAATGATCCAATTCCTCAAACTTTATATCATGTTCTTCTTCTAAATGAGTTTTTCTTGTACGGTTATAATAGATACAGTTCATGCTAAACCCTTTAGCTCTTTTTATTAGTGCTTCACCAATTCTGCCCATTCCAATGATCCCCAATGTTGCTCCATAAACATCCTGCCCTGTAAGCTGGAATGGTGACCAGGTTTTCCATTTACCCATCTTAAGAAATTCATTTGACTCAATAATTCTTCTTGAGGCAGCCATTAAAAGTGCGAACGTTAAATCTGCAGTTGTGTCAGTTAAGATACCTGGGGTATTTGTAACTGTAATTCTTTTGTTTTTTGCTGCTTCAATATCTATATTGTTGTAACCTACAGCCATATTGCTAATCACTTTTAGTTGACTTGCCTTTTCAATAATAGACTCATCAATGTCTTCAGTTAAAAAACAAAGAAGGCCGTCAACCTCAGCAACTTCTGCTTCTAATATATCCCGGGGAACTGGGATATCTTCTTCGCTCCATACTTTTACATCACACTCAGATTTGATTTTAGCCATAAAATCATCAGGTATTTTCCTAGTAATATAAACTTTGGGTTTCAATATGAACCTCCTTTCTATTGTAATTTAACTCAAATTTTAATACACAGAAGCTTCACAACTGATTCAGTACGCTCTGTGTTTAGCTGAAAGGAACCTTTCAATGAATCTGATGCAATCATAACAACTATCAGGACTGGCTTTCTTCTCTACCTGCAGTGAAGCATTAGTTAGTATTGGTAATAAACTGCCTTCAGGTCTGTGAAGAAATCAATATTTGATTTTCCAATTGAATATGCACCAAAGCCAGAGTGTTTCCATCCGCCAAATGGCATATGTGCCGCACTGGCTGTTCCATGGTTTACATGAACCATCCCAACCTCTGATTCTTGGACAAATTGATGCGCCGCTGAGAATTGGCTGGTAAACACTGATGCTGCTAATCCATAACTAACAGAGTTAGCTATATCAAGGGCATCTTCTTGATCCTCAGCTTCCATTACACATAAGACCGGACCGAATATTTCCTCGCCTGCTACCCTCATTTGAGGAGTAACAGAATCCAGTAAGGCAGGCTGCATATATGCTCCGTCTGCAAATTGGCCAGTATTTAACACTTCACCACCATAAAGGAGTTTTGCACCTTCTCTAATGCCAGCTGAAAGATACTCTTGTACTGATTCAAGATGCTGTTGATTAATAAGCGGGCCCATAGATATATCACTCTGCCATGAAGGGCCAACTTTAATGTTTTGCAATTCTTTTAGCAGTGCCTCTGTAAGCTCTTGTTTTTTATCCTTTACCACAATTACCCTGCTTAATGAAGTACATCTTTGACCACTGCAAGCAAATGCTGCTGGCACAATTTGTTTTGCAATATCCTCAGCATTATCAAAATCCAGAACTACTGCTGGATTTTTACCGCCTAATTCAAGCTGGGTTTTCACCAGCCTTCTGGCTGCTCTTTCGTTTATTTGGATTCCTAAATCAGTGGAACCGGTAAAGCTGATTCCTTTTACGAGGGGATGATTGATAAGCGGGGTCCCTACTTTAGATCCGCTGCCCGAGATGAAGTTAACAACTCCTTTCGGCACCCCGGATTTTTCGAGCAGCTGCATTAGCTTAACCGAAGTCCAAGGTGTTGCCGAAGCCGGCTTATAGACTACCGTACAGCCATAAGCCAAAGCAGGAGCAATTTTTCTCACTGGAGTAACAACCGGGAAATTCCAGGGGGCAATTGCTGCCACAACACCTATTGGCTGTCTCATTGTTGAACTTGTAACATTGGCTCTTTCTCCCGGCAGCGTGTCACCCTCGATGCGTGATGCTTCTCCGGCACAAAAGCGCGCTTCTTTTGCAGCACGGAGTACCTCTCCTTTTGACTCTGCCAAAGCTTTTCCCTGCTCTGCAGAAAGCATATAACTTAATTCCTCCGCATTTTGCTCAAGTAAATCAGCGAATCGAAAAATAATGGCTCCTCTTTCCGGACCGGGAACCTTTGACCAGCTTTTAAATGCGTGATGTGCTGCTTCTACTGCCTGGTCGACATCTACTTCTGTAGAATTTTGAAAATATCCCAGTACCTGATGTTTATTTGCAGCGTTATATAGTGGAAATGTACTGCCGCTGAAGGTCTCTTTCCACTCGCCGTCAATAAAGTTTCCATATGATTTTTCAATATGAGTGTCCAGCCATTCCAACATGTCTTTGTTTGTTGTACTGATCATCTATTTCAGCTCCTTAGTAAATTAACCAATCACTGCTTCTTCTTTGTTAAGTGCTACCATAGCTCCACGACAAATATTCTTCAAATCCTCTTTTGTCGGTTTTACAGGATTGACCGGTACATTCCCAGATTGCATGGCTTCATCCACTATAAAATCTAAATGTTCTTCCTCGAGACCGTAATCTGATAATGTTTTTGTAATTCCAATATCTTTATTTAACTGCCGGATTGCAATAACAGCACGCTCCGCAGCTTCTCTCGTTGTTAAATGGTCTATTTTCTCTCCAAAAATACCAGCAATTTCAGCAAACTTTTTTGTATTGCCAATTAGATTGAATTGCATCACCTCTGGCAATAGAATCGCATTTATTACCCCATGAGGTATTTTAAAGTGGGCACCTAATGGCATTGCAAGAGCATGAGCAAGCCCCAGTCGGGTTGAACTGAATGCCATTGCAGCAATCGTGCTGGCCATTAACATATCATGTCGTGCATCAATGTTTTCACCTTGGATAACAGCTAATCTAAGACTCTTTGATATCAGCTTCATTGATTGTACAGATAATCCTTCAGATATTGGCTGGGTTGCTTTATTAACATAGGATTCCAGTGCATGTGTAAGTGCATCCATACCTGTTGCAGCTGTTATGTGCGGTGGCAATGATAAAGTTAACTCAGGATCACATAATGCTAAATTTGGACAAACATACATGCTGCCAACACTTAATTTTGCCTGTGCAGATGTATCGGATAAAACTGCAAATCTTGTCATTTCGCTTCCAGTCCCGGATGTAGTTGGGATTGCAATTACAGGTGCACCAGGTTCGGTAACTTTATCTAATCCCACATAATCTCTTATGTTCCCAGCGTTCCTTAACATAAGGCCAATAGATTTTGCTGTATCTAAAGCGCTGCCTCCACCAACGCCAACAACAATATCGCATCCTGTCTGCCTTGCGATTTCTAATCCCTTATCAACTGATTCGATAGATGCCTCTACCCCTACTTCAGTAAATCTGATAAATGGTATCTCCGCATCTGCAAGAGGCTGTTCAACTCGACGTACAATTCCTGCCTGGAGTACGCCCGGATCTCCTACCACCAGTACTTTTTTACCTCCTAGAGCTTTTACATGTCTATGAAGTTCATTAACATAGCCTCTGCCAAACTCGATGACTGTTGGAATCTCATAACGAAAAGAAGTTAAAGTTAACATTATTTAAGCGCCTCCTTATGTTGATCTGCCTCTGAAATTATTGCATTCATCAAATTTACACTATACTGGTCACCAATTAGCCTTAATTCTTCCACAACTTTACTTGGCAGCTCAATTCCATTTTTCTTTCGTTCCTTCACTTTAAATGACTCGATTTCTCCTGGAATATAAATCTTATCTACTCCAATTGCCCTTGGTTCAGCTTTAATTTCTCTCAAATACATGTCAATCCGCTTCTTAAATGTTTCAATTGGCATAAAACTATTAATATCGATGGCAAGAAAGAAATGTCCGACATTTTGTGGATCATTCCAGTTTTCATACATATTATTCACATACCTTCCAAATCCAGCACCCGTTAAAACTCCGGCCAGAATATCTATAAACATAGAAATCCCATACCCTTTAGGTCCACCCAGAGGCAATACAGATCCTTCTAATGCATCCTGTGCATTTGTGGTTGGATTCCCATGTTTGTCTATTGCCCATCCCAAAGGTATGTCTTCTCCTTTTTGAGCTGCAACAATAATCTTGCCTCTTGCCACTACACTTGTAGCCATATCTAAAATAAATGCCTCCTCTTCGCCAGCAGGAACCCCTATGGCTAAAGGGTTGGTTCCAATAAAAGGCCTGACCCCTCCTGTTGGTGGCATTGTTTGTGATGCATTTGATAAGACCAATAGAATCATATCTTTTTCAATAGCTTTAGATACGTAGAAAGCACCTGTTCCAAAATGGTTTGAACCTTTAACTCCTACGATTGCAGCTCCTTTTTCTTTCGCTTTATGTAAAGCAAGATCAAGAGCTTTGCTGCCGACAATGGCACCCAATTGATTATGGCCATTCACTAATGCAGTAGCATCAGTTTCTTCCTCAATAGAAATTTCAGCAAAAGGATTCATCATGTTTTTTTCAATTCTCTTTATATATATATCTGTTCGAACGACACCGTGCGAGTCTATTCCCCGCAGATCGGCTTGAATTAACGACTCAGCTACAGTCTCAGCATCTTCCCTCTTAACACCTGCCTTTATAAAAACATCCGAGCAGAATTTCTGAAGTTTTTCCCAATCAAATTTTTGAGATACTCTCAAGTTCACATCCCCTTTTCTGTAATGTTTCATCTATCCAGCTTCGGTCAATCGTTCCATTTTCTATCGATTCGAAAATTTCAGATTCTTTTACTTCCTGTGCTTTTACTTTATATAACAATTCTTCAGCATTTTCCTGCGGGATAACAGCGATTCCATCCTCGTCCCCAATAATCAAATCCCCTGGATTCACACACATTCCATCAATTGATATGGGTACATTTATTTCCCCTGGACCATCTTTATATGGGCCTCGATGGGTAACGCCGACAGCGTAAACAGGAAAATCCCCTTCTGCAAATGCTTTCGTATCGCGAATGGCCCCATCAATGATAAATCCGGTAATTCCATTGCGTTTTGCAATGCGGAGCATAATCTCACCAACAATTGCGTTCGTTGTATCCCCGCCTGCGTCAACCACAATTACGTCACCAGGCTCAGCAAGATCAATGGCTTTATGGACCAGTAAATTATCGCCGGGCCGTGTCTTAACAGTAACAGCTGTTCCTATCAGCTTCCCTTTTTTATGATAAGGCCGAAGCTTTGCCCCAATGGCATGCATACGATTCAAATTGTCGCTAATATGAGGGGTTACAACACTTCTATATTGTTCGATTATCTCTTTACTCACCCTATTTTTAATAGGCAGCACACGAAATCCAATATTGTTCATTATGGACCCTCCTCAGTTTAGTAGAATGCCCGGGCTAATTAGTTCCGGATTTTATTTCTTATTACCGTTTTATAACTTTTACATTAATAAGATTTATCAGCACCACAAGACTTCCTTATGATTAAATTAGGTTCTAACGATACAACTTTTTCAGCCATCTGGTCTTCTTTCCCTTCAATTAGATAAATCAACTTTTTAGCTGCTATAGTGCCCATTTCATACGATGGCTGATTAACCGTAGTAAGCGGGGGATTTAAATGCTTTGCCCAAACTGTTTCATCATAACCAATAAGCCCCAAATCTTGAGGAACCATAATCTGCTGGCTTTTTATACCTTCCAGGATACTCAGTGTCATCATGTTATTTGTCGAAAAAATTGCATCTGGACGATCAGGAGAATTAAGTAAACGTTTTACTGCTTCCTCTACTTCTCCAGCTTCTTCCCCAACTATTTGAATAAGAGACTGGTTTACTTTAATACCATTTTTTATAAGGGCTTGCTTATATCCTTCTAACCGCTCAAGCCTTGGACTTATTTCGGCTGGAGGGTATAAAAATATGGCGATTTTCCTTCTCCCTGTCTGGATGAGATGTTCAATCGCTACCCTGGCACCTTTAATGTTATCCACTGTAACCATATGAACATCTTGATCATATAGTTTTCGATTCATTAAAATAAATGGAAATTTGTTATCTGTTAATTTTTTATAAAGCAATTTATTTTTCAGGGTGGGGTTAATGATTAAGCCATCAAGCTGGTGCATCTGAAGCGAACGGATATGTTCCTCCTCCAGTTGCCCATCTTCATTTGAGTTACAAATCATCAGGTTATACCCGTAGCTTCTGCAAGTATCTTCAACCCCTTCTAATACACTGGACCAGAATTGATTCTGAAGTTTTGATAATATAATGCCTATGACATTTGTTTTAGTTGACTTTAAGCTTCTTGCAAGTGCATTGGGTTTATAATCAAGTTCTTCTATTACCTTCAATACTTTATTCACTGTCTCTTGTGTGTTTTGTTCGTGATTGCCATTAATAATTCTGGAAACTGTTGATTTGGAAACACTAGCTTTTTTTGCTACATCTGAAATTGTAACCTTCATGGTATTTACCTCATTTCCGCTGATCAGAAATACATTTTAAAGTATTAATACACGTATTTATAATTCATACGTTAGTAATGATCTTATCCTTTCACTCCGCCAGCTGTTATTCCTTCAATCAAATACTTTTGGAAGAAAATGAAGATAATAAACAGCGGAATAAGAGATAGTGTTGACATTGCAAACAATGCCCCCCATGAATTTTGGCCCATTGCATCCAAGAACATTCTCAGTCCTAATGCAACAGTGTATAATTTAATATCACTTAAATAGAGAAGCTGACTAAAGAAATCATTCCATGTCCATATGAACGTAAAGATAACTGTTGTTATAACTGCAGGTAATGCAAGAGGCATGATCAAAGTGTAAAACATTCGAATCGGGCCACAGCCATCCATTTTTGCAGCTTCATCCAACTCCTTTGGAATAGAGCGGATAAATTGAACCATCAGGAAAATAAAGAATCCGTCAACAGCTAAGAACTTAGGTAAAATTAACGGGATATAGGTGTTGATCCATTCCAGCTTGTTGAACATGATATATTGGGGGATTACTGTAACATGAAATGGAAGCATCATGGTAACCAGCATTACTCCGAATAGAACCTTTTTAAACTTGAAATCAAGTCTTGCGAAGGCGTATGCAGCCATTGAACAAGAAAAAACTGTACCAATCGTACAAAAGATAACTAAGATAAAAGTGTTTAAAAAGAATCTTCCAAAAGAAACCCCTGATAATCCCGTCCATCCTTCTATATAGTTATCGAAATTAAAGTTTGTAGGTAAAAAAGAAACTCCTTTAAAAATTTCTGTTGGTTCTTTAAACGAACTGCTGACCATCCACAAAAGGGGGTATAACATGACTAAGCCAATTGCTATTATAATGACATGCAATAGCAGTTTCTTTGGCTGAAACTTCTTTTTGCTAATTTGGTTAAATTCTGCGGCACTCTGAATCGATTCAGCTGCTCTGCTCGTCTCCATCCCATTCACCTCTATTCTTGGTAATACACCCATTTTTTAGATGAAATAAATACAATTGCTGTCACAACTGAAATACAGGCTAACAAAAACCACGCCATTGCAGATGCATAGCCCATCTGAAATTGAGTAAAGCCCTTCTGATAGAGATACAGTGTGTAGAATAATGTTGAATCAAGCGGCCCGCCTTTGCCTCCACTTACGATATATGCAGGAGTAAACGCCTGGAACGCACTAATTATTTGCATAACAAGATTAAAGAAGATGATTGGTGTGATTAATGGGAGTGTAATACTAAAGAACTGTTTTACTGGCCCGGCACCATCAATGAGAGAAGATTCGTATAGTTCAACAGGCACTTGCTTTAATCCTGCCAAAAATATAACCATCGGTGCTCCGAATTGCCAAATAGTCAAAATAATCAGCGTGTAAAGTGCTGTATCAGGAGAAGATATCCAGTTCTGCCCCTCAATGCCAACCAGTGCTAAAACCTTATTTATTAATCCTTCGCCGCCGAATAACTGCCTCCATAGCAATGCAATAGCAACACTGCCGCCAAATAATGATGGAACATAATAAATCGCCCGGTAAACCTGCAGTCCTTTTAAACCACGATTCAATAGTACTGCAACACCTAATGCAAACGCTAATTGTAATGGAACCCCTAAAAATACATAGATCAATGTTACCTTCACACTTTTTAGCCACTTAGCATCATTAAACATTTCGATGTAATTCGATAAACCAATCCATTCGGGCGCTGTGAACATATCATAACTAGTAAATGAAAAATATAGTGATGCAGCCATTGGTATAACACTTAATCCTATTAACCCAATCAGCCAAGGTGTTAAAAAAAAATATCCTACCCAATTCTTCTGCCAGCTGCGTTTCAGCGATTGCATACAAACCCCCTCTTTCATGAATGAGGGGCGACCTATTCTTTGATCTTCTAATAGATCTATCAATCCAGGCAGCCCGCTCATTTTTTTCTAGGTTTATTTCAAGATACTTTCAGCTAATTCAATAAAATCCTCTGCTGCCTGTTCAACTGTTTTTTCCCCGAAGCTAATGGCACTGGCATTATCTGCAAATGCCTGTTCAACCTCATTTACACCAAGAGGAGCATATGCTGCAGGTCTTGCATACTTGACAGTCTCCTGAATATAGTCAACCGCTCTTTGCTGTGCCGGTTCTAATAATGGTTTTACGAAATCCTGCATTTCTGTCGAACCTGGAGCACCTTGCTCTACTTTAAATAGCTCCAAGGCTTTTTCTTCATTTACAAAGAAATCAATAAACTTTGCCGCTTCATCAGGATGTTTTGATTTCTCTGTGATGCTCAGGTAGGCACCTTCGATATATTCTCCTGATTCACCGCCAGCTTTTTGCGGCATTCTTACTATCCTAATTTCACCTTCATCAAATTGCTCCTGATAAAGGTGAATTTGGTTAGCAGGAATCTGCTGTAAGCCTGTTTTACCTGAGACAAATAGGTTTTGCTCAAGTGGGGCACTTTCATATTCAGTCATTGTTTCAGCATCGGGAATCAAATTTTCTTTTCTCAGCTTATCCCACATTGACCACCATTCAACAACTTCCTCTTTACCGAAAGCGATTTTTCCTTCATCGTTAAATAGATCTTTTCCGCTTTGACGCAGGAAATACCGGAATACTGGCTGAAGCTGGCCTCCGCTCATATTAGCAGCTCCCCAGATCTCTCCGTTTGATGCTTCATGGATTTCTGCCACTTTATCAACGAAATCATCATACGTCCAATTTGCGTCTGGATAATCAATTCCCAGTTTGTCAAATAAAGCAGTATTATAAGCCCAGCCTGGCATAGTGACACCCTTGGCTACCATAAACAAATCCTCTCCGACTTTGCCGCTATCAATAGTAGTCTGAGGGAAGTTCTCTAAATTTATCTTTCCAGAATCCACTTGGTCCTTTAAGTTTAGCAGTGCATTTCTTCGGGCATAATCAGAAACATAGAATTGGTGCATGCTTACAACATCCGGTGCATTTCCGCCGGCAACTTGAGTAGCTAATCGATCCCAATAATCATTCCAGCCGCCGAATTCACGTTTCACCGTAATATTGGGATTTTCTTTTTCAAAGCGATCTACAATTGCATTGTAAATTTCATTGCGCTTTGTATCTCCCCACCAAGAGAAGCGGATTTCTACCTTTTCACCAGAATTACTGCCGTCTGATGATGATTTTTCTCCGCCTGAACAGCCGGATAAAACCAGAAAAGCAGATACAACCAAAAATAACAACGCTTTCATTTTAACCATTTTCATTCCCCCATTAGTAATTGGGTTGCCCCGAATGTTGATCATGTTATATTTGCAGGCTATTATTAAATTTTTATGACTCAATGAATCTTGCTCTACTTAATCTGCATTGAATTCACGGCTGGATCTCAGCTCAAGTTGTTCCAGTTTCTCTACTCTTCGCAATAAATGTTCTTCCGGGCTGAAAATAGCATTCACAAAAGACTTTATCAAATCCTCAGCAAGCCACGGGCCGATGATTTGTGCTCCTATACACATGACATTTACATTGTCATGTTCAACAGACTGGTGGGCTGAATGAATATCATGGCAAACCGCGGCCCGTATACCATTTATCTTATTAGATGCTATTGCTGCCCCCACACCTGTACCACAAAATAAGATACCTCTTTCTGATTTTCCAGAACGGACAGCATCACAGACCTCTCTTGAAATGTCCGGAAAATCCACTGTTTCGCCGGAATAACAGCCATAATCCACAACATCACAACCAATGGTTTTAAAAAAAGGCAATAATGCATTTTTCATTTCAAAACCACAATGATCGCTTCCAATTGCAATATGCATCCTATATCTCCTATCAGATTAAAATATCCTCTTCAGGATGAAAGTGAGGATCTGCCAACTGCTGAGAAATCTTTATCACCAGCGTCTTTTTCGGACTGTTTAAATAGATCAAGTACATAATTTGCGAGCGGCAGCTGCTTGCCGTTCCCTTCATTTACAGCAATTTGGATATCTTTTTTCATAAGATTCAGCTTAAAGCCCGGCGTGAAATCTCTTCTTATAAGACCATCCATTTTATTTTCCAGCATCCATGAATTTCCTGAACTGCTGCCAACAACCGCCTTAAGCTTATCCATATCAATTTCAAGCTTCTCTGCCAGCGCAACAGCCTCTGCGGCGGCAGCCATGTGAATGCCTGCTAACATTTGATTTATTGCCTTAATCGCTTTTCCGTCTCCCACTGAACCAACCAAATAAATATTTGTAGCCATTGATTCTAGTACCGGCCTTAATCTTTCAAGAACGTCAGCATCCCCGCCAGCCATGACTGTTAATGTGCCATTTTCTGCACCGGCTGTACCGCCGCTTACTGGACCATCCAAAACAGGTATTCCTTTTTGCTGATAAGCAGCGTGGACCTTTTTCATCATTTCCGGAGATCCTGATGTCATTTCAATCAAAAACTGACCGGGATTAAGCACATTAAGGACCTCTTCTGATAATAAAACACTTTCCATTTCCTTATCCGCAGGCAAAATACTGATTATAACTTCAGAATTCGATACAACATCAGCAGCGGAAGAATGTTCAACTGCACCCATAGAAGTTAATTCTTCTACAGGCTTACGATTGTTATGTGCAGTTATATGGAGATCATAACCATTTTTTTGAAGATTTTTAGCCATTGGAAGACCCATTGCTCCAAGCCCAATAAATCCAACACGTTTATTTTTCACTTTTCATTCCCCTCTCAGAAGATTGAATTTTCAAATATTAAAGGATGTACCTCTGTTGTTTTTTTTATAAAAACACTTTATGATATTTGTATAGTATAGTTTTGAAGCCGATTTAAAAAAGTTGTTTTCATACCACTTTTTTAATCGGCCCTTTTTATATAATGCCTGATAAAGATTACTGATTAACCTTCATCTGAAACTGTTTCATCTAGTTCCCAGCCAAGGTTTTTATAATGCTTCCCTCTGCTCTTTTTATCATTCGATAGCTCCTGATGAGCATATTTCGCAACTTCTTTAGCTAACTTTTGAGGAACCGCCACAATACCATCACCATCTGCAACTATTACATCCCCCGGGTAAATTGCAACTCCGCCGATAGCTACCGGAATATCCTTTGAATCAAAGCGGATGCGTGTTTGATTCATTCCTTGTGAAGTAAATTCAGACCAAACCGGAATCCCTTGCAGAATACATTCATCTGTATCCCTTATTCCTCCCCCGTTCAAGAGATAACCTTCTACACCTCTTGCTTTAAAGTCCAGAGTATTATCAGAACCAAGAAGGCCTACATCAACACCACTCATATCCAGGACAACAAAGTCGCCTTCCTCAATATCTTCCTTCCAAGGGTAATTACCCACTTCATTGTAGTACCAGCCAACCCATTTTGAATATTCCTCTCCAGTAACTCTTGGATTTGGACCTTCAAAAGGTAAATAGCGGGCAGTGCGGGCAATTCCAACAGCTCTTGTACGGAATAATGGTTTGAATTTATGATTCACCGTTCCATAACCTTGCATCCCTACCCAATCTAATCCATCACGAACATCACAGACTCGTAAATCTTTATACAGCTCCAGGATTTCTGCACGATCAATTGTTTTTTCATTTCTTACTGTTTGATCTGTTGACATTTAGTTCTCTCCCTTTGTTTTAATATTTTTAAAGCTGCCATTTTCTTTAGCAACGTGTTACTTTGTTCGAAAGAGAATTCACCTCCTTAAAAGAAAGCGCTTTAAAAATTTACTTTTTTAATAAATGCTTGCGCATTTATTAGCTTACTGGCAGAGTTGAAAGTTCTTTAGAAGGCATATAAACGGAAGGAAGAATGGGGCTGAACGATTTTGGAAATCGTTTTTGGAAACCGTTTTTGGAAACCGTTACCCTACAATCTAAACAATACATATCAAGCAGAATTTAGTCAATTAATTTTTTTAATTTTCAAAACAATATAAATAGTTTTATTTTTCAAATAAAGTATTCCTCTATACTTTGTTTAGATCTTTGATTTTGCTTTCCTTTTATAGCAAAAAGTCTAAAGCTATTATAATGAGATTTAATTATTACAATATATTAATATTTTTTTTGAAAAAATATTGATCATCCTACAGAAAACGATAAAAAAATCTGACGAAGCTTCGTCAGATTTTTTGCTGCTAATTAAACATTGATTAAGTTTTTTACACCGTCTCAGCTAATTCACAACCCAGTTTCCTTCATAGTCAAGTGGTTCCAGACACCACCAGAAGAAAAAAAGAGTAAAGTTTCTCACTCTCTGTGAAACTATTAATGTGAAACAAGATTTTTCGGGAGGTGCCTGTCACCGCTATGGTGCCTGTCACCTTTTTTCCATCCCCACAACAAACCGCTCCGTAATCTGCTGCGGCCTCGTAATCGCTCCCCCCACCACAACCGAGTGCGCCCCATACCGCAATACTTCCCCAGCCATTTCCGGTGTAAGGATATTCCCCTCAGCAATCACCGGCACGTTAACGGCTGCAAGAACGTCTCTTAAAAATTGAAAGTCATTGTGGTAAAGCTTTTTTCCTGCTGTTTCCTCAGTGTATCCGTGCATGGTGGTTCCGACGCAGTCAAAGCCGAGTTCTTCTGCGCGGATACAGTCTTCAACGGTGGCGCAGTCTGCCATCCATTTTTGTTCAGGGAAGCGGGCTTTTGCTTCCTGCATGAATGCGTTGAGCTCTAGTCCCCCCGGGCGAAGACGGCTGGTGGCATCAACAGCAATAAGGTCAACTCCCGCTTCGGCGAGCTCTTCGACTTCCTTTAATGTAGGAGTGATATAGACACTGGACCCTTCATATTCCCGCTTGATGATCCCAATGATGGGCAAATCCACATACTCCTTGATCGCCTTAATATCCTCTATCCCGTTCGCACGGATGCCCAATGCGCCGCCTCTTTTGGCAGCATCGGCCATGCGCTTCATGATTTCCGGCCCATGCAGCGGTTCATCCTCCAGTGCCTGGCACGAGACGACCAGTCCGCCTTTAATTTTCTCCAGCATCCTTCTCACTCCTTGTAAAAGATAGTCCGCATTCGAACATCCGGTTCCATGGCGCAAAGGTTGTGACCTTTGCAAGCTCTCTGTCTTTGAAGCTATGCAGAATCAGCTTTTTAAAGCGGCCGGCCATTCTCCGGTCGCGCTCTGCATTCACATGGTGGGCTGATTCTTTTAAGTTAAAATAGTCCAGGTCCTGCTGCAGGAGAAAATCCGAGACCATTTCCATCCGGACCTCTGCCTGGTAGAAATAATCATCAAGCAGATGATAGATGATATTCTCCCTGATCGTTTCGGGATCTCCATCAAGTCCTATGACTCCCTGGCAGATCGTTGTACCAAGTGTATTGCAGTTCGTGTTCCAGCCTTTATAGGAAAGAAGCTTATCCAGCACTTCTTCTTCATCAAGCAGGACAATCAGCTCGCGGTCCCCGCCATTTGCATAAGCGGAATCTGCAATGATGACTTTTTTTCCATCCTCTATAAACCTCTTAATTCTATCCACAAACGTGAGCATATTCCGGAAGCTTGTGTAGGTGATATCTTTTTTGTCCTGTTCCCATGACTCCTGCATCACCCGTCCCGGCGTATTGATGGCCAGGATCAGGTCTGCTTCCTCCGGCTGCTCTGTCAGCTGGCAGCCTGCCGCCATTACATGGGCCTTCAGGCTCTCGGCAAAAGGACGGTCCTCATACAGAGGGATCAGCTGCGGGCCAAGCGTACTGCTCCAGAAAGGATAGATTTTGAGCTTTTGCCCTTTCAGCTCGTTGTAGATTCTCGCAAGCAGCGTAGCTCCCACTTCATCTGCGCCCGGATACATCTGGACTTTCTGATAAAGGCGGAGCTCTTCCCGCCTGGAAACAACAGCTTTCTGATCCAGCGCTGTATAGCCGTATTCCGCGCTGTCATCCTGCGGGATGGAGAGAAAGTCAATGACTCCTTCTGCAGCAAGCTCGATCATTTTAAGATTCATAGATAAGTTGAAGCGGCGGCGTTTTTCATAATCTTGTATGTATTCTCCCGGCAGCTTTCTGCTGATTTCTTCGAGCTGCTTTTTTTCATCATCTGTGAGCGTTTCCCTGTCCTGCTTATCCAACAGCCAGGCACGGAGGAAAATTTCGCGGCCCCAGTGCTCATAATAATCCGGCTCTTCGTCACCGGAGCTGTATTTGGGGGTCCTCATGATCAGATTGGACGCAAAGACCGGGAGTGCGGGATGGTCTGCTTTTAAAGACCGCAGCCTTTCCATCCACACATCAGCTTCTTTTTCCTCTAAAAAATGAAGCCTTGAAGGAAGCAGTCCTCCATATACGAGCATATCGATGCTTAAAATGAGGGCATCGGCATCCTTTACTGCTTCCTGAAGCCAGGCCCATAATGTCTCTGTATCGGCAGGCTGCCGTTTGCTGCCCAGCAGGTCCATTTCCGGTGCTGCTAATTCGATCTCTTTTGATGACTTGGCAATCATCTCGATAAAGCCTATATTGCAGGGGCGTTCATCGATAGGAAGATAGACGATTTTCATGGCCGGCACCTCTTTTCTCTATTTTTTAGCCTTGAAGATATAAACTTCAGCTTTTCCTCTTCATGGACAGCCGGTACTTCATGGGCGTATTCCGGATAGGCCCGTATTTCTTTTGGCCCGCCGAGATGGTTGAACAGTGCAAATGCACTGGACGGGGGACAAACGATGTCTTCCAGACCGGCTGAAAGAAGGACTGGACATTCAACCATGCTGGCCATGTTCATGCAGTCCACATAGCTGAGCGTCTGATATACCTGCTCTTCCGTTTGATGAAGAGGATCATGAACTTTGAAGTAGTGGGAAATCTCCTGATACGGTCCATCCGAGGAAAGCTCCACGGAACGCTTGAAATGGGTGAGAAAAGGGATGTCGGCGAGTGCAAGCAGGATGTCATCCTGCAGGGCGGCTGCGGCAATCGCCAGTGCACCTCCCTGGCTTCCGCCTTCCACAAACACACTTCTCTTCCTCGACAGTTCCCTGACAGCATCAATGCTGCGGAAGCAGTCCATATATACCAGGCTGTAATAATATTGATCGGGATCCATCACGCCGAGTGTCATCCAGCCTCCCGGACCTCCATTCCCATAATGATTTCTATCTGGAGACAAGAGATTTTGTCCCCGCACCTCCACCATCAGTACAGGAATCCCCTGAATCACGTGCTTGAAGCTGTAATGCGGCTGCAGCGTGTTCCAGTTATAGCCGTGAAAAATCACTGCCGCAGGAGTGTCCGCTCCCGGAGTTTCTGGAGTAACATACACCCCATGGATGCGGGAATTCCGGAACCCGTCAAAATAAATATCATATACTCTCACTCCCGGAACCGGATAAACCCGCTCCATTACTTCTATATTCAGCGGATATTGACTGTTCTCCTCAATCCGCTTTTTCCAGAATGACTCAAAATCATCCTGCCTGGTCTGGGCAGGCTTGTAATGCTGCAGCTCCTCAAGGGGCATATCAAAAAGGTTCATCTCCCCACTCCTCTCCAAAAAAACAGGAGCAGGAACCGTCCTCATGGCCGTTACCTCTCCTGCTCAGGTTTAGATTAAATGATTTCCTTCCGTTCCTTCTGCTTCAGGCCGGCCTGGAGCTCCTTCAGGATGATGTCAACCAGATAAAGGGCCGAGACCTCTTCGATCGAGCTGCTGTCACCGGCGATGTCCCCTGCAGATGGAATCAGCAGGCGCAAGTCTGAGGCATGAGCCAGGGGAGAGTCCTGCTGGCTTGTAATCCCGATCGTTTTGCAGCCGGCTTTTTTGGCCGTCTCCAGCATGCCGATGACCTCCTGGGCATAGCCGGTCGTGTTCAGTCCAACAACAGCTGTTTTTCTTGTAAGGGTTTGGACACTCATTTCCATTTGATAAGGTGTCAAAAAAGCATCGGCACGAATTCCGAGCTTTAACAGCTTAAACTTAAGCTGCTCGGCAACATGGGACATTTCATTGATTCCATAGAGATAGACCTGCTCTGATCCTGCGACCAGTTTGTTTAGCTGTTCCATATCATTCGTGATGTGAAGGGCATCAAACTTTTTCAGCATGCTGGAGTAGGTTTCTTTTACCTCCGTAAGGCCCGGCATATCAGATTGCTCATGCAGCCTTGTGCTGACAGAGGCTTCCTTGGCCATCAGGCGGAGTTTATTATAAGAGCCAAACTCCAGCTTCTGGCAGAAGCGGGTAATCGTCGCTTCTGATACATTGATCTGCTTGGATAGCTCGGAAATCGTCTTGTTTGGGACCGATTCTACATTTGAAATAATATATTTGGCAATCAGCTCTTCCCGCTTGGTGAGCTTATGCTTATTCGATTCAATCATCGTGGTGATGCTTTTCAAGGGCTGAAGGGTTTCCTGCAGCAGGAAATGGCGCAGGGCCCCGATCATCCCGGCATCATTCAGGTTCCGGGCAATCTCAATTTTCGTCTGGCTGAGGATCGGCTCGATAATATCCTTTTTCAGATGCTTCTTGATAATCGGATACAGATAGTCCTTCTGAACGGTGATTCCCCCGCCTATGATGATCATCTCCGGATTCATCATATAGGCGATTGTGGCAATCCCTTTAGAAAGATAATAGGCCAGCCGCTCGATTTCCTCTTTGCACACCTCATCCCCTGCCTGGGCTTTTTCAAAAATCAGCTTGCCATCGAGTTCACTTTCTTCCAATCCTATTCGCTTTGCCACATTTCGGATCAGCGTCCTCGTTGATGCAAGCTCCTGGAACTGGTCACCTTCAATCGGGATATAGCCGATTTCACCGCCGCTGAAGCTGTGGCCCGTGTGCAGCTTGTTATCGAGAATATAGCTTCCCCCGATGCCGGTTCCGACCGTCAGGCAGAAAAGGCTTTTGGCATCCTTGCCTGTACCGATCCAGGATTCAGCAAGGCCGGCACAGTTGACGTCATTCTCAACCTCGACCGGCAGGCCGAACCAGCTTTCCAGCTCCTGCTTCACTTTCATTCCCGTATACTCAGGAATCAGGTCTGAAGCATACAGAATCTCACCTTTTTTGGAATCAACCTGCCCGGCAGAGCTGATGCAGATCCCGCTGATATCATGCTGAGCCATCAGATTCTTTCCGAATGCCTTCACTTTTTCTATGATGGCGGTTCCGCCCAAAAATGCCTCAGTCGGGGATTCGAACTTTTCCATGAAGGTTCCATCCTCGGCTAATACGCCGTATTTGAGCAAGGTCCCGCCTATATCAAATGCAATAAACTTTCTCATATCGATCACCTTCTATTTCATGGGATGGAGTAGGAGGCCTTGCGGATGGGCCTTTCTTTTTACGCGAATGGTCTTGATTTGCTTCGGCTGCAAGGAGAGAGTCAATTCGCGTTCCGCTGTGAATTCAGTGACCGTTTCCCCTGTAAAATCAACCTCTGACACTTCCGTTGGCAGAAAGCCAAAAATAAGTGCTGTACTGGCTTCTTCATCAGAAGGATTAAAAAGCCGGATATCGAATGAATTTGCTTCTTTTAACATAATCGATGAAAAGGCAATACCATCGGAAGATAGCCTAAAGAGGGTTTGTTCCTCTTTCTCCACGCACGACTGCTGGACGAGCAATGGCTGCCGCATCACTTTGGCATGGTTCAGGGAATGATGCTCCCTGCCGAGGACAAGAGCGTACTCAAATTCATACGTCCCAATGCATTGCGCACCTGGCGTTTCGAACCCCGGCCCCGCTCCGTTTCCGCGTGTCCTGAGATCGCGCCTTGAAAGCCAGCCGACACTCCGGATCATGGTGAGGAAAAGCATATCATTCCCTTTAAAACCATCCACCTCATATTCCTGCAGGCCCCGGTGCATCAGCTGATGATCGTTCGCCATGGCGGAAGAATACGTTGGATACTGATTCATCACGGCTTCCTTATTTTTGGGCATATCAAAGTTTTTCTCGCGAAGCGTTTCTCTTTTTATAAGATCAAAGGCTGTGTCCCCATAGCTGTAATCCGTTCTGCCTGCCGCAAAGCCGACACGCAGCTTCTGGTCTCTTGCCTTGTTTTCGACTGTTGTTTTAAAACTAATCGTTCTTCTGCCTTTATGAAGTGTGATAATGGTGGTCATCATGTTCACGACCGTATCCGCACTAGCCCCTGTCCTGCTATCATTCAGGGAAGCAGGCAGCGTCATTTCGTACTCAAGGACAGCAGACTGGAAGGTATCTCCCTTGGTGATTTCCCTGACCCGGGCAAGAACAGCTCTGCTTTCCACATCATTCACTGGCGGAGAGTAGTTATAGGTATCCCCCGCATCCAGGGAAGACAGGAACTGGTGCTGATCATAATGGACCGTGCCTGTTTCCAGGTCTGTGATGATCAGTCCGTGCCGGTCCCATTCCACTTTGTAATAGTCGTTCTCAATGCTATCCGCTTGAACCTCTTGAGCTGTAAAAGCCTCATTTTCCGCCAGCTCAACCTTCACTCTCCTGATCTCTGCCCCGTCAAACGGCATCTCAAAAGCAACCTCGTAAACGACATATTCCCCATAATGCGGCTCTGCCAGGATGTCATGCAGAAACTCCTCACGCTGCTCCCTGCTTATGATGTCAAAAGCAATTGCAGCATCATCTTGATAGAGCTCGATGGATCCACGGTCCAGCTGAGCGGGCACTCTGACCGCTGCCCTGACTGGATATATATCGGCAATAGGTGTGTTGTTGATAAGATAGAGATACGGATTCTCTTTCCTGCTGTCCAAAAACTCGAAAGGATACAAGCCGTTCAAGGTATCCCGCGAGAACTGACGGATGCCGCCCAGTACCTTTTTGGACCGTGTCTCCATTTCATCATGGACTTCATCCACACTGCAGCCGCAGATGCTGTCATGAGGCTGGTTCTGCAGAATCAGCTTCCACACATATTCCATGAAATGTTCTGACCGGCTGCTGGCGTTCGTCCAGACGTTCAGTGCTTCCATCACCCCGATGGCCTGGTCCTCGCACATCTGGTTCTGGTTCTTCAAATAAGTCCTCGTTGACAGGACGCCCGGTAAAATAAAGATTTTGGAAGGATCACGCTGCTCGCCAAGGATTTTACCCTGTGGCTCTTCTCCTTTATAGGACTCTATGAATTCAGACATCAAGGACTGCTTGAACTTGATCCCGGGATTCTGCTCTTCGAGTCCCTTAATCCGCTCCTGTAGATCCGTAGCCGTGAATGTATGGTCCGCTCCGTTCATCACCAGCGCTTTGCCAAAGGTGAGGTAGGGCGAGCTGCCTTCCAGATAGGTTTTTGTTTCTTCCACGTAGGCATCATGCTTGAGGAAGGTTTGGTAGTATCCTTCAAACAAGGGGAGGACAAAGGTGAATACCTTGCTGCTGTCCGGCCCTTCCCATGTATTTTCGAAATGGTCTGAAACAGCTCCGCGGAAAATAAGCGCCGTGCTGATGCCGGACTGCTTGAGAATCTGCGGCATCTGGCTGATATGCCCGAAGGTATCAGGCAGATAGCCGATATCGCAGGATGAGCCGGCAGCCTTCGCCATCTTCGTCCCGATCTCCAGGTTCTTAATCATGGACTCTCCGGAAACGAGGAATTCGTCCGCAAGCAAATACCAGGGGCCAGCTTCAATTTTTCCATCATTTATATAAGAAAGAAGCTTTTGATATTCCTCTTCCCCGACTACTTCACGATAATCGTCCAGGACAATCGTCTGACCGTCGAGGAAGAAGTTTTCGATTTTCCCTTCCTCAAGCAGGGTTTGGATATAGCGCAATCCGTTCCTCAGCTTGTAGCGGAACTCTTCAAAAGTTTCATACCATTCCCGGTCCCAGTGGGTGTGATTCAAGATATGTACTTCTCTGACGTTTTCCATTCACTGTCCCTCCGCTGGATAAAGCTTCTTTTTCAGGATGCTGCCATCAAGCTTGTTCAGGTCTGTCTTTTCCCTGATGGAAACGGCACAGGCGAGCCCGGCGGCCTGGCCCATATCCCTCACGGTCGGCTGGATCCTTAGAGAAGCCTGCATCAGAAACGTACTGGAAATATGGCGGCCGACCGCAATCAGATTATCCACCTCAAAGGTGATCAGCGAACGGTAGGGAATTTCATAATACTCTCCCTTTGAAAGCTTTGCTTCCTCAATATTTTCAGTAGTGACACTATGCACATCAATATACCAGTCTCCGCGGGCAATTCCGTCCTCGAAACGGGCACGGTTCACATAATCCTTTTCTGTCATCGTATATTGGCCGGCAATCCGCCAAGATTCCCTGATGCCAAGCTGGGTGGCTTCTTTCAGCAGGAACGCATGCTCAAAGCCCGGCATATACTTTGGTAAAAATTTCACAAGCCTCCTGATCATTTCCCTGCCTTTGGTCACCGCTTTTGATCTCAGCACCGGATCGGTCGTCTGATGGATGCCCGGGACATGCGGACAGTTAAAAGACATCGCTGTAGGCTTCCCCGGCTGGGTGAAAGCCTGGAAATAGCGGAGGTCCTCCTCCTGTAAATCCCCATTCACGAGGCCTTTTCTAAAAAGAGGCTCCAGCTTATGTCCCTTGCCAGGCACCATGGCGATTTCAAAAAAGTCAGGGTCTTCAATCCTGCAGAACGCTTCTCCCTGGGAAAGGACATATTTCCTGAGAGCTGCCACATCAATCCCGCCCATTTCAAACCGGAAGGAAATCTGCTGGTTCTCGCCATTTTTGTTCCCGGAATAGGCAGGCACGCCTGCCGAGCGGGAAAGAATAGCATCGGCTGTTGCATCAATAAACGTCTTTGCTTTGACTGCGGCCAGCCCGCTTGATGTATTGAGAACCACAAAAGTGATTCGTTTTTCTTCCTTCATGCAGTCCACATAGCTGCTGTCATAAAGAATCTCGCCGCCTCGCTCGGTGATGAGCTGCTCAAGGACAAAGCTGAGCGCCTCAACATTGAACCAGCTGCAGGTGGTGGTTCCATCACTAGTCCTGATATTTTCCTGATGAAGCCTGCTGATGATCAGGCTGTTGATTTTCTGTGCTTTTACGTAGGTTGGCATCATGGGAGAAACAAGGGAATTGGTTTGGGTGCCGCCAAGAGAAATCGTTTTTTCCACAATAAGAGTGGACAGTCCTTCCTCGAGCGCCGACAAGGCCGCAGCGGCTCCCCCGGTTCCCCCGCCGATAACGGCGCAGTCAATCTCATAAATGACCGGCAGCTCCCTGCCATAAAAAGATACAGTTTCCATCTGCTAAAAGCCTCCTTGTGGATCCGTGCCGGATCAGCCTTTGACTGCTCCGTCCGTTGCGCCTGAAATGAAATACTTTTGCAGCCAGATAAAAATCAGCAGCGTCGGGATCGTGGTCAGGATGGAGGCCGCGCTGATCAGCTTCAGATTGGCTCCGTCAAAATTCTGGGACAGCTGCGCGAGCCCGATCGATAAGGTGTACATCGTGCTGTCTGTAGAATTGAGAAGCGGCCATAAATAATCTCCCCATGTCCCCATAAAGGTGAAAATCGCCAGGGTGACAAGGGTCGGCTTGACGAGCGGCAGGACGACCAGGTACCAAACCTTGAACCGGTTGGCTCCGTCCAGGTAGGCGGATTCTTCCAGATCCTTCGGGATGCGCAGATACGCCTGCCTCATCAGGAAGATGCCAAAAGCGGTTGATACCTGCAGGACAATCAGCCCGGCATGGGTATTGCGGAGGCCAAGCTCTCCTGCCAGCTGGAATAAAGGCGCCATATAAAGCTGGAAGGGCACCATCATGGTCGAAATAATCAGCGCGAGCACCACACTTCTTCCCCTGAAATCCATCCGGGCGAGCGGATAGGCTGCCAGGCTGCAGAAAAGAAGATTAAAGGGAATCGCAAGTCCTGTCACGATGACGGTGTTTAGAAAATAGGTGCCGAAATTCGCTTTATCAAAGGCGGTAATAAAATTTTCAAAGGTTGGATTTTCGGGCAGGAAAGATCCGTAGATGCCCTCGCCCGGTGATTTTGCCGCAATGAACAAGGTGATGAGGAACGGCCCGACGGTCACGATTGTGATGAGGACCATCGTTATATAGGCGACAGCTTTTTTTCTAAATTGGTTTGAATTCATTCTGCGTTCCCCCTCTATTAAGCTCTCAAATCATCTTCCCGCTTGCTGGTCAGCTTCATCTGCAGAAGCGATGCCCCAATGGCCATCACGAGCAACACCAGTCCGGCGGCGGATGCTATGCTGACGTCCAGGCTGTTGAACTTGGCATAGATATACATGACCAGGGTCGTGGTTGCTCCGGCAGGCCCGCCCCCGGTAGTCAGCGCGATCTCTTCAAACACCTTCATGCCGGCGATGATCGTCATGACCGATACGAGTGTGATGGAAGGAGTCAGCATCGGCACGGTAATCCTGGTGAACTGCTGCCAGACAGAGGCGCCGTCAATACTCGCCGATTCATACACATCCTTTGGAATCGACTGCAGCCCGGCCAGATAGATGATCATATAATAGCCGAGGCCTTTCCAGATTGTGATGGCGGCAACAGCTGTAAGGGCAGTCGAGGACTGGACAAGCAGATTGGTCGGAGAGTCGAACAGGCCGATCTTAGCTAATAGTTCGGCAATCACGCCATTCTGCGAATACAGCATTTTCCACATCAAAGCGGCAACAACCATCGGGGTAATGACCGGCAGATAATATAAAACCCTAAAAACACCGGCGGCCCTGATCTTCTGGTTCACAAGGACTGCTAAAATCATTGGTAAAAAGACATTCAGCGGAAGCACAATCACCAAAAAGACTAGCGTATTGACGAAGGCGTTCCAGAAATCACTGTCTGTGTATATCTCTTTAAAATTGGCCAATCCAACAAATTCACCTGTACCCGCAATGATTTTATAGTCCAGGAAGCTCCATTTGAAAGCTTCAATGATCGGGTAGGCAAGAAAGGTGCCCAGAATCACGATCGACGGAAGCAGGAACAGCCATGGAGTCAGCGGCAGCTTGAACTTCTTGCGCTTTTTAGGTACGGATTTGATTTCAAGGTTTTGAAGTACTGCAGGTTCTCTGTTCATTTTGAACTCCCCTTTAAAAGAAACTCGGCGGCTTGCTCTCTATTGCTGAACAAATCCTTTTTATGACAATTATAGAATAACCGGGCATGTTCTGCGGCAGAAACATGAGAGACTAGCACTTTTTTATCAAAAGGCTAGTCTCTTGTCTGCAAAATTCATATAAGCATTGGCATAGTGAAGGTGAATGTTTCTTAAACGCTTCGCTATTTTCCCAGAATCTTAGCCTAGATTAGAATGTCACTTTCTCGCCGGATTTTTCGAATGCTTTATTCCATTCTTCTTCCAGCTGCTTCAATGCTTCCTCTGGAGTGATGTCTCCCTGGAGGTTTTTCGTGAAGATCGTCTTGGTTGCTTCACGAAGGTCTGCACTGTTTTCAGTTGGCGGGATCAGGACTTCCGCGCGGCTAAGGGATTTGGAGGCTTCAAGCATGCCAAGGCCCTTTGGAGAATCGCCAGGGTTTGCAAAATAATCGTCTTCCAGTGATGCCTTTGCGGATGGAAGGACCGTTCCGGCTACTTTGGCAAACTCAAGCTGGTTCTCAGCATTGGTCACGAATTCAGCAAGAGCAACAGCCGCTTCCTTATTCTGTGTTTTGGCCGGTACAGCAAAGTTCATAACAGCTACGTTTACAGGAGCATCTGCGTCATTCAGCGGCTGGCCTGCTTTGGATGCCTTGAATACATCAGGGGCACCAGATTCAATTGGGCCAAGGAATGTGACTCCGCCTTCTAGCATGGAGATGTTTCCGGCCATATACTGCTCCTGTCCTGTCTTGATAGAGCCTTCTGCCGCTTCCTGCGGGATGATTCCTTCTTTATACATCTTTTGAGTCACGTCAAAAAACTCAAGTATGTTTTTGTTGCCGGCCAGGTTTGCTTTCCCGTCTTTCACGATCGGCTCGCCATTAGACAGGGAAACCATTTTTTCCATGATTGTATTTCCATCGTTGATCACCGGATAGTAAGCCGGTTTCCCTGTAGCTTCGGATACCTTTTTGGCAGTTTCATAGAGTCCCTGCACGTCAGAAGGAAGTTCAGTTACACCCGCCTGGCTGAAATGGTCCCCATTGTACCAGGAGACAGTTGTCGTCAGATACCAAGGCAAAGCATACAGTCCTCCATCATACTTCCCGGATTCAAATGGGCCTTCCACATAAGCGCCATTTGCTTCATCGCTGAGTTCGTCTGTCAGATCAAGCAGTCCGCCCTGTGCAGCAATATTGGACATATAGTGCGGGTTGAGGTTGACGAGATCAGGCACATCGCTTCCAGTGAGGGAAGTCAATACCTTCTGTTCCATTTCATTCTGCGGGATATCCTGGATGACAACATCCACTTCTGGATGCTCTGACTCGAAATCCTTCTCCAGATCCTTGAAATATGTATCGAACGGCTCTCCTGCCAAGGAAGCAGTCCACATCGTGACTTTTCCTGAAAGCTCCCCGTCCTTAGCTTTCTCTTTGTCTGTTCCGCCGCTTGTATCATCGCTGCTGCATGCTACCAATCCTAAAGCCAGCATCGCTGTCATAGATCCTGCAGCCCATTTTTTAACAGTTTTCATTTGTATTTTTCCCCCTTGGAAAATAATTTAGAAAACGCTTCCATATCCACATTATAAATGCTCGCTTTTCTCCTTTCAATGGTTTTTGTAAATTATTTTTAATAATATTATTTTTTTGAAAATAATTTTCTAAAAAGGGATGAAACAGGCATATCCTGAATCATCCCCTATCTGCTCTTTAGTTTTGGCGGTCAAGGAAGTAGTTCACCCATTGCTTCGTATCCGCCAGCTGTGACTTCATTCGTTCGCCTACCGTTGAGGCAAGCTTCCCGGATTTTATGCTATCCTGTATTTTTGTCTCGGCTTTTTGGAAAGCTTCTGCAGCATTGTCAGGGTTTTTCCTGACTGATTTTTGGATATCCTGAAGTGCCTTGCGGATGTCATTGCCTTCTTTCCTCGCCAGTGCTCCTTTAGGAATATAAAGATGGTTGATTTCCTGCTGCATATCCTTCAGGACCGCATAGACTGCTTCGATCGGCTCTTCTCCAGGATTGACTGCCTTTTCACGCCATGGCCCTTTGCCGAGTGCATCAACAGAAGGCGCACTTGCCTGGCCAAAGGCAAACATATTCACTCCGGCTGTTCCGTACTTGGCTGACATCACATCCTCCACACTCGCCATCTCACTCAAATGGTGATAGAAGGAATAAATGCCTGTATAATACATCGTCCCCTCCGGCATCAGCTTTTTGCTTGCCTGGACGGTGGATTGGATGCTGTTGAAGTCGTGGCCGTAAGCCTGCGGGATGACTCCGTCAATATCTTCCTGCCAGTCACTGATCAGGACGGCCTCAGGGCCGGGCTCCGGTGTAGCGGTCAGCATGAATTTGGAATTGAGCTTTTTTGATTGGGTATGAAGCCCATCGACAAAATCATTCTCTCTCTGCTGAATCCAGCCGGCCCATTTTTCCCACTCTTCAGGTGTGGCTGTCGGGCTTAATTCCATTGGGTCAATGCCGGTTTTCGCTTTATATAGTTCCCGGACCTTTTCGCTAAAGCCATAGCTTTTTTCAAAAGACTGGTGCGGGTAGCGCATATAGTCGATGTTCAAGCCCTTGATGTCATATTTGGACTGCATTTCTTTATAAATATCCAGCATAAAGGTCTGGACCTCCGGCTGGGCAATATCCAGCCAATAATAGTTGCTTGACGTATCCGGCTTAGGCTCGCCTGTTGTATTGGAGCGCTGGATGGCTGCCCATTCCGGATGCACCTGGAACTGGGACGGCAATCCAAGAGAAGAGTGGCCGATCATGAACCCATCTGTCCATGCCTGCACCGAAATGCCCCGCTTCTTCCCTTCCTTGATATAAGCCTGAAGCAGATCGCTGCCATACTTGCCATAGTCGGCATTCCTGAAGTTAGGATGCTGGGCCGGCAGACCATATTCGGTCATCGTTTCACTAGGATAGATGGTATAGCCCCAGAAAGTGGTTTCCAGATAAACAGAGTTGAAGCCTGCTTCCTCCATCCGGTCAAGCACCTGGTTAACGCCAGCAAGAGTCGTCTCCTCAGGACGGTACCAGATCGCCCTTTGCTCAGCGGCATGGGAAGGAAGAGAATAATAATAAGCATCATAAGCTAGTTGTGTTGCCTGGCGGGTAAGATCAAGAGCCAGAACCGGGTCAGCAGCATTGACTTTTTCGGCTTTTGCCAGAATGGTTTTTGCTTTTTTGATAGCTGCCTCCGCTTCTTTCAACGCCACATCCAGGTATTCCGCTTTTGCTTTTTCAATCGAGCTTTCCGCTTTAGTGATGGATTGCCTGCTCTGGAACTGGAAGCTTTCCACATCCTGCACAATCTCCACCACACCATTTTCATCCACAGTCACTTTTGCACCGATAATACTATTGCCGGATATCCAGCTTGAAGCGACTCCATGGCCGCTGACAACAAACCCATTTTCCGGTATAGCTGAATTGCCGCCGCCAAGCTTCGTGACAAAGCCGTCTTCAACTGTTATCTCATAGCCGTAAGGATTTGTTTTCGTTGAGCTGCCAAACTCAGAGGTATACACAATCAGCTGATCAGGGCCGCGGAAACCGTCAAAAGGGGCTCCTGCCGGATTGGATTCCCGGGTCGGATCCACTGAATTAGACTGCATTTCAGTCCGTTTTTCAGCAGGTTCATAGAGAGTGACCGTTTCACCCTTCTCGAGCTGCTCCAAAAACCCTTTGATTTCAGCAGTCGTAGAACTCCCTGTTGAAAGCACTAGACCTTCTTCCGGAATGGCACTGTCCCCATCCGTCTCCCTGGCAACCCGGTATGTATTAATCCCCGTCTTCTCCAGGACCACCTCAGTGCTGCCTTTAGCCGTTTCCGTATAATAGCTGAATGTGTCATTAAACAGGACTAGCTTATTCCCGTTCGTCCGGTTATTCACATCATTCACCCTCAGCCAATCCCCCGACTCATCCTTCACACTCATGACGTCATCAGGGACATTCGCCTCCGCTGACACCTTTCCGCCTCCACCAAATGATGAGACTAATAGACTTGAAGCAAGAGCCGTTCCGCTTAGCACCTTCAATGATTTCTTCAACGTGATTTCCTCCCCTTCAGAAATTCGCACCCCTTTAATTGGCAGCGCTTCCACTACAGTATAAACAGGGAGGAGCATGGAATTCAATCAAAAATGTAACTTATTTTCAATATTATTTATTTTTTGAAAATATATTTCTTTATGAGCCAGGGGGACAGGTCCCTTGGCTCATTTTTAGACTGGGCCATGGGACCTGTCCCGGTGGTTCAATTCTAATGCTCAAAAAAAGGCCCTGAATCTTTCAGGACCTTTCTTTGTGCCTGGCTATATAAATGACTTGATATACATTTGTGAAACAGATGTGTGAAACAAGATTATTCGGGAGGTGCCTGTCACCTTCTAAAAGCCCCCTCCTCCAAATAAACATAACATTCCCTATGAGTCTGAAGAATGGTTGCCGGAAGCTCATTCGTGACTTCACCGTGTATCATCCGATGAACTGCCTCAGCCTTATAGGCACCATTGGCAATTAGAATTACTGTGTTACTGTCCATGATATGCTGAGTCCCCAGGGTGATTCCTTTTGATAGTTCTCTTTCGGTTTCGAAGTATTTTTGTCCGACAGATTTTGTATTTTGATCAAGGTTCACGACATGGGAGAGACTGTTAAAAGAAACACCTGGTTCGTTGAATCCTAAGTGGCCGTTGACTCCTATGCCCAGGAGCATGAGGTCGATATTGCCATGATCCATGATATATTGATCGACTCTTTGGCACTCTTGCTGCAGGTCTTTTGCTTTTGCATCAAAGAAGCAGATGTTTTCTTCCTTTATCTGCAGGGGGAGAAATAATGTTTTCCATAATGTCTCCTGGCAGCTGCCAGAATCAGTCTTATCCATTCCAACCCATTCATCCAGCCCTACGAATTTGCACGAACCAAAATCGACTTTTTTATCCGCTGCTAAATCTGCCAGAATTTCAAATGTTCCAATCGGTGTACTTCCCGCTGCAAAGCACACCAAAGCATTAGGATTTGCATTTACAAGTTCGGCTATTTTTTCGGCAGCCGCTTTGGACATTGCCTCATAATCTTTTAAAACAGATACGTTCATAACACACCACTTTCTATATCCTTTACCGTAAAGGGATATCTGCTATCAGTCTTTTCTCCGTTTATACGCACATCTCTTTTTTCTGTTCTGGGAAGGTAGACATTAATAAAATCATAGGGAACTTTAAAGCTTCCTTCTATATAAACATTTATATCCACAAGGCCGCTTGTTGTTTTAACCTTTACTGTTACATAGGAAAACTCCCCATTTTTATAATTCACAGAGAGGCCATCATCTTCATAGAATTTATGGGTGGTTTCTCCTTCTCCAGGGATAGGGTAAATGAGAATTCCCCTTTGATCTTCATGCTTATTATTGAATGTTATTTCTCCGTCCCGAATAGGGAATGCTGAACCTGCCCTGGAGAACAAAGGGATTACGTCCAATGGTGCATCTGCCTCAATGGTTTGGCCGCCTTCCAGCCATTGTCCCGAATTCAGATCGTACCATCCGTTTTCCTCTTTCGGAAGATAGACCCTGCGCTTTGTGGCTCCTTTTTCAACCACACTGCAAACCAGAAGATTTTCCCCCACCATAAAATCATCATTTTCAGCAAATGTGTTTGGGTCATTTTCGAAATAATAAAAGGTCGGAGTCAGAATCGGTTTATATTCCTGGTTAGCTTTGTAGAGTAAATGATAGAAATACGGAATCCACTTGACCCGCTCTTTCATGAATTTACTGATGATAGAAAGATGCTCGGGGTACATCCATGGTGCGTTGACTGTATCGTCTTCGTTCCAGGAGTGTATGGTAAATCTGGGATGGAAAATACCATTCTGAATCCACCTGATCAATAATTCCGGTTCAGGTGCAAGGCCATTAAATCCCCCGACATCATGGCCGACATTGTATACACCGGACAAGCTTAAGCTCAGCCCCATTTTGATATTAAAACGGAGTGTTTTCCATTCTGTAAAATTGTCGCCGGACCATGTCTGCACATACCGCTGCATGCCCGGGCACCCGGAGCGTGAAATTAAATAGGGACGGAGATTTGGTGCATATTCCTTTTGGGCTTCAAAAGAAGACTTTAACATCAGTAAAGTTTGAATAGGTTTGATATAGTCAACCGCAATGCTATTGCCAAATCCAAATGCCTGTGCACTTTTATCCCAAATTTCGTATTCATTATTATCATTCCATGTAGAGTCGATTCCATAGGAAAGAAGCTGTTCCTTCACCTTCTCCTTCCACCACAGGATGGTTTCAGGGTTCGTAAAATCAAGATAAGAACCTTCATCATCCCAATATTGCACTACATCCGGGTCCTGATTATTTTCAGCTTGAATGAACATTCCCCTATCAGCCAGCTCCCGGTAATGAGGATGATCCTGAAGCAGGCAGGGTTTGATATTGGCGCAAATACGCAGTCCATGATCATGAAAATACTGTATCATTCCCTGAGGATCAGGCACCTTGCCGTGATTCCAGTGGAATACATATCTCTTTTCTCCTATAGTTGTATATCCTGATGATAATTGAAAGGAATCGCACGGGATACCGTATGTACTGCAGGCATCAACAAATTTCTTTAATTGCTCTTGCGCATCCGGCGCATCGGTATAAGCCATTGTGGACCCAGAATAGCCAAGGCTCCATTTAGGCGGGAACACTGTTTTGCCGGTAAGCTTTGAGTATTTTTCCACTACATCCCGGACCTTTGGGCCTAAGATGAAATAATAATCCAAATCTCCTTTTTCAGCATGATAATACCTGTATAACCCATGATAATTATCCAATTCAGCACCCAGGTCAAATACCGAGTCTGAATAATTATCGTAAAACAAACCATATGATAATTGAGACTTCTGGTTATGAGTAATATAAAACGGTATATGCTTGTAAAGAGGGTCTGTAAATTCGGCATCATAGCCCATTGCATCAATGGCCTGCATTCTATAGCGCTTTCTTGCTTTATTGAGGGTCCCGCTCTTCTCGCCTAATCCGTAATATAGATCATCTTTATACCGTTCAAGATAATGGTAAACTCCTTTGCCCAGCTTGTTGTTATAATTATAGCTTTGTGTTTTTCTATCATTAGAGATTAATACGTCCTCGCCATTCTCTTTCGCATACCAGGAAATAATGAATCCATCCAGCCGGATAACAGCCTTTAACAGTTTGGTTTCGATTATTATCTGATCATTTCCGATCTCACGCTGATAGGCTGGCAGCGAGAAAGGAGATAGATCAAATCGGTCTCTCCCTTCAAAAGGGATATCTTCTGCTTCTGGCGCAACCGTCCAGGTAGCTGTTAAAGCAGGCTGATCTCCTGTACTCATAAACACTCTGCACAGGTCTTCCTCAAGAATAAAGAAATGGATGTGCTTATTATTGCACGCAAAGATCAGCTGATTGTCCTGCTCTTTTACTAGTTTATATCTCCACTTCAACCTCATATTTTCACCTTTTTCTAAAAACAGAGATAAACCTGAAGGGTCATCTCTGTTTGAATGGTTATTTAGAATCAATCTTTCATGCCGGAAGTTGCGAGTCCCTGTATAAATTGCTTCTGGAAAATCAGGAACACGATCAGCACTGGAACCATGGTCACTACTGACATAGCAAGCAGGCTTCCCCAGTCAACATTATATTCACCAATGAAATTAGACAGTGCCAGCTGAATGGTATATTTCGTCGGGTCGCTGATTACGATCAAAGGCCATATAAAGTCATCCCATCTCCACATGAAGGAGAAGATGGCCAGAACAGATATGATTGGCTTTGCTATAGGCACAATGATTCTCCAAAAGATTTTCCATTCTCCTGCTCCATCTATCCTGGCAGCTTCAAGAAGATCATCCGGCACTGTTAATAGGTATTGCCGTATTAAAAATACCCCTGTTGGTGTTGCGGCCGGCGGTATGATAATGCCCCACAGCGTGTTATATAAGCCAAGTTTACTGATTACGGTAAAGATCGGCGTCATGATTACTTCAAGCGGGATCATAAGTGTAGAGATAAATCCTATCAGCAGGAATGTATCGCCTTTAAATCTGTATTTCGCAAGGGCATAACCAGCCATTGTGTTCACCAGCAACGTGAGAAAGGTCGCCGTCACAGTGACAATCGTACTGTTCCAAAAATATCTGCCAAAATTACCTTTTTCAAAAGCCAGCGTAAAGTTTTCTATCGTTGGATTATCCGGGATAAACTTAGGAGGCCAGCTATATAATTCGTTTGAATCTTTTAACGATGACAATATCACCCATATGACAGGAAAAATAAAGATAATCACTAGCAAAGTCAATGCAATATACAGGAGCAAGCCAGGCTTCTTTTTCAATCGATTGAGCCTCCTTTCGTCCACTTGAATTGGATAATCGTAAAGATGGCAATGACAATAAACAGAACAACTGACATGGCACTTGCGTAACCCAATTCACCTTTTTCAAAGCCAAATTCGTAAATATACTGAACCAGGAATGTTGTTTCCTTTGCAGGTCCACCACCTGTTAAAGCCAATACCAGCGGATATTGCTTAAAGGACTCAATCAGCAGCAAAATCAGCACCAGCAAGCTGGTTGGTTTTAATAAAGGCAAAGTGATTGTCCAAAACATTCTGGCCTTTGAGGCGCCGTCTATTTGGGCAGCCTCATAATAAGAGGTTGGAATACTTTGCAGGCCAGCCATGAAAATTATCATAAAAAATCCGATTCTGGCCCAAACAGTCCCTACGACAACTGAAATTTTTGCAAAAAGCGGATCTGACAGCCAGTGTACAGGTTCAAGCCCCGCTGATTCCAGCATGTAATTCAAGATTCCAAAGCTGTCGCCAAAAATCCATTTCCAGGTAACGCCCACTATGATGGCTGATAACATGGTCGGCCAATAAAAAATGGCACGAAAGAAGCCTTTGGCTTTAATTTCCTTGATCAATAAAACGGCAATGCCGAGGGAACTCACAAAAATGAGCGGCACTACTGAGAAAGCATAAATGAAGGTATTGCCGAAAATCCCCCAATACTCGGAACTGGCAAACACTTCTTTATAATTTTCCAATCCAATAAAGTTCATCTCTGACAGGCCATCAAAATCAGTAAAAGAATAGACCAGCCCTACAAATGCCGGTACAACAATAAATATGAAAAAGATTAGAAAGTTGGGAAGGACAAACAGGTACGGAGCAATTTGTCTATTAAATTTATCTTTTCGAAAGGAGAATCGTTTAGCAGGACTTATTGCTGATTGTTCATTGATTTTTGGTTTCACCTTCATCACCTACTGTCCTCTGTTTTTAAAAGTGGTGACCCCCCATATGAGGTGATCACCACTAATAACAAAACTGTTATTCTTGATCAGCAATAGCCTCTTCTAATAGCTCTGCAACTTTGTCCATTGCTTCTTGAGATGAAATTCCGCCGCTGAGTGCTTCTACAACCGCATCTCTCATATCAGTTGTCACTTTTGAAATGACTACCTGATTGCCCCAATCATTTGCAGCAGCTTCTGGTGTATTTTCCAATTCATTTGAGAAGACCTTAAACATTTCTTTGCCAAATTCATAATCCAATTCGTTATTGTCTTTTCTTGCACTTAAGAATAGTGATTCCTGGTTAAACTTCGCATTCACTTCCTGTGATGATAGGTATTTAATAAACTCTGCTGTTTCATCTTCAAGTCCAGTATTTTTGAAGCCCATGATATACTTCCCGCCTGGAACTGAAGAACGGATTTCTGCTTTTGGAAGGTAAGTTACACCCCAGTCAAAATTTTCAATATCCTTGTAGTTGCTCAGCATCCAGTTTCCGGCTAAGTGAGCGGCAGCAGTGCCTGAACGGAAAAGGTTATTAGGATTTTCTCCACCCAGCCAAACTGATTCAGGAATGACCTCATCTTTATGGAGCTTAATAAAATTATCTAAAGCAGCAACACCGTTTTCATTGTTAATGGCAGGAGCAGATAGATCTTCTGTAAAGATACTTCCGCCAAATTCATAGACCATCGTTGAATATCTATGAGGAGTAAAGTCTACTAATAATCCGTATTTCGCTCCGCCTTTTTCTTTTACTTCTTGAATGGCATCTGCGAATTCATCCCAAGTCCAGACATCATCTGGTGACTGCGGAACTTCTACACCTGCTTTTTCGAACAATGTTTTATTGTAAATCAGACCGTTTGCCGTCACATCCATTGGAGTAGCGATGATTTTGTCATCTTTTACATAGTAAGGCTTGATAGAAGGCAAAAACTGTGAAGTAAACTCTTCAGCACCGCCCACATATTCAGTAAGATCCAGAGCCTGTTCTGCAAAGATGCCCGTATCAGTCACACGTGCCAATGCAGGCGGCTTTCCTCCTGCAATCATTGTTTTTAATTTAGTATTAAAATCAGCATACGCAACTTCAATTAAATTGATTTCAACATTCTCATTTTCTGATTGATAGTCTTTAATAATGTCTCGCATAACATCGCCTTCGACACCATCAGTAAACCAAAGATAATCAAGAGTTACTTTTTTGTCTTTTGACCCGCCGGAGCCATTTGAGCTTGAGCTGTCAGAGCAGGCTGTTACACTGATCAAAAGAACGGCAGCCAGTAATGACATAGAGATCATTTTAAATACTTTTTTCATCAATATTTCCCCCTTTTCATTGAAAACTCCATTGATTCTATTAACAATAAGATGGTCAGCGCCTGGCCGTATGTCATTGGGCTGATCGGGATATTCTGATAGAAATCACGATCCATCCCGACTGGTGTTCCGTATGAAACTTTCTGCACTACACCTTGATGATCTACTTCACGGATGACTGCTTCTAAGGCTTTTAACCCTGTCTGCAAGTATTTCTCATCCAGATAGCCTTTTCGTACGCCTTTCAGTATGCCAAATGCAAAAGCAGCTGTTGCGGAGGTTTCCTCATAAGATTCCGGATCATCCAGGACTGTGTGCCATAGACCGCTGTCCGCCTGCAGTTCTGCTAATGCCTTCACCTGGCTGTGCCATGTATCCAGCAGATAATCTTTGATGCCTTTTTCCAGCTCTGCGATTTCTAAGTATTCCAGCAAGCCGCATGTATACCAGCCATTGCCTCTTCCCCACCTGACAGCACCATAATTATGGTTCTCGTTAAAGTCCCAGCCATGGAAGAAAAGACCTGTTTTTTTGTCATATAAATATTTAATATGAATGAGGAACTGTTTTTTCGATTCTTCGATATAATCCGGACGGTTGAAATACGTACCTGCTTTAGTTAGAAACAGCACGGTCATGAACAATGTATCAATCAGTATCTGGCCGTCATTGGGATCACCGGTTATCATGTGCTGCAAAGCACTGTCACCGGTACGGATCATATCTTCCATGACCCATGTACTCCACTCATCACATATCTTGATGTATTCAGGATTTTTTGTTTCTTCCGCTAAATACATCAGCGTCAGCAATGGCGACATGGTGTTTACATTTTTCTCCGGCAGGCCTTCTTCAATTCTTTGATCGAACCAGTTTAATAGAAAGTCGAGGGTTTCTCTGTCATTGGTCAGCTTATAATATTTATATAGTCCATAAATTCCTACACCCTGCGGCCACTCCCATAAATGGATATCTATCAGCCCGATTGGGAATTCTTCTATGAAACTCTCATCATTTTTTAATGATTTCATCGCATTCGTAACAAGCTTTACTTTTGAGTCAATCAGATCTGTATTTATGTCCATTGTTCAAGAACTCCTTCCGCCTGCTGATTTCCGTTTGACTGGATATCATCATTCACCTTGAATGGTGAATTCCATGAACTATGGATAACCCCGTGAACGGGATCCTTGAAAATGACACCTTCTTCATCAGCATGAATCTCAGCCCCTGCCATACTATCTATAAAGTCACTGAAGGCAGGAAACAGATTTACATGGCTGTTGCGGATGATCCAGCTGTTGTCTCTTCCTTCGGATATCAGCTCACGATTTTTATTCTGGCCTTCCTCTTGAAGACGGATTCCATTCTTGGCGTATATAGCAATATAAGAATCATCTATTCTTCCGAAGCACCATTTTCCAGTTATTTTGACCTGGTCAAAAGCAGCAATAGGGAAATAGGCATGCGTATAGGCGATTTCATTTTCAGGGCTGATTTTATAATGGACCATCGCAATATCCCTATATTGGTCTACCTTCGGCAATATGCCATTTCCAGCCCAAAAGCTCGGCCTGCCTGTGCCAAGCTCTGCTTCTTCTCCCGGATGGTTAATCCACACGGTCGCTTCCGGACTGAGTATAGAATGGATCACATGTTCCGAGTAGCCATTTTTCCAGAGCCTGTATTCGACCGCGCTTGATAATAAACCGTATCTATTCTTAAACGTATAAAGATCAACAAATCCTTCTGACCCCTGGTGATGCTTGAAGATAATGTTTTCATTAGGCTTTAAATGAATGAGTGATTTATATTCAGGCGGTTCATAATTTGAGATAGAGAAAGATACAGCTGCAAAAGTGGCATTGTTCAGGTTTCCTTCTCCGTAGCCTATCCAGAGTAAAGAAGTAGTGGCGTTATTATAATTTCCTTTCAGCTCTTTCTCGTATATACGGCCATGAGAACAGGAAAGGTAGCCATTATGGCTATTAAGAGCCATTAATCGAAAGGTTGTGTCCAGGGCCTTCTTGGCTTCCATTTTCAGCAGCTTATCATCTGCCAGGTCATAGATCTGGAAGAAGCCCATCGCATTAATCGGTATATAAGCACTTGAATTCCATTCTGCCAAACCTTCTACATGGAATTTGTCAAACCACTTCTGAAGCCTTTCCTTCGCTCTTTCAGCATGAGCAGCCCCTGTTATATTTGCATTTGGGAATATGTCATCTGGGAAAAGCTGTCCTGCCAGATACTCACAGGTGTGGAACAGCAAAGCATGATTTTCGCTGAAGAACCACATCACATCGTCTCCAGGCTCATCAAACCAATAGCGGTAATTCAAAATGGCACTCTTGCATTCTTCCCAGAAATCTTCTTCAAATAATTCTGTTTCACGAAAATCGATCCAAAATCTGAAAAGCTGATTCAAGTAGAAATCACTGCAGTCATATCTTGCATTGATTACTTTAAGCGTGTCCCTTACTATGGACTCTGCAAGGTCTTTATCTGCTCCTGTCCTGACAAGGGCATATGCGCGGTGGATATCACTGCTTCCATATCTGGCAATAAAGGATAGAGCTTGCTCTTTTCTTTCCAGTAAACTCTCCGTTATGTCTGCAGGGACCAATTTCTCCGGATATAATTGAAGGAACATATCTTTTTGAATCGCTATTGATCCATGTTGAATGGCTACCTTTAATAAAGCATTGCCCATTCCCAATTCTTCAACTTTCCCAAAAGAAACTTCACTGGATCCAGGAGGCGCAGCTTTTGCCAGATCATGCTGTTCTCCCCACCATTCCGTTTTAAAGCTGCACTGCAGCAGGACTTCTTCCTTTAAAGGATTTTCAAAATGAATGATAACATCTCCATGTTTAACAACATCGCTTTGGAAATAGGCACCCTTTAGAGCATTCTCTAAGGAATGAATGTCATCAGCTGCTAATTTCCCGATCGGAAGCATCATTTCCAATGGTTCAGTTCCAAGATAATCTAATCGGAAATAATAAAGTGTGTCCCGTTCTGCCAGATCTTCATAGAAAATCAAAAACTCATTGTCGCCTTCTTTCAGGACTGCCTCAAACTGAATATTCTTCTCAAGGTTTCTTGTGTAGGGCGAAAACTGCAATACTTTTTCCCCATTGATCCAAACGGCTGCACTGCCGCAGGTGAACATTCTAAAAGGAACCTTCTGCTCTATATCTGATCGAATATGAGTAAGGGCCCATGATTTCAGATGGGTGGGCTGCTGCCAGAATCCGGATTGTTCCACCTTTTTATTTTTCCAGGGGAAATAAAGCCTCCATTTTTTCGCTGTTTCCCCGTATAACAGTGGTTTTCCTGGGAATGCTTCCGGGATATGTATTTTGTCTATGCTGATTTCATTATGGGCGTCTATAAATTCTTTTCTGCTTGGATTTTCAAATACAGAGAAGCCTTCAGTTAACCAGCGATTTAAATCGCCAGTTACATTCATCGCAAGGCGTCTAAAGGATTTCTCCTCTTCAAACGTACCGGCGATGAGCCACCGGTTTACCGGCTGGCCAGGCTTCAATGGATATTTAATCTGATTCAACAGTTTTCCTCCCTTCTTTCCTTTTGTAAACGCTTGCATTTTTTATAAAAAAAAATCCTTCTTGTTTTTATTCTATCGAATAAGAAGAAGGGTAAGATGTTGAAAATTTTGAATATTATGTTTAAAATTTTGACTATTTGCTTTTCTTATATTGAGACGGAGTTGTACTCATGAATTTTTTAAACACCTGGCCGAAATATCGTGCATCTATAAAGCCAACCCTTTTAGCCACTTCGTTTGTTTTTAAATCAGTAGTATCCAAAAGCTTTTGAGCCATCTGCATTCTTTTTTCTGTAACAAAATTAATCAGGTTTTCACCTGTCTCTTTTTTAAATGTTCTGCTTAGATAACTTACATTCACATCAAGTTTGTCAGCCATATATTGTGCACTCAGATCAGGATTGTCATATTGCTGCTCGATTATTTTTTTTGCCTGCTCCACAATCCCGATATTGTTTTCACTCATCTCTTCGTATAGATGATCTTTAATTTGGATGATCACTTTCTTCATGAAATCCTGTAACTCATCTATTGATGTGCATTTCTCCAGCTGCCCGTATCCGACAGATATTTTAAAGTGTTTATCCCATTTGGATACGAGCAGTCCCAATTTAATGAGAAGCTCCAGGCATTGATTTAAGATGAACTGCTTATCATATGTGTACTTCAATTCTTTAAAAAGAAGTTCATATTCTTCTAAAATCCTTTCAAGGCTCCGCTCTTCAAAAGATTGAATAAAGCTTTCCAGACTGTTTGTGTTTTTAACCTCAGAATGTCTTTGCTTTTGATCATCAAAAATATGAACTTTCCCTTTTCCTGCAAAGTAACTCCTCTTCAAAGCTTCAGCTGATTGCAGGTAAGAAGAGTGTAAACTGTTTACAGATGAATAGATTCCGCCAATACCAATGGATACACTTAAATGATCTATTGCTTTGAGGCGGTCCATAATTTTATCTGATACATCCCTAACTCTCGTTTCCAATACCTTGCTGGGGACACCTATTGGAAAAGAGGGCAGAATAATAATCTGATTGTCATTAGCTACATACCGCGCTGTGATATTATTCTTCTTCAATATTTCCTCAATGTACCTTATGCTAATCGGGCTGGGTGCTTGATTCTCTTCATAAGCATCAACTTCAATTGTTAAAACGGCTCCTTTTCCGAAAGTGAGATGAAAGCTTTCTATTTTATCTCTCAGATCTTTCGAATGAACAGTCCCTTTCACTGTAATATCATATAATAATGATTGCTCGATCAACGGGATATTCTCCTGGAGAGCAGACTCTAAATATTGATAATTCTTATCCTGTTCTCTTTTTTCCTCGATATTCTTCACAGCATTTCTAATCACATTCATAACTTCTTCTTTTATTGTAGGCTTGAGCAAATAATCAAAAACACTGTATTTGAGAGCTTCCTTAGCAAAAGTAAATTCATCATGCCCAGACAGCAGAATTATAATGGTATTTTTATAATGCTGATGAACATAGCTGGCCAGCTCGAGCCCTGTGCAGCCTGGCATGACAATATCCGAAACAATGATATCAGGCCTCAGCTCATCAATCATTCTTTTCCCCTCCAGGCCATTCATAGCAATACCTTGAATCATACAGTCCAGACTGGCCCAATCAATCTTCTCGGATAACCCTTTCGTGATCATGGGCTCATCGTCAATAATAAGAACTTTATACATTCTTATAGCCCTCCCTATGAACAGGCAGCGTCAATTCAAATACGGACCCGACATTTTCATTGCTGTCGATATTCAATCCGTATTCTCTGCCAAATAGCAGCTTTATGCGATTCTGAACATTCAAGATTCCATTTCCTGTCCCTTTATTCTCATCCCGGTTCACATAAACTCCTTTAAGCAATGCTGACATTGTCCTTTCGTCCATCCCAACACCATTATCGATTATCTGAATATGCAATAGATCATTTTTCACATATCCCTTAATGAGCAAATAACCATTCTCCAGTTTCTTTTCTAATCCGTGAATCATCGCATTTTCAACGATCGGCTGCAGGATCAGTTTGGGGACCAGGCAGTTCTTTGCTGCTTCGTCAATTTGCATTGAATAATGTATTTTATCCTGGAACCGGATCTTCTGGATCGTCATGTAATCATCAATATATTTTGCTTCTTCTTCCAGCCTGATAAATTCCTTATTGTTGGATATGCTTGATTTTAACAGTCTGCTTAACGCAATTGTCATTTTGCTCACTTCATCTGTTTTATCAAATTGAGCCATCCAGTTGATGGCATCCAATGTATTGTAAAGGAAATGGGGATTGATCTGGGCTCTTAGTGCCCTCAATTGGGCTTCCTTCTCATTGATATCCTTCTGATAAATATCTGAAATCAGATTGTTGATTTTATTCATCATTTTATTAAAGCTATCCCCAACTCTTCCAAGTTCATCTTTGCGGTTAATTTGAACCTGGACATGGAAATTATCTTTTTCCACCTCATCCATAACAAGCCGCAATTGATTCAGCGGTTTTACAATATAATGTGTACTGATCCAAATCACAACAATGCCAATAACGATAGCCACAAATCCTATTAAGAAAATCGTTCTCCCAATTAATACAGGTCCTGCTGAGATCTCATTCAGACTTACTAAGGAAATGATTTTCCAGCCTGTTAATTCAGACTGATAGTTATTTACAATCATCCTTCCGTCCCCCGGTATATCCACAAAAGACTCGGAATCAATTGAATTATAATCCAGATCTGATGCCCATGAAGTAAATGCATCATTTCCACTGTCTTCAGCATTCGTTAAAACAACATTATTTTCCTGATCCAGGATGATAATATGCCTTTCTTCAGTGGGATCATACTTCTGGATCCGGTCTTCCAGGTAAGAGGTTTTCATGGACATGGTTAAATAGCCAATTTCATCCATCTTGTATGAATGAATGCCGTATATCAGCCGATTGGCCGTAATGACCGAGTTTTCCACTCTCCAGGTTACTCTCCCGCTGCTGTCATACATATTGGGGCGAAGTTCATTAAAGAAATTGAAGTCTTTATTATTAACACTTCTTCTTAAGTTCACCCTGAGATTTTCAGTATCATATAGATTGATAAGATCAACCTCATTGAACATAACCGTTTCATCCACCACTTGGGATGCTAAATATTTATTCAGGAGATGCATCTCTTTCCCCGTATCATATTTAATTTGCAGCAAACGCTGGATTTCATTGTTAAACGTAACCCCATCCATGACATCATTAAAAGATTCCACCATGTCATCAATACTTTTACTAATCTGGGTGACCATCACTGTGTTATATCTAATCGCTTCATTAACCTGTATTTTAATGGCAATATTATATGTGAATACTGCTGTCAGCCCTATGATTAGACTGATACTAAGCGCATTCTGGAACAATAATTGATTCTTTAAATGGCGGAACTTTGGAAAGCGGAAATATTTCATAGCTATACCGCTTTATCTGCTGAAAAACTATGAGTGGATTTCTTTTTCATATTAATGATCGTATTGCCTGAAATCCACATAATAACCATACTTGTTAAGCTTGCACCAAAAAAGAAGAGTACAGGCTGAAAAGTCGAGAAAATCAAGTAAAGGAGGATGCCTCCCATGCCAA